>CANJMF010000004.1 GCA_947475895.1 Fidelibacterota bacterium
GCAAGATTACGCAACAAGCTGGCTCTGGACTTACAATAACGACCGCCCCAACATGGGGCTTGGCGGGATCACTCCCGTCCAGAAATTGAAACAGAAAACAGCCGCGTGAATTCTACAATCAAGATCCCCTAAAAATGGGGGGATTACCTTCGCAGATGTATCCTGCTTGGCACGCCACGAGGGATTCGAACTCGATCTGGGCTTTGGATGTGGGGTCGCCCTCTCCACTCGCCCCGACCTTATTGGCCTCTTTCCCAATCAAGCCGATAGACGTCGCTGTGACGTGTCTTCGCTTTGTTTGGCCGGTATCAAAAAAATCTCCATTTTCAAATTTATCCTCCGCGCTGAGATGAAACTGCGCTAAGGCCTCCGCGTAGGTCTTGAGTAACTTTGGATCGATTGAATCCCCGTTGGTTCGATCAAAGGCCTGGTGCGCTGCCTTGTCGTGGTCCCGCTCAAAAGGTGCAATCGGCTTCGGCCTACCTGGCTCTGTCGGTCTGCCCCGTTTTGAACGATCAACAAATTCCGGCTCTATAGTCTCCGCAAAAGGACCGGTGCGGGCCATGAAGGAGACCAGAAATCCAAATGGCTTCACCTGATCCTGATAGAGCTTCCCTTCATTCCAGCAATTCATCCAAGCCAGTAGTTTTGGGCTAGTCGCTCCGTACCGGCTCAAAGCTGGCTTCTGAAAAGCCAGGTGCCAATCAAACGCAACCTTATTGGGCACTCCTGCCGTTGTGGCCTCAATGATCTTGAGCCACAGGTCATGCTGCCAACGCTTCACACCAATAGCTGAGAGTGGAATTGCGGGGTGGGGTAGATCGGCTATAGACGCACATTCCCGAGTTATCTCCGCCACATTGAGGAACTGGATGATTATTGTTCATCATGGTTTGGAAGTTGTATTGCCAGACTTCTGGTGGAGGGATGCTGGCATGGAGAATTTTGCTCCTTCCAGCCCTGCCTATTGTTCCCACCTCAGCGACACTAGCCAGCAGGTTTTTGAGATATGCATAAGTGATATTGGCCCGGTCGAGCGAAGTCCGGGGATCGGTATTTTCAATGATAACCACGAAGCAACGGCCAGGGATCGCGTTGTCCGGATACTAATTGGCTTCCGTTCCGGCAGTTCGATACCCCCGGTAGAGATTGTTGAAGAACCAGCGGGGAGTGCTCATCGCTTTAAACTTACCAGTGGATGCCACCGATTTTACTGCTCTCTAGCTGCGAGCTTTACTCACGTGCCCGCGGTGCGGGGCTCTGACATAAGAACTCTTGACCGGTGATTTGCTCCGGAGTCCGTGTTCAAACTTGGCGACACTAAAATGATCGTTCAATAAAAACGGCCCCCCACCGCGAGGAGGGGCCGTTTGTTTTGGCGGGTTAGATATATTTATCGTCGGATATCACTATACCCCCGCCATCACTGGCGGGGTTTTTGCTTTTATCGGGCGACTTACTTCACGGTGACGGGCTTTTTGGAGTCCGAATCTTCATCGTGATTTTCGTCGTCTTCATCGACCTCTTCCTTTTTCGGGCCATGCTTAGCGGGCGTAATGACAAACGCGAGTTTGTCTTCCGCCACGCTGACACTCACATGGCCGCCGGCAACGAGATCGCCGAACAACAAGTGGTCCGCCAACGGCTTCTTGATTTCCTGTTGAATGACACGGCCCAAGGGACGCGCACCCATGCGGTTATCGTAGCCGCGTCTGGCCAGCCACTCGCGGGCGGCTTGGCTGAGCTCGATGGTGACATTGCGGTCGGACAACTGGCCTTCCAACTGCATGATGAACTTGTCGACCACTTTGCCGATGACTTCCGGCGACAATCCACCAAACGGGATGATCGCATCGAGACGGTTGCGGAATTCCGGCGTGAACGTCCGTTCAATGGCTTCCTTGTCATCGCCTTCGCGGCTTTCACGTTCGAACCCGATGGCATTTTTCACCAAGTCGGCGGCGCCCGCGTTGGTCGTCATGATCAAGATGACGTTGCGGAAGTTGACGTTCTTGCCGTTGTGGTCTGTCAGTTTGCCGTGATCCATGACCTGCAGAAGGATATTGAACAGATCCGGATGCGCCTTCTCGATTTCATCGAGTAGCAACACACAGTGCGGATGCTGATCGACCGCGTCCGTGAGCAAACCACCTTGATCGAACCCGACATAGCCCGGCGGTGCGCCGATCAGGCGCGACACCGAGTGACGCTCCATGTACTCCGACATATCGAAGCGCTGCATCTCGATGCCCAGCGAGCTGGCGAGTTGCTTGGCCACTTCGGTTTTGCCGACGCCTGTGGGGCCTGAGAACAGGTAGCTGCCGATGGGCTTTTCCGGTTCGCGCAATCCAGCGCGCGCCAGCTTGATCGAGCTTGCGAGCGCTGTGATTGCCGCATCCTGGCCAAACACCATCGTCTTGAGATCGCGTTCGAGATTTTGCAGCGACTTCTTGTCGTCGCGCGACACCGTCTTGGGTGGAACGCGCGCGATCTTCGAGATCACCTCTTCCACGTCTTTGACCGAAACGACTTTGCGGCGCTTGTTCTCCGGCAACAGCATACGCGAAGCGCCCACTTCGTCGATCACGTCGATGGCTTTGTCGGGCAGCTTGCGGTCGTGAATGTACTTCACCGACAACTCCACCGCCGTGCGAATGGCCTCGGCCGTGTAGCGCACCTTGTGATGTTCCTCGTAATAAGGCTTCAAGCCTTTGAGGATTTTCACCGTGTCTTCGATCGATGGCTCGTTGACATCGATCTTTTGGAAACGGCGCACCAGCGCGCGGTCTTTTTCGAAGTAGTTGCGGTATTCCTTATACGTCGTCGAGCCGATGCACTTCAGGCTTCCCGAAGCCAACGCCGGCTTCAAGAGATTCGAAGCATCCATCGCACCACCCGACGTCGCACCAGCGCCGATGACAGTGTGGATTTCGTCGATGAACAAGATCGCGCCTCTGGTAGCTTCAAGTTCCGAAACAACCGCCTTCAAGCGCTCTTCGAAATCGCCGCGATAGCGTGTGCCCGCGAGCAAGGCGCCCATATCGAGCGCGAAGATCGTGGCGTCGTGCAGAACTTCAGGCACTTCCTTGTTGATGATGCGGCGCGCGAGGCCTTCCGCGATGGCGGTTTTGCCGACGCCGGCATCGCCCACATACAGCGGATTGTTTTTCGTGCGACGGCAAAGAATCTGCACCGTCCGGTCGCATTCTTTTTCGCGGCCGATGAGCGGATCGATCTTGCCGTTTTTGGCTTTCTCATTGAGGTCGACGCAGTAAGCGGTCAGCGCCTCGCGGCCCTTTTTGGCCTGCTCTTCTTTCGGACCCGCTTCCGGATCGGCGCCGTGCGGCGTGCGCCGCTCGGTCGATGCGGCCGGGCGTTTCGCGATGCCGTGCGAGATGTAGTTCACAGCGTCGAGACGCGTCATGTCCTGCATTTGCAGGAAATAGACCGCGTGGCTTTCACGCTCGGAGAAGATGGCGACGAGCACGTTGGCGCCCGTGACTTCTTCGCGGCCCGACGACTGAACATGAATTGCCGCGCGTTGAACAACGCGGGCGAACCCGGCGGTAGGTTTGGGCTCCTCGCCCATGGGCGAAATCAGTTCGTTCAATTCGTCGCGCAAGAAGTCGCGCACGGTGCCGCGCAGCTGTTCAATATCGAGATTGCAGGCGCGCATGACCGCGATGGCGTCCGTGTCATCGCACAAAGCGAGCAGGAGATGTTCGAGGGTGGCGTATTCGTGCCGGCGCTCCGCGGCGGCGGCGAGGGCTTGATGGATCGTCTTCTCTAAATTTTGTGAGAGCATCGACAACTGAGTTGATCCTTTCCAACGCTAATGGCTGAATTCTCCCCTTGGTTCCTTAATCATTCCTTCTCAAGCGTGCATTGAAGCGGATGCTGGTTCTTTCGCGCCAGTTCCATGGTCTGGTTGACCTTGGTTTCCGCCACTTCGAACGTAAACACCCCGCAGATCCCCACGCCCTTTTGATGGACGTGCAGCATGATGCGCGTGGCCTCCTCGGTGGTCTTGGAAAAGAAACGCTCAAGAACGTGCACCACGAATTCCATCGGGGTGTAATCGTCGTTGAGCATCAAGACCTTATACATCGACGGCTTTTTGACCTTGGGGCGCGGCTTGACCACCACGCCGGTCGTCGTGCGGCCGTCGTTGTTATTGTTGCCGTTGCCGGGGGGCTCGTTGCCCTGGCCGGGTCCAGCTGCCTGAATGGGAAATCGCGAAGTCATGAGAATGGTTTAGGTATCCCTTAGAGCGCCCGCCGTGACACAGGATAACAAGTTTAAGCGGTGCTCGCAGCTATATAGGTTCGACAACGCCACCTCGCACGTCTGTGTTGCGCGCGATTACCACTACAGTAGTTGAAAGCTGATATGATTCAATCGGATGTAACACATTTCCGCCCCAGGAAATCGTGGACGCCCGAGTCGTTTCACGGTATTGTGACGGTCTAACGATGAGCGCCCATAGAAGGCGCAATCCGCGGGGCGAGGATCAACGATCGTAGCAACCACCGGGCGACGTCGCCCGGCGGTTGGGAAACTATGTAAAGGTACCTTGGGGATGATTGCTGCTCTTTGCCGCCTCTCGACGATTGCGCTGACCGCCCTGGCGCTGACCCTCGCGCCTGCCGTCGCTTCCTATTCGGAAGCCGCCGCCAAAACCGCAGCCACCGCTTCGGTCCCCGCCAAATCCAAAGCCGTTAAGAAAAAACCCGCCAAAAAGCCCGCGGCCGCCGTCAACACGGTGGCGCAGAACGGCTATCTGGCCGCCCACTATTCGTCCATCGTCGTCGATGCCGATACAGGCCACGTGCTCAGCGACGCCGAGGCCGACAGCCCGAGCCATCCCGCCTCGCTTACCAAGATGATGACCCTTTACATGCTGTTCGGCGCGCTCGAGCGCGGCGAAGTGCGCATGACCACCAAGCTGAAGGCCAGCGCCTATTCGGCCAAGCAATCTCCTTCGAAGCTGGGCATCCAGAAGGGCAAGACCCTGACGCTCGATCAAGCCATCGACGCGATTGTGACGCTGTCGGCCAACGACGTCGCCGTCATGATCGGCGAGCGCTTGGGCGGCACCGAAGAACACTTCGCCGACATGATGACCACCACGGCCCACCGCATCGGCATGTCCTCGACTGTGTTCGTGAATGCATCGGGGTTGCCCAACCCCAACCAGATCACCACCGCCCGCGACATGGCGGTTCTCGGCAAACGGCTGATGACCGATTTTCCGCAGTATTACCCTTTGTTCGCCCGTATCGACTTCGTATACGGCCCGCGCAAGATCCACACTCATAACCACCTGATCGATCCTGCCCTGCCGCTCTATTACGAAGGCGCCGACGGCATCAAAACCGGCTACACGGCTGCATCTGGATTTAACCTGGTCAGCTCGGCCAAGCGCGGCGGCAAACGCCTTATCGCCGTGGTCATGGGGGGCGCCTCCTCCTATCAGCGCGACCGCCACATGGCCGACCTCATGGACGACGGTTTCGAAATCCTGAGCGGCCATCCCGAACGCGCCGTCGCCGCCAAACGCCTCGACGGCTTCCAAGCCACGCAAGTGGCTGCGGTGCCCAAGGACGAGGCGGAAGCAGAAGCCTCGGCGGGCGACAAGGAAGAACCCTACACAACGGCCGTGTCCGTGAAGAACCCGACCATCAGGCGCGAAGCCCTGCCCGCGGCTCCGCCGTCGGGTGAGGTCGCGGTCCCCGCACCGGCCCTCAAGACCATGCCCGTGCCCAAGCAACAGACCCTGGCCCAGCACTCGGACGACACAGCCGTATCGCTGCCAATTCCCGGCGGCCAGGAAGTCGCGCGCGACGCGGGAGCCCGTTCCGAAGCGCGCGCTGCCGCCCCCAAGCCCGCAAAAGAAACCAGAATGGCCGCTCTGCCGCCGGCACCCTCTTCCGCTTTGGGCGCCACGCCCGCCAAAGGCTGGGGCATTCAGGTGGGCGCGTTCTCGTCGGCCGCTGCCGCTCAGGAACAGGCCGAGGCCGCTGTCGCCAAACTGAAATCCAGCTTCGCGGCCGCCACTGCCGTGGTCGAGCGCGTCGCTGTGTCGGGCAAGGCCATGTACCGCGCCCGCGTTCACGGCCTGCCCGAAACCGACTTGGTGCGCGCCTGCGCCATTGTAGGCAAAGCCGCCAGAGGTTCTTGCCAAGCGGTACCGCCGAAAGCGCAAAGCGCCGCCGGCTAACGCGCCGATCTCAACCGCTTCTGTTCGCTTATACCCGCGCGCGCATGCCGAGCTGAAATCGGTCACGGTCCTGCTCGCTCATGAACGTCATCACGACGATCTTGAGCGTGTCGCCGTCGCGCTCCTCGATGCCGTCGAAGGTGAAGGTGTAGCCGCTCTCACAGATCCCATCGAGGCGCTCTTCAAGCGCTTCCGACGACATGCGTGTTTTCACACGCAACGAAAACCGATAGCCCACCGGCGCGCCCTACTTCGACTTTTTGCGGGATTCGACTCGCTCGCGGTATTTCGCCTGGGCGCGTTTTTGCTCTTCGATGGTTTGTGCATGGAGAATTTGATCGCTGCACAGATCGCGTTCCATGCGGGTCAGAAGCGGGTCGCGGCAAATGGCGTCCGCCCCCTTGTCTTCCGCCGCGGCCGGGCCGACGAACGCGACCGTCAGCAGCGCCGGAAGGATCAAACAGAAAAGCGAGCGGGAGGACATGCGCAAATCCAATCCAATTGGGTTGCAGAGCCATCAGCCTGCCGCGCCCACGCATTCCTCCCAGAATGAGCACCGGCACCCTTTTCAAGGGGAAGTTGAGAATAGTATTTTCAACCGCTTAGGGCAATATACCCCATATGGGTGAATTTTTACCGGGTTCCCGCCCCTGACGGGGGGCCTCAAGGGAGGCCTCGATCCCAAATGCCGCTAAGGCACTCGCCGTTGGCCGCAAGCTGTGGTACCCACGGCCAAATAAACCGCAAAAGCGCGATCCGGGCGACCGTTCGGCGCCTATAAGGTAAAACCGCTCGCGCCCATTTCTCGGATCAAACGTTCGACCCTGTGCGGGTTTCTTAATTCCCGCGCGCCTCTCTGTATGTGTGAAGGACCTACGCGATAATGGCTAATAAGACCAATGTGACACTGCAAGACCGCCTCAAAGAACAAGCCGAAGCACGCGTGGCCCTGTTGGCCAAAGCCAAGGCCCTGTCTCCCAGCAACCGCCCCGACTTCGCCGAGAAGCAAGCCGAACGCATCAAGGTCGCCGAAGATCGCGAGCAGCGCCAAGCCGAGACAGCCGTCCGCAAAGCCGCCGAAGCCGCCAAGCGCGCCGAGGAAAAAGCCGCGGCCGCAGCCGCAGCCGAAGAAGAGCGTCAGGCCGCGATCCGCGCGGCGGAAGAAGAAGCCGGACGCGCCGCGCGCGAACTGGCGGAACTGCGCGCCCTCCAGAAAGCCAACCGCGACGCCAAGTATCAAGCGCGCCAAGCCCGCCGCGACGCGCGCAAGAAATAAGCGCACCGCGCAAAAGAATAAGCGCGACAAAACGAGACGGGGGATTCACGAGCCATGGCCGCCGATCCCCTCACCGACCTCATGGCGCTCGCGACCGCGACGCCGGACCCGCGCTTGGTTTCAAATTGGATCACGGCGTATTTGGGCAAGCGCGACCTGAAGGCCAAGCGCGTCGCCTTGCGCGCCCTTCAATCCGGATGCGAAGCTAAAACCGCAACCGCAGACTTGCGCGCCGCGCGCATGATCTTGGGCATCATCCGCAAACTCGAACAGACCATCGGTTAGGAAACGCGCGCCATGGCATTCCGCGATTTAAGCGCCACCCATCCCAAACTCTGGCGCGTCGGCACACTGGTGCTCGCCGGCCTTGGCATGGTCATCGCGCTGGCGGCGCTGGTGATCGCGTTGCAAGTCGGACTTCGGTTCCTCGCGAAGCGCTAACGCCTCATCGCTTCCGCTTTAGTCGCACGTAATGTGCTTGTTCTTCTGCAAGCTGAGCGGCGCCATCACACGCCAACCTTCCGGCGTTTTTCCATAGACGAACGCCGCACTCTGTTCGGCGATCAGCGTGCCGTCTTTCTTGTAGCGTTGGAATGCACCGCTCGCGATGGCGCTATTCGCGCTTAAAACGCAGATCACAGGATTCTTGAAGTCGGAGTGGTCGTATTCGAGTTTGGCGAGATCCACGTAGATGGCCTCGTAGTTGCTCTTGGTTTTTTCCGCAGGGATCAATACCGCGCCGTTAGGGCCGAAGACCGCCGACGGACTGGCATAGATGCGCTCGTACATGCCCTTTAAATCGCGCCCGGAAAACGTCACCAAATAATCCTGCGCAGCCGCGGCCACTTCGGCTTTCACTTTAGCGACTTCATCCGCCGACATCACAGCTTGCGCTGCCACCGGCTGCGCACCCAAACAAAACGCACTCATCAAAGCGGCGGCCATCAAACGATATGTCATAACAGTCCTTACAAAAATGCTTCGTGTTTACATCAGGCCGCAACACCCCGTCCGAGGCGCGGCCACGGCAGGAAAGCCGTATCCCTTTAGAACAGTCTATCAATAAGCGCTCGTCTGCCCGCTCTTGCCCGATGAATCCAACAGCCCATTCAGTTTGATCACGGCCACACTGGGCTCCTTGTCCCCCACCGTCACCCAAGCGATGTGATCCATCTTGCCGGGGCCATCGGTGGTGCCGATGCCGCCCGTGGTCGCCATGGTGAAGTAATCGTGGCCTTCGCGCACCGTGTGATCGAAGGAATGATAGTGCCCTGCCACGACGGTGTAGTTGCGCCCGGCGAACAGCGGCTCCACCTCGGCGAAATTGCCGTCGGTTTTCCACGCCGGTTTGTGCATGAGGAAAAACGTCCAACGCACATTGCGGTTTTCGTCCAGCACCTTTTTCACATAAGCAATTTGGTCCTTGCTGAACTTCGCTTCGTTGGTGCTGCCCGCATATTCCGCCGGCCTCGGCCGTCCGTCGATGGCGGCGGTCGCGCGCTCGGCTGCCACGCGCGTATTGTGCAGGTTGTGGAAAGCCTCTTCGCCGCTGGCAACCAACGTCGCCAATTCCTCGCGATAAACCTGAGCGCCCTCGAGCGCCATGGGCATGGCCGGGTCTTCCGTATTCAAAACCACGAACAGAACATTTTTGTAGATGAAGTGATAATAAGACGGCCCGCGTTTTTGCTTCCAAGCCTCAACGGTGACCGGCGTGTTCAAATCATGATTGCCCGGCACGTAAAAGAACGGCACGCGCAAATTGGCCACCTCCGCCTCCACCTGTTTCCATTCGGCTTCGACGGTTGCGGCGTCCTCCACTTCGCCTTCAATCAAATCGCCCACGCTCAAAACAAATTCCGGCTTTAGCCAGTCGATCTGCTTCATGGCCTGATTGAACACGCCGGGACGCGACAGCCCGCCCCGATCGCCGATAATCGCAAAACGGATATCGTCGGGGCGCGGCGCCAGCGGCATGGACCATGGCGCGGTGCCGACAACATCGGTGGTAAAGGCCGGCAGCGCCTTCCCGTCCTTCGGGACGCTCGACGACAGGTTCACGTAAATCACGGCCAAGGCCACGACCGCCAGGAACCCGCCCACGATCATTTGTTTACGCGGCGACATAGTGTTAGCCCCTCCCAGGCGGATGGCGAAAGATCAAGACAGTGCATAAAAACGCGTGAGAGAAAGATACGCCATCCCCCCATGCGGCGGATAGCGACCCAATCTCGTGGATTTCGGGGGTTTTCCGCAGCGACGTCGGTCCGGCACGCGCTTCCGCGCAGGGCGAACAACCGAGGTCCGTTTAATCATCCCAAAGCCGCCGAACATTTGCGTGCAAAACGAACGTTGGTGAGTTCTACCGGAGGGATTCACCCTACGACGGAAAAGCGCCCCTGAACTGGTTTGTCGCGGTCCTAACGCTCTGAGGTGCTTTTGGGAGTTTCGTGATTCGAAGCGATAGCAATCTTGTCGGTCACTTGAAGTCGTCGCTCATTAACGAGACTTGATTCGAACCAGTTACTAGTTGTTGAATCACTTTCTCGCTTTCGCTGAACCCCATCGCACGCCAAAAAGCAAAAGCTGATGGATTCTGCTCCTGAACTATCAGCTGAATGCGGCGAGCGCCGTACCCGGTTGCCCAACGCCGGATTGCCGCATAGACGGTCGAACCAATGCCTTCACGCCGTACATTCGGGTCTAGCACGAGGAGGCCGAGAAACCACGTGTTCGAGTCTGGATAGCCATGTAACAAGTCCAAAACGCCCAAGAGTTTCTGGTTGCGACGCAGGCCGATAAGGAGTTTGCACTCGCGAGGGACGGTATTGGGGCGTTCATCTATCATATGCGCTGTATCATCACGGCTAGGCGCACGTCCCTTTACAAGCTCAAAGAAGGCTGAGCATCGATTCGTGAATTCAAGCAATTCATCAGTGTCCGCGTGTTCTAGGATTGCCGCCGCAATTCCGGCGGACGTCAATTCGAGAACAAAGGGCGTCCCAAGGTGAGCGCGCATATCTGGGCGCGCAGAAAGTTCGATCATGGGTATTGGCCCATCCGGCAGAAGACTGCAGCACGATAGTGATGGACTGGATCGTTTACAAGTCGTGCTATTGAGCAGGCCTCACAAGCTTCAGTCTAACCATGTCGGGGTGTAGCTCCGCTTGGTAGAGCGCCAGCTTTGGGAGCTGGACGTCTGAGGTCCTACTAAAAACTTGATTTTGAAACTACTTCGTCGGCGGTTCCGCCAGCAGCGGCACTAAAATCTCATCCAGCGCCTTCAACGTAAGCCCGCCGACGACGGCGTAGCGCACCACGCCGTGGCGGTCGATCACGAAGTTCGCGGGATCTTGTGGTCGGTGGGTTCGTACCCGCCCCTGAACTTCTTCAGCAACGGAAACGATACGAACTGCTGCACGTCTTTGACGGCTTTCTGCTTCACGTGGTCGGCGTCCGTCGTTAAAGCGATGACGCGGAAGCCGTATTTCGCGCGCGCGCATATAGTGGTCCAGCATCGTCCGAAACAAAACGGCCCCGGTTTTCACCAGGGCCGTTTTTCGCTTCATCGCTTAAACGCTCAAGCGCGCTTATTTAGTTAAGCCGCTTTATTGACGGCGCGGATTGTTCGGCGCGTCGTCGTATTTGTTCGGTACGCCGTCGCCGTCATTGTCGCGGCGCCAACCGTTGTTGTGCTCGCGCGAATGGCGCTTGTGGCGATAATTGTCCGAATGCTGTTCGCGGTACATGCGGGCTTCGCGCCTGTTGTTCCAACCATGCCACTGGCGATTATTGTCCCAGTAACCGTCGGAATAAGCGAAGGCCACGTCGCCGGTGTTGAACGAGAACGAGAAAGTATCCCGCGCGGCGGCGGGAGCAGCATGGGCCAATGTGAGTGTGGCGATGGCGCCCACGATCACGGCCGCAGTGATGTTGCGGAAATTTGTCATAAGATCGACTCCTGTCGGATAGCAGCGAGGCGCGTTGGCGCGATCAAATGGTTTGAAAGCGTGCATGCTCGGGACTGAGTGAGTGCGCCAGCTCAAAGGCGGCGGCACGAGGGTCCAATTCGGGGCTGCAAGAACACTACCCTTAGCAGTTGTCGCGCGCTGTGCTGTATTGAACAGGGACCGCCGATTGTCGGGCCTTATTTGCTCTTTGCCTTGACCGACAAATGGTTGCCGCTCTGGCGCGTGCGGTTTTCGTCGGCGCGGGCGGCGAGGTTCGCCACGCGGCGGGCGCGTTTGGCGATGCTGGACTCGCGCTTGTTCTTGCCGCCGATGCCGCCGCCCGTTTTGTGAGCTTCTTGGCTTTTGGCCATGGGAGGTAATCCTCTCGAAAAAATATCCGCGCGGCCGTGCGATCGGAATCGATCCCGGCCGGAATAGGTGACGGATGTGATTTGGATGCGAGAATGGACTGATCTGTCGCGCCACAATCGGCAAAGGCGCGCGTGCGATGATCGGTCTTAACCTGTTCGGCCCGCGAGAGATACACCGCTGATTCGCTGGAATGCGACGCTTTGCGCACAACGTCTTGATGCGGCGGCGTTTATCACGCTTCTTTCGATAAGGGGGTTGTTTGACTTTTTTTCAACGCCTTGATCGCGCGACAGAAACAACGAAATCGCACGCCGCAGCGAAGTGCGTGAAAAACCGACAAGCGTTTGAAGCTATTAGCTGATCACGCGCGCGACACGTGACAGGGTTGTTTTTGTAACTGCGAGGATGCCGCCGCGAAACGCGCTTGACGGCGCGAGGAATTACGCGCCGCGGCCCGTCTTCTTCTGGAGCTTCTGAACCAAGCCGAATGATTGATCGACCTTAGGTCCATGCTGCTTGCCCGCCGCAAACTTCGGATCGTTCTTGCGCGCATTCTCTTCGGTCTGGCGCAGGCGGCGCAGCCGTTCGCGTTCGGTGATCTCGGTCGTTTTGGTCGTCATGTCATCTCATCCTTCGGGCAGACATTCCCGCCCAGAGGGTACTCCCTTCTCTGGGCGAAAGACTAGGCATCACTTTCTAGCCCGTGAATTCTAGCCCGTGACTTCCGTATCGGGGCGGTCGCCGCCGTCGGCCACTTCGCTATGCCATTTGCCGTTCGTATCTTCCCACGAAATGCCCGTGGTGTTGCCGGCGACGTGCTGCTTCTTGGCGGCCATCTCGGCGGCTTTGCGCGCGGCGTCGTGGTTCGGGAATGTTTCGGAATAAACGTCGCCGACCTTATAAGCCCAGCCGCCGTCATGGGGGACAATCTCATAAATCACTTTGGCCATGTTCATTCCCTCAGTGCTCGTGTGTGGTGAGTGCAGAGAACGCAAGTGGCCGGGCGGGAGTTCCGGTTGCGCGCCGATGTTCCTTCTCCCGCGCGCTTTGTTCTCTACAATTTTTATGCGATACGCGGAAAACGGGCGAAACACTTCCGCCGGTTGCGGCATTGATAGGCCACAAGGTTCACACTTCATTCGAGGACATCATGCGTACGATCCCCGCGAACTTCCGCACCAAAGCCGAAGACTATTATTACCGCGTGAATAAAGCCGAAGTGGCCATCGCGCTCTTCACTGCCGTGAGCGTTCTGCTGTTCACCAGCGTGCTCGCGCCGGTGGCCGTGCAGTGGATTGCCGTACAAGCTGCCGGCTAAGAGCTGTCGAGGAAGGCGGCGGGTTTAGGGCCTGCTTACTTTTTGCCTTCTGACTCATGTTCCTTGGCGACGAGATCGCCTTCGGTGAACAGATATTCTTTCAGCTCTTTATTGAAGTCCGGGCTGTTGCGGCGCAGCCATTCTAGCACCATCGCCGCGTGCTCGATCTCCTCACGCATATTGTGCAGGAGAATTTCCTTCAGCGGCTTGTCGTCGCAATCGTCGGCCCGCTGACGGTACCAGTCGGCCGCTTCCAACTCCTCCATGAGCGAAACAATCGCCTGATGCATGGCGAGCGTTTCTTTCGTCAGGCGTTCGCGTGGCGCGTGGAGATTGTCGCTGGACATATCGGTCCCCCAAAAAAATGTGTGCGCTTAGTGTGGCGCGGACTCGGTCGGCAGTTCAAGGCCGCTCTGGCGCAGCTGATTGGCGAGTTGTGCTTTCAAGCCTTCCAAATGCGCGTCCGTGTCGGCCTCCGCACGGGCCACCAGCACCGCTTGCGTGTTCGAAGCGCGCAGCAGCCACCAGCCGCCCTCGCCCGAAACGCGCACGCCGTCGATGTCCGAAACTTTCGCGCCGGACTTGGCCAAGCGCTCCTTCACTTCGTCGATGACCGCGAACTTACGGTCGTCGGCGCACGGGAAGCGCAGCTCCGGCGTATTGATCAACTGCGGCATGGCATCGTAGCGCCGGGCCAAGTCGAAGTTCGGATCGCTGGCCATAATGCTCAAGAAGCGCACGGCGGCGTAAACCGCATCGTCGAAACCGTAGTAGCGATCGGCGAAGAAAATATGTCCGCTCATCTCGCCCGCCAGCGGCGACTTAGTCTCGGCCATCTTATTCTTGATCAGCGAATGGCCAGTCTTCCAAATGATCGGCTTGCCGCCCATGCGCGCCACTTCGTCGAACAGCGCCTGGCTTGCCTTTACGTCGGCAATAATGGGCGCGCCCGGGTGCGCTTTCAAAACGTCTTCGGCCAAAATCTGCATGATCTGGTCGCCCCAGAGAATGCGGCCTTTGCTGTCCACCACACCGATACGATCCGCGTCACCGTCAAAGGCGAAACCGACAGCGGCGTTGTGCTTCTTCACTTCGGCGATGAGCTGCTCTAGATTTTTCGGCACCGTCGGGTCCGGATGATGCGCCGGGAATGTACCGTCGATGAAACCGTTAATGACGATATGCTTGCCGGGAAGATGCGGCACTAACTGCGTCACCGCTTCCGCGCCCGCGCCATTGCCTGGATCCCACACGGCCGTAAGTTCTCGGTCGCCGGTGAAGTCTTTCAACAGGCGCTTGATATAAGGCTCCAGCGACGGCGCGTCGGTGACGTTGCCCTTGCCCGTTTCAACATCGCCTTTGGCCAACATCTCGCCGAGCTTTTTGATATCCGCGCCGAAGAAGGGCTTGCGGCCGATCATCATCTTGAAGCCGTTGTGCGTCGGCGGATTGTGCGAGCCGGTGACCATGATGCCGCCGTCCGCGCCACGCTCGACCGTTGCGTAATACAACATGGGCGTCGGGCCACGGCCCACGCGCTCCACATTGATGCCGACCGAGGTCAGGCCTTCAATGAGAGCCTTCTCCATGTCGGGCGAACTGACGCGGCCGTCATAGCCCACGCACACACGCGTGCCGCCAGAGCGTTTAATCACAGTGCCGAAACCGCGGCCGACAGCCAGTGCGTCGGCGGTCGATAAGGTTTCACCAACGATGCCGCGAATGTCGTACTCGCGGAGGATACTCGAATGAAATTTGTGCATTAGGCTTTGGGTCGTCCGATACAGATGTAAGTGAAGCCCGCCGCTTTCATATCGGCCGGCGTATAGACGTTACGCAGGTCGACCATAATCGGCGTCTTGAGCAGAGATTTCATCCGCTTTGTGTCCAAATTACGGAACTGATTCCATTCCGTCAAAACGACGACCGCGTCGGCGTCTTTCATGGTCTCGTAACCGTCATTACAATACGTGATGTCGGGCAGCATTTTCTTGGCTTCGTGCATCCCTTCAGGGTCGTAGGCCTGGATCTTCGCACCCGCCTGGGTGAGCGCCGGGATAATGGCCAGGCTGGGCGAATCCCGCATGTCGTCGGTGTTGGGCTTAAAGGTGAGGCCCAGAATCGAGATGGTTTTTCCGGCCACGCTGCCACCGCACGCAGCGATAATCTTGTCGGCCATGTCGCGCTTGCGCTTATCGTTGACCGCCACAACGGTTTCGATGATGCGCAGCGGCGCGCCGTAATCCTGCGCGGTTTTCACCAGCGCCAAAGTGTCCTTGGGAAAACACGAACCGCCGTAGCCCGGGCCGGGATGCAAGAACTTCTTGCCGATGCGGCCGTCAAGACCAATGCCGCGCGCCACATCGTGCACGTCAGCTCCGACCTTTTCGCATAGGTCTGCAATTTCATTGATGAAGGTAATCTTCGCCGCCAGGAACGTATTGGCCGCGTATTTAATCAGCTCGGACGTTTCCAGCGACGTGAACAGGATCGGCGTTTCGATCAAGTACAGCACGCGATACAGCTGACGCATCACTTTCTGCGCACGCTCGGTCTCCGCACCGATGACGACGCGGTCGGGGCGCATGAAATCGTTGATCGCCGAACCTTCGCGCAGGAATTCCGGGTTCGATACCACATCAAATTCCAACTCGGGCCGCGCCGCTTTGATAATGCGTTCGACTTCGCGCCCCGTGCCCACCGGCACGGTCGACTTGGTCACGATGACGGCATAGCCCGTTAACGCGCCGGCAATGTCCATGGCCGCGCCGTAAACATACGACAAGTCGGCGTGGCCATCGCCGCGACGGCTGGGCGTACCAACCGCGATGAACACAGCATCGGCGCCCGCAATCGCTTGCTTAAGATCGGTGGTGAAGGTCAAACGCCCCTGCTCGACGTTATTCTTGACCAACTCATCGAGGCCGGGTTCGTAAATCGGAATTTCGCCCTTCTTTAAGCGCTCGATCTTGGACGCATCGCGATCAACGCAGACGACATCGACACCGAATTCCGAAAAACAAGCCCCCGAAACTAAGCCGACGTACCCCGTACCGATCATCGCAACGCGCATCGTATTTTACTCCTCAAGTAGCTTTTTCAGTAGCGGCCGCAGGCGTGGCTCCATATCCGGATGCGCCAAACCGAACGCGACGTTGGCTTCGACGAAGCCCACGCGCGTGCCGCAGTCGTAACGTATTCCTTCGAACCGCAAACCGTGAAACGGCACGGAGCTGAGCGTGCGATTCAGTGCGTCCGTGAGTTGGATTTCATTTCCGGCACCTTTCGTCTTCTTATCGAGCTCTTTGAAGACGATGGGATCGAGCACATAACGCCCGATAATGGCTAAAGTTGACGGAGCACTTTCGGGAGCGGGTTTTTCGACAAGGCCTTTGGCCTTTGCGAGCGATCCCTGCTCCGACAACACATCAAGAATACCATAACGGTTTGTCTGATCGCGCGGCACGTCTTCAACGGCGACGACGTGGCCGCCGACGCGCGCATGCGCATCGATGAGCTGTTTAATGCACGGCGTTTTCGACAGCACCATGTCGTCGGGAAGTATGACCACGAACGGTTCATCACCCACGAGCTGCCAAGCGCACCACACCGCGTGACCAAGGCCGAGCGGATTTTCTTGAATGACGGTATGGATTTTGCCGGGCGGCAAGCTGGTATCGCGCACCAACTTCAGTTCCGCCGTCTTGCCTTTATCGCTCAGTTGCTTTTCCAAACTCGGGTGCGCGCTAAAATGCGCGCCAATGGATTCCTTGCCCTCGGCGCTGACGAAGATGAACTCTTCGATCCCGGCCGCACGGGCCTCTTCCACCGCATATTGAACGACTGGCTTATCGATGACAGGGATCATCTCTTTCGGGATGACCTTCGTCGCGGGAAGAAAGCGCGTGCCCAGCCCAGCCACGGGCAGCACCGCCTTACGCACGCGTTGACTCATTAAAAACCCTCTTGGGAAAACGGTTCAGCTTCGGGTTGGCGAACACAACGCCAACGAGCGGGTTTTGTGCCATGCAAACGTACGATTTGGCAACCGGGGCGGAATATTACCCTTTGTTTTCGCAGTGGAAAATCGACGCCCGAATTCACGCCATTCCAAATTCAGCAGTAAATCGGCCCGGCAGTTGAAAATCGCATTTCTCCGCGCTTATTACGAATATCGCATTTTATTGCTTTACACGCGTTTTATAATGCGTATATTGAATGCATTCACCGCTTGCACATTCCAAGGACTTTCATGGTCGACACCCCCACAACGCGCAATCGCCTGCGCAAACAGGAGTTGGGCAGCAACACCAACACCTGGGGCGACACAAAATTAAACGAAGTGCTGGACGGCATCGACCAGGCCATGGATGGCGTGCTGTCGATTACGCTGACCAGCGACTACACCCTCTCGACCGTCAACTACACCGTTGCCGACGAAGGCAAGCGGCGCGTGTTGAAATTCACGGGCAGCTTGAGCAGCGCTGTGAGCGTGACGATCCCTTCCCTCGAACACGAATACGCTGTGATGAACGCCGCCGGAGCGGCCGTGACGGTGAAGACTTTCGCCGGCGTGGGTGTTGAAATTCCCACCGGCTATCAGGCGCGCGTGTATTGCGACGGGATCGACGTATTTAACGGCTCACCCACCGTGTTGCCCGGCAGCGTGCGCGTCGCGGGCAAAATCCGAAACGTGACGGCGGGAACCGAAAGCACCGACGCCGTGAACAAAACGCAGATGGAAAGCGCAATTGCGCTCGCAGCTATTCCGGCAACGCCGGGCACGGTACGGAATTCGAGTGGCGATACGACGGCGGGGTATCTCAGCCAGAAAATTGCCGTAACGGGCTCGCTCGTTCTGACAACACTCAATCCCGGCGCCAACGAGCAGGCGCAAATTTCATTCACGCTCGATGAAGGGCAGACCGCTCTCTACGCAGGAGTTATGGCGCTATGGGTACCACTTATTCAGGCTGCCGTTGTCGGGCTATAGAGTATCCAAAATCGGTCCGTCTTTTCGAACAGCAGGCCATCGATTGCGAAGCCAGCAATTACGAACTTGCTAGCAGCCTCCCTTAGGTCGGAGAAATCAGCGGACGTTCAAGGGTATCTTGACATAATACAGACGACACCGCTTATGGCGGCGCGTGCCACCGGTTTTGTTTGACACTTGGTGCGTAATTAACACCCTAAAAAGCGCCGAAAGTCCCTCCATGAGGATGGAAAATGACCTACCAAGCCTCAACTTCACTCCACGGAAGCTTATTGGCGATGGGGCGTTGTAATTTAGGTGGAACCGACGCGTCGGCACATGAATACTTCGCAGGGGAGTCTACGCCTCGAAATACTGCTCGATAAACAGTTTGGTAACCAAATCCAGTATCTCGGGATCCACGTGACGGTTGTCAGAAGCTGTACCGGTCCCAAAGAACGGCCCGACATGGCCGCCTAACCAGCGAATAATTTCAAAGGAAGGCCAGTACGAAATATTCGGAATATTTTCTCGCAAAATCGTCTCTTTAGCTACTCTTAAGAATACTTTTAGATAAACAGTCCTGTCCGAAAACAGACCCGTGGCCCATCGATATCTTCAATGGGACCGGCGAGAGCGATATCGCGATATGGAGTTCGGGATTTACGCCTCGAACATTGGAGATGATGGCGCGGGTGTACTCGCATACTTCGGAAACTGAGAACATGCGCCACGACGTGTCGAGGGTAATCTTTCCCGAGGTGTTGTGATCAGGTTGATTCCCAAAATCTTTGTAGCGCCACACCGAGCGTTAGTACCATAAGACTTGCTGCCTTAAGTGGCGGGAGGCCTTCCGCATATGCGGCAGATGCATTGACTATTTTTGATATAATCGCGTTAGTTACGCGAGGTGTGTTATTAGCCTCTTCGATACGGAGAACTTTTGCAGGCATTCCAACTCTAGCGAGAGAGTCTGCGATGTGCTCGGCAAAGCACGAGCCGACGGTAATGACTTCGGAACCGCGATGCAGAAAAGGCGCTGCCGGTACATAGTCCGGAAAAATATATTTTTCTATCGACTGTCGAAGATCTCTGAGATCGTCGGGCAGTAACGGAAAGCGGTTGGCGGAGGAAAATATCGGTTTCATATGCTTGGCAATCCATGGGTCTAGTAAAACCATACCGCTTACCACAAGCATTTTCAAAGATGCTGGGAGGCGGTTATAGTCTGTGATAGCCCCCACCTCCTGCTCGCCAATTGACGCTGCAGCTAAAAAGGTTCGGGCACTGATCAATTATTTTCAGCCCAACAACACATCCTTCGCCTGGTTTACTTTGGCGGCGAGGTAGTCGGTGCCGCCGCGGTCGGGGTGAAGTTGGCCGATGACGCGCCGGTAGGCAGCTTTTACATCTTCGTCGCTTGCGCCGGGCTGCAGGCCCAAGATGCGATAGGCCTCGTCCGGCGACATCGGATCGGGTCGGCGCGCGGGTGATGCGTTTTCCGCGCCCGCGTTAGCGCCTGCGGCATCTTTCTTTCGAAACATATCGCGGAACTGTTTGCCCATCTGCACCATGCTGAACACGCGCATGCCCCACACCACTAGCGCCGCCAGCCCTGCGAGTGCCGCGTCGATGCGCCCGGTCGCTACAAGCACCAAGAGCAGCAATACGACGATGGCGATCGCACCCCACGGAAGGGATTTGCGCACGTTCTTCGTGTCGGCGTTGGAAAACCACCGCACTAAAGTGAATGCGGCATAGACCGCGACGAAACCCAGGATCAACGGCAACATGATGTCTACATGTTCACTTACATGCGGCCCGCGATGCTGACCTGCGGTGCATCGAGCTGTTCCGGCATGCCCAGCGCCTGGAGCAAATTGCGCATCTCCTGGCGCGCGGCCACGTGCGACATAGCGACGCCGCGTTTGTCGGAGAGCGTGGCCAGGTCTTCCGCCGTTAATCCTTCGAGGAACAGTTCGCGATAAATCACGCGCTCGAAAATTCCCTCCGCCATGCGAAAGCCGATGCGCTTCGACAACTCGTCGAGCAGCTTCCCCATGAGGCGCTTGTTGCGTGCGTTGAGCTGTCCCAACCGGTTGCGCACGACCACCCAATCGATGGAACCGCCGTCGCGCTTCGCCCGCGCCTGTTTGGCTTTCCAAACTTGTTCGGCGTAGTGGCTGGGGTGGCTGATCGATTGCTTCACGGGGTCCACATGGCCGATGACGTCAAGATCGATCAGGCTGTCGTTCACCGGCGTTACGAGAACATCGGCGAAAGCATGACCGGCTTGCGACAGCAGGCTCTCGTGACCCGGCGTGTCGATGATGATGATCTGCTGCCCACTCATAAGTTCGATGGTGCGCATGAGCTCCAGCTCGTCAAGCTGACCGGGCGCGGGCGCGATGGCCATATGAACCGGCATGGGCAGCGGATGGCCGTTGCGCTCGGCGAATTTGCGGCGGTTTGCTACATAGCGCGACAAAGTGCCTTGGCGGGCGTCGAGGTCGATGGTGGCAACTTTCAGGCCACGGTTGAGCAGTGCCACCGTGGTGTGCATGGCAAGCGTGGACTTGCCGGTGCCGCCCTTCTCGTTCCCAAAGACAATGATGCGCGGAGTCATAAGCTGAAACTAACGTTTCGTTGGCGCAGTGGGTACAATTATGTGGAGTTGACGGGCCGAAAGCTCATGCCCACACTTGGAAGCGCTTTAGGGAGCCAGCATGGATTCAGTGGATTGCGTCGTGATCGGTGCCGGGGTCGTGGGGTTGGCGGTCGCGCGCGCCATGGCCCGCAAGGGCCGCGAAGTGCTGATCCTGGAATCCGAGGATGCATTCGGCACGGCCACCAGCTCGCGCAACAGCGAAGTGATTCACGCGGGCATTTTCTATGCCCACGGCAGTCTGAAAGAACGCCTTTGTATTGAAGGCCGCGACAAGCTTTACGCCTTCTGCGACGCTTACGGCGTGACGTGCAAACGCACCACCAAGCTTGTGTATGTCAGCACCGAGGACGAACTGCCGGCGCTGAAGAAGCTTCAAACGCATTGCGCCGAGGCCGGCGTACCCATGATCTGGTTGACGCAGGAAGATGCCCGGGGCCTGGAGCCGAACTTGAAATGCGTTGCAGCACTTCACTCCCCTATGACCGGTATCGTCGACAGCCATGCTTACATGCTGGCCCTTTTGGGGGACGCGGAAAGCCATGGCGGAACCATCGTTTACAACAGCCCGGTGGTGGGCGGCCGGGGCAGCGATAGCGGCGTCATTCTGAACGTCGGCGGCGCCGAGGGAATGGAGTTGGAGGCCCGCACGGTGATCAATTGCGCCGGACTTGGCGCGCAAGGCATTAGCCGCAACATCACCGGCATTATACCGGCCTCGATCCCGCCGCAGCACTACGCCAAGGGCAATTACTTTTATCTTTCCGGCAAGCCGCCGTTCTCGCGCTTGATCTATCCCCTGCCCGGCAAAGCCAGCTTGGGCCTTCATTACACGCTCGACCTAGCCGGCCAGGGGCGTTTCGGCCCGGACATCGAATGGGTCGATACGCTCGACTACAAGGTAAACGAAGCACGCGAGCCGGTGTTTTACGCCGAGATTCGTAAATATTGGCCGGACCTGCCGGATGGGGCCTTGCGCCCCGGCTACAGCGGAATTCGCCCGAAAATTCAAGGGCCTGGCGAGTCTGCGAAGGATTTCGTCATCCAGACGCCCCAGGAGACCGGCGTTAACGGTTTCCTCGCCCTTTACGGCATAGAGTCACCAGGGTTGACCTCTAGTCTCGCCATTGCTGACGCAGTGGCGGAGCGCGTGACGTGAAACAGGCATTTTTATTAGGCACGGCAGCGATCGTATTAGGGCTTTCAGCGGGACAGGCGTGGTCCGCTGAAGCCACAGTGGCGCCCGCGGACGTAGCGCAACAGCCGCAGCGCCCGCTCGGCCCCCCGCCCGGTGTCGGCAACGGCCTCGAAGGCACACAAACCGAGGCGCCGGCTAAGCGCGATGAACCCAACATTATTATCGTGCCTCAGCCTCAGGCCCGTCCGTCGGACGCGCCCAAGCTGCAGGACCGCACCAACACGCTGTTGGGCGAGACCGAAATTCTCGACATTCCGCTTGGCGAGATTCCCAACTATCGCGAATCCATGCGCAACATCGTCGAAGACTTGGCGACCTACGCACATGCGCGCAATCCGAAATTCGTAGTCGTCACGCGCGGCGGGTTTGACCTTCTGAGTTGGAGCCGGCGTGAATTTGACCTGGAGCAGGTCAAAAAAGATCCGATGGCGAAGTCAAATATGGGCGCAGTGATGCCGCTCGGTATGACGATGCGCCGTTACCTCCAGCGCGTCGACGGCGTGATATTGAATGGTCAGCTCTGCGCGCCCTTACGCGTGCCGCAAGACGATCTCGCCGGCATGATGAAGCAAGGCGTGAAATTTCTTTCGATTGAGCACTGCCGCGACGAGCAGATCGGTACGCAAGCCCTTCAAGCAGCGCAACGCGTCGGCATTGTTGCGCACGTCGACACAGACGCCGAAGACCTTTTCGCCAAAGTGCCGCGCAAGCGCCCGGTGCCTGAAAATGCCGGTAACGTGCAAAGCCTCGCGGACGCCAAAAACATGTTGGTGATGACCGAGAGCCACAGCTTCTCGGACCGCGAGGATTGGATCGAATCCATGCGCGCCAATAACTACGACGTGCTGGTCACCGACGGCTTTTTCCGCGGCAATCAGTCGCTGACCAAGGACGACGTGCACCGCCTCAAGTTCAAAGAACTCGGCGCGCGGCGCTTGGTACTGGCGCGCATCAACGTCGGCCTCGCCGAAGACGAACGCTTTTATTTCAAGCGCGAATGGCGGCCGGGTCAGCCCAGCTGGATCCGCGCTTTCGATTCCGATCAACCCGGCGCTTACGTCGTCGAGTATTGGAACCCGGCCTGGAAAGCCATCATCGGTAAATATTTTGCCGGTATTATGGAGCTTGGGTTCGACGGAATCGTTGTCGACGGTGTCGAAGCCTATCGCCGTTGGGAATTCATGACCCCCATCGATTCCAAGAAGCGGGATTAATTCCCGCTCCCCTCCTCACGGCGGGCGCGTTAACGTACGCGCGAAGCACCCCGTGGAGAATTTTCATGAACTGGTCCTATGTTGCGCCGATCGCGCTTTTGCTGTGCTCGAACGTCTTCATGACATTTGCCTGGTACGGGCAACTCAAATATCCATCGGCAACGCTATGGATCATCATACCGATTAGCTGGGGGATCGCTTTCTTCGAGTATTGCCTTGCGGTTCCGGCGAACAAGATTGGTCATACGGTCTATTCGGCCGCACAGCTCAAAACCATGCAAGAAATCATCACGCTCTTAGTGTTCGCGGTCTTCTCCGTCACGTACTTAGGTGAGGCGATCCGGTGGAATCACGTTGTCGCTTTTGGCTTCCTCGTGGGTGCCGGCTTCTTTGCGTTCCATAATTGGGCGCAACTTCAACGCGGACGCATAGCGAACGCGTCCGAAACGCATAGCGTCGAGGGGAGTCCGATTGCGCGCATCGAGGAATGGGAGAATCGGCCAATCACCACGATGTGGTTTTGCTATCGGCGGGCGATACGCATTCCATCCCACCCATGTCCCGACCACTCCCGCGACGAAAACAAATGGTGTCGCCGGGGAAAGATATAGAACGGTCATACTGGGCATGGACGTTACGTCAAGATACGAAAGCAATGCGATCCGCGAAATGATCGCCGTGACGGCTGCAGCGGCGAGTCCAATTGGAAATGCGAGGTGCGGATGGCGGCGGAATGTCCATGCCGCATAGAAAAGACCTATCAGCCCAGTGATGACGAAAGCCGACGCAATCACGCGGTAAGCCTTTCCCACCATCAGCGCAACTGGATGGTATGGCAGCGTGCGCGCTGCCAGCACCTTTTCTTGGTCGGTTCGCGTGAACTCGAGAAAAGGATAAAGGGTTGGATCGCCCTTGCTTGTGTAGGGAACGATTTCCGTATCGCTCGAGATCAATTGCGCCGTCATGGGAATCATCGTGGCGAAGGCATTTTTTATATCCTCCCAGCGGAGCGGTGGCCGCAGGGTGTGGCGCGGTGCGAAACAATCGAGTTCGCCTAGTGCGCACGCGTCGTTAATCTCTTTTGCAAGCTCTGTGTAGTATTTCTCAGCTTCGCGCGCCGAGGTGTAGTGACCAGCAAGGCTCGCCGCGTCCCTCAACGCCCACATGAACCAGCCGGATAAAATTTCAGGGCAGTCAGCCTTGTCGACGCTGGGATAGCGAGACGCTGCGCACCCACCGCGACGCCATGTATCGCCGTTTTCACCGTCCAGGCCCGCACGCAATTGCGCTGCCGCTGGACCAACAGCATAAAGCTTTTCACGCACGTCCTGCGGCAGGATGATTTTCGGTCGGTAGACCTCCGGCTTGATGCGGCTGATGGCCCCATAGGCTGAGAGAAAGCCAGGCGCCTTAAATTCCACGTCCGTGAAGACCCCGTATTGCCTGTAGTTAATTGCTGACACAGCCGCCACGATCATACTGGCGGTAAGGAGTCCTGCGACTGCTGTCGCGGCGATTTCACCTAATGCCCTTTTGCGCGCCGAATGCTGGACATCGAGATAGACATAGAGAACCCCCGCAATGAGCAGCACGCCAAGCGCAGGAAGAATCCACAGCCCTTCTTCGCGCGTTAACCAAAACATTCCACCAATCAAACCCGCTCCGACGCCGACGCAAAGCCGCCGGTTAAAGGAGGAAAATGGATGCAATACCGCCGCTCCACTCACGATCAAGAGAGTCAGTGACAAACTGATATAAAGACATTCGCGAATCACACGCGCAAAACTAATCCCCCAAATCGCCGGGTTGAATGCCAGTAGCGCAAATAGAACGACGCAGATCGCGTTACTACGTGACCACTGACGCAGGAGTAATGCGCATCCGGCTGCGGCAACGAGATAGGTTAGGTGCTCAGCAATCTTCAAAGGAATATGAAGTGTGTGAGCGAACGCGATGAACAAGGGATAAAACATGCCCTTCGCCAGGATAAGACTGTCGTAATCTCCTAACCAATGCCCGCTTCTCAGTGACCGCGCCAATCTGACGAAAAGAGCGTCGTCGAATCCAGCATCGCTGATGGCGAGCATGGGGAAACTGGCCCGTACCCATAGCGACCACGTCGCAATGATCACCATCGCGGTGATAAAAAACACGTTCGAAGATGAATTATTAAAAGAGGTAAATTGGACCGGGGCACGGGCCATAAAAAACACTTTGCATCTGTGTCAGCCACCCCGGCTTTGTCACATTAGCGATGCACTCGTGTTGCGCAACTTGAATACGCTGCACGCGCGCACACGCGCATGCACATTCCCCAAAGAATTGAAATTTTGCGGTTACGCGACGCTGTCGCGTCTATGCCGGCGGCGGCGCGGGCTGTTCGCCCATAACCTTTTTGATGACCATGCCAAGTCCGGCGACGATCTTCTGTCCGATCGGGCCGCCTTCGCCTTCCATCTTTTGCATCATGATAAGACGCAATGCTTCGACGTGCACCTTCACGACTTCCAACTGAGGATCGGTAAGATTGTCGCCGGTTTCTTCGATGAAGCGTGCCAGTTGGTTCCCGACTGCAGACATCAGCGGATAGCCGAAGCTTGTCCCCTGACCTTTAATAGCCTGGACCATGCCGTAGAGATCCTGGATCCGGGCAACCCGATTTGCCGGGTCTTTCACCGCTGCGTCGTAGGTCTGCTGCAGCTTAATAAGGTCTTCGGCGGCCGCTTCCATGTAGTCGAATTTCGCGGCGCCCATAGAGCGCTCGGCAGCATCAATCCAACCGGCATCGAGCGTCATGGTGACGCCGGCCAGTTTCTGTTTTTTTCTCAAATCGTTGGGCGGAGTGATGTACTCGACTTCTTTGCCGGCCATCGGCGAACCTCACATACCTCATCTAGGGTAAGTGTAGCATCTTACGGCGCGTTGACCATAGGTTCGCACGCGCACGTAAAAGTTATCCCCAGGTAGATTACAGCATTATCCAGGTTGCAAGGCCGAGGAACGAAAAGAATCCGACGATGTCGGTGACGGTGGTCAGGAAGACGACCGCCGAAGCAGCCGGGTCGGCGCCATAGCGATCTAAAACAAGGGGAATGGTTATCCCGGCGGCGCCGGCCGCTATCATATTTATGATCATGGCCGAGCCGATAACGACCGTGAGCAAAATGTCGTGGAACCATAAATAGGCGATCGCCCCCGTGAGAAATGCGAACAGGAAGCCGTTTACGAGCCCGACAAAAACTTCCTTCCAGGCAATGTCCACGGCGTTGCCGGCGTTCAATTCGCGGGTAGCCAGCGACCGAACAACCGTCGCTAACGTCTGTGTTCCGGCGTTGCCTCCCATGGATGCGCAGATCGGCATGAGGACCGCCAGCGCGGAGAGCTTTTCGATGGATTTCTCGAAAACCCCGATCACCGAAGCCGCGAGAAAAGCCGTTCCCAGGTTGATGACGAGCCATGTGAACCGGGATTGCGCGGTGGCCATGATTGAGCGGTAAAGGCTCGACTCATCGGTTGCGCGCACACCAGCGAATTTCAGGATATCCTCGCCCGCTTCTTCGTCGATGACGTCGACCACGTCATCGATGGTGATCTGACCGATCAGCCGACCCGATTTATCGACGACCGGCGCTGCGGCGAAATTACGCTGCCGGAACAAAAACGCCACCTGCTCACGATCCATATCGGTCGGAATCAATTCCATTTCAGGATCGATAAGGTCCTTCATGGCAACCGATCGGTTGGACGTCAGCATCCGGTGCAGTTCAACCACGCCCATAGGGCGGTGCCGTGGGTCCACAACGAACACCACAAGAAACTTCTCCGGCATATTCTTTGTGGCGCGCAAATAGTCGATGGTTTCGCCGATGCTCCAGTAACTGGGCACGGCCACCAACTCGCGCTGCATAAGGCGTCCTGCGGACGCCTCGCCATAAGCCAGATCCTGCTCAATCTGCTCACGCTTTTCGCTGGGCACGCGCGAGAGGACCTGCTCGCGTTCGGTTGGCTCGAGCTTGCCCGCCACATAAACCGCGTCGTCGGAATCCAGCTCGGCGATTGCCGCCGCGAAATCCTCGAAGCCCAACGCGTCCATCACTTCGTGGCGCACTTCGACGCCCAGTTCCGGTAAGACGTCGGCATTGAAAACGTCGCGGATCGCCTCGATCAGCAGGCGACGATCTTCCGCGTCCAGGCGCTCGAGCAAATCGGCCATATCGGCGTAATGAAGGAACGCCACCAGCAACCGGGCGCGCTCTTTGTCGTCAGCCCTAAGCGCCGCCGCGACTTCGGCAACAAATGCACTGTCCAGCTCGAAATCCTGGTCGAGTGCCTCGTCCGCGGGACGGTGGCGCAAAGGTGGCGGTAGCGGCGTTTCAACGTCCGTGCTTGCCATGGGCTTCGACCGCGATGAGAGAGGAACCACCAGCGCACGGGGCCCGTACGTGGAGGTATTGCCCCTTGTGCCCGACACCCGAAAGCAGATCAAGCGGCGTATCGCGCCTGATCTGGTCCGGGATCTAAGCCTCTAAAAGAGGAAGTGGTGCGGTCGAAAAGACTCGAACTTTCACGGGTTGCCCCACAGCGACCTCAACGCTGCGCGTCTACCAATTCCGCCACGACCGCACGTAGGGAACAGCCTGCCCAGAAGGCCCGGCTTTTGAGGAGGCCGGTGATTACCAGATCGCCACCCCCCTGGCAAGAAAGGCCCGCGCGCGCTTAAATAGGATCCCCAGGATATACTTTTTTGGGCGGTTTTGGACCCTATCGGCGAGACGCAGCTCTCGCGCCCAGCGCCAACAGAAGGTCGAATGAACGCTATCAACCCCCTCCTTCCGTCCAGCGCTTCGAACGAGGTCCAGTTCTATACCTCGCCCGGCCTGGTCCCATACGCCGACGCCATCGCAACGATGGAAGCGCGGGTCGCCGCGATCCGTGCGCGAACGGCATCCGAAGGGGTGTGGTTTTTAGAACATCCGGCCCTTTATTCCGCCGGCACCAGCGCCAACGATTCAGACCTGTTGGACGCTGCCCGCTTTCCAGTTCACCGGAGCGGCCGGGGCGGCCAATACACCTATCATGGGCCGGGTCAGCGCGTGGCCTACGTGATGCTCGATCTGCAAAAACCCCGCGCGTGCGGAAGCGCCGATGTGCGCTGCTATGTAAATAATCTCGAGGAATGGATGATCCGAACGCTCGCGCGTTTTGGCATCGTTGGCGAGCGTCGCGAGGGACGTGTCGGGATCTGGGTGGCGCGCGGCAACCGAGAAGACAAAGTCGGTGCGATCGGCGTGCGTGTGCGCCATTGGATCAGCTATCACGGCATCGCGCTGAACGTATCGCCGGACCTTTCGCATTTTTCGGGCATCGTCCCGTGCGGTATTGCACAGCACGGCGTGACCTCTCTGCAAGATCTGGGCGTAACCGCGAGTCTCGCCGAAGTGGACCGAGTATTAATCGAGGAATTCAAGTCCATTTTTGCACCGACTTGATCATTTCAGCCCGTAACATGACGGCCATACTGGCGTTTTGTTTATTCACGCGACTTTCTGTGGGAAGGAGGCGCTATGAAAATCAAGGACATAATGACCACGTCGGTGGAAATGGTCTCCCCCGATGACACCCTTCAGGACGCCGCAAAAAAGATGCGGATCGAAGATTGTGGTAGCTTGCCAGTAGGCAAGGATGACCGGCTTGTGGGCATCATTACAGACCGCGATATCGTGACCCGCGCGGTCGCCCGCGGCCTCGACCCAGACGATGCGTGCGTCGGCGACGTCATGACCGTCGATATCAAATACGTCTATGAAGACGAAAGTTTGGACGAACTCGCAAACAGCATGGCCGCGCTCCAGATCAAACGTTTACCAGTGTTGAATCGTCAGAAGCGGTTGGTAGGTATCGTGTCCTTAAGCGACATGGCTACAGCGAAGGACGCGGCGCACGACGCCGAGATTGCCTTGAGCGGCATTTCACGGCCCTGGGGAAATACGACAGCACACATCTGACCTCGACGATTTCGTCTGCTACACTCGCTCAACGTCGTAACGGGGAGCGAAGATATGTCGCGCGCTTTTGTAGTCGTTGGTACGCCTTGTTTTGGCGGCCTTGTGGGCCATGGCTATATGAATTCCATCGTGCAACTAATGGCGTACGCGCGCGGCGCCGGCGTCGATATGGGACTCAATCTGCTCGCCAGCGACGCGCTGATTACGCGCGGCCGCGCCACCATTGTTGGCGCATTTCTCGACAATCCCACCGCAACTCACCTTTTGTTTGTGGATGCCGACATCTCGTTCGCACCCGATCAGTTCGCGCGCGTGTTGGCCTTCGATCAGGACGTGGTCGCGGCACCCTATCCTGTAAAAGCTCTGAAATGGAACGAGATTCCAGCCCGCCATGTGAATCTGCAGGAGCCACTCGATGAGGCGGGCCTTGTTTATGTAGGCAAGTGCGCCACCGGATCCGAACTCAAAACCAGAGACGGCTTTGCGACGGCCGAATATGTGGGCACCGGTTTCATGCTGATTAAACGCTCCGTTATTGAGCGTATGATTCAGGCTTATCCGGAAACAAAATTTCGGACCTTGCCCAGCTTTCCCCCGACGGCTGTTTCCAGTGAAAATCTATACGCGCTGTTCGAATGCATGATCGACAAGGACACCGGCGAATATATCAGCGAGGACTACGCCTTTTGTCGTCGGTGGCGCGCCCTTGGGGGCGAGATCTGGCTTGACACAACAGCACGCCTCACGCACTCCGGTTCGTACGACTTTAAGGGCAATGCCGCGAAACGCTATGCGGCTGAGCTGAAAATCTAGCGCGCAAAAAGAAGCCCCGCCTACGTGGCGGGGCTTCGTAATCAAATCTATCAACGCGCCCTAATCGATGATCGCCCAGGTACCGTTGGGCTGTTGGCACGCACGGCCGCGCGCTTCTTGTGGACGCCCGCCGATGTACACCGTGTGGGTGAACACCGCACAGCGGAAGTTATCTTCGTCGCGATAATAATCGAGCACATGCATTTCGCCGCGGTCGCCATTGCGCGGATTCTTCCACTCATACCTTGCGTTTGCGGTACCGCCATTAAAGCCGCGCGAATAGGCGTCATAGGCGTAGCTGCGGTCTTCGCACTTCATATTATTGGTGAGAGCCGCGCCAATCGCGCCGCCAGCGATGACGCCGGCAATCGTCGCCCCGCCGCTATCGCGTTTTCCGCCAGCTGCATTTCCGAGAATGCCGCCAAGGAAAGCGCCTGCCAATACGCCCGCAGGATCTGGTTGATTACGACATTCGGTATAGGCGCGATCGTCGTTCATTGTATAGCTGCGCGAATACCGTGCTTTCCAACGCGCTTCACGGTCATCACCGTCGTTACGATCGTCACGGTCATTACGAGCATTACGGTCATCGCGACCATTACGGTCGTCATCTCCTCGGCCTCGACCGCCCGCATAATCACGGTCGTCATGATCGCGGCGGCTTAAAACGACAACGTCGGCGACTTTGCCGTCACGCCGGCTTGCCAAAAGATATTGGTCACCGACTTGCATCCATTGATAACCACGCGGCGGCGTGCGAAGGCCGGCATCCCGCCAATCTTCAAAGACATAGGCATCTTGGCGAAATTCGCGCGGAAGCCGATCGCCGGTCTCAAAATGTCTATCACGCTGCGCGAAGGCCGGACTGGCCATCAGCATCAAGCCAAATGCACTCAAAACGAGCTTCTTCATTCTTACTCTCCTTAGACAGGATATCTGTAAGAATGAAACGTCTTCCGACGCGTTTCGTTACGGTTGCGAACACCGCGCAATACGTAATAGTTGCGCCTACGTGCTACTCCGCATCCACCGTGGGTAATTGTTCGAAGCCAGTACCGTCAAATACCGGGGCCTCCTTGGTGTCGATGGCCGAAACGCGGGCCAACGAGGGGCCCGCGTGACAAGCGGCAACGAAGCTATCGATGACCGTCGGGGAGCCCTGCACGACGGCTTCAACACGGCCATCCGTGAGATTGCGCACCCAGCCCACAAGACCTAGGTGACGCGCGGTCGTGGCTGCCCAGTACCGGTACCCAACACCTTGGGCACGACCGGTGATGAGAAGGTGTCGCGTAACGTTCGCCAGCGATCCCTCCTCAGCAGAATTCGAGGATCATTTCGTCGACGGCGAGCGAAGCGCCGGCTTCGCCGTAGATTTTTTTCACGACGCCATCACGCTCGGCCTTGAGAACGTTTTGCATCTTCATGGCCTCAACAATCGCGAGGGTTTCGCCCGCCTTAACTTCCTGTCCCTCTTTGACGGCCAACGACACCAGCAAGCCGGGCATTGGCGACAGCAGGAACTTGGACAAGTCTGGCGGCGGCTTGTGGGGCATGAGGCGCGCGAGTTCTGCTTCGCGCACCGTATAGACCACTACGTCGATCTGACTGCCAGCGTGAGACAAACGGTAACCAACACCCCGACGCTCAATCTGGATCGTCATGAATTCGCCCGCCACTTCGCCAACAAACAGCGGCGTAGTGAAGATCCAATCGCTGCTGACCTTGATGATCTTCTTACCGATTTTGATGGCACCGCTAGCAATGCCGCCGCCGTTCTCGATGGCGTCGTGATCGGGCGTAACGGTAACGGGGAACTCCTTTTCACCGTCGGCATGTGTGTCGATCGCCATGACCCAATCACTCGGGACCTTGCGGCCATGGCGCGGAATTTGACCGGAGATCGCAGCGGCGCGACGCACATACGCGTGGTGAACAAGGGCCGCCACTGCAAGCAGGGGTTCAGGTTCTGCTGCCGGCAAATCGCGATCCGAAAATCCGTTCGGATACTCCTCGGCAATGAAATTGGTGGAGAGCTGGCCATCGACGAATTTCTTTTTGCCCAGCACCGACGCCAGAAATGGAATGTTATGAGACACGCCACGGATGTAATAGGAATCCAGCGCTTTACGCATGTGCGCGGTGGCCTCTTTGCGGGTTTTACCCCACGAGCAAAGCTTGGCGATCATGGGGTCGTAGAAAACACTGATTTCGCCGCCCTCTTGCACGCCGGTATCGACGCGCACGTTTTTGTTTTCGGCCGGCGGGATGTACCGCACGAGACGTCCAGTCGACGGCAGGAAGTTACGGTAGGGATCTTCCGCATAGACGCGCGACTCAAGGGCCCAGCCGTTGATCTTCACGTCCTTTTGCTTGAACGGTAGCTTTTCGTTATTGGCGATACGGATCATGAGTTCGACAAGATCAAGGCCGGTAATCAATTCCGTGACGGGATGCTCGACCTGAAGGCGCGTGTTCATCTCAAGGAAGTAGAAATTCCGCTTTGTGTCGACGATGAATTCCACCGTTCCGGCGCTGACGTACTTCACGGCCTTCGCCAGCGCCACGGCCTGCTCGCCCATAGCTTTGCGCGTTTTTGCGTCAAGAAATGGGCTCGGCGCCTCCTCGATCACTTTTTGATGGCGGCGTTGAATCGAGCACTCGCGCTCGTTTAGATACAACGTATTGCCATGACGATCTGCGATAACTTGAATTTCAACGTGGCGCGGTTGTTCGATGTATTTTTCGATAAACATGCGGTCGTCGCCGAACGACGACTTAGCTTCGGCCTGCGAACGCTCGAACCCTTCCTGCACTTCAGACTCATTGCGAGCGATGCGCATGCCCTTGCCGCCGCCGCCCGCAGACGCCTTCATCATCACCGGATAGCCGACTTCCTTGGCAATCTTCTTGGCGTGAGCGACGTCTTTGATCACGCCCATAAAGCCCGGCACTGTCGAGACTTTGGCTTTTGAAGCGAGTTTCTTGGACTCGATTTTGTCGCCCATGGCCTGGATCGCGTGTGCGTCAGGCCCAATGAAAATGATCTTCGCTTTCGCAAGGGCTTCCTGGAACGCTCTATTTTCCGACAGAAAGCCGTAACCCGGATGCACCGCTTCCGCGCCGGTGTCTTTGCATGCTTTGACGATACGGTCGATCAGCAGATAGCTTTTCGCAGCCTGACTCTCGCCGATGTGCACGGCCTCGTCGGCCATCTGCACATGCATCGCTTCTTTATCCGCGTCGGAGTAAACCGCGACGGTCTTGATGCCCATCTTGCGACAGGTCTTGATGACCCGGCAGGCAATTTCACCGCGATTAGCGATCAGGATTTTCTTGAACATTGAACAGCCTTAAAGCGGAATATTATCGTGCTTTTTCCAAGGATTCTTGAGGTCCTTGGTCTTTAACATTGCGAGCGACCGGCAAATCCGGCGGCGCGTGCCGTGCGGCATGATGACGTCGTCGATAAAGCCGTAGTTCGCCGCGCGGAATGGATTGGCGAAGCGTTCTTCGTATTCTTTCGTGCGTTCGGCGATCTTCTTTTTATCGCCAATGTCCGCGCGGAAAATAATTTCCACCGCCCCTTTGGCGCCCATCACCGCGATTTCCGCCGTCGGCCAAGCAAAATTGACGTCGCCGCGCAGATGCTTGGAACTCATGACGTCGTATGCGCCGCCGTAGGCCTTGCGTGTAATGACGGTGATCTTGGGAACCGTCGCTTCTGCATAAGCAAAGAGGAGCTTTGCGCCTTCTTTGATAATGCCGTTGAATTCTTGGTTGGTGCCGGGCAAAAACCCCGGAACATCGACGAATGTAATGATTGGAATATTAAAGCAATCGCAGAAGCGAACGAAGCGCGCTGCCTTGCGGCTTGAATCGATATCCAAGCACCCAGCGAGCACCATGGGCTGATTGGCGACGATGCCAACCGTCTGCCCTTCCATGCGGCCGAAACCGATGATCATATTCTTCGCGAAGTGTTCGCCGATCTCGAAGAAGTCGCCTTCGTCCACAACCTTCAAGATGAGTTCCTTGATATCGTAGGGCTTGTTCGGATTATCGGGAATCAGCGTATCGAGCGAAGCGTCGTCGCGATCGGGAGAATCGACACAAGGAACGATCGGCGGCTTCTCTTTGTTGTTAAGCGGAAGAAAGTCTATGAAGCGGCGCAACTGCAGCAACGCTTCCACATCATTCTCGAAGGCGCCATCGGCGACGCCCGACTTCGCGGCGTGAGTCATGGCACCGCCGAGTTGTTCCTGCGTCACGGTCTCGTGTGTGACGGTCTTCACCACATCGGGGCCGGTCACGAACATGTAGGACGTGTCTTTCACCATGAAGATGAAGTCGGTCATGGCTGGCGAGTAAACTGCGCCACCAGCACAGGGGCCCATCACCATCGAGATTTGCGGCACAACGCCTGAGGTGAGCGCGTTTTGCAGGAAGATGTCGGCATAGCCGCCAAGCGATGCGACGCCTTCTTGAATGCGTGCGCCGCCAGAATCGTTGAGGCCGATCACCGGCGCTCCGACTTGGATCGCCTTCTCCATTATTTTGAGAATTTTCTTGGCGTGAGACTCCGAGAGAGAGCCACCAAAAACGGTGAAGTCCTGACTGTAAATGAACATAGGACGGCCATTGATGGTGCCATACCCTGTAACAACGCCGTCGCCCGGGATACGGGTTTCACCCATGCCGAAATCTTCGCAGCGGTGTTCGACGAACATATCCCACTCTTCGAAGGAGCCTTCGTCGAACAGCAATTCGATCCGCTCACGCGCCGACAATTTGCCCTTGCCGTGCTGCGTATTGATGCGTTGCTGCCCGCCCCCCTGCCGCGCGGCCGCGCGCTTGGCTTCGAGGCGCTGAATGATTTCGCTCATCTACCCAACCCAGTGTTGCACTATTTTTAAAACTACCTGACGCAACCCGAGGCCGGGTGCGCTCACTTCCCTGGGCCGAGCATACCGAATCTTTGCGCAATGACACAAAAAACCCGCTGAGCCAGGCCCTTATGAATGGCTTGACATGGGCCGGGCGGTTATAACTGAAAATGACCGCACGTTAGCAACCGAAGACGCCGCATCGGTGCGCGGACTTTAAGTCGGGAAGGCGCTTTTCTGTTCGCGCAAAGAGGATATTCACCATGAAAATGAACCCATTTTTGAAGCTGATCCTGGAAGTCGGGCCACTTGCAGTTTTCTTCCTAGTGAACGCTTCCCGTGGGATTTTCATAGGCACCGGAGCCTTCATGGCCGCGACGGTCATCGCCCTGGCGGCCTCTTACGCTATCGCCCGAACCATCCCCGTCATGCCGTTGGTGACGGCCGTGTTCGTCGTGGTGTTTGGTGGGCTAACCTTGTGGCTGGAGAACGACACTTTCATTAAAATCAAACCGACCATCGTTAATCTGTTATTTGCCACGATCTTGTTCGTGGGTCTCAAAACCAACCGGCTTTTTCTAAAGTTAGTGCTCGACGGCGCCGTCCATCTTACCGAGCGCGGTTGGATCGTCCTGACACGCGCTTGGACCGGGTTCTTTTTGGTTCTCGCTGTGACAAATGAAATCGTGTGGCGAAACACCACGACCGACGCGTGGGTGAGTTTTAAGGTGTTCGGGATTTTGCCGCTCACCCTGCTCTTCAGTGTGGCCATGGTGCCACTCATCATGCGCCATACGATCCCAGATGCAGGCGAAACCAAACCAAATGTAGACACGCCCTAACTTTCCAGTTGTAATGTTCGCACTGGTTGGGAGGCCGGTTTGTAACAACTAGCGATGAGGACTCCTCCTTGGCCAAACAGACAAAGTCGGTGGCGAAAATGCCGGCAAAATCCGCAAAAAAGAAGATGACTGCAAGATCCGCCCCGAAAGCGGCGAAGCCGACTGTTCGCGCGGGTCGCGCGTCCGGAATGCAAGCCCGCGGGCGTTAACGTCCTTATGCGACCTGACTGAGCTCGAGGTATCGGCCGACCGCATCTAAGTCGGCCGCAATCATATCCCGCCGATTTTTCGCTGCGGGATCTTCACCCCATTTTTCACTCTGAAACAGTTCATCGAGATGCGATGCGACATGAACTTCGCGCGCGTTTAGCCGTCCAAGCACAAGCGCGAAAGACAGCGCAATTGAACTCGTGAGTGAAGCCGTTGCTTGCAGCACCGTAAGTTTCGCATCGTCAAGTTTCTCTAAGGCCGCAGCGAGCGCAGCGGCCGCGCCCTGGGACTGGCGCGCCGGCGTAATACCGTCCACTGCGATGAGCGCAATGGCGAATTCTTTTTCGAGCCAATCGAGAACCGGCTGCCACTCAGACTCCTGAAGCGCCTTCAACTGTGGCGGATCCGGAGCCCGGTAACACAGCACATCGACGTCAATGTAATTGACCAGCCCCGCGACAATCGCCGCCCGCTGCGGCGCGACGCGATCAAGCTGCGTCGCCAGCAAGCGCGTCAGCGGCATCGCGGCAGGGTTTATGGCGGCAATTTGCGCGCGCCATTCTTGCGCAATGGCATCCATTAAAGCGCGACGCGAAGATTCGAGCGGGCGCCGTTCGGGCGTGTACGCCGGCCTTCCGTCGATGAGCACTTGGAAACCGCCGGCGGTTTCTCCCACCGAGACGTCTTTATACTTTTGCTCGCGCGCAGCGGCGTTAGCCGCCGTAACGCGCGAGTCATACTGGGAGGTTACTTCTTTTGAGTCCATGTGCGCGCTGCCTGACAAACATCGCCTGCGGGCGCAGCGCGATCCTTCGCTCCTTGGGCAAGCACGGATGCACCGCCTGTTGCGAACGCGGCTCCTAACATGCCCAAGGTCTTCATGGCACCCGCTTTATCGATGCTAATGTTCGGCCCTGAAATGGGCCCGCTTACACGCACAGCGCCGGCCAATTGACCAAGACCGACGCCCAGCCCGCCCGAGGCTTTTGGGTTCACGCTGAGATCGACACGTTCGGTGGCGAGGTTGATCGTACCCGAAGATGTGACCGTCATTTTATCGGTTGAGAGCGCAATACCGTTGTTGCTTGTCGCCACACCATTAACGACCTGAAGGTTCGCCACGGCACAATGCGCAACGGTGTACGGCTCTTTTTTGGCCGTTGGATTTGCGAAACCCAAAACTTGCGTGATGAGATCGCCGCCCATAAAATTGAGAGAGTCGGTTTTGATTCGGGCTTCGCCCATCCCGGCAACAATAGAGCCGTTGGCGCCCGCCATAATCGCGCGCACAGAGTTACCGGCGCCGCGCAAATTCACATCGAGATCGACAGGCCCTTGCGTGACCATGTCGCCCTTCTTCATTTCCTTAGCAATGCGTTCTGCTGTGAGGTTTTTCGCCGTCAGTTTCAGCGCAACAGTTTTGTCGGCCGCGTTGGCGTCGAGGTCGGTGACAATATTGCCGCCCGCGACCATGAACGACACTTGCTTCGCGGACAGCTTACCGCCGGACGTAGCGACCGGCAGAACGACATCGGTCAGTACCAGCCCGCTCGGCAGTGTGACTTTGCCGATGCTTGCTTTCACGTCGACCGTGGCGCCGGTCAGCTGATCCCACGGTAGCGGCGTATCGGGGAACATGTGTCCGTCGATTCCCACAGCCTTGCCTGTCGCCTTTGGGTTGCTGGCTGGCGGCGGTGCGGGCGCGATCTTCGAAAGATCAAGTTCAGGCAGTGAGATTGTGCCCTTGGCCGAAGGGCTCTTGCCCGACAGATCCACGACAAGGTCGGTGCTGCCCTTGAGACCCATGCCTTCGGCTTCGACTTTTACCGGGAAAGCTTTCTTCATCGACACCAGCGCGGCAATCGGCGCGAGCGTACCCTTGGCTTTAAAATCTTGTGCGCCAAATTTGCCCGACACATCGAGCGCGCCGGCATCATCGAGCGAAACGTTATCCATGGCGATGTCGAGAGGATCGCCTTCAGACTTGTAGTTGACCTTGGCATCGGTCGCCTTCAACGACGTGATGCCCATATCGGTAATCTTGCCCCTCGCCTTCATGGCGAATGTCGCCAGCGTGGCATTGCCGGACGCCTTGGGCAGTTTAAAAACAACGGTGCCGTCTTTTACGTCGACGGAACTCACGTTCAGATTTTGCACGGGGCCGTCGATGTCTACCGCCAACGTTTTTGCCGCGACGTCCGCGCCAACGCCTTCTTTGGCGTCGTGATAGCCGAGTTTCAATCCGGTCACGGAGATGCCGCTGACATTCAGTGGCGTACTGCCGCTATCTTTTCCAGGCGCTGCTGCGCCCGATGACGGGGGTGAAAACTCCCAGTTCCCCTTGCCGCTCTTATTCATCTCCAAGAGGACATCGGGATCCTCCGCCGTGAGGCTGGTGATATTGACCTTGCCGCCGATCAACGGAATGAGCTGCGTGTGCGCTTCGACGCGCTTCAGAATTACCATTTGCGGCCGCGAGCCCCACGGGGCGTTGGCGACCTTAACGTCGGTAAGAATGATCGCGGGGTTGAGCGAAAGCCCCATCGACACTGTGCCGATAGACACGTCACGGCCTGTCGCGGCCTTAGCTTGGCTTTCAATGACGTCTTTGTACTTGCCGACATCGAAGGTGAGTATGAAGACCGCGATCCCAAGAACCAGTACGACAACAATCGCGCCGACAATTTTTACGATCTTCATGGCGACCTCCGATTTTAAGGGACGTCTTTAAGGAACTTTAGCCGGGCTCGTTAGCTCCGCAATAGCGTGCAGCAGATCACCGAGGCGATCAACTAACCGGTGGGCGCCGGCGGTGCGCAAATCCGCAACCGCATGATTGCCCCACGACACGCCGATGGCGTTCACACGCGCCGCGCGCGCCATTTCAATATCATAGGAGGTATCGCCGATAACGACCGTGTTCTCAGGCGCAGCACCCGTTTCTGCCAGACACCGCAACACCATCCCTGGATGCGGCTTTCCGGGTGCATCGTCAGGGGTTTGGATACTCACGAAGCGCGTGCTGAGGCCATGGCGCTCAAGGACGCTGGTCACGCCGCGCTTCGCCTTGCCCGTGGCGATCCCGAGCAGGATGCCCTCCTTATCGAGAGCGTCGAGTAACTCGTGGGTGCCCGCGAACAACGGCTCGTCATAATCGGGCCGCATACGCATACGAATAAACGCCTGGCGATATTCGCGGTCGAGCGTTTCGTGAACCTTGGGATCGACGGTCGGAAACAACTTCGCGAGCGCTTCGACCAGCGAAAGGCCGATTACCTGAGGGATACTTTCGCGCGCAGGGCAGTCCAGGCCGCCGATGCGCGCCACCTCTTCTACCGCCGCAATAATATTATGCTGACTATCGACGATCGTGCCGTCGAGATCGAAAATGGCGAGGCGAAGTGGACTGGTCATGCGTCGCTTTCGGAAAAGCCTAGCGTCTTAAAGGCTTCGAGCATGTGCTTGGGCAGCGGGGCCTCGATCGTAATCTCCTGCTTTCCACGCGGGATCGTCAAGGAACGCGCGTGCAAGCACAGGCGATCGGCAATCCCCGCCAGCGCACCTTCGTTGAGATCGACTCTCTGGTCGGCATGGGGACTTGGGTCTGTATATTTATGGTCGCCGATAATGGGCGTGCCGATGAGCTTACAGTGCGCGCGCAATTGGTGCGTCCGCCCTGTGTGCGGCATCAGCTCAAGCCACGTAATTTTACGCCCGGCTGTTGCCACAACGCGGTAGTCCGTAATGGCCTTCTTGCCTTCTTCATCATCCCATTCCATGCGCTCACGGCCCGGCGCGCCGGACTTAGCAAGCTTGGCCGAGATCGTGCCGCCTTCGTGTTCGGGGTAGCCGATCACAAGCGCCCAGTAGATTTTCGCCATCTCGCGGCTTTGAAAGGACTTCGATAGTGCGGCGGCTGCAACCGCCGTGCGGGCGACGATCATGACGCCCGAAGTGTCGCGGTCGAGGCGGTGAACGAGGCGCGGTCGTTGCGGAAGGTCGAACTTCAGACCGTCCAACAACCCATCGAGGTGGCGTGTCGTGCCTGTGCCCCCCTGAACGGCTAGGCCGGCTGGCTTGTTGAGAGCGATCAGTTCCTTGTCTTTATGGAGGACCATCGCCTTTACGTAAGCGATATCCTGAGGGGTAATTCCGTCCTTCGGTTTGGCAACGGTCTGGCCTTGAGAGTCCGGCTGGTCACCTTTTTCGCCCAGGGGTGGCACGCGCACCACTTGTCCGGGCTGCAGACGCTGATTGGCCTTGGCTCGCCCGCCATCAACACGGACCTGGCCCGTGCGCAGCAGCTTCTCCAACCGGCCATGATTTAAGGCGGGGAAGCGGCGCTTAAACCAGCGGTCCAGGCGGACGTCGATCTCGTCTTCGCTGACTTCCAGCTGCTGAACGTTGCTCATGGCTCGTCTCCGCCTTCTGCTTTCTTATCGCGGAGCTTTTGCCAGTAAGCCAACCGTTTGGCGACCTCACGTTCGAAGCCGCGGTCGACCGGTTGATAGAACTGTTGGCGCGCCATGCCGTCCGGGAAATAATTTTGGCCCGAGAACGCATCCTCGGTGTTGTGGTCATAGGAATACCCCTTGCCGTAGCCGATGTCCTTCATCAACCGGGTAGGGGCGTTCAAAATATGCATAGGCGGCATGAGTGACCCGGTCTTCTGGGCTGCTGCTTTGGCTTCGCCGAAGGCGGTGTAGACCGCGTTGGATTTGGGCGCGGTACCCAAATAGATCACCAACATGGCAATGGCCAGGTCGCCTTCGGGCGAGCCCAGACGCTCATAAGTATCCCAGGTCGAGATCGCCAACTGAAGGGCCTGAGGGTCGGCCATGCCGATATCTTCGGCGGCAAATCGGGTCAGTCGGCGCAGGAGGTAAGCGGGGTCTTCGCCCCCATCGAGCATGCGGCTAGTCCAATAAAGGGCCGCGTCGGCGTCGGACCCACGCAGCGATTTATGGACGGCACTAATGAGATTGTAGTGCCCCTCCCGGTCCTTGTCGTAGACCGGCGCGCGTCTTTGAACCAATTTCGCAAGTTGAGTCGTATCAAGGACTTGCCCGGCTTTGCTGAGAGCGAAGATGTCCTCTGCCAAGGTCAGCATGAAGCGCCCGTCACCGTCGGCCATGGCCCGCAAAGACGTCCGCGCTTCGACCGTGAGAGGCAACACATAGCCAGCATTGCTTTCCGCCCGCGCGAGGAGTTGTTCAAGGGCGGCGTCGTCCAGCCGGCGTAAAACGAATACCTGGCCGCGGGACAGGAGCGCGGCATTCAGCTCGAAAGACGGGTTCTCGGTTGTCGCGCCCACCAGGATGACGGTGCCGTCCTCGACGTAAGGCAAAAAGCCGTCTTGCTGCGAGCGGTTAAAGCGGTGGATTTCATCCACGAATAAAAGCGTCCCCTGCCCGGTTCGGCGGCGCGCGGTGGCGGCCTCGAAAATCTTGCGCAGGTCAGCCACGCCAGAAAACACGGCCGAGATCGGCTGAAAGAATAGGTCGGTCCCTTGCGCCAACAGGCGGGCAATGGTGGTTTTGCCGCAGCCCGGCGGTCCCCAGAGGATCATCGAGCTCAGGCGCTTTGCAGCCACCATACGCCCGAGGGCTCCATCCGGACCCAAGAGGTGCTCCTGCCCCACAACCTCGGCCAGGGTCCGCGGCCGCAAACGGTCGGCCAAGGGTTGGTTCACCTTTGATTTGCCACTGCCGGGCGCGGGCGGCTCATTGGCGAAGAGGTCGCTCACCCGGGGTTCCGGAACTGAAAGACCTGGCCATTGCGGTTCATCGTGCACGTCCAAGGGCTTCGGTCGGCGATAAGGCGCAGGAACTGATCGACGTTCGTTATAGGCTTGTCGGCGATACTGATGATCACGTCCCCGGGGAGAAGGCCCAGATTTGCGGCAATGGACCCGGGCTGAACGCCTGCAATGATAACCTGGGGCTCGGCGTACTCGCGCCCCATCTCCTCGGCCATGGCCGGGTTGAAGTTGGCCACAGTCACGCCCGAAAACACCTGTCGCCCCGTAATGAGCTTGGGGTTACGGGGCGGCGTTTCGGGGGCGGCGAGCAATTTGATGTCGATGGTCTGTTCGACCCCCTTCCGAAGCGCGGACAGCGTGGCGTTCCCACTGGTGGGAAGGGTCGCATAGAAGTAGCGAAGCTCGTCGAGATCGACGACCTCGTGCCCATTGACGGAGCGAATGATGTCGCCCACGCGCAGGCCGGCTTTCCCTGCCGGACTGTTCGCATTTACATGGTCGATAACGATCCCCGCCGGACGCGGCAGTCCGAAATTCTTGGCGAGATCTGCGGTTACCGAACGACCCGAGGCACCGAACCAGGCCCTGACCGCTTTTCCTTCCTTCAAGATGCTCGCAAGAACGGCCTTCACCATGTTGGCTGGAATCGCAAATCCGATCCCGATGCTGCCGCCGGTCTGAGAGTAAATGGCGGTATTGATCCCGATCAGCCGGCCGTCCGAGGTAATCAACGCCCCGCCGGAATTGCCGGGGTTGATGGCCGCATCGGTCTGAATAAAAGACCGGAAGTCAGCCCCGACCGGCGTCGCCCGAGCCAGCCCCGAAACGATGCCCGAGGTGACCGTCTGGCCGACGCCAAATGGGTCGCCGATGGCCAGCACGAGATCGCCCACTTCCACGTCGTCGGAATTGGCGAGGTCCAGGGCCGGCAGCTCGGGCGCATCCTGAAGCTGGAGGACGGCCAGGTCCGAACGGTCGTCCTTGCCGACGACCTTGGCCTCGAACTCCCGCCGGTCGCTCAGGACCACCCGGATCTCGTCGGCGTCGCCGGCGACATGGAAATTCGTAATAACGATCCCACTGGAGCGGACGATGACGCCCGACCCCAGCGAGTTCTGAACCCGCTCGCGCGGCGCCATCTGGCCGAAGAAGCGCTGCAAAAAGGCGTCGTCAAAGATGGCGGGCTGACGGATGACCTTGCGGGCGTAAATGTTAACGACAGCGGGAGTGGCCTTTTTGACCACCGGGGCAAAGGTCATCGTGACTTGTTCACGCGACGTGAGCGTGACCTGCGCGGCCACCGTCGGGAGCGCTAAAGCGAGCCCGGAAACGGTGATCAGAGCACTGAATATTTTTGTTGAGGATCGATTCATAAGAATCTGATTTTTCGTCAAAATTTCAGGATTCACAAATTACTTTAACAGCAGAATATTAAATCAAAAGGCGGCGCCCCTTGCGAAGCGCCGCCCCCGATAAAACAACATCGCTTAAGCGCTTAGGCTTGCGCGAGTTCCGGCTGATCGGCGATCGCGTCTTGCTTCGGGCCTGAGTCTAAGCCTTTGGCAGAGACGTCACGGTCAACCAATTCGATGATCCCCATGGGGGCTGCGTCACCGTAGCGGAAGCCTGCTTTAATGATCCGGGTATAACCACCGCTACGGTCCTTATAGCGAGGACCGATCACGGAGAAGAGTTTCGCGACCACGGCATCGTTCCGCAGACGGGCAGCCGCCAGACGGCGAGCATGAAGGGTGCCGGTCTTGCCCAGGGTGATGAGGCGCTCGACGTAGGGGCGCAGGTCTTTGGCCTTGGGCAGCGTCGTGGTGATCTGCTCGTGCTTCAAGAGCGCGTTGGCAAGGTTCGCAAACAGGGCGCGACGATGGCCCTTGGTGCGGCTCAATTGACGACCGCTATATCCGTGACGCATGGCGTAGTCCTTTCATCACTCTGGCTCGGAGTCCGAGACCGATTACGAAGCCCGTAGCCCCATTTTTGGGAACTCCGGGGATGGGCCGAACGCCCGGTAACGTTTCGGCGCCCACCCGATAGGGTAAGGCGCCGAAATAACTAGAACGGCTCTTCCAGCTTCTTGGCCAGCTCTTCGATGTTCTCAGGCGGCCAGTTGGGAATTTCCATACCGAGATGCAGACCCATCTGAGCCAGTACTTCTTTGATTTCGTTGAGCGACTTGCGGCCGAAGTTCGGCGTACGCAGCATCTCGGCTTCGGTCTTTTGGACCAAGTCGCCGATGTAGATGATGTTGTCGTTCTTGAGACAGTTGGCCGAACGGACCGACAGTTCCAACTCATCGACCTTGCGGAGCAGGTTCTTGTTGAACGGCAGCTCTTCTTCGGCGCGCTCGGACATGGCGGCCTGGGGCTCTTCGAAGTTAATGAAGAGCTTTAACTGGTCTTGGAGAATACGGGCAGCGAGGGCAACGCTGTCTTCCGGCTTCACGGTGCCATTGGTCTCGACCGTCATGGACAGCTTGTCGTAGTCGGTCTGCTGGCCGACGCGGGTGTTTTCCACTTTGTAGGAAACACGGCGCACGGGCGAGAAGATCGAGTCCACCGGGATGACGCCAATCGGGTCATCTTCCTTGCGATTCAAGTGGGCGGCCACATAGCCCTTACCCGAGCTGACTTCGAGCTCGATGTTCAGGTTGGCACCTTCGTCCAAGTGGCAGATCACGAGATCGGGATTCATGATCTCGATGTCCGCGGTGGCCTGGATCTGGCTGGCAGTGACTTCACCTGGGCCCTTAGCTTTAAGGGTCATGCGCTTCGGCCCGTCACCATGCATGGTGAGAGCGAGCTGCTTAATGTTAAGGATGAGGTCGGTGACGTCTTCGCGCACACCCGGAACGCTTGAAAACTCGTGCAGCACGCCGTCGATACGGATCGAGGTAACGGCAGCGCCTTGAAGCGACGACAGCAGCACGCGGCGGAGCGCGTTGCCCAACGTCACGCCAAAGCCACGCTCGAGCGGCTCGGCGACGATGGTCGCCACGCGGCGTTGATCGTCGCCTGTCTCGATGGCGAGCTTGTTGGGTTTAATCAGTTCTTGCCAGTTTTTCTGTATCACGGTTCTTACCACTCAATGAGTGTTGATCCCGATGCGACGTGTAGTCGCGACCGCACCGCCGGTGGGAAGGACCCGGCGGGGGAAAATCAATGCCTTTAGACGCGGCGGCGCTTACGCGGGCGGCAGCCGTTGTGCGGAACCGGGGTTACGTCCTGGATGGAAGTGACCGTGAAGCCCACAGCCTGGAGAGCGCGCAGAGCCGATTCACGGCCCGTACCCGGACCCTTCACCAGTACCGACAACACTTTCATGCCGTGTTCCATGGCCTTGCGGCCGGCCGTTTCGGCAGCCACCTGAGCGGCATACGGGGTCGACTTGCGCGAGCCTTTGAAGCCCTGCGAGCCCGCCGACGACCAGGCGATCGTATTGCCCTGCACGTCCGAGATCGTGATCATCGTGTTGTTGAACGTTGCGTTCACATGCGCGACGCCCGAGCTGATGTTCTTGCGTTCACGCTTGCGGGCGCGCGGCGCTGAAGGAGCAGTGGCGGAGGCAGCGGCGGTTTCCGGTTTAGCCATGAGGTGTTTCTCTTATCCCTGAGGTGAACCGGGAAGCCCGGCTCATTCCAATTCCAATTTTTTACTTCAAAACTTTCTTCTTACCGGCGATGGCCTTCGCAGGGCCCTTACGCGTGCGCGCGTTCGTGTGCGTACGCTGACCGCGAACCGGCAGGCCTTTACGATGGCGCAGGCCGCGATAGCAGCCGAGATCCATCAAGCGCTTAATGTTCATCGCAACTTCACGACGCAGATCGCCTTCGACCGTAAAGTCACGGTCGATGGTGTCGCGGATGCGGATAATCTCGTCTTCCGTCAATTGATTGACGCGACGTTCGGCGGCAATGCCCACGCGCTCACAGATCTCAACCGCATTGGTGGGACCAATGCCGTAAATGTAACGCAGAGCAATGACGACCCGTTTGTTGGTCGGTAAATTTACGCCAGCAATACGCGCCAAGGCCCGTACTCCTTCAAAAAACAGTTCAATTCCAAAATCTACGCGAGCGCAGCCGCAGCGCCAAACCCGAAAAGCGGGGCATTATAGGAAGTTAGCTCTCCGAGTCAACACGGCCTACGCACCTAAAATCTTAATCAAATCAGTAGTCACGACATCCATATCCCGGTCGCCGTCGATAACCATCAACAGCCCCTTCTTCTCATAGTAGGGCAGCAACGGCGAGGTCTGGACATGGTAGGCCTTAAGCCTTGCCTTGACCGTTTCCGCATTGTCGTCCGCCCGGCGGCTAAATTCCGTTCCGCCGCACACATCGCACACGCCCGGTTTCTTGGGCTGTTTGAAAGTATCGTGGTACCCCTCGCCGCACTTGGCGCAGGTAAACCGCCCCGTAATCCGCTCGATCAGACGTTCGTCCGGCACCGCGACCTCGACCACCTTGTCGAGATCCATGCGTTTCTCAGTCAGCAGCTTGTCCAGCGCTTCGGCCTGAGGAACGGTACGCGGAAAGCCGTCCAAAATGAATCCGTTGAAGCAGTCCGGCTGCGAAATCCGCTCAGCAATCATGGAAATAATGATCTCATCCGAGACCAACTTTCCGGCATCCATCACGGCTTTGGCCTGTTTTCCAACCGGCGATCCGGCAGCAACAGCGGCCCGCAGCATGTCGCCCGTGGACAGTTGGACGATGCCGTAGCGCTCTTGGATGCGCTTCGCCTGGGTTCCCTTCCCGCCGCCGGGAGGTCCCATCAGAATGATCCGCTTTCCAGCCATAGCCCCGTCCGTTACCGGCGCCCACGCAGGCGCGATTTCTTCAAGAGACCTTCATATTGGTGCGCAAGGAGATGCGCTTGAATCTGCTGCGCGGTGCTGAGCGTCACGTTGACGACGATCATCAAACTGGTGCCGCCGAAGTAGAAGGGCACGCTCAAGCGCGAGATCAAGAATTCTGGAATGAGACAGACAACGATCAAGTAAATGCTGCCGATGACCGACAAGCGAGTCAGGACGTAATCCAGATAGTCCGCCGTGTTTTTGCCGGGACGAATGCCGGGTACAAAGCCGCCGTACTTACGCAGGTTCTCGGCCGTTTCCGTGGGATTGAAAACCACCGCTGTATAGAAGAAGGCGAAGAACACAATCAGCGCCGCGTACAGGAACAAGTAAAGCGGTTGGCCGCGGCCCAACAGCACTGTCAGGGTGCTGAGAATGCCGTCTGTCGTGCTGTCACCCGCCTTATGGAAACCAGCAAAGGTCAAAGGCAGGAGCAGAAGCGAACTGGCGAAGATCGGCGGGATAACGCCCGACGTGTTGAGTTTGAGCGGAATGTGCGAGCTTTCGCCGCCAAAGACTTTATTGCCCTGCTGCCGCTTTGGGTACTGCACCAAAATACGACGCTGAGCCTGCTCCACGTACACGATGCCGGCAATGACCAGAAGCGCGCCGATCACCAATGCAACAATGATGAAGGGCGACAAAGCGCCCGTGCGGCCCAACTCGAGCAGATTGACGATGGCGCCAGGCAAACGCGCAACAATTCCGGCGAAAATCAAAATGGAGATGCCTTGGCCGATGCCCCGCTCAGTGACTTGTTCACCGAGCCACACCAAGAACATTGTGCCGCCCACGAGCGTGATGACGGTGGTGAACATAAAGAACGCACCAGGATTGATAACGACCGGCATGCCGTTGCTGGCAGTTGCCGATTGCAAACCCGACGCAATGCCGACCGCCTGCATGGCAGTAATCGCGACCGTGAGATAGCGCGTGTACTGATTAATGCGGATGCGTCCGGAGACGCCTTCTTTACGCATTTGCTCGAGCGCCGGGTTTACCGCCGACAAGAGCTGAATGATGATCGCCGCCGAGATGTACGGCATGATCGTGAGCGCGAAAATACTCATGCGCGACAGCGCGCCACCGGCAAACACGTCGAACAGCCCGAGCACGCCCTGGCTCTGCGTATGAATGACGTCGGCCATGGCAATGGGATCGATGCCAGGCAGCGTGATGAACGAACCGACGCGGTAAATAATCAGCGCCCCGGCGAGGAACAGCAGGCGCTTTTTCAGCTCCGTCGCTTTCGCGAAGACGCCGAGGTTAACGTTCGCCGCTAGTTGGTCGGCTGCCGATGCCATCGAATCTCCAGAAACGCGTCGTTAAAGATAATTAGGCGGCGGCTTGAGCCGCGCCCTTACCTTTGCTCTTTTTCGCTTTGGTCTTTGCGCGCTGTTTTTCGCTGTGCTCAGAGGGAGCTTTTACGAGCAGCTTCACAGAACCGCCCGCCTTCTCCACTGCATCGATGGCAGCCTTCGAGGCACCCTTCGCTTCAATGGTGAGCTTTGCTTTCAATTCGCCGGACGCCAAGAGACGCATGCCGTCCTTAGCGCGACGCACGACACCGGCTTCCACGAGAACTTCGATCGTCACGAGCTTGGCAGCATCGATGCGGCCAGCATCCACGGCGCCTTGCAGGCGGCCGATGTTGACGGGCACAAAATCCTGGCGACCAATCGAGGTAAAGCCGCGCTTCGGCAGGCGACGGAACAACGGCATCTGACCGCCTTCGAAGCCTTTGATCGCGACGCCGGTACGCGCTTTCTGACCCTTTACGCCGCGGCCCGAGGTCTTGCCGAGGCCGGAGCCGATACCGCGACCCAGCACTTTGCGGGTGTGCGTGGAACCGGGGCGATTGCGCAGTTCGTTGAGTTTCATTGTCTTAAATCCCTTATGCCCCTGCCCGCCTTAAGACGGTTGAGGGCCTGACATAGGTATAGCGTCAGCCTTCGTCCACTTGGACGAGGTGACGAACCGCATTAATCATGCCGCGAACTTCCGGCGTGTCTTCCAGCGTCTTCGAGCGGCGGATTTTGTTCAATCCGAGACCGATCAAAGTTTGACGTTGGTTGGCATAACGGCCAGCGCCGCTGTGAATTTGGGTGACCGTAACGGTCTTTTTCTTCTCGGCCATGATTACGCTTCCTTCGTGCCTTCTTTGGCGCCTTCTTCGCGGCGGCCAATGATGTCGGCAACTTTTTTGCCACGCTTCGTCGCGACACTGCGCGGAGATGCCATGGATACGAGCGCCGCGAACGTCGCCTTCACCATGTTATGCGGATTGTTGCTGCCGACGCTTTTCGCGACGATGTCTTGAATTCCCATCGTTTCGAACACAGCGCGCATCGGACCGCCGGCGATGATGCCAGTACCGGCCGGGGCCGCACGAAGAATGACTTTGCCTGCGCCAAAACGACCATACAGATCGTGATGGAGCGTACGGCCTTCGCGCAACGGCACGCGGATCATCTGGCGTTTGGCGGCGTCAGTCGCTTTACGGATCGCTTCAGGAACTTCGCGCGCCTTGCCCGAACCATAACCGACTTTACCTTTGGCATCGCCGACGACCACGAGTGCTGCGAATGCGAAACGACGTCCGCCCTTCACCACTTTGGCGACGCGATTGATGTGAACGAGCTTGTCGACGAATTCATCCTCGCCGCCGCGTCCGCCGTCACGTCCACCGCCTTCACGACGCGGTCCGCGACCACCTTCACGACCTTGACGCTCGCCACCTTCACGCCCGCGACCACGGCCTGCGCCGTCGCCACGGCCGCGTCCGCGCGCGCCGTCTTGATCGCCTGCTCCAGTTGTTGGTGTCCGTGCCATACTTTCTTTTCCCTTATACGCGCGCGATCAGAACGCCCACGATCAAAATGACAATCCGGCTTCACGCGCCGCGTCTGCAAGCGCCTTGATGCGGCCGTGGTAGAGGTAGCTGCCGCGATCGAACACGACTTCCTTCACGCCCGCTTTGGTCGCGCGCTCGGCGAGCAGCTTGCCCACTTGAGCCGCTGCGTCTCGCGAGGCGCCGCCCTTTTTCATTTTCGCCTTCAGATCGGTATCGACCGACGAAGCGGCGGCAAGTGTCTTGCCGTCTTCGTCTTTGATGATCTGGGCATAGATATGCCGGCCCGAGCGATGCACGGAGAGGCGCGCACGACCGTGCGCTGCCGCCTTTACCGCATAGCGGATGCGGGTTTTGCGCCGCTGAATTTGTTTTGCTGTCTTGCTCATGTTTGCCAGCCTTACTTCTTCTTGCCTTCTTTGCGCAGGATGAACTCGTCAGAGTACTTGATCCCTTTGCCCTTATAGGGCTCCGGCTGCTTATAAGACCGGATCTCCGCGGCCACCTGACCAACCTTCTGGCGATTGGCGCCGGAAACGATGATCTGCGTGGGGGCCGGGGTCTTCACTTCGATGCCTTCCGGCACCGTGTAGATCACGTCGTGCGAGAAGCCGAGGTTGAGCGTGAGCTTTTTGCCCTGTGCCGCTGCCTTGAAGCCGACGCCGGTGATGTCGAGAGTCTTGCTGTAACCAGCACTGACACCCTTCACCATGTTGTTGATGGTGGCGCGGGTCGTACCCCACTGCGAACGAGCGCGCTTGCTCGTACCTTTCACCTTCACCCAAACCTTGCCGTCTTCAACCGACGTATCGACATCGTCGGTCGTTTCAATTTTGAGCTCACCGAGCTTACCCTTTACCGTCAGGATCTTGCCGGCAAGCGTTGCCGTCACACCCTGAGGAATGGGAACCGGATATTTACCTACACGCGACATCGCACGTTTCCTTCAGAAACTCGTATCAGAATACTTGGCAGAGAACTTCGCCGCCGACATTGGCCTGGCGCGCTTCCGAGTCCGACATCACGCCACGCGGCGTAGAGAGGATGGAAATGCCAAGGCCGTTGTAGACCTTATCCAGATCTTTGATCTTCGCGTAAACGCGACGGCCGGGCTTCGAAACGCGCTCGATCTTATTAATGACCGGCTCGCCTTCGTTGTACTTCAGCTCGACCTTGATCTCTTCAACACCCGTGCGCACTTCATAGCGCTCGAAGCTACGGATGTAGCCTTCACGCTCGAGAACGCGCAGCAGGTTTTCGCGCAGGCCAGAGGCCGGCGTCGTGATCGTCGATTTGCCCGCACGCTGTCCGTTACGGATGCGGGTCAGCAAATCGCCAACGGGATCAGTTAATGCCACCGTCGCTTCTCCTTACCAGCTCGACTTGACCATGCCGGGGATCATGCCTTTTGAGGCAAACTCCCGCAGCTTGTTGCGTGCCATTTTGAACTTACGGTATGTGGCGCGCGGGCGCCCCGTGAGTTCGCAACGGTTGCGAATACGTACTTTGGAAGAGTTGCGCGGAATTTGCGCCAACTTGACCACCGCCGCGAAACGATCTTCGTCGGTCGTCTTCTTGTCCGCGATAATCGCCTTGAGCTTGGCGCGCTTGCCGGCAGCCGCTTTGACCATGCGGCGGCGCTTGGTGTTGCGCTCAACTGTGCTCGTTTTCGCCATGGGAGTGTGTCTCCTTCCCGCTTACTTTTGGAACGGCACTTCAAAACCTTCGAGAAGCGCGCGCGCTTCTTCGTCGGTCTTGGCCGTCGTGCAGATGGTGATGTTCATGCCGCGGACCTTGTCGATCTTGTCGTAGTTGATCTCGGGGAACACGATCTGTTCCTTGAGGCCCATGTTGTAGTTTCCGGCGCCGTCAAAGCTTTTGGCCGACACGCCGCGAAAGTCACGGATGCGAGGCATCGCGATATTCACAAGGCGGTCGAGAAATTCGTACATGCGCGTCTTGCGCAAAGTCACGCTGCAGCCAACGATTTGGTTTTCGCGCAGCTTGAAGTTCGCGATCGCCTTGCGCGACTTGGTGATGATTGGCTTCTGGCCGGCGATGGCCGTCAGATTGTCGACCGCGCCTTCGATCTTCTTCTTATCTTGCGACGCTTCGCCGACGCCCATGTTGATGACGATCTTCGTGAGCTTCGGAATGGCCATAACGTTCTTGTAGCCAAACTTCTGAAGCAGCGCGGGCTTCACGACTTCTTCGTAGTGCTTGCGCAGACGCGCGGCTTCTTGTGTGGATTTCGTCATTGCCGTCAGTCCTTAAATCTGCTCGCCAGAGCGGCGCGCGATGCGCACCTTCGTGCCGTCATTTAGCGTCTTAAAGCCAACGCGGGTCGGCCTACTGTCTTTCGGGTCGATATGCGAGACGTTCGAAACGTGGATCGGCTTTTCTTGCTCAACGATACCGCCGGCCGATGATTGGCTGGCGCGCGTGTGGCGTTTGGCCACATTCACGCCTTGCACGACCACTTTGTTTACGGTCGGGAGCGCCTTCAACACTTCGCCGGTCTTGCCTTTATCGCGGCCCGTGAGAATGACGACTTTGTCGCCTTTTTTAATTTTAAGCTTGGCCATTAGAGCACCTCGGGCGCGAGCGACACGATCTTCATGAACTTCTTACCGCGCAATTCGCGAGTAACCGGTCCAAAGATACGCGTGCCAATCGGCTCGCCTTGCTTGTTGATCAAAACGGCGGCGTTGCGATCGAAGCGGATCGACGTACCGTCCTGGCGGCGAAGCTCTTTCGCGGTGCGAACGATAACGGCGTGATGCACGTCACCCTTCTTCACGCGACCGCGCGGAATAGCGTCTTTCACCGAAACGACAATGACGTCGCCGATGGCGGCAAAACGGCGTTTGGAACCGCCGAGCACTTTGATGCACATAACTCGCTTAGCGCCCGAGTTATCGGCAACATCCAAATTGGTCTGCATCTGAATCATGGCATTAGTCCTTAACCAGGTTAACTAGAACGGTTTATTCCGCAGTTTCCTGGATCAATTCCCATCGTTTGGTCTTCGAGATCGGCGCGCACTCGCGGATGCGAACAACGTCACCGATCTTGCAGGTGTTGGTCTCGTCATGAGCCGCATATTTTTTGCTGCGGCGAATGAATTTTTTGTAGATCGGATGCATCATGCGGCGCTCGACGCTCACGATGACCGTTTTGTTCTGTTTGTCGCTAACGACGACGCCTTGAAGAATACGCTTCGGCATGGCCTTACCCTTTTTGTCCCTGACGCAGGATCGTCTTCACGCGCGCGATCTCTTTGCGCACGCGCGCGAATTGCGCCGTGTTGGTGAGCTGACCCGAGGCCTTCTGGAAGCGCAGATTGAACTGCTCTTTCTTCAGGTCGCCGAGGCGACCTTCCAGCTCTTCTGGCTTCTGGGCGCGCAGATCTTGTGCCTTTGTCATGCCGCAGCTCCGATACGAGAGACCATTTTGGTCTTAATCGGCAGCTTGGCTGCCGCGAGAGTAAATGCTTCCGCTGCCATTGCCGCCGGCACGCCGTCGACTTCGAACAGAATGCGACCGGGCTTAATACGGCACACCCAATACTCGGGCGTACCTTTACCTTTACCCTGACGAACTTCGGCAGGCTTCTTCGACACCGGCACATCCGGGAAAATCCGGATCCACACGCGGCCTTGGCGCTTCATGAAGCGCGTGAGCGCGCGACGGGCCGCTTCGATCTGACGGGCAGTGACGCGTTCCGGCGACAAAGCTTTCAGGCCGTACGAACCGAAGTTCAAGGAACTACCGCCCTTAGCAACGCCATGAATTCGGCCTTTGAAGGCCTTGCGGTACTTGGTGCGAGATGGCTGCATCATGATGACGTTAATCCACTACTTAATACGTTAGGAAGCGCGCGCCGGCTGTACGCCGCCGCCCTGCTCCGCGGCGCGCTTGTCTTGCGCCATCGGGTCGTGCTCGAGGATTTCGCCTTTGAAGATCCAAACTTTCACGCCGCACGTTCCGTACGTGGTGAACGCTGTGCCTTCGCCGTAATCAACATCGGCGCGCAGTGTGTGCAAAGGCACGCGGCCTTCGCGATACCATTCCACGCGGGCGATTTCGGCGCCGCCCAAACGGCCGGCGCAGGTAATACGAATGCCTTCGGCTCCGAGACGCATGGCCGACTGCACGGCGCGCTTCATGGCGCGGCGGAACGCAACGCGGCGTTCGAGCTGCTGCGCGATGTTTTCGGCGACCAGCTGAGCGTCAATTTCCGGCTTACGGATTTCGACGATGTTCAAGTGCACTTCGTTACCGGTCATCTTCGAGAGATCCTTGCGGATCACTTCGATGTCGGCGCCTTTTTTACCGATGACCACGCCCGGACGCGCGGTGTGAATGGTCACACGCGCCTTCTTGGCGGGACGTTCGATTATGATGCGCGAGACGCCAGCTTGTGCGAGGCGCTTCTTCAAATATTCGCGGATCTCGATGTCTTCATGCAGCATTCTCGGATAGGCGGCGCCGCTGGCGAACCAACGTGAATCCCACGTGCGATTGATGCCGAGGCGCAATCCGACTGGGTTGACTTTTTGACCCATTAGGCGGTCTCCCTCTTCTCACGAACAATGATCGTGAGATTGCTGAACGGCTTTGAGATGTGACCGACGCGGCCACGGGCGCGCGACTGCCAACGCTTCATGACGAGCGACTTGCCGACGTAGGCTTCGCTGACAACGAGCTGATCGACGTCGAGCTGATGATTGTTTTCGGCATTCGCGATCGCAGATTCAAGAACCGTCAACACTTCTTCGGCGATACGCTTGGGCGAGAATTTCAACTGGGCGAGCGCGGCTTCCGCCGACTTGCCGCGGATGAGCTGAGCCACCAGGTTGAGCTTGCGCGGAGAAACGCGGATCGAGCGCGAGAAAGCCCGAGCTTCAGTTTCACCAACGCGACGCGGAGCGCTTTTCTTGCTCATGGCTTAACCCTTCTTCGCCGGAGCGGGCGCCGTTTTCTTGTCGCCGGCGCTGTGGCCATGGAACGTGCGTGTCGGCGCGAACTCGCCGAACTTATGGCCGATCATGTTTTCGGTCACGAGCACAGGAATGTGCTTATGGCCGTTGTGCACGCCGAACGTGAGACCCACGAACTGCGGCAGAATGGTCGAGCGACGTGACCAGGTTTTGATCACTTCGTTGCGTCCCCCACCACGAACGGTCTCTGCCTTCTTCAGCAGATATCCGTCGACAAAGGGACCTTTCCAGGTTGAACGAGCCATGTCGTGTGTCCTTACGCTTTCTTCTTCGCCAAGTGGCGGCTGCGCATGATGAGGTTATCGGAGCGCTTATTGTTACGCGTCTTGGCGCCCTTGGTCGGCTTGCCCCACGGCGTAACCGGATGACGGCCGCCTGAGGTTTTGCCTTCACCACCGCCCAACGGATGGTCGACTGGGTTCATGGAGACACCGCGTTGATGCGGCTTGAAGCCCAGCCAGCGCATACGCCCGGCCTTACCAAAATTGATGTTCTGATTGTCGGGGTTCGACACCGCACCCACCGTCGCCATGCACTCGGCGCGCACGAGGCGAATTTCGCCCGACGACAGACGGAGCTGAGCGTAGCCCGAATCTTTACCGATCATTTGTGCGTAGCACCCAGCCGAACGCGCCATTTGACCACCGGCGCCGACCTTCATCTCCACGTTATGGACGATGGTGCCGACCGGCATGTTCTTAAGCGGCATTGCATTGCCCGGCTTGATGTCGGCGAATTCGCCGGCGATCACTTTGTCGCCCGCACGCAAACGCTGCGGCGCCAGGATGTAAGCCAACTCGCCATCATCGTACTTCAGCAGCGCGATGAATGCGGTGCGGTACGGATCGTATTCAAGACGTTCGACCGTCGCCCACACGTCGCGCTTCTTGCGCTTGAAATCGATCGTGCGATAACGGCGCTTGTGACCACCGCCCATGAAACGGCTGGTGATAACACCGCGATGGTTACGACCACCGGTCGAGTGCATGCCTTCGGTCAATTCCTTGACCGGCTTGCCCTTGTGCAAATCGGAGCGGTCGATGAGAACCGTGCCGCGCAATGACGGCGTGATTGGACGAAATGATTTTAACGCCATGACTTAGAGTCCCGTGGTGACGTCGATGGATTGACCAGCCGCCAGCGTGACGATGGCCTTCTTTACGTTCGACCGCGTGCCGAGCTTGCCGCGGAAACGCTTCTTCTTGCCCTTCGTGATCAACGTGTTCACGGCGGTGACGTTCACCTTGAACAGCGCTTCGACGGCACTTTTGATTTGCGGCTTCGTCGCCGCCAACGGAACGCGGAACATGACCTGGTTATATTGCGAGGCCATGGTCGCCTTTTCCGTGATCAACGGCGCCTGGATGAAGTCATAGAACGCCGGATCAATCGCGCCGCCGGCCTTCGGGGCCGTCTTCTTTACTTTCTTAGCTGTCTTCTTTGCGTCGCTCATTTCAAGCGCTCCTCGAGCTTCTCAACCGCGGCCTTGGTGAGCACCAGCACGTCGCGGCGCAGGATGTCGTACACGTTGGCACCTTGCGTCGGCAGCACGTCGATACCGACGATGTTGCGCGCGGCTTTGGCAAACGCTTCGTTCACTTCAGCGCCGTCGATGATGAGGGCTGAGGTCCAGCCGAGTTTCTTCAAGCTTTTGGCGAGGTCTTTGGTCTTGCCCTTTGCGCTCTCGATGCTTTCGAGAACGACGAGCTTGCCTTCCTTCGCCTTTGACGACAGCGCCGACTTCAAGCCGAGCGCGCGAATCTTTTTGGGCAGGCTAAACGCATGGCTGCGCACAACCGGTCCGAAAATGACTCCCCCGCCGCGCATCTGTGCCGAACGGAGCGAACCCTGACGGGCGCCGCCGGTGCCTTTTTGCGCGAAAGGCTTTTTTGTCGTGCCGCTGACTTCGCTGACGACTTTAGTTTTATGCGTGCCGGCTTGACGCTTGGCGAGTTGCCAGCGCACGACGCGGTGCATGATGTCGGGACGAACCGTGGCGCCGAACACGTCGTCCGCCAGATCGAGCGAACCGACGCTCTTCTTATCGAGGTTGATGATATCAGCTTTCATAATTTAGCCCTCCGCCTTCGCAGCTGCGGCTTTAACGCCGGCCGGTTGCGGAACTTCTTTTGGCAGCTTTTTCTTCACGGCATCGCGGACGAACACATAGCCGCCCGGATTTCCGGGGACCGCGCCCCTGATGAAGATGAAGCCCTTTGCTTCGTCGACGGAGACGACCTTAAGGTTCTGAGTCGTCACGCGCTCGGTGCCGAGATGGCCAGCCATCTTCTTGCCTTTGAACACGCGACCTGGATCTTGGCGCTGACCGGTCGAACCCGGAGAACGGTGCGAGACCGACACGCCGTGCGATGCTTCAAGACCGGCAAAATTCCAGCGCTTCATAACACCCTGGAAGCCCTTACCGACCGTGGTGCCCGTAACGTCGACGAATTGACCCGCGACGAAGTGCGCAGCCGAAAGTTCGGCGCCGACATCGATCAACTTATCGGCGGGCACGCGGAACTCGACCAATTTGCGCTTCGGCTCGATCTTGGCCTTCGCGTAGTGACCGCGTAGCGCCTTGTTCGTGCGCTTAGTCTTGCGCGTACCAATGCCGAGCTGAACGGCCGAATAGCCATCCTTCTCTTGGGTGCGCTGGGCGACAACCTGCACGCCATCGACCTGAAGCACGGTGACGGGCACGTGAACGCCTTCAGGCGTGAAGATGCGGGTCATACCCACTTTTACAGCTACTAAACCGGAACGCATGTGTCCCACCTTAAACCAGCAACCGATTACAGCTTGATTTCGACGTCAACGCCGGCAGCGAGGTCGAGCTTCATCAGCGCGTCCACGGTCTGCGGCGTCGGATCGACGATGTCGAGCAAACGGCGGTGCGTACGAATTTCAAACTGCTCGCGCGACTTCTTATCGACGTGCGGCGAACGGTTCACAGTGAATTTCTCAATCCGCGTCGGCAGCGGGATAGGCCCACGCACTTGCGCGCCCGTACGCTTTGCCGTGCTGACGATCTCCTTCGTGGACTGATCCAGTACACGATGGTCGAACGCCTTCAGGCGGATGCGGATGTTTTGGCTATCAATCATGGCCTATTCCTAAAAAAGGTCGCGGCATTCGCCGACCCGGCGAATGCCGCGCTTTATTCTCTACTCGACGATCTTCGCAACGACGCCCGAACCAACGGTACGGCCGCCTTCGCGAATGGCGAAGCGAAGACCTTCATCCATGGCGATCGGGGCAATCAGATTGACCTGCATCTCGATATTGTCGCCGGGCATAACCATTTCCGTACCGGCCGGCAATTCGATCGTGCCGGTGACGTCGGTGGTGCGGAAGTAGAATTGCGGACGATAGTTCGAGAAGAACGGCGTGTGACGACCGCCTTCATCCTTCGTCAAGATGTAGCAGTTGCACTTAAACTTCGTGTGCGGCGTGATCGTGCCCGGCTTCGCGAGAACTTGGCCGCGTTCGACGTCTTCACGCTTCGTACCACGGAGCAGCGCGCCGATGTTGTCGCCTGCCTCACCCTGATCGAGCAACTTGCGGAACATTTCAACGCCGGTCACGACAGTCAGAACGGTCGGCTTCAAGCCGATGATCTGCATTTCTTCGCCGACCTTCACGATACCGCGTTCGACACGGCCGGTGACGACGGTGCCGCGGCCCGAGATTGAGAACACGTCTTCGATCGGCATCAGGAAGGGCTTGTCCTTCGGACGTGCCGGCTGCGGGATCGCGGAGTCGACCGCCTTCATCAGTTCAAGAATGGCGTCATGGCCAAGCTTCGGGTCTTTGTTTTCGAGCGCGCACAGGGCCGAGCCACGAACGATCGGGATGGTATCGCCCGGGAATTCGTACTTCGACAGCAGTTCGCGAACTTCGAGTTCAACGAGGTCGAGCAACTCAGCGTCATCGACCATGTCGCACTTGTTCAAGAACACGACGATCGCGGGAACGCCGACCTGACGGGCGAGCAGGATGTGCTCGCGGGTCTGGGGCATCGGGCCGTCGGCGGCCGACACGACCAGGATTGCGCCGTCCATCTGCGCAGCTCCGGTGATCATGTTCTTCACATAATCGGCGTGGCCGGGACAGTCGACGTGCGCGTAGTGGCGGTTCGCTGTTTCGTATTCGACGTGCGCGGTCGAGATCGTGATACCGCGCGCCTTTTCTTCGGGCGCCTTGTCGATCTGGTCGTAGGCGGTGAAGGTTGCCCCACCGGTTTCGGCCAACACTTTCGTGATGGCTGCGGTCAACGAGGTCTTGCCATGATCGACGTGACCAATGGTTCCGACGTTGCAGTGAGGCTTATTACGCTGAAATTTCTCTTTCGACATGGCTCGCTCCGTTTCGCTTGGTGCGTTACTTGTTTTTTAGCTGGCTCAATTAGCCGGCCATCTTGGCCTTAATTTCGTCCGACACGTTATTCGGTACCTGCTCATAATGGTCGAACTCCATCGTGAACTGGGCGCGGCCTTGGCTCATGGACCGCAGCGTATTGACGTAACCAAACATGTTAGCGAGCGGCACCATGGCCGAAATGACGCGCGCGTTTCCGCGGCTGTCCATCCCACCCACTTGACCGCGGCGGCTGTTCAAGTCGCCGATGACATCGCCCATGTAATCTTCCGGGGTAACGACTTCGACCTTCATGACTGGCTCGAGCAATTTCGGCGCAGCGTGCGGAATGCCTTCGCGGAAGGCGGCTCGCGCGGCGATTTCGAATGCCAGCGCCGATGAGTCAACGTCGTGATAGTTGCCGTCGTACAGCGTCGCCTTGAAGTCAGTGCAAGGGAAGCCGGCGATCACGCCGGTGCCGACCGAGGCCGCGAGGCCTTTAACGACACCAGGGATGTATTCTTTCGGCACGGTGCCGCCGATAACTTCGTTTTCGAACACATAGCCCGAACCCGGCGGCAGCGGCTCGAAGCGGATCTTGACGCGGGCGTACTGGCCCGAACCGCCCGACTGCTTTTTGTGCGTATAGTCTTCTTCGTACACACGCGAAATGGTTTCACGGTATGCGACTTGCGGCGCGCCGACATTGGCTTCCACTTTGAATTCGCGCTTCATGCGGTCGACGATGATTTCAAGGTGCAATTCGCCCATGCCCTTGAGGATCGTCTGGCCGCTTTCCTGGTCTGTGGAAATACGCAGCGACGGATCTTCGGCAGCGAGACGCGCGAGCGCCATGCCCATCTTTTCGACGTCGGGCTTTGATTTGGGCTCTACCGCGACTTCGATGACCGGCTCGGGGAAAATCATGCGCTCGAGAATGATCGGCTTCACCGGATCGCACAGGGTTTCGCCTGTGGTCGTATCTTTCATGCCCACGAGAGCGACGATGTCGCCGGCCGACGCGCTTTTGATTTCTTCGCGGTTGTTGGCATGCATCAGCAACATACGGCCGATACGCTCTTTCTTATCTTTGATCGAGTTCAAAACGCCGGTGCCGCTTTCGAGCGTACCCGAGTAGATGCGCACGAACGTCAGCGAGCCGACGAACGGATCGTTCATGATCTTGAAGGCGATGCCAGAGAACGGCTCAGTCGGGAGACGCTTGCGGGACGCCGGGGTCTCCTCCTTACCGAGCAGAACACCCTTCACGTCCGGCAGATCGAGCGGAGACGGCAGATAGCGGATGACGCAATCGAGAAGCACCTGCACGCCCTTGTTCTTGAAGGCGGAGCCGCAGATCACCGGCACGAACGTCTGCTTGATGGTGCCCCTGCGAATGCACTCGTGCAGCGTGTCTTCGTCCGGTTCCTTGCCTTCGAGGTAGGCTTCCATCGCCGCATCGTCCATTTCGACGGCGGCTTCGAGCAGGGTGTGACGGTATTCCTTGGCCTTCTCGGCCATGTCGGCCGGAATTTCGACTTCGTCGAACTTCGCGCCGAGATCTTCGCTCTTCCAGACGATGGCCTTCATCTTCACGAGGTCGACGACGCCGATGAATTCAGCTTCGATACCGATCGGCAGCGTCAGCACGAGCGGTTTCGCGCCGAGGCGATCGACGATCATGTCGACGCAGCGATAGAAGTTGGCGCCCATGCGGTCCATTTTGTTGACGAAGCACATACGCGGAACGTTGTACTTGTCAGCCTGACGCCACACGGTTTCGGACTGCGGCTCAACGCCGGCAACACCGTCGAAACAGGTGACGGCGCCATCGAGCACGCGGAGCGAACGTTCGACTTCGATCGTGAAATCGACGTGACCGGGGGTGTCGATGATGTTGATGCGGTGCTCTTTCCAGAAACACGTCGTCGCGGCCGACGTAATCGTGATGCCGCGCTCTTGTTCCTGCTCCATCCAATCCATGGTGGCCATGCCGTCATGGACTTCGCCGATCTTATGTGAACGGCCGGTGTAATAGAGAATGCGTTCCGTAGTCGTGGTTTTACCGGCATCGATGTGAGCCATGATGCCGATGTTACGGTAGCGTTCGATTGGAGTGGCTGCGGTGTCGCTCATTGTCCTGAATTCTTCTTTGAGCCGTTACCAGCGATAATGCGAGAACGCGCGATTGGCTTCCGCCATGCGGTGTGTGTCTTCGCGCTTTTTGACAGCGCCGCCACGGTTAGAGGCCGCATCCATCAGCTCGTTCGAGAGACGATCAACCATCGTTTTTTCGTTGCGGCCGCGCGCGTTGGTCACGAGCCAACGGAACGCCAATGCTTGACGACGCTCCGGGCGGACTTCAACGGGGACCTGATAGGTCGCACCACCGACGCGGCGCGAACGCACTTCGACGGTGGGCTTAATGTTTTCGATCGCGTCGTGGAAAACCTTCAGAGCGTCCTGGCCGCCCTTCTTACCGATACGCTCAAGCGCGCCGTAAACGATGCGTTCGGCGACGCCCTTCTTGCCTTGTTCCATGATGGAATTGATGAACTTGGCGATAACGGTATCTCCGAACTTAGCGTCGGGGATGACTTCACGTTTTTCGGCTGCGCGACGGCGTGACATGATTCTTCTTTCCCTGACTTACTTCGGACGCTTGGCGCCGTATTTCGAACGACGCTGGCGGCGATCACTGACGCCTTGCGTATCGAGCGTGCCGCGGATGATGTGATAGCGCACACCGGGAAGATCCTTCACGCGGCCGCCGCGGATCATGACGACTGAGTGTTCTTGCAGATTGTGGCCTTCGCCGGGGATGTAGCAGATCGCTTCGAAAGCGTTGGTGAGACGGACACGAGCAACTTTACGCAGAGCGGAGTTGGGCTTCTTCGGAGTCGTCGTATAGACGCGCGTGCAAACACCGCGCTTTTGCGGACATGCTTCAAGCGCCGGCACTTTATTGCGGCGCGTCGGAATTTGGCGGCCCTTGCGAACCATCTGATTAATCGTCGGCATCTTCGCGTCCCTGCTCTGTCGCGCGGCTTTTGCTGCGCTTTTGCTCACGTTGCACTGCTCACTGCAGCGCTTTGCTCAACTACCGTCGTCATCTCGGTCCGGTCTCTGCATCGGCTTACGCCGTGCGACCCATCCGAGACGTGCAAAACCGGAAAACCCAAGCCCCTTGGGAATAGTCCCGTGGGCTTGTTTCCCGGTCTCAATCCTTGGCCCCGAAAGGCCATTATTTATTGGTTGTTCGACTGCTATCCTCGTCTAGAGCGCCTGCAATCATGCATCGGCTCTACCGCGGGACGCCTTCAAGAACAGGGCGGAATATACGGATGGCCCTATGGGGCGTCAAGCGATTGTTCCCCCACATTTTACAGGCTTTTCTGCACGTTGTAGGCACAACGGCACATCGCGTGCCTAAAAAAACAGAGGGGGCCGTTAGGCCCCCTCTGCGTGTTATACCACTATATGTAGTGTTTATTACTCGGCAGCGGGTGCTGCGGGCGTTTCCGTCGCCGGAAGAGCCTGCGTTTCCTTAGCCGACTGCAGTTCTTTGTCGCGATTCGCGGCCAGAACTTTAAGGCGGTTCATGAGAGCGCCCGTACCGGCCGGGATGAGTCGGCCGACGATGACGTTCTCTTTCAGACCCACGAGGCTATCGACCTTACCAGTGACCGCCGCTTCCGTGAGGACGCGGGTGGTTTCTTGGAACGAGGCAGCCGACACGAACGATTGGGTCTGCAGCGAGGCTTTCGTGATGCCCTGCAGAACCGGCAGCGCTTTCGCCGCCTTCCCGCCTTCGGCGACTACTTTGAGATTCTCAGCGTCGAACTCGAGTTTATCGGGGAGTTCGCCCACCAGGAACGTGGTGTCACCGCCGTCGGTGATTTCAACCTTCTGCAACATCTGACGCACGATCACTTCGATGTGCTTGTCGTTGATCTTCACGCCCTGCAGACGATAGACGTCCTGGATCTCTTTGATGAGGTACATCGCGAGCGCTTCCACGCCCATGACGCGCAGGATGTCGTGTGGCACCGGGTTGCCGTCCATGAGGGCGTCGCCCTTGCGGACGTAATCGCCTTCCTGCACCGCCAAGTGCTTGCCCTTCGGCACCAGATACTCGACCGGGTTGCCCTTTTCGGGCTTCACGACGATACGGCGCTTGGACTTGTAGTCCTTGCCGAATTCCACGCGGCCTTCGATCTCGGAAATGATCGCGTGATCTTTCGGTTTGCGAGCTTCGAACAACTCGGCGACGCGCGGCAAACCACCGGTGATGTCGCGAGTCTTCGAGCTCTCACGCGGAATACGCGCGAGGATGTCGCCAGCGTTGACCTTCTGACCGTTCTCCACCGAAAGCACGGCATCGACCGACAGGAAGTAACGCGCTTCCATACCGTTATCGAGGTTGATGACTTTACCGCCTTGTTCGATTGCCTTGTCACGCAACGTGACACGCGGCTTCAAGTCGGAACCCTTCGGCTGTTGCTTCCAATCGACAACGACCTTCGAAGCGATACCGGTGGCTTCGTCGACCGTTTCGCGCATTGAGATGCCTTCCACGAGATCCATATAATGCACGACGCCCGATTTCTCGGTGACGACCGGCAAGGTGTACGGATCCCACTCGGCCATCTTTTGGCCTTTCTTCACCACGTCTTTGTCATCGACAAAGAGCTTCGCGCCGTACGGCACGCGATGGCGGGCTTTTTCGCGGCCTTGCGCATCTTCAAGGATCAGTTCGCAATTGCGCGACATCAAAATGTTGATCTTGTCGCTGTTCTTGACGACCGAACGATTGATCATCTTCACCTTGGCATCGAAAGCAGCTTCGATGCTCGACTGCTCGGCGCCACGTTGCGCCGCACCGCCGATGTGGAAGGTGCGCATGGTAAGCTGCGTGCCCGGTTCGCCGATCGACTGCGCGGCGATGACGCCCACCGCTTCGCCGACGTTGACGGTCGTGCCGCGCGCAAGGTCACGGCCATAGCAACGGCCGCAAACACCGCCCACGGTTTCGCACGTCAGTGCCGAACGCACTTTAAGGCGCTGCATGCCGGACTTCTCGACCGCTTCGATCTCGGCTTCGGTCAGCAGCATGCCCTTCTTGATCATAACCTTGCCGGTTTCCGCGCTGACGATGTCTTCATTCGTCACGCGGCCCAGCACGCGCTCACCGAGCGACAGAACGACTTCACCGCCTTCGACCAGCGGCTGCGCCGTAACGCCTTCGTGCGTTCCGCAATCGTCTTCGATGATGATCGCGTCCTGCGCTACGTCGACGAGACGGCGCGTGAGGTAACCGGAGTTCGCGGTCTTGAGTGCGGTATCGGCCAAGCCTTTACGCGCGCCGTGCGTAGAGTTGAAGTACTCCAGCACGTTCAAACCTTCTTTGAAGTTCGAGATGATCGGCGTCTCGATGATTTCACCCGACGGCTTGGCCATAAGGCCGCGCATACCGGCGAGCTGCTTCATCTGCGCGGTGGAACCGCGGGCGCCTGAGTGGGCCATCATGTAGACCGAGTTGATCTGCTTGCCGACTTCGATCTTCTGAATCTCTTTCATCATCGCGTCTGCAACTTCTTCGGTGCAGTGCGACCAGGCGTCGACAACCTTGTTGTACTTTTCGCCCTGGGTGATGAGACCGTCTTGGTATTGCTGCTCGAATTCCTTCACTTGGTTTTCGGTGCGCGTGACCATCGTTTCCTTCGATTTCGGAATGATCAAGTCATCCTTGCCGAAGGAGATGCCGGCGCGCGCTGACGAACGGAAGCCGAGCGCCATGATGTGATCGCAGAAGATAACCGTCTGCTTCTGACCACAGTGGCGATAGACGATATCGATAACTTCGGTGATTTCCTTCTTACGCAGAAGACGATTCACCAGCGAGAACGGCACGTTCGGATGACGCGGCAACTCTTCGGCCAGCAGCATGCGGCCCGGAGTTGTTTCCACGACGATCGTGATCGGCTTGTTGTTCTCGTCGACGGTCTTGTAGCGCGCCTTGATTTTGGCGTGCAGCGACACGGATTTGCTTTGCAGCGCGTGCTCGATTTCTGCGACGTCGCAGAACATCATGCCTTCGCCCTTGTCCTTATCGCGATCCATCGTCGCATAGTACAAGCCCAAGATCATGTCCTGCGTGGGCACGATGATCGGTTTGCCGTTGGCGGGCGACAGGATGTTGTTGGTGGACATCATCAACACGCGCGCTTCGAGCTGGGCTTCCAGCGACAGCGGCACGTGCACCGCCATCTGGTCACCGTCGAAGTCGGCGTTGAAGGCCGTACATACCAGCGGATGTAGCTGAATCGCTTTACCTTCGATCAGCACAGGCTCGAACGCTTGGATGCCGAGGCGGTGAAGCGTCGGCGCGCGGTTCAAGAGAACCGGATGCTCGCGGATGACTTCTTCAAGAATATCCCACACTTCGGGACGCTCTTTTTCCACCATGCGCTTCGCAGCTTTGATGGTGGTCGCCATGCCGTAAAGTTCGAGCTTCGAATAGACGAACGGCTTGAACAGCTCGAGCGCCATCTTCTTCGGAATACCGCACTGATGAAGCTTCAGTTCGGGACCGACGACGATGACGGAACGGCCGGAGTAATCGACGCGCTTGCCGAGCAAGTTTTGGCGGAAGCGGCCCTGCTTGCCTTTCAGCATGTCGGACAGCGACTTCAGCGGACGCTTGTTGGCACCCGTAATGGCGCGGCCGCGGCGGCCGTTGTCGAACAACGCGTCGACCGATTCCTGCAACATGCGCTTTTCGTTGCGGATGATGATTTCCGGCGCGCGCAATTCGATCAGGCGCTTCAGGCGGTTGTTACGGTTGATGACGCGGCGATAAAGATCGTTCAAGTCCGACGTCGCGAAACGGCCGCCGTCGAGCGGAACGAGCGGACGCAGTTCGGGCGGAATGACCGGAATGACTTCGAGAATCATCCACTCGGGACGAGCGCCGGAGACAATGAAGCTTTCACAAAGCTTCAAGCGCTTCACGAGCTTTTTACGTTTGGCTTCCGAACCGGTTTCCTTCAGGTCGATGCGCATTTCGTTGCGCAGTTCCTCAAGGTTGATACCGGTCAGAATATCGCGGATCGCTTCCGCGCCGATGCCGAAGCGGAAGGCGTCTTCGCCGTATTCTTCGATGGCGTTCTGGAACTGATCTTCGCTCAGCAGTTCTTTGAACTGCAGCGGAGTCATGCCGGGTTCGGTGACGATATAGTTCTCGAAATACAGAACGCGCTCGAGATCCTTCAACGTCATGTCGAGCAACAAGCCGATACGGCTCGGCAGCGACTTCATGAACCAGATGTGAGCAACAGGGGCCGCCAACTCGATGTGCCCCATGCGCTCGCGGCGCACCTTCGAAAGCGTGACTTCAACGCCGCACTTTTCGCAGATGATGCCCTTGTACTTCATGCGCTTGTATTTGCCGCACAAGCATTCGTAATCCTTGATCGGTCCAAAGATTCGCGCGCAGAACAAGCCGTCGCGCTCGGGTTTGAACGTGCGGTAGTTGATCGTCTCCGGCTTTTTGATTTCGCCGTAAGACCAAGACCGGATTTTCTCCGGGCTAGCGATAGAAATACGAATTTGGTCGAAGGACTCGGTCCCCGTGACCTGACCGAAAATTTTCGTCAATTCGTTCATAAGTAAATCTCCTGAAGGAGCTTCGTTCGCGTGTGTGATCAGTAAACTTAGGCTGCGTTAGGTTCCGCTGTGGCTGAGTTCCACATCGAGACCGAGCGACCGCATTTCCTTGACCAGCACGTTGAAGGATTCCGGAATACCAGCTTCGAAAGTATCGTCGCCGCGGATAATGGCTTCGTAGACCTTGGTACGGCCTGAAACGTCGTCCGATTTGACGGTAAGCATTTCTTGGAGCGTGTAGGCCGCGCCGTAAGCTTCGAGGGCCCACACTTCCATTTCTCCGAAGCGCTGACCGCCGAACTGAGCTTTTCCGCCCAGGGGCTGTTGCGTGACCAGCGAGTACGGACCGATGGAGCGCGCGTGGATCTTGTCGTCCACGAGATGGTGGAGCTTCAACATATAGATGTAGCCCACAGTCACCTGACGGTCGAACTGCTCGCCCGTGGAACCGTCGTGGAGCGTAACTTGGCCCGAACTTGCGAGCCCCGCCTTCTCCAACATTTCGACAATGTCCGCTTCGCGGGCGCCGTCGAACACAGGCGTCGCGATCGGGATACCGGCGCGCAGATTTTCCGACGCATCCGCCAGTTCCGGGTCCGTGAGTTCCTGGAATTCATGGCGATATGTCTTCTCGCCGTAGATCTTCTTCAGGAACGAGCGCAGATCGCGTTCTGAGCGGCCGCCACGATAAGCATCCAGCATCTGACCAACTTGTTGGCCGAGATTGCGGCACGCCCAACCAAGGTGCGTCTCAAGAATCTGACCGACGTTCATGCGCGAGGGCACGCCCAACGGATTCAACACGATGTCGACGTGCGTACCGTCTTCGAGGTACGGCATGTCTTCGATCGGGAGAATCTTCGAGATCACACCCTTGTTGCCGTGACGTCCGGCCATCTTGTCGCCGGGTTGCAGCTTACGCTTCACCGCGACGAACACTTTGACCATCTTCAACACGCCCGGCGGCAATTCGTCGCCGCGCTGCAGCTTCTCGACTTTATTCTCGAAGCGCTTGTCGATAAGGCTGATGCTTTCTTCGAGCGATTTCTTCATCTGCTCGATGTCTTCCATGACCTTGTCATGAGCAACACCGATTTGCTTCCACTGACCAGGCGTATATTCGGCGAGCAGTTCGTCCGTCACCTTGCCGCCGGCTTTGAAGCCTTTGGGACCAGAGACGGTCTTTTTGCCCATGATCATGCCCTTGAGGCGTTCGTTGAACGAACGCTCCAAGATCGCCTTCTCGTCGTCGCGATCCTTTGCGAGGCTTTCGATTTCCATGCGCTCGATGGCCAGCGCGCGTTCGTCTTTATCGACGCCGCGGCGGTTGAACACGCGCACTTCAACGATGGTGCCCTGAGCGCCCGGCGGAACGCGCAACGACGTGTCGCGCACGTCGGAGGCTTTTTCGCCGAAGATGGCGCGCAGGAGTTTTTCTTCTGGTGTTACGGGTGACTCACCCTTCGGCGTCACCTTACCAACCAGAATGTCGCCCGCCTTCACTTCGGCGCCGACGTAAACGATACCGGCTTCGTCGAGGTTCTTGAGGGCTTCTTCACCCACGTTCGGAATGTCGCGGGTAATTTCTTCTTGGCCGAGCTTGGTATCGCGGGCCATGACTTCGAATTCTTCGATGTGGATCGAAGTGAACACGTCGTCACGCACGATACGCTCGGAGATGAGGATCGAGTCTTCGAAGTTGTAACCATTCCACGGCATGAACGCGACGAGCACGTTCCGGCCGAGCGCCAGTTCACCCAACTCCGTCGACGGACCGTCCGCGATGATGTCGCCCTTCGCCACAACGTCGCCCACCTTCACCAGCGGACGCTGGTTGATGCAGGTGTTCTGGTTGGAGCGTTGGAACTTCAGCAAACGATAGATGTCGACGCCCGGCGCGCTGCTGACCGTCTCTTCGGTCGCGCGGACGACGATACGTTCGGCGTCCACTTGCTGCACAATGCCCGAACGGCGGGCGACGGTCGCCGCACCCGAGTCACGGGCCACGGCTTCTTCCACACCGGTGCCGACGAGCGGCGCTTCGGCGCGGAGCAATGGTACCGCTTGGCGTTGCATGTTCGAGCCCATGAGCGCGCGGTTGGCGTCATCGTTCTCAAGGAACGGAATGAGCGCCGCGGCGACGGACACAAGCTGCTTGGGCGAAACGTCCATATATTGAATTTCGGCAGGCGCCAGCAAAAGCGCGTTACCTGCCTTGCGGCAGCTGACGAGTTCGTTGGACAACTTGCCTTTGGCGTCCACTTCTTCGTTGGCCTGCGCGATGTTGTAGCGGCCTTCTTCCATAGCGGAGAGGTAGACCACTTCATTGGTCACGCGGCTGTCTTCCACACGGCGATACGGGCTTTCGATAAAGCCGTACTGATTCACGCGCGCGTACGTGGCGAGCGAGTTGATCAGACCGATGTTCGGACCTTCAGGCGTTTCAATGGGGCAGATACGGCCGTAGTGCGTCGGGTGCACGTCGCGCACTTCGAAGCCGGCACGTTCGCGGGTCAATCCGCCCGGTCCAAGGGCCGAGAGGCGGCGCTTGTGGGTGATTTCAGAGAGCGGATTGGTTTGATCCATGAACTGCGAAAGCTGCGACGAACCGAAGAACTCGCGCACGGCCGCAGCGGCCGGCTTCGCGTTGATCAGGTCATGCGGCATCACGGTGTCGATATCCACCGAGCTCATGCGTTCGCGAATGGCGCGCTCCATGCGGAGCAAGCCGACGCGATATTGGTTTTCCATCAACTCGCCGACCGAGCGGACACGACGATTACCAAGGTGATCGATGTCGTCGATTTCGCCGCGGCCGTCGCGCAATTCGACCAGCACTTTGATGATGCGCAAGATGTCGTCCTTGCGCAGGTGGCGCACGGTGTCCGGCACATCGTCGTTGCTGAGATCAAGGCGCGCATTCATCTTCACGCGGCCGACCGTCGAAAGGTCGTAGCGCTCTGAGTCGAAGAACAGGCCTTGGAACAGCGTTTCCGCCGTTTCGAGGGTGGGCGGTTCGCCCGGACGCATGACGCGGTAGATGTCCACCAGCGCTTCGTCGCGGTTGGTGTTCTTATCAAGCGCCAAGGTGTTGCGGATGTAAGGTCCAACGTTCACGTCGATGAACAGGGTCTTTAGTTCGTTGACCTCTGCTTCTTCAAACGCCTTCAACGTGTCGGTCGTGATCTCTTCGCCGGCTTCGATATAGATTTCGCCGGTCTTCGTGTTGACCACGTCTTCGGCGATGAACTTGCCGATCAATTCTTCCGAATTGACGCGCAGTTCTTTCAGGCCATCCTTCTCGAGCTTGAGCGCGATGCGGGGGCTAAGCTTGCCGCCTGCTTCCAGCTTCACACGACCGGTCTTCGCGTCGACCAGGTCGAAGTTCAGCTTCATGCCCTTCATCTTCTGGGCGTCGAAGGCGGTTTCCCAGCCCTTCTTCTCGCGCGTGTAAGTCTGCGTCGAATAGAAGAAGTTCAGGATTTCTTCGGCGGTCATGCCGTGCACTTCCGACGGCTCGACGGCCTTGCCGTCTTTCGCGCGTTTCCCGCGCATCTTTTCCGTCGCCATGCTGTCGAGCGCATAGAGCAACGTCGTCACCGGCAGCTTGCGGCGGCGATCGATACGCACATACACGAGGTCTTTGGCGTCGAATTCGAAATCGAGCCATGAACCGCGGTACGGAATAACGCGCGCGGCGAACAGATACTTACCCGACGAGTGAGTCTTGCCTTTGTCGTGATCGAAGAACACGCCCGGCGAACGATGCATCTGCGACACGATCACGCGCTCGGTGCCGTTGATGATGAACGTGCCGTGATCCGTCATCAGGGGCATGTCGCCCATGTAGACGTCTTGTTCTTTGATGTCGCGCACAGAGCGCGCGCCGGTGTCTTCGTCGATGTCCCACACCACGAGGCGCAACGTGACTTTGAGTGGCGCGCTGAACGTCATGCCGCGCTGCTGGCACTCTTCCACGTCGTACTTCGGCGTTTCGAGATCATAAGAAACGAACTCAAGCTCGCCTTTGCCGGTGAAATCTTTGATCGGGAAAACGGATTTGAACACATCCCACAGGCCCGACTTCTGGCGCACGTCCAGAGGCGAGTTCGTCTGAAGGAATTTATCGTAGGAACTCTTTTGAACCTCGATCAGGTTCGGCATCGGCGCAACAACCGGGATGCGACCGAAATCTTTACGTACGCGCTTACGACCGTTGGGGGCTTTGGTCATACAAAAGTCCTCGTATTACGGCCGACGGATTGCCCGCCGGCGATTTTCTCAAAAAAATCTGCAACTCGTATCCGCACTCACGTGAAAGGCGTCGATCGTGGCGCCTCTCGCGAGAATGCGGTCGGGACCGCACTGCGATCCCGACCGAATCTCGAAAGTGAATTACTTCACTTGCACTTTGGCGCCGGCGTCCTCGAGCTTCTTCTTGATCTGCTCGGCTTCGTCCTTGTTCACGCCTTCCTTCACGGCTTTCGGTGCGCCTTCGACCAGGTCCTTGGCTTCCTTGAGGCCGAGGTTGGTCACTGCGCGCACTTCTTTGATCACGTTGATCTTGTTCGCGCCGGCTTCGGTCAGGATCACGTCAAACGTGTCCTTCACTTCGGCGGCGGGGCCAGCAGCGGCGCCAGCGGCGGCAACAGCCACCGGAGCGGCGGCAGAAACGCCCCACTTTTCTTCGAGCAGCTTGGAAAGTTCAGCGGCTTCGAGAACGGTCAATTTCGAAAGGTCGTCTACGATTTTGGCAAGATCGGCCATTTTAGGAACTCCTAGATAATGTGTGTTTGCGTTGTTGCAATATTGGCTATGCGGCTTCGCTCTGTTTGGCGCGCGCCGCGAAGACACGAGCAAGCTGAGCTGCGGGAGCAACCAGGACGCCCGCGATCTTTGTCGCGGGAGCCTGGATGAGGCCCACAATCTTGCCGCGCAATTCGTTGAGGCCCGGGAGCTTCGCGAGGGTTTCCACCGCCGCGACGTCCATTTTTTGGCCGTCGAGATTGCCGCCAAGAATTTTCAGCTTGTTGTTGTCTTTCGCGAACTTCGAGCAGACCTTTGCGGCTGCCACGGGGTCCATCGAGTAAGCGATACCCGTTGGGCCCTTTAGCAGATCGCCGAGGTTTTCGAACTTCGTGCCAGCGAGAGCGAGACGCGCGAGCCGGTTTTTAGCGACTTTGAAACTCGCACCCGCTTCACGCATTTGCTTGCGCAGGTTCTGCAATTCAGAGACCGTCAACCCGCTGTATTGGGTCACGGCAATGAATGTTTGACCTGCGAGAGCAGCGTTCAGCGAAGTTACTGCTTCCGCTTTTTCCTCACGGTTCACTTTACGTCTCCGCTACTGAGGCTTGTTGACCAAGTTAGGGATCAACAAACCGGTTTCACCATCCGTCGGGCCTAAAGAACCTACGCCCGCCGGTTCCAGGTCCTGCCCCAGAAGCTTGAAGTCCGCTCCGTGCCCGTGTGCGCTAGCCGCGCAATCGAACGCAAAATCGGTCTTGCCACTCCCGTCTGTGATGGCGGTCTTATCTTTACGCGTCACTTCGAAGTCGAAGATCGGCACCATCAGTCTTGGACAGGTATCCGGCGAGAAACCCGAGAGCCTCTCGCCGTATCGCAACTAAGCCTTTGCTAATGCATCGGCCTGGTTGATCTTGATCCCGGGGCCCATCGTCGAGCTCAGGGAAATCTTCTTGATGTAATTGCCTTTGGCGCCAGTCGGCTTCGCTTTCAGAATGGCGTCGACAAAAGCTTTTACGTTGTCGGTCAGCTGCGCGGCTGTGAAGCTCGCCTTGCCGACGCCGGCTTGAACGATGCCCGCCTTCTCGACACGGAACTGCACTTCACCGGCTTTCGCATTCTTCACGGCCGTCTTCACGTCCATGGTGACGGTGCCGAGCTTGGGGTTCGGCATCAGGCCGCGAGGACCGAGCACCTTACCGAGCTTGCCGACGACGCCCATCATGTCCGGGGTGGCGATGACGCGGTCAAAGCCCATTTCACCGGCGGTGATTCTGTCGGCGAGATCTTCCGCGCCCACCAAATCCGCACCAGCAGCTTCTGCGTCCTTTGCCTTGTCGCCTTTGGCGAACACAGCAACGCGCATCGTCTTGCCCGAACCGTGCGGCAGCGCCACGACGCCGCGAACCATCTGGTCCGCGTGCTTCGGATCGACACCGAGGTTGATTGAGACTTCGATGGTTTCGTCGAACTTCGCCTTGGCGTGTTCTTTCAAAATCTTCACTGCGTCCGCGACGGCATAGACCGCATCGCGATCAATAACGCCGAGAGCCGCTTTCAAACGTTTTCCGATTTTTGCCATGATTCTTACTCCACCACTTCCAAGCCCATGGAACGGGCGGAGCCAGCAACCTGCGCCATCGCTGATTCCAGCGTGGGCGAGTTCAAGTCAGGCATTTTCTTTTGCGCGATCTCTTTGATCTGCGCTTTCGTCACTTTGCCGGCGAAGCCGCGGCCGGTCGTGCCCGATCCCTTGTCGATCTTGGCAGCGCGCTTCAAGAAGAAGCTGGTCGGCGGCGTCTTGGTGACGAAGCTGAACGAGCGATCAGAATAAACCGTGATGACCACCGGCGTCGGAACGCCAACTTCACCACCTTGCGTCGCGGCGTTGAACTCTTTGCAGAACTGCATGATGTTCACGCCGCGTTGGCCGAGCGCGGGACCTACCGGAGGAGACGGATTCGCCTTCCCCGCGGGAATCTCGAGCTTTACGTAGCCTTCAATCTTCTTTGCCATCGTATCCCTCAGTTATGCGCCGAATACCCTTCGGTGCATCGGGTCCGTGGTGCGGCTGCCCTGGACTTTCGGGCGAGAGGCCTTCCACAGATATGACGCGCAGGGCCTCATGCCCCTCGCGATATCAATCAGGTCTAGAGTTTCTCGACCTGGCTGTATTCCAACTCGACCGGTGTCGAACGACCGAAGATCGACACTGAAACTTTGAGGCGCGCCTTTTCTTCGTCGACGTCCTCGACGATACCGTTGAACGAGGTGAACGGTCCGTCGGACACACGCACCTGCTCGCCCACTTCGAACACAATGCTGGGCTTGGGGCGCTCGATGCCCTCTTGCACCTGCTTCTGAATGCGCTCGGCTTCGGCATTCGACATGGGGCGTGGCTTATTGCCGCCCAAGAAACCCGTGACCTTCGGCGTGTTCTTGATCAAGTGCCAGGCTTGATCGGTCAGCTCGGCCTTCAGAAGCACGTAACCCGGGAAGAACTTGCGCTCGGCATTCACCTTTGCGCCGCGGCGGATTTCCACCACCTCTTCCATCGGGACGAGGACTTCTTGAATTTTGTCGCTCATCTCGTGTTGCACGGCTTGCTCACGAATCGACTGCGCGACTTTGTTTTCAAAGCCCGAGTACACGTGCAGCACATACCATTTTGCAGGCATCGCCATATTCATGCTCCTAACCGAATATCAGCGATACGCCCCACGTGAGCACACGGTCCACGATGAGGAAGTACATTCCGAGCACTAGGCTGAATACCAGCACCATGCCCACTGAAACCATAGTTTCGCGCCGGCTCGGCCAAGAGACTTTCGCCATCTCTTGACGGACCTGACGGACAAACATTCCTGGAGAGGTACTCGCCATCTGAAAACTTCACGCCTATCCCATACCCATTCAGTGGCGGAGCAACCGGAAAGCGTTCGGATCGGGGTGAGCGCCAGAACAGCGCATCGTGAAAGCTCATCTTTATGTAGCGCTTCCGACTCCCAGTGGCAGGGGCGATAGGAATCGAACCTACAACCCCCGGTTTTGGAGACCGGTGCTCTACCAGTTGAGCTACACCCCTACAGACCCTGACTCTTTCGCTTCCTGACGTTGATATCGGCTGCTGCGCCATACAGCTGCCAACCGCTCGATATTCGCCACCATCTCGCGCCACCATTAGGCAACGCAAAACTACCGGGCGGCACACGTGTGCCTCCGGTGCGGGGTCTATAGCGCGCTCATCGGGAGGGAATCAAGGGGGTTGTGAACCCCATTTTTACGAGAAAAGCGAGGCGCCAAAAGTGGATAGCGCCTTTTTGCCCTGTTTTCCCGCTCCACAAGATACTGGGCGCACCTTCGCCCATTGCCACAAATGCCGGGGCGTAGCATTCACTTGCCTATGTAATCTTCAAAAGGAGCCCCCGATGCAGCTCGTTAAAGAGGCTTTCTCCGAGGGTGTCCTCACCCTGACGCTAAACCAGCCTGAAAAGCGTAACCCCATTTCCGAGCTCGCGGTCGTGGACGCTTTGGTGGCTGCCATCGAAAAGGCCGATGCCGACATTAACGTCAGGGTCGTCATTTTAACCGGGGAAGGTGCTGCCTTCTCGTCTGGCGGCGATATTAAGAAAATGGGGCCCGGCGGGGGACTGCGGGATCACCTCCCCGCCCAGACCCGCCGTAACTACAAAGGCGGCATCCAGCGACTCCCGCTCGTATTCAACGCGATCGATGTACCGGTCATCGCCGCGGTTAACGGTCCCGCGATCGGTGCCGGTTGCGACCTGACCTGCATGTGCGACATCCGCATTGCGTCGGAAAACGCCAAATTCGCCGAAAGCTTTGTGAAGCTGGGCATTATCCCCGGAGATGGCGGCGCATGGCTGCTGCCTAAAGTCGTTGGATTCCCGAAGGCCGTAGAAATGGCGCTAACGGGCGACGTTGTGGATGCTCAGGAAGCGCTGAAAATCGGCCTCGTCTCCAAAGTCGTACCCGCTGCTGAGTTAATGAACGCCGCCATGGAGGTGGCGAAAAAAATCGCCGCCAATCCACCGCACGCCGTGCGCATGACGAAGCGTCTTTTACGTCAGGCGCAGGAGTCGAGTCTCGCCGCCACGCTGGAAATGTCGGCTGCGTTCCAAGCGCTCGTGCACGAAACGAAAGATCACGAAGAAGCCATGAGCGCGATGATCGAAAAGCGCGCGGGTAAGTACACCGGGGTTTAAGATTAGCGAAGTGACGAAGAATCGAAAAAGTGTGCTGACTTAGTGAGTTGCGTGTTGCTTTAACTCATCGCCATCTGTCGCAGCTCGCGGCGTATAATTTTTCCGCTGACCGTCATCGGCAGACTTTGCGCGAAAATAATACGCCGCGGATACTGATGTCCGCCGAGGCGCGTGCGTACATGATGCTGTAACTGCGCGACTAAATCTGCGTCTGTCTCCACGCCGACGCGCGGCACAATAAACGCGGTCACGATCTCGGTGCGCTCGACATCCGGTACGCCGACCACGCCCGCCGACAAAACCGCCGGATGGCCTAAAAGACAATCTTCGATCTCACCGGGCCCGATGCGATAGCCAGCGCTCGTAATCACGTCGTCCGCACGCCCCACAAACCGAATAAAGCCGTCGGCGTCTTTCGTGCCCATGTCGCCGGTTCGCAGCCAGTTGTCGGCGAATTTTTCCGCCGTCGCATCCGGGCGTTTCCAATAATTGAGGAACATGACTGGGTCCGGTTGCAGAACCGCAATCTCCCCCTCTGTACCATCCGAAACCGGCACGCCGTTTTCATCTATGATCGCCAAGATATGCCCCGGCGTTGCTTTCCCCATACTGCCCGGGCGCGGTTCGAACCATGAACTGCACGACGACACGATCATGTTGCATTCGGTCTGACCGTAGAATTCGTTGATCTGCACGCCGAATACTTCGTGCGCCCACGACAAAAGTTCTACCCAATGACTCACCGCCGCTTCCGAGCGAGCGTAACGAAAGCTTCCAACGCTTCTGCGGATCTTTCACGGTACGCATAAGTTTGAGCGCCGTCGGCGGAAGAAACGCATTCCGCACACCGCACCGTTCCATCAATTCAAACGCGGATTCCGGTTCGAATTTCTGGAAACGATGCGCCACTACAGGAACCCCGTGATGTAACGCCGGCAGAAGCACGTCAAGCAATCCGCCGATCCATGCCCAGTCCGCTGGAGTCCAGATGCAATCGCCCGCTTGGGGAAATCCGTCGTGCGACATTTCCACGCCTGGCAAGTGGCCCAAAAGCGTGCGGTGCGCATGCAAAGCGCCCTTCGACTTACCGGTCGTTCCCGACGTGTAAATAATCAGCGCCGGATCCTCGGCGGCAGTATCCACCGCTTTAAATTGATTCGATTGCGTTGCGATCTGCGCCAAAAGATCCGGCCCGCCGTTTTCACCATCCATCGCGATAACGGTTTCAAGCGCGGGAAGCCCGGCTCGGAGTCCTCTGACTTTTTTCAGTCCGTCTGCATCGCCGATCAGAAACCGCGCGCCGCTGTCGGATAAACGGTGCAAAAGCGCATCCTCGCCGAACAATGCGAACAGCGGCACGACGACCGCGCCGGTTTTGTAAGCGGCGATGTGCGCCACGGCCGTCAGCAATCTTTGTGGTGCAAGAATGCCAATGCGATCTCCACGCTGAAGCCCTTTTTGAACCAGATAATTTGCGAGACGGTTTGTGAGATCGCGAAGTTCGCCATAACTCGTGCGCTTGAGCGATAGGCCATCAAGCTCGATGATCGCCGTTCGGCTGGGATCTTTGTCCGCCCAGCGGTCGCAAACATCGACGCCGATATTAAAGCGGTCGGGAATCTGCCAACGAAACGCGTCGTAGGCCCTTTCGTACGGGCCGGCGTTTTTCGTCTCGCGATGCTGCTGATTCAACCTGTGATCCCGCAAATAATTGTCATGGGTTGCCGCTACGCCACATAAGCAAAAGGCCGCGACCCATTCGGATCGCGGCCAATCGCTAGCGTCTCGTAAGTTGAGACCAGAGGCTGCTAACGAGCAGCGACAGTCGACAACTTCAGCAGCCGTCTTCCCAACACTTCGGCAACGTAGATGTTGCCTTCTTTGTCGGTCGCCACGCCTTCGGCATCCACTTCGGGGATTTCGTCAAGAACAGCACCCGTGGTGCCGTTTACGATGACAAGCTTGTCCTTCGTGGTTCCAACAACCCGGTTGCCCGGCAGGATTGCGATACCGGAGAACCCAAACGGATACTTCCAATCGGTGATGAACTTACCGTCCATATCGAAGATTTGGACGCGCTTGTTGCCACGATCAGCGACGAGCAGGCGGTTTTTGTCGTCAATCGCGAACGCATGGAGACCATTGAACTCGCCCGGGCCCGTACCGGTCTTGCCCCAGCTCTTAATGAACTTTCCGTCACTGCTGAATTTAACAACACGATCGCCAATATTCGCACCATGTCCGTCGGCAACAAATACTTCACCCTTCGAATTGACGATGATCCCGCACGGCGCCATGAAGTGGCTTTCGTCCTTGCCCTGCTTTCCGCGCGTGCCGATTTCCTGAAGCGGCTGTCCAAACGTGCTGATTCTCAAGACTTGATAGCCGCGGCCATTGTCGACCGCCGACTGTATGGGCGGGGCCGTTCCGATCCATTGCGCTTCGCTGTTGGACTCATCGCCCAACCAGAGAAAGCCTTTGTCGTAGTAAATGCCGTGAGGCCACTTCAGCAAGCCCGTGGCCATTTCGTGAAGAATGCGGCCCGACTTCGCGTCGATCTCCAGGACCGGCGGATCGGACCGGCGGGTTGCATACACGCGCTTGCCGTCGGCAGAGACCGTAACGGCGCTGACTTCCCACTCACGACCTGGGTGCAGGGGCGCTGGCTGCCAATCTTTTACGATCGCGTATTTGAGTGCCGTGCCTTCGCTCGGTGACGCAGCCGGCTTATCAGCGGCAATCGCGCCGAAAGCGAGCATGCCAACAACAGCCGGAACAACACTCATGAGCGTTGCCCGTCGCGTAAATGAATTGAATTTCACTGCAATCCTCCCTTTTTAATATCAACAATAGCTTTCCAGGTCCGATCTTACCCCCGCGAGAGCAATGAGTCTCCTGGAAGACTCGAGCGCCGTCTAGGCACGGACGCTTGGCGACCAATTTTCGCTGCGGTGCGGTAGAAAACGCGGCGGCCGCGACCCGACGTTACATCAGATCGCGGCCTAAAGGCGTTAGCCCTTCTTAGGATTTTTCAGCTCGAAAGTGATCTGCTGATACAGCGCTTCGTAAAGCGGCAGGCCCTGATCAAGCAGCGTTTGGTCAGGTTTGTTTTCGCGCTCAACTTGGCCGACCAATGCGTCCGAGAGGCCCAACAAGCCATAGCTCCAACGGGCATAGCGGTCGTTCGCGTCGATTGCCGTTCCATGAAGGAACCACTCGACGCCCTGCTTGTTGACCTTGTCCATGATCGCAATGGCCGGATCGCCGCCCAGCTTGTACTTCACGACCGTCTTGTGAAAGCACGTGCCGTTTTCGTCGTGCATGCTGAGTTCGCCGGTCTTGAAACCGAGCGGAATGGAATCTTTCGGTGCATCTTCGATCTTCGCGGCGAAAACGAACTTCGCATCTTTATCGACGAATTTTTTGATGGCCCACGGAGCCATCACGCGATCGAAGTGAGGGTGCCGCGAAATGCAATAGGTCTTGCCGGTATCCGCGGCCGAAGCGCTTTTCGCGCCCAACGAAGCCGCTCCCACGGCAACGGCAGCCACAGCGCCCAACTGAAGCAAGTCTCTACGTGTTGTCGATGTCATCGTATCCTCCCTGGCATGTAAATTAGACCCAACGAACTTAACAGGCAGCCGACCGAGAGTCGATAAACCCTGAACTGCCGCATTGGCCCCGAATAAGGCTGAATCCCGGGCGAATGCTGCTATCTTTCTCGCAGTCTTAATATGCCGGAAAACTCCATGACGCGCGCAATCGTTCAAAGCTCTTATGGCGGCCGCGAGGTTCTCGCGATGTCCGATGTCGACATTGGAAAACCCGGTCCGGGACAGCTCCATATCCGACACCGCGCTATCGGCGTGAATTTTCACGACATCTATGTGCGTACGGGTCTGTATCGCACGCTTCAAGTTCCAGGCACTCCCGGCATCGAAGCCGTCGGAGACATTGTCGCTGTTGGCGACGACGTTTCAGCTTGGAAGGTGGGGCAGCGCGTTGCGTACGTTGACGGCACGTATGGCGCTTATGCCGAGGAACGTCTGATTTCTCAAAATCTCCTTCTCGCGGCGCCGGACGATATATCCGACGAGCTTCTTGCCTCTCATCTTGTGCGCGGACTGACGGCCGCTGTTTTGCTCACCGATGTTTATGCGCTTAAAGCAAAAAATACATTTGTCGTTCACGCCGCGGCCGGAGGCATGGGGCGAATTTTAAGTTCGTGGGCAACGTCCATTGGCGCGCAAGTCGTCGGCACAGTCGGTTCGGCAGATAAAATTCCAGCCGCGCAAGCGAACTGCAAAACGGTTTTGCTTTATACCGATGCCGCATGGCCGCAGCAGGCCGTTTCGGCATTGGGCAGAAGCGCGGACTATGTGTGCGATTCAATCGGCGGCCCCACATTTGATGGCTCACTCGAAGTCGCTTCCAGTTGCGGGCACATAGCCGTATTCGGCCAATCAGGCGGTGAAATCAAAAACTTTGCGATTTCTGCACTCGCACGCAAATCGCTTACGGTCTCGCGCCCTATTCTGTTTCACTACTACGCAAAGCCAGAAAAACGGGCGGTGTTATGGAAAGACTTTATCGATGCCGTTCGAAAGGGCGGTGTCGTTTTAACGCCCCCCATCGTTCTTCCGCTGGAACAGGCCGGAGAAGCGCAAAGCATGCTGGAAGAGCGGCGGGCCCCGTCTTCGATCGTTCTTAAGCCGTAGCTGCCGCTGACGTAGGCCTAGGTCTCGGCGGCGATTTTCCGCAGCGTGGCTTCAAACACGGCGGCGGTTTGTCCTCCGGAGATCAAGTGCTTCCGATTGATCACTATGGCCGGCACGGAATTGATCCCCGAAGACTGCCACATTTGTTCGGCCGCCTTTACCTCCTCACCATAGAGTCCATCGGCCAATACTTTTCTGGCTTCGTCCGAATCCAACCCGACGCTTGTCGCGCGCTCGATGAGCACCTCATGATCGGCAATATTCCGCCCCTCAGTAAAATGGGCCGTGAACAGCGCATGCTTGAGCGCGATCTGTTTTCCCTTGAGTTCGGCCCAATGCAAAAGACGATGCGCATTGAAGGTGTTGGGGATGCGCGTCTGCTCGTTCACGACGATCTTAAATCCCACATCGTTGGCGCGTGCGCGCACGCCTTCTCGCCCAGCGGCCATCTGATCGAAGGTCTTTCCAAATTTCTGCTTATAAATATCAACGATGGCCTGACCTTCAGCCGGTATCGAAGGATTAAGTTCATAAGGCTGCAAATGAATGGTTGGCTGGATGACATCCGCAACCCGCGCCAGCGCGCGCTCAAGTTCGCGCAGGCCAATGACGCACCAGGGGCACACGACGTCGGAGACAAAATCGATCTGAACATTTTTGGTCATCATTTTCTCCATCGGCGATCTCAAAAGCAGAAATCGACCATGCGGCCGCAGGCTGTAAATACTACGAGGGTTCGCTAAAGACGGGGAATGGAGCGGGTGAAGGGAATCGAACCCTCGTCGTAAGCTTGGAAGGCTTCTGCTCTACCATTGAGCTACACCCGCGCGCGCCCGTCAGTTTTACGCTTTCTCGGAGTCTTCCGGAACCCGCAAATAGGGCTCGACCTTACCGCGAAGCATGATGGTCATGGGATTGCCGTGGCGGTCACGGGCAGTCCCGGCAGCAATACGAATCCAGCCCTCGCTCACGCAATATTCTTCGACGTTCGTTTTCTCGACGCCGTTAAAGCGAATGCCCACGCCCTGTTCCAGAAGCGCCGCATTGTGATGCGGGCTGCGGGGGTCGTTGGACAGACGGTCTGGAAGAGTCGTGGTCATAATATTGCCGGCGAATGCCGCTATTTTAAAGGAATGGTGGGCGAGGATGGATTTGAACCACCGAAGACCGAAGTCGCCTGATTTACAGTCAGGTGCATTTGACCGCTCTGCAACTCGCCCCCCAAGCATTTGACCTGGTCGGGTCAAACGCGGTGTATCTTAAAAACAGGCTGCGGCTAGGTCGCGGCCTCGGGCGCCTCGTATAGAGCCCGGCCCTGCCCCGATCAAGCCAAACCTGCCACCAAAAAGCATTGATTTGTCAGGCATTAGCCCTTTATAGCCACGCGAGGTAGGGCCCATGGCACGACATAAACCAAACTCTTCTCCCAAAAGCGCGCGTCCAGCTGGCATTCGCCAGGCTCCGGGCCAACCGCCGGGGCGCTCGGAATCGCGGGGGGAATCGGAAACACCCCACCGTGCGGGCGAGCTGTGGATCTTTGGCTATCATGCCGCCGCGGCCGCCTTGGCCAATCCCGAACGCAAAATTCTCCGGCTCGTGGCCACGCCGGAAGCCTTGGAACGCCTCGCAGGCGATTCCGCCGTTCCGCGGGACGTCGTCAGCCGCGCTAAGCCCGCCAAACGTCACGAGATCGACGCGCTCGTTGGTGAGAATTCCGTCCATCAAGGGGTCGCTCTGCTCACGCGCGCGCTCGACCACGATCTGGCCGATGTCTTGGAACGCATCACCGACGACAACGCCTGTGTGGTTGTGCTGGACCAAGTCGTCGACCCGCATAACGTGGGCGCGATCTTGCGCTCGGCCGCCGCATTTGGGGCCGCCGCCGTGATTGCGCCCGATCGTCACGCGCCAGACGAAACCGGCGTCATGGCAAAATCCGCATCCGGCGCGCTTGAGCGCGTGCCTTATGTGAAGACACAAAATCTTGTGCGCGCGCTCGAACTCATCAAGGAATACCGCTTCTGGCTGGTGGGCCTCGATGCTGAGGGCAATGCGGAACTCGCGGATATCAAACTGGACGGCCGGATCGCGCTGGTGCTGGGTGCCGAAGACGAAGGGCTGCGCCGCCTCGTGCGCGAAACCTGCGACCACATCGCGCGCTTGCCGATGCCGGGCAAAATGGAAAGCCTCAATGTTTCGAACGCGGCGGCCGTAGCGCTTTACGAAAAAGCCCGCCAATTGCCAAAGACAAAAGCCAAATCTTAGATACTTGCCGTTTTAAGGGCCTGGAACTATCGTCCGGCCGCTTAAAGACCCTAACGCGCGCCCACTGGGCGCGATCGTTAGGTACGCCGGATTAGCTCAGGGGTAGAGCAGCGGTTTTGTAAACCGAAGGTCGGGGGTTCAATTCCCTCATCCGGCACCACTTTTCTCACAGGCTTCAAACGAAACTCACGACGTTGCGTGTGGAGTGAGGATCGCATAGCGTTTGCGCATTAGATTTTCGGGGGGAGATCGATGCTCACATTGCCGGCCGACCAAAATCGAGTCGACGTCAACGCCTTCGGTATGGCGTCGCTCGGAGTCCTCACGGCCGCCATCGCTGTAGGCATCATCGGCAACTCCTTTGCCATCCCGCTCATCGTTCAGCACTTCGGCGTCAGCGTCGCGCAAGCTGGTCTCGCGCCCACGCTGGAGCATGGCGGCTTAGCGCTCACCTGTTTGCTGTACGCACCTTATGTGCCGCGATTTGACGCGCGGCGCGTTTGCCTCATCGCTCTGGTCGGCCTTGTCATCCTGAATTTGGCGACGATCTTCGCGCCAAACTTTGAAACCCTTTTGGTGTGTCGCGCGCTGGCCGGTTTGGTTGCAGGTACCGTTTATGTGACCACGTCATCCGTGGCCGGACGCACTACGGCCCCCGAAAAGTGCTTCGCGACGCTTTTGTGCTCAACAGGATCTCTCGGCATCCTTTCCTCTTTGGTTTTGCCTCAAGCAAAAAACATCGGACCGCTGATCGGCATTTCGCCCCTCGCCTCTATTTACGCGCTCTACATACCGGTCTTGCTCATTGGATTTCTGTTTTGCTTGAAGATGCCAAGACCTCCCATTCTTTCCGCCCGTAACGCTGAAACTGGCGCGCGCGAGCTGACTCCCTTACGTGAACTCCCGCTCTCAACTTGGGGCCTTTTGTTTGGCATGAGCTTCATGGCTTTCGGAACCGGAGCTCTTGGTACGTATTTGGTAAGCCTCGGAACCGAGCAAGTGGGCCTCGCGGTGGAGAAAGTCGGCCTCGTCATGATGCCCGGCGCCATCATCCGCGTAGTCCTGCCGTTTGTGGGCGCCTACATTAGCTTGCGGTTTCGCGCGGTACCGTTTGCAGCGGTTGTTTTAAGCGCAGATGCTGTTTTAGGAATGCTGCTATCGCACACGACGACCTGGTTGGCGTTCGCAATTCTCGCGCCGATTTTGACGTCCTCTTACTCTCTCTTCTCACCCGTTCTACTCGGAACGATGTCGCGGCTTGATCCGTCGGGACGAATTGCCGCGATTCATTCTCCATTCTTTTTAGGCGCGAGTTCGTTGGCCGCTTTGGCGGGCGGCGCCGTCAGCGTAAAGGGAGACTATTCCGCCATCGGATATGTTGTTGTCTTTGGTATGGCGATGAGTGCTCTAACGCTTTACCGCGGACTGCGAACAGCCGACCAACAACGGTTCGGTGGCGCGACAGGAGCGCCCGTGACGGCGACGAATGCCGTTCTCGATTAGCGAATTAAAACGAAACGACCTGCCCCACACCTTGGGCAACGGCACGATCGAAAATGAGTTTATTGACGGCGACGTCGCAGGCCGTAAGGCCTTGAATGACGGCTAGCAGCCGCTCATTGTCATTCAAGCGGCCTTTTTTCTGGCCGAGCACGATCTCGCCGATATTGGCGCGTAAGCGGCGCTTCAATTCATCTTCGCTGAGTTCGCCGCGTTTAAGCCATGCACCGATATCTCCTTGCTCGCTCGCGTAATTCAGATCGTCGACAATCAGCGCATCACATTCATGCAAGACCGCGATATCGACTTCGTGCGGGCTGCCCATAGACAGAAGGATCGCTCCGGGCTTCATCATTCCGGCATGGATAAAAGGAGCCTTCGTCATCGTGATTGTGATGATGACGTCTGCGTCTCGGGCGGCGTCGGCAGCGGTCGCTGGCGCCACGTTTGCCGGCATTTGCGCCGCAAAAGCGGTCGCCGTTTCCATCCGCGATGTCACGACATTCACTTCGGCATTGCTCCATTCTCCCGCGACAAGCCGGCAAATCGGCGCGCCAAAGTTTTTGCCGCCACCAAACAACGCGATTTTTTTAATATCGGGACGAGCCAGTTTCTTCATGGTCAGAGCGGCTGTCAGCGCCACCCGTTCACCGGTTAACCAGCCGCAGGCAATGAGCGCGGTCGAGGCTTCCGACTTTATATCCCACAGATAAAGATGGGGATAATCGCGCGAGTACAAGAGCACTCCGCCGGCTCCGATCTCCGGCACCACCGCACCTTTTACGACCCGCATCTGCCCGAAATTCGGCGTTCCCGTGAGCGGGCCTATCACCCTCATGGCAGAAGGTTTGGATTGGATGTCGGAAGATTGACCGAACGCGCGATACGCGTTTTCAACAGCATTCCACGCAGCATCACGGTCGTATAAAGATTTGACTTGGTCTTCCGACAGCACGCGCAACGTCTGAGTCATGATTGATGCCTTCTGCGTTTTTGGCCACGATAATCCGCACCAACACTAGCCCGGCATCTGATCAGACGAAATGGGCGCCTTCTCTCTTATCCGAGCGCGCCCACACGGCAGGCATCTATCAGCCCGCCAATTTCCGCTTCAATCCGCGTGAGGGCGGCGGGCGGCGGCAACAAATCTGCTTTCAGCAATTCGCGCAGGGTGCCTTCAAGGCGATCAGCTGCATTGCCGATGCTGTGAAGATGAAACAATCCCGCCGAGCCTGCCAGCATATGCGCTTTCGCTAGAATGACTTCTGCCGAATCTTTTTGCCATCCGCCTGCGCGCACTTTAGCCCATGCGCCTTGAATGGAGTCCATCGTCGGCGCGAGACTGTCGCGAAAGTCTAGTGCGATGGCGTCGAATTGCGCGGTGCGCGCTCCACTCGGCGCACGGCCAAGCATCGGTTGGATAAGATTGACGACATGTGCGGGATCGAAGGGCTTCGTAATGATACCCACCGCCCCAAGACCCATGATCTCGTCGCGCGCATGCGCATCGTCTTCGGCGGTGAGAAAAATAATGCGCGTCTGCGCGTTCTCTTTTCGTAGGGCCTGCGCCGTGGCGCGACCGTCCATTCCCTGCATCCGCAGATCGAGAAGAATGAGGTCAGGCTGAAATGCGGTCGTGGCTGCGAGCGCCTCATCACCTGAGGCAAAGGTTTTCACAACACCGCCAGTCCCAAGAAGCGCGTCGGACATGATGATGCGGACGAATGGGTCGTCATCGATCACCATAATTCGCTCCGGAAAAACCCGTTCGGGTACGTCGTCCTTCATTCGCCGACCCCACCCCCTGGGGATAGCTTATTTTATCGCAGGTTGTATAATTCTTGACGTTTAGAAATCATGGCGTCAATGCCTCTGGGCCTATCGCATTGAAATAATGTCAAATTCGCCATCTCAAGAAGCAGCGCGCAGCGTTCATATCCTCGTGGTTGAAGACGACCCGTTCGTGCGTCAAATCCTTGAGATGTATCTTAATAATGAAGGTTACCGCGTCACTTTAGCCCGCGATGGGCAGGAGATGCGGACCGTGCTCGCCAGCACGCCAACGCAGCTTGTCCTCATGGATGTGCGTTTGCCGGGTGAAGATGGCTTCATGCTGACGCGGTATTTACGCGAGCATCATCAAGTTGGGATCATTATCGTCACCACGCGTCACGATACGGTGGACCGGGTTGTCGGTCTTGAGTGTGGTGCTGACGATTACGTCATCAAACCGTTCGAGGAGCGCGAACTCCTCGCACGCATCCGAAGCGTGCTACGCCGCACGAGCGGGTTACCGACAAGGCCTAGCGCACAGCCGATAGCCTTGAATCGTCCTACCCCTTTTCACGGCAGCGTCTTGCTCGAAGAACAATGCCTTGTGCGCTCGTCGAAGGGTGAAGACGTCCCGTTGACCACAAACGAGTGCCGCCTCCTCGGTCACCTCTTGCGCAACATTGGCGCTGTTCAAACCCGCGAGGCCCTCTCGGTTGCCGTCTTACAGCGCGAATGGGATCCCTTGGATCGCAGCATCGACGTTCTGGTGACCCGGGTACGGCACAAGATCGAAACAGATCCGAAGAAGCCGGCCATTATTCGTACCGTGCGCGGCGCCGGCTATGTACTGACGCCAGAGTCCGCGCTTTCGACGACGGCGGCCTGACGCCAAACCGAGACTTCACCAAGGGCCCTTTCAGCCAGTGCCCGCACGCGCGCGCCGGCATCGCGTATGCGATCGCGGTCTCCTTGACGCAGAGCTTCCTCCAAATCCGCTCCTGCGGCCGAAAGACGATGCGCGCCGGCGATTCCTGCGCTCCCTTTGATGCGGTGGACAATTTCGATCGCTTCATTCCAACGCCCGGAAGCAAGATCGCGCTCGAGTGACGTAACCGCATCACCAATCGACACATTCCATTGTTCGAGCACGGGCGCCAACCGTGTGTGGTCGTTGTCATACATGGCCGCGATTTTTCGCAGATCGACCGTCGCAGCGCTGCTGGCGTCCCCGATATTATCGATCGCAGTTAAGGCAGATGTCGTACTTTTCGGAAGCTTCGCGGGACTGATCCAGCGCGCGAGCACCGTCTCAAGCGTACGAATTTCAATGGGCTTAGCGAGATAATCGTCCATACCGGCGGCCTTGCAGCGCGCCGCTTCGCCTGGCAGCGCGTTTGCGGTGATGGCAACGATGGGAAGGCGCTCGCGTCCGCTCCGTTCGCCGGACCGAATGATGCGCGTAAGCTCAAACCCGTCCATGCCCGGCATATGGCAGTCGCATAACAGCAGCAGATAGGAATTTTCCAGCAGTGCGCGAACAGCCATGCTGCCGCTGGCGGCGATGTCGCAATCGTAGCCGAGAATGGCTAGCTGCTGACGAACGACTTCTTGATTGATGAGGTTATCCTCGGCGACCAGAATAACGCGACCTTCGGCGCGCGCCGCAGCAACAGCTTCATCCGTTCCAAGTATAGCGGTATTGCGCGCAGAACGCGTTAACACCGCAGAGGCTTCGTCGCGTTGCCAGCCGTGATCGGTGACGGCGGCCAGCAAATCGGCACGCCGCAAAGGGTGCGCCGGCAGCGCGCGCACACCGCGTCGTGCAAGCAGCTGCCCGCCGCCGACGGCGTGCGGGTGCAACCACAACACATGAAGCGACAGGTCCGGCGCAATACGTTTTAAAGTCGATGTCACGGCCTCGATGTCGTCCGCTTCCGCGTCGGGACCTACCAAGACAACAACGGGCTTTCCATCGCGTGAAGGAAGCAGCCCCGAAATCGCGTTCAGGGAACGAACCGTGGTAATTTCCGCGCCCGCTGTGGCCAAGTAACGTGTCGCAATCGTCAACACAGGTTCACCAGCATCGATCGCGATGACGGAAATGCCTTTGGCCGATGCGCTTGCGATCGTCTGCCCTGTACGCGGGAAAGAAACAGTGACGTGAAAGAGCGAACCCCGCGCGCTGCTTTCGACTTCAATGGTTCCGCCCATAGCATTGATTAGGCTACGGCAGATAGAAAGTCCTAAGCCTACGCCGCCGAAGCCGCGCGTGTTCGTGGTTGCCAACTGCGAAAAAGGCTTGAATAGGAAGACGTGCAGATCCGGTGGAATGCCGATGCCGGAATCTGCGACGGTGAAACGAATGGAGACACGCGACGCATCGCGCTCCCAAATTTGCGCGGTGAATGCGACGCGGCCACGGTCGGTGTACTTGATCGCGTTATTGCCCAGATTGAGCAACACCTGACGCAGACGTAACCCGTCGCACATCACTTGCGGCAGCTCGCCTTCGATTTCAACGGTAAGCGCAAGCCCCTTGGCCGCCGCTGCATTGGCCAACAGCTCGGCGCTTCCCTCGACGAGTGCGACGAGGTCGGTTGGGACGGGATTGAGGCGCACCTGCGCCGTTTCGAGCTTGGCGAAATCGAGGACGTCGTCGACGATCCGCATAAGCGCGACCGACGATTCCTCCGCGGTTGCGATGATGCGCCGCTGCTCGTCGGTGAGCGATGTGCGCGCCAGAATTTCGAGCATACCCACGACGCCCATCAGCGGCGTGCGAATTTCGTGACTCATGGCGGCCCACATCTGGCCGCTATCGCCGCCTAATCCTTTGGCGCGGGAATTCGCATCGGAGTCCATGTGCGCAGCATAGAGGCGATGCGCCTGAAGCGCTACATCCCGAGGATGCGCACAAAGAGGCGCGCAACGACGCTCTTTGGACGCAAGTTGCCTTTATTCATGATCAACACGGTGCAGCCGATATCGGCATGCGCGACAGGCCGATGCTGAAGCGTGTCATCGGCGCATTGAACATCGCCGTAGCTGAAGTTGCTTTCGCCGTCGTGATAATTGCCGGCCAGCACCAATGTCAGCTCTTCACCGCGATGGCTGTGCAGCGGAACCTCGGCGCCCGGTGCGCAACGAAGAAGGCCAACCTTCGTACCGCCCTTTTTCAATAATTCAGCGTAATGAAGGCCTGGGCCGAACCAACGCCACGCCACTGTCGTGTCCGGTAGGTATGGATCCAACGTCCTGGGAAATCCCGTTTCTTTGGTGGCGCGCGAAGGGACTGCGGCAGGCTCGTCCAAACGATCCATGACGTCGGCTGCGTCACCCATTTCAACCGGCGCAATCGCATCGAGCAAAGCGCCACCCACAGTCTCGGCAACCAAAACGTCCATGCGGCACTTAGCGCAAAACGTGAGGTGAGTCGCGACGATGAGCGACGAGCCCTCGTCTAGGGATCCCGCCGCGTAGCTCAGCAAAAGATCGTCATGAGGATGGCGTTGGATCATGTCGCGATCTCCAACACCGAGGCCATACGCCTCAACGCCAGCCGCAGGCGAGACTTCACCGTACCCAGCGGCAGCGCCAATTGCGCGGCGATCTCGCTGTGCGGTTTGTCTTCGAAGAACGCCAATCGAATCACGGTCGCCTGTTCTCCCGGTAGTTCGCTCATAGCGGCACGGATGCGATCTTGCATCTCGGCGTATTCGCTTTCGTAGTCCGGCGACGGCGGCGCGTCGGGGATAAACATTGGATCGGTCGGATCGAACGCAGGCCGATGGCGCCTGAGCGCGTCGATCCTGAGATTCCGCACGATCGTAAATATCCACGTGCTCGCCGACGCTTTTGATGCGTCGAATAACGCGGCCTTCTGCCAAACCATTAACATCGCTTCTTGCGCGAGTTCTTCCGCAACGGTGGCCTCCGTGCCTTGACGCATGAGATACGCTTTCACGCGCGGCGCGTAGAACGCAAATAGCCTGCCAAAATCGTCGCGGTCCCGGCTCGCACCAAGACCCGAAAGAAGCGTCGTCATCTCTTGCGCGGGTGTCGGGACTGCTGCAGCCGCGACATCGTTCATGCGGCGCCTTCGCTGAAAATCCTCAGCAGACCGTAAAAGCCCTCCCGCGGCTCAGTGATTACAGCCACGTTCTCGACCCTTTACGGTTGCCGGTCGGATTTGGATTGCACGTCCACAATAGGAATTTCCCTTTTGGGCTCAATCGTCCCACATCCAGGCGGATGTGAAGGCTTATGTCAATGCACGGACAGCCTTTTTCGTCGTCGACTGAACCGAGCACCGCTTCCGTCCGTACTGCCTAATGGTAAGATACTTCGCGTGCCGCACTTGTTCAGGGGGGACCAATCGTTTGCGTATCGCTGTGATCGGAACGGGCGTTTCGGGTCTTTCGGCGGCGTGGCTGCTGAACCAGCGGCACGACATTCACGTATTCGAAAAAGGCCCATGGGTCGGCGGTCATTGTAATACCGTCGATGTGACGCTAACGCACAAGGGCGTTGCCAAGACAATTCCGGTCGACACCGGATTCATCGTCTACAACGAAAAAACGTATCCCAATCTCACGGCGCTGTTTCGTCATCTCGACGTCGCGACCGAGCCGAGCGACATGTCGTTCTCGGCCTCGGTGAACAACGGCGCGTTTGAGTATTCGGGTTTCAGTGTGTGGTCGATGTTCGCGCAGCGGCGCAATCTGGTGCGCCCGCGCTTCTGGACCATGGTGTTCGACATCATGCGCTTTTACCGCACGTGCGAATTGGACGTTGCGCGGCCCGAGAACCGCGACCTGACTCTGGGCGCCTATCTGGAAAGTCACGGCTACAGCGAGGCGTTTTTGCGCGACCACCTTTTGCCGCTCGGCGGCTCCATTTGGTCGGCCTCGCTCCATGACATGAAGCATTATCCTTTCGCCGCATTCGTGCGCTTCTTCCGCAACCATGGTCTGTTGGAAGCCCGCACCAAAAATCGCTTGCAATGGCGCACGGTCACCGACGGCAGCCGCGCGTACGTCGATCGGCTGACAGCGGCCTATCAAGCGCGTATTCGTGTGAATTGCGGCGTGCGCGCGATTACGCGCAGGCCATCGGCCGTGGACTTGACGCTCGAAGATGGAACGGTTGAAACATTCGATCACGTCGTGATCGCGTCGCACAGCGATCAGGCGCTAGCGATGTTGAGTGACCCTTCCGCGCAAGAACAAGCCCTTCTTTCCGCCATCCGTTACGAACGCAATTACGCCGTTCTCCATACCGACGAAACGCTCATGCCGAAACGCAAACGGGCGTGGGCCAGTTGGAATTACATTTCGGCGGCGGGCGACACACAAACGCGCCTCGTCTGTTTGTCTTATTGGATGAACATGCTGCAAAATATTGATCGGGATTATCCGTTGTTCGTGACGCTGAACCCGCACCGCAGCCCGCGCGCCGACGCAACCCTGGCCTCTTACGACTACGAACATCCGATCTTCGATCAGGCTGCGCTCGACGCCCAGGCGCAGCTTTGGAGTTTACAGGGGACAAACCGCACATGGTTTTGCGGCGCGTATTTTGGGCATGGTTTCCATGAGGACGGCTTGCAGGCGGGCCTCGCCGTGGGCGAAGCGCTTGGCGGCGTTCGCCGTCCTTGGCGCGTGGAAGACGAATCGGCGCGTATCTTTTTGGCGGCACCGAATCAGGAAGCCGCATGACGGCGTCCGGCATTTACACCGGCCGCGTAACGCACACCCGCGTGCGCCCGAAGCCGCATAAGCTGGATTACGATGTTGCTTCGTTTCTGTTCGATCTTGACGAACTTCCCACGCTCAATCGCGACGTCGCGGGGTTCAGCTACAACCGTTTTGGTTTCCTGAGTTTTTATGACCGCGACCATGGCCCCGGCACGGGCGAACCACTGCGCCCCTGGGTCGAGACGCAGCTGGCGCGCGCGGGTATCGACATCGCGGGCGGGCCTATTCGGCTACTGAGTTATCCGCGCGTGATGGGATATGTGTTCAATCCGCTCGCGGTTTATTTCTGTTATCGGCCGGACGCGTCACTCGCCGCGATCTTGCATCAAGTCACCAATACCTTTCACGAGCGCCACACATATCTCATTCCCGTCGAGCACGTGGATAGCGACGGAGTGATTCACCAGACTTGCGCCAAGGAGCTATACGTTTCGCCGTTCATCGCCATGGAAGCGACCTACGACTTTCGCATCAAGCCGCCTGGTGAAGACGTGGCCGTGGCCATCCATCAAAGCGACGCGAATGGGCCTTTGCTTTATGCAGCTTTCAGTGGTCGTCGCAGCGAACTCACCTCCCGTGCCTGCTTACGAACGCTAGCGAGGTTCCCGTTTTTGACGTTAAAGGTCATTGGCGGAATTCATTGGGAAGCTTTAAAGTTGTGGTTGAAGGGCGTGCCGTTGGTAAAGCACCCGCAGCCGCCCGCTGAACCGGTCAGCGTGATCAAGGCGAAAAAATTCGCCGCATAAGACGCTGCAAAAAAACCGGAGCGGATCAGGGAGCAGACGATGAACAACGCCACGCAAAATTCGCGCGGAGTTTCGCGCGTCGGTAATCGCTTCATTCAGCGCTGCTTGGACGTGGTCAGCCGCCTTGAGGCCGGCAGCTTGATGGTCGTCATGCCCGACGGCTCCTCGTACAACATCACCAGCGGCGGCGTGCCGGGACCGGATGCGGTCATTCGTGTTTCGCGTTGGCGCGCATTGCGCAAATTCATGACGCAGGGCGATTTCGGATTTGTGGAATCGTATATGGACGGCGATTGGCAAAGCCCTAACCTCGCCGACGTCGTAGAGCTGGCCGTGCGCAATTCCAACAGTTGGAACTCCAACCGCCTGCAAGGTGGACTGCACAAATTCTGGCAGCGCTTGCTGCATTTGATGCGCGATAACACAAAGGCCGGCAGCCGGCGCAACATCGCTGCCCATTACGATCTAGGCAACGCGTTTTATGAGCAATGGCTCGATCCGACCATGACCTATTCGTCGGCGTTGTTTGCAGACGCTGGGCAATCGTTGTCGGACGCGCAGACAGCAAAGTACCGCAAGATCGCACAGTCTCTGGACTTGAAGCCTGAGCATCATCTGCTGGAAATCGGATGCGGTTGGGGAGGGTTCGCGGAATTCGCGGCGAAGGAATACGGCTGTAAGCTCACAGGACTGACGTTGTCGAAAGAGCAGTTGAAGTTCGCGAGCGAGCGCATGCAAAAGGCCGGGCTGTCGGACAAGGTGGAGTTCCGTCTGCAAGATTATCGCGACGTTCAAGGCAGCTTCGATCGCATCGCGTCTATCGAGATGTTCGAAGCGGTGGGTGAGTCGCATTGGCCGCAATACTTCACGACCGTGCGTGAACGCTTGAAGCAAGGCGGTGCGGCCGCATTGCAGATCATCACCATCGCGGAAGATCGCTTTGAGCAATACCGCAAGAGTGCGGACTTCATTCAGCGCTACATTTTTCCGGGCGGCATGTTGCCGTCGGTCGAACGGCTGAAGCTTCAGTTCGAGCAAGCCAAGCTGTCGTTCGTGGACGCGACCATGTTCGGCGATTCCTACGCCGACACTTTGCGCTTATGGCGCGACCGCTTTCTGGCGGCGTGGTCGACCATCGAACCCATGGGCTTTGATGATCGGTTCAAGCGCATGTGGGAGATGTACTTGGCTTACTGCGAGGGCGGTTTTCGCGGCCAAGCCATCGACGTGGGCCAGTTCAAGCTCGTGCGCCCGTAAGTTTTTTGCGCTCCAAGGCCGCAGTTACAGAAACAACCCCATGCACGCGCGAGTCGTTTGAAAATCCGGGCGCAGGATCAACGCGTTAGGAAATGGAAAACAACCCCATGGAGCGAAAGTGCAAGCAAACACCGCGCTTGCAAGTTGGCGAAAATAGGAGGCATGGCACAATTTCATTGCTGCGGCGTTATGTGACAACCTCGCATGCGTTTACGGGTGAGATCGCATGACATTAGATCCGCGCGCAGAAGCCATTTTGACATTCTGGTTTGGGTCGCCCAACGGCAACACCAAACGCGACGCATGGTTCAAGAAGGACCCGGCGTTCGACGCCACCATCGAAAAGAAATTCAGCGAAGACTACGTGCGCGCGCACTTCGGTGCGTACGACGCATGGCAGAAGCTGCCGCTCGGCTCATTAGCGTTGGTCCTTCTGCTCGATCAATTTCCGCGCAATATGTTTCGCGACGATCCCCGCGCGTTCGCCACCGACCGGAAAGCGCTGGATGTGGCGCAGCACGCCGTGGCCCAGCGCTTCGACCAAGAAGTCACGCCCGTGCAGCGGACGTTCTTCTACCTGCCCTTTGAACACAGTGAAGACCTGATGCTGCAGGAACGGGCCAAGGAATTGAACCGCGCTTTGCCCGACTGGGAACAGCCCGGTAGCTCGTATTCCTACGCCGTCCAGCACTGGGACATCATCCGCCGCTTTGGCCGCTTTCCCCACCGCAACGCCGCCCTAGGCCGCCCCAGCACGGCCAGCGAAGAGGAATTCCTCAAGCATCCGGGCTCGGGTTTCTAAGCAGTCCGGTTCTCAAAATTCCGCTATAGTCATGCTCTCTAACGGAGAGTTTGATGCGCGATATGGCCGACCCGCAGCGCCCTGCCCGTAATGTTTTGGGCGGACCGCTGACCACCTGTTCCGCAAGACCGATGACCGGATTTTTCCGGGATGGGTGCTGCAACACCGGGCCCACCGACGTGGGCTCGCACACCGTGTGCGTGGTGATGACGGCTGTGTTCCTGACCTTCAGCAAACGTTCGGGCAACGACCTTTCGACGCCTATGCCGGACTACGGATTTCCAGGTTTAAAACCCGGCGACAAATGGTGCCTGTGCGCACCGCGCTGGCAGGAAGCGTTCGAGGCCGGGAGTGCGCCCAAGGTCGTGCTATCGGCGACCCATGAAGGCGCGTTGGAATACACGGCCCTGGCCGATCTGAAAAAATTCGCCGTGGATTTAATGTAGTTCGCGCTTCACGCGCCGAGGCTTCCCCCGTATTCACACACCATCACTCAGACTTACCGACGGCTTCTTATGGATAACGATCTGTTTTTTTACGGCATAGCGGTTGTGGCCGTGGTGCTGACGGGGCTGGCGAAGGGTGGGTTCGCGGGCGTCGGGCAGCTTGCGACGCCGTTGCTGGCGCTGGCCGTCTCGCCGGTGCGGGCGGCGGCCATTTTGTTGCCGATCCTGGTCGTGCAAGACGCCGTGGGCGTCATTGCGTTTCGCAAAAGCTGGGACGGGCGCATTCTTGCGATCATGCTGCCGGGCGCGGCATTGGGCATCGTCGGGGGCTATTTGTTCGCCTCGGAGGTCTCCATTGCCGCTATCGCGGGCGTGCTTGGGGTCATCTCAATTGTTTTTGCCGGATATCAGCTTGCGCGGCGGCGGTCGATCACGGTCGCTGCCCCTTCGAACTCGCCGCCGGCGGTCGGGTTTATTTGCGGCGTGGCCTCGGGCTTCACCTCGCAAATCGCCCACGCCGGCATACCGCCGTTTCAGATTTGGGTTTTGCCCAAACGCCTGTCGCCGCCCGTGCTGGTGGGCACGAATGCGATTTTCTTCGCGGTCGTCAATTGGCTGAAGGTGCCGGCGTATGCGGCCCTCGGGCAGTTCACCTACGATAATCTGCGCGAGTCCCTCATCCTGATGCCGGTCGCCATCGTTTCGACCTTTGCCGGCGTGTGGCTGGTGAAACGCGTGTCGGCGGAAGGCTTCTATACAGCTATTTATCTGTTCATGGTGGCCGTGGGCGGGCAGCTTCTGTGGGAAGCGTTCACCTATAAGTGAGATCAGGCAAATGAGAGCGGGCGGATACACCATGCGGTTTTTGATTGTCTGTGCGGCGGCCGTGATGGCGGTGTCATCACAAGCAGGAGCGGCGGCACCCGCACAAGCGCCAGCACCCGAGGCTTCAAAGGGCTGCGAAAACAACGACACTCATCCTTTGAGCGATTACCTGGATTTAGCAGATCGCGTTCAAAATCTCGAACTGCCGATGTTCAAACAGGTCCCGAAGGATGTGACGATCGTCAACGAGGACCTGGTCTACGAAGTGCCGACCAACGCCATCTCGCGCATTCTGCCGACCGCGAAATCCGAGAGCCTGACCAATATCATGTCGAATATACCGGTGCCGTCGCCGTGCCGCGTGCTGACCCCGGATGGACAATGGTGGATTGTTTATCGCCTGCGCGAGGGACTTTTGACGTATATTCCGGAAGGCCACTTGCGCCGCCCCGCGAGCAAACCTCCCGCTCCCGCAGCTAAATGAGAGACACGCGCATGAGAAGACTTATGAGCTTTCGCATATTCTGCATAGCCGCCATGGTGGCCACAGTGTCGATGACGGCCGCGCGCGCCGCCGACGCACCGGATACGCGCAAAGCGTTGAACGTCGTCTTTGCTAAGGACGTAGAGACGAAACTGGCGCTGTCGGCCGCACCGGAGCATTTGCGCAGCGATGCAACGTTGTACCTGTTCGGCAAGAAAGGCTTCGAGAAAGCGCGTGAAGGCACGAACGGATTTACCTGCCTGCTCAACCGTGACGCTTTTTTCTACGGCAGCACCGCGTTCAAACCGACCTGCTGGGATGCCGAAGGCGCCACCAGCTATGTGCCGGTGATGTTGCGCGTGGGCGAACTGCTGGCAGCCGGACAAATTCTCGGCGTCATTCGCGCCGACATCGACGGCGGGTTTCGAAATAATGTGCGGTTCCATCGCCCCGCGCGCACGGGCATTGCTTATATGTTAGCGGGCGATGTGGACCTGGACCACACCGGCAAAATCTTGAAGCGCTCCTTCCCCGGCCATTACATGATTTATGCGCCCGGTGTGAAAAACGCCGACATCGGTTATTCGGCGGAAGACGCGAAACGCGACCCCAGCCTGCCGGTGATTTTCGACGCCGGCGCCGGCGGAAGCGAGCTGGCCTACCTCATCACGGTTCCGCATCATTAAAGCGGACGGTTCGATGGGACCTTAAGCGGAATAGCTTTCGCGGAAAGCACCGATGACTTTTTTGACGAAGTCGGGGCGAACGTGAACGACATCTTCCTCGAACACATCGCCGAGACCGATTGACGCGCCAAGATCGAGCATCGCCATCTCGTATGAAGGGAAATAGGTTACCCTGTCGCCGTATTCGCGACAGACTTGACCCGCCACAGCTCTCAAGGTGGATTTACTCTCCCAATTTGCGTTCGAGACATCGATCCCGGCATAGGTTTTTTGCAGCCTCACCGGCGATACCGAAATCACGATATATTTTGACGGCGCTCGTTCGAGAATTATGTCGATGATGGCGCGCACATTGTCGTAATTTTCCGCGAAGGTGCTGCAGTGAAATGTGGCTTTGTCCTCACCGCCGTATCCCAAACCGGGCGGACGCGCAAAGCACTTGCCAGTATCGTTATGCCGCCATACTTCCGTAAGGCCGAGCGTCAGCACCACAACTTCGCTTCGGTCCAGCCCCTCAACCATCTTTGCTGTAATCTTGTTTGAGATATCGCGCAAGAGCGGCATCGATTTCGCCAGCACCTGCTTGCGATAAGGATCTTGATACAAGACCGGCGCGCCCGCTGCGCGGTTGGCGTCGGCGTTGATGACGGTGAGGTAGCCGCTTTCGCGGTCGGACCACTTGCCGGCCATGGCCTCGAAATCCTGGCGCATAGAAAACGTGTCGTAATGCGGCGGCATATCGGCATCGCGCAGACCGAACTGCTGCGTCGATGTGTCGTAAGCGATGGACCTGTAGTCAGGGAATACAATGACACCGCTGCTTTGCAGTGCTTAGCGAATCTCCTGCGCGAAGCAGCTTCCCATTGTGAATACGGCTGCGTCCGATTTTAGGATCGGATTTTTGGGAACGACAATCGCAGGCTTTAGGAGAAAATCGCCGAGACTGGAAACGTCTAGCGTGCGTTTTTGCATAGGCAATACGGACTTTTAAAAAAAGGCTCCGCAGCGCCGAATCCAGCGCCGCTCTAAAAGGATCGCGTAAACTCTCGCAAAAGCAATCTCAGTGACAACACACGATTAAAGCGCGAGTTCCGCAAATAAGCAGCGACAAAGCGCGCGGGGAAATTTTTTCTTACTTTGACAATCGTCAAGGCGCGGCGTTGTGCTCGCCCTTAATCTCGTCTCACTCGATTGCGTGCGTGAGAGGGAAACGATAGTGACGCTTATTCTGATTCAGATTGGTCTACCACTTTCCGTTGCGGTGCTGTCGTTGGGGATTCTCAAACACGCGGCGCGTGCGGCGACAAAGAACCTTCGTTAGCGGCGCGGCGCTGGTCTCACAGACTCGAGCCACCTGTAACGATTGGGCGTGCTTTAATTTCCGGCAGCATGACGAACAGAAAGTTTCGCCGCGCCGGCTCGTTTTTTCCGCCAACATTCTCGCATGGCGCAACCAACGCGTAGGCGCCGACGTTCTCTCGCGTACGCCTTTTCGGGAATGTCATTTCATGCGCTCTTGGCAACGCAAAGCCATCACGGACGGTGCCAAAGCCCTACTGCCATTTCAGCAGACACTGCGTCAGCTCAAGCGCCGTATCGTGCCTTATGACACCAACCCAGCCAACGATCCCGGGCTTCTCAGCGATAGCGTTTTCCAACTTCACGCATTAAGCGAAGCCGACGTTACGATTACGGGTGCGCGTGTTGTCGAGATTGGTTCCGGCTGGAAGCCGATCTTGCCCCTCACCTATCGCGTCGCGGGCGTGGGTCACATCACAACGGTCGATCAAGAACGTCTGTTCGATGCACGCAATATGCGCGCCGCCGGCTTTTATATTTTGCAAAATCTCGCGCGCACGGCGACGAAGATCGGATACGCGGCGCCTTTGCAGTTCTCGCGGCTGAAGATGGACGGCGACACGCTCGATGATCTACTTGATGCAAACGCCATCGACTATCTGGCGCCTTACGATTTCGAAGATCTTGCCGCGAAGAGTGCCGACATCATCGTGTCGCGCGACGTGCTTGAGCACATTCGCGAAGATCGGCTTCACGACCTCATGGCCACGTCGCGCCGCATTCTCAAAGACGGCGGCGTGCTGTGCCACACCATCGACATGTCGGACCATTGGGAGCACGGCGACAAATCGATCTCGCGTTTGAACTTCCTGAAATACGACGGCGCTTTGTGGGGCTTGGCAGGCGTGAACCAACAAAACTTTCAGAACCGCCTACGGCGCTTTGAATATTTGGACTTATTGCGCCGCTACGACTTCGAGGTTCTGACGGCCACGGGCGAAGCGAACAGCGCGGCCTGCTCTGCCTTGCGAACGCAACCGTTATGCCGCCGATACAGCAACGTTGATCACGCGGAGCTGGCTATTTTGAACACGACGATTGTCGCGCGGAAGTCCGGCAGCTGAGATTGAGGCGCCGGCTTCTGTCCTCAGCAAAGCCCCCTCGGTCGAACAAGAGTGACCTGAGGCGGACTAAAGCCCGAGCGCTTTGCGGATGGCGTCGAAGGGCACATGCTTGTCGACCACGACGGCGAGGAACACGCCTGCCAGGTACTGCATGGAGAAGAGGAAGTTGCGGCGCGCCCAGACCAGCGACGGATCTTTCACCAGTTGCCAGTTCAGCCACAGGAAACGTGCGCCGAAGATCGACGAGATGATCGCGTAGAGCCAGCCCAGTTGACCGAGGGCCACGGGCAACAAGGCCGAGCCCACCAGCAAAATCGTGTTGCCGAGAATCCAATTCGCGGTGGCGGCATCGCCGACCACGACGGGCAGCATGGGCACGCCTGCTTTGACGTAGCCGTCTTTGATGAGGATCGCGAGCGACCAGAAGTGCGACGGCGTCCACAGGAAAAGCGTGATCGCCATGAGCGCGGGCAGCAGCCACAAACTGGGATCCACCGCGGCAGCGCCACCGAGCACGGCGAAGCTTCCGGCCGCGCCGCCGATGATGATGTTGGTCCAGTGACGGCGTTTCAGCCACACGGTGTAGACGATGCCGTAGACGAAGGCGCCCAAGAACAAGTGCACCGCCACGACCCAGTTGAAGGCGAGTGTCGCCAGCGCGCAGCCGGTGAGCAACAACGCGCCCGCGAACCACAGGGCGCGCACGGGGTTGCCCAGGGTTTGCGCCGCCAAGGGACGCTTTGCCGTGCGCGGCATCAGGCGATCGATGTCGCGGTCGTAATATTGATTGAACACAGCCGAGCCCGACGAGCCCAGCAGCATGGCCAAGAATAACACCGCAAGCTGCCAGCCGTTCACATGCGTGGACACCGCCGCATAGCCCGCCATGGCGCTGAGCGCGATAAGGAAGCCGATACGAAGCTTCATCAACTCGATGTAGCTGCGGATCTGGAATTTGGCGGCGGAGATCATCGTGGGTTTCATGAATGGCCTGGATGTGTGCCTGCGGTACCACCGGCACCCTGCCTTGCCAATAACAATTTCCCGGCCAGGAAGATGAAGATCATACCACCGATAACGGCAATCACTCCACCGAAGCCTTGTAAGGCCAACGCCACATACTTGGTGGTGGTGTTGATATCCTGCTCGGCCCCGGCGATCTTGCGGCCAACGCCTTGAGAGCCCGCAATATATAGTCCCAGCGAATGCAGGAACTGCCCGCCCGCCAACAACAGATACATGGCGGTGCGCAAATGGCGGCGCGCGGTGCGCCGACCCAGGAGCGGAAAGAACAATCCAAAGTAGAGCGCCATGAAAGCGAGCGCGCAGGCGATCAGCATGGCGTGATAGTGCGCGGGCGTGCGCGTATCGACCGAGCCTTCAAAGAAGCCCAGCGCGCCGCCGAACACGAATAGCAACAAGGCAGCCGCGACGGCTTTCAGTTCCGGCGCACCGTCGCGCAGATCTTTGCGGCGCTTGAACAGAAGCACCACCACGCTGCCGAGAATGATGGTGGTTGGCACCGGTAAGCCGAACCAATAGAGATAGGTGAAGGTCATGCGCTGCGTGGGGTCGCCGCCCACATACGTCAGATACAGCAGCGGACCGGCAGCGGCAGCAGCAACGAGCACCAGCATGAGAGCGCGAAACCACGACGGCTTCATGGGCGTTTCACCCAGCGAGACTCGCGAGAGCAAATAAAACGCCGACAGCATCAAAGCGGTGTTGGCGAATTGCAAAATGTGTCCGCCGCCCCACACGAGATACTCCGCTTCGCCTTCCGGTCCTGCGTTTTGCGGCAAGGTGAACGCGGCGATGGCGATGCAAGCCATGGCGATCAGATAAATCAAGCCAGCGCAGGCGAGGCCAAACCCACCGGCTTCGGCGCGGCGTTGATGTGCGAGCAGCAAGATGAGCCGCAGCACCGGTAACGCCACGGACACACCCAGCATGATCAATCCCGCGAAAAACACCGGATGGCGCAGCAGCGGAATGTAGTTGTTAAGCGAGGGCTCGCCGAGATCGGCCACGGCAGGCGCGATCAGCAAAATAAAGCTGAGATAAGCGCCGTAAACGCCGAGGCGTCCGAAGAAAGCGCCCATGCGTCCAATGGCGTTGCGGTCGTCGCCGACGGACTGCGCGGTCACGGCAACCGTGAACGCGCCCTGCACGCCGAGAACCCACACAACAAGCGCGAAGACAACGTGCACAACAAGAATGCGGCGAAAGAAGTCGGGACCGGTCCAGGGCAGGATGGCTTCAGCGCCCGGCGCGCGTGCGAGGGCCAGCATCAGTGCGAGCAGGCCCGCGAGCGCAAGCGCGACCATGGGCAGCATGGTCCAGCCATAAAGTTCGGTGCGCAGCGACGGCGTGAGTCGTCCGGCGAAATTGCCGTCGACGGGAACATCCATCTGCGGCGGGCGTGAGCGGGCGAAGACTTCTTTCTCTTCCATCGCTCGCGACCCTTAAGCCGCCGCCGGCGTGGGATAGACGTGATAGAGCATAACGTAAATCAGAACGCCCGTGGCGGTGACGTAAAGCCACACCGGCCACGTCCAGCGCGCGATTTTACGGTGACGCTCAAACTGGCCATGCAGCGACCGCCACGCGGTGACGGCAACCATCGGTGTGACGATCGTCGCCAGAACAACGTGACTAATGAGCATGGCGAAGTAGAGCGGACGCGACCATTCGGGTCCGCGATACACGAACACGGGCGCCGTGAAGTGATAGACCAGATAACAAATGAGAAAGACCGCCGAGACGATGATGGTGGCAATCATCACGCGGCGATGGGCTTCGCGCCGGCCCGTGCGGATGAGCACGAATCCGATCAGCAATAAAACGGTCGCGATCGTATTAAGGACCGCGTTCACATGCGGAAGAATATCGGCGAGCATTACGGGCCCTTCACCGCGGTCTTGTAGATAAAGCTCACATACATGAACAGCGACGCTGCCCCGAGCGAGAGCGCGAACAAAAGAAGTTTCGTGCGATTGGGCGGTGGTGCTTGATTGGGTGCCACGGGTCGGCCTTTTCTTCGGTCTTAGGAAGGCGAAAAGCCTGTGTAGCCGATGTTGGCGGCGATTCCAGCATTTAATCCCAAGCGCTTCATCCGTGCCCTTCCCACCTGTAACAGGCCGGCCCTGTCACCTTTACGGGAGGGCCCGGTTCGGGCTAGTCTCCGGCCGTGGGGTAATATGGCAGCGGGTTAACGCTCGGGGATGCCATGCAAAAGTTTGAAAAGCCTCGAAAAACGAGTTGAACCTCTGGGCGGGTCCGCTTAAACGGAGGCCGCCCCCAGGCTGCAATGGAGATAGGGTGTGAGCCGTCCGATTCAGGCATTTATTGCCACTCTTGTTAGTTTCTTTTCCGCCACCTTCGTCTCGATGGGGGCATTCGCCGCACAGGACATGCCGACGCCGGCATTTCCCCATGAATGGCAGCTCGGGCTTCAGCCCGCAGCGACGCCGACCATGGAGCTGATCAGTGCGTTCCATACGGAACTGCTGTGGATCTGCATCGCGATTTCGGTGTTCGTGTTGGTGCTGCTGCTGATCTGCATCTTCAAGTTCAACGAAAAAGCCAATCCCGTGCCGGCCAAGTGGTCGCACAACACGCTGATCGAAGTGATCTGGACCGCCGTTCCGGTCCTGGTGCTGGTCGCGATCGCGATCCCTTCTTATAAGCTTCTGTACTTCCAAGACCGCACGACCGAAGCCGAGATGACCTTGAAGATCATCGGCAACCAATGGTTCTGGTCTTATGAGTATCCGGACAGCGAGATTTCCTTCGACGCACTGGCGATCCCGGACGATCAAATCAAACCGGGCCAACATCGCATGCTGGAAACCGACAACCACGTCATCGTTCCGCAAGACACCAACATCCGTCTGCTGTTCACCGCCAACGACGTCATTCATGCCTGGACCGTCCCGGCCTTCGGCGTGAAGCTCGACAACGTTCCCGGCCGCACCAACGAAACCTGGATGCGTGTCACCAAGCCCGGCCGCTACTACGGTCAGTGCTCGGAACTGTGCGGTGTCGATCACTCGTTCATGCCGATCGTCGTCGACGTCGTCAGCAAGGCCGAGTTCGCCGCCTGGCAGGAATCGAAAAAGACCAAAACGGCCGCAGCGGCGCCGGCACCGGCAGAAGCGCCGGCCGAAGCCCCCAAAGCCAATTAACCGAACGCCACCGTCTGATATCGGCGCGTTAGTCTAGGAATTCGGAGTAAAGTTTATGAGCGCAGCATCCCACGCCCACGATGGTCACGATCACGGGCACGATGATCACCACACACCACACGGTATCGGCCGCTGGCTGAACTCCACGAACCACAAGGACATCGGCACGATGTACTTGGTGTTCTCGGTGATCGCGTCACTCTTCGGCGGCGCCATGTCGCTGATGATCCGCGCCGAGCTGATGCACCCCGGCCTCGAATTCTTCCACGACAAGCAGTTCTATAACGTCATCGTCACCGCTCACGCGCTGCTGATGGTGTTCTTCGTGGTCATGCCCGCCGTCATCGGCGGCTTCGGCAACTGGATGATGCCCATGATGATCGGCGCGCCGGATATGGCGTTCCCGCGCATGAACAACATCTCGTTCTGGCTGATGCCGCCGGCCTTGATCCTCCTCGTCCTGTCGATGTTCGTCGGCAACGGCGCGGGCACGGGCTGGACGGTTTACCCGCCGCTTTCGGGCATTGGCGGACACCCAGATATGTCGGTGGACTTCGCGATTCTGTCGCTCCACCTCGCCGGCGCCTCGTCGATCATGGGCGCCACCAACTTCATCACCACCATCTTGAACATGCGCGCGCCTGGCATGACCATGCACAAGATGCCGCTGTTCGTGTGGGCCACGCTGATCACCGCCGTGCTGCTTCTGCTCGCGATGCCGGTGCTCGCCGGCGCGCTGACCATGCTGCTCGCCGACCGTAATTTCGGCACCGCGTTCTTCGATCCGCGCGGCGGCGGGGACCCCTTGTTGTGGCAGCACCTGTTCTGGTTCTTCGGCCACCCCGAAGTGTACATCATGATTTTGCCGGGCTTCGGCATCGTCAGCCACATCGTCTCGACCTTCTCGCGCAAGCCGGTGTTCGGCTATCTCGGCATGGCTTACGCCATGGCATCGATCGGCGTGGTCGGCTTCGTCGTGTGGGCGCACCACATGTACACGGTGGGCCTCGGCGTGAACTACCGCGCTTACTTCATCGCCGCCACGATGGCGATCGCGGTGCCCACGGGCATCAAGATCTTCTCGTGGATCGCGACCATGTGGGGCGGTTCGATCTCGTTCAAAACCCCGATGCTGTGGGCGGTTGGCTTCATCTTCTTGTTCACCGTCGGCGGCGTGACCGGTGTCGTGCTTGCGAACGCGGGCATGGATATCGCGCTCCAAGACACCTACTACGTCGTCGCGCACTTCCACTACGTTCTGTCGCTCGGCGCTGTGTTCTCGATCTTCGCGGCCTTCTACTACTGGTTCCCGAAGATGACCGGCCGCGAGTTCCCGGAATGGGCCGGCAAGACGCACTTCTGGCTGACCTTCATCGGCGTCAACGTGACCTTCTTCCCTCAGCACTTCCTCGGATTGGCCGGCATGCCGCGCCGCTACATCGACTATCCGGATGTGTTCGAAGGCTGGAACATCGTGTCGACCTACGGCGCCTATCTCGGCGGCGCTGCCACCCTCTTCTTCTTCGCCACGACGCTGTACGCCATGACTTGGGGCAAGAAGGCCGCTGCTAATCCGTGGGGCGAAGGTGCGACCACGTTGGAATGGACTGTTCCGTCTCCGGCGCCCTTCCACACCTTTGAAGTCCCGCCCGTGATCGGCGCCCACGCGCCACACCCGGCCGAGTAAAGGACCTAAACTCGGCAATGACAAACCCGGGCCTCCAACGCCGCAAGCACCTAACCGCGAGCTTTTTGCTGACGGTATCGGCGGCTATGGTGGGCCTGGCGTTCGCGTCCGTGCCGCTCTATCGCCTGTTGTGCAAGGCCATCGGACTGGGCGGCACGACGCAAGTCGCCACCATGGCGCCCGAGGCCCAATCGGCCGAAGAGTTCACGGTGCGGTTCGATGCCAACACCGACAAGCAGCTTCCCTGGGACTTCAAACCCGAGGTAAAGAGCGTCGGCTTGAAAGCGGGCGAAGCGATCACCGTCGTCTATCACGCCAAGAACACGTCCGATCATGCCACGCGCGGCACGGCGACCTTTAATGTGACACCCGAAAAGATCGGCATCTATTTCAACAAGCTCGAGTGCTTCTGCTTCCAAGAGCAGGACCTGGCACCGGGGCAAGAAACGGACATGGCGGTGAAGTTCTTCATCGACCCCGCCATCTTGAAAGACAAGACCACCGAAGAAGTGCGCACGATTACTTTATCGTACACCTTCTTCCGCTCGCTGAACGGCCGGCCCGTTGCGGACAAGACCGCATCGGCAGACCTGCCAGCGACGCAAAAAACCAATTGATGAGCAAAGAGGAACCTCAGCGATGAGCAGTGCTGTTAAACATCCCTTCCACATGATCAACCCGAGCCCATGGCCGGCCCTGGGCGGTTTCAGCGCCCTGGTTCTCGCCATTGGCGCGATCCTGACGTTCCACAAGACCCCGGTCTTCGGAATGAACATGGGCCTGTGGAAATTGGCCCCCGGCTTCGTGCTGGTCCTCGTCACGATGTTCTATTGGTGGCGCGACGTCATTCATGAGTCGGTTGTCGAACACGCTCACACGCCCGAGACCAGCCACGGCCTGCGCATGGGCATGGTGTTGTTCATCGCCTCGGAAGTGATGTTCTTCTTCGCGTTCTTTTGGGCATTTTTCCATCACGCGCTGGGCTTCGGTCCGTCGACGCACCAATGGCCCCCCGCCGGCATCGCCGTATTGGATGCCTGGGAAATCCCCTTCTACAACACGGTAATCCTGCTCACCTCGGGCATCACGGTCACGCGCGCGCATCTGTTCATCGAACAGGGCAACAACAAGCTGGCCGCCCGCTGGACCTTCATCACCGCCGCCCTGGGCGCAATCTTCCTTGGCATGCAGATCTTCGAATACGTGCACGCAGGCTTCCACCTGACGGACGGCATCTATCCGTCGGTGTTCTATTTCGCCACTGGCTTCCACGGCTTCCACGTGTTCGTGGGAACCACGTTCCTGTTCGTGTGCGGCTTCCGCGCCGCCAAGGACCAGTTCAAGCCGAACAAACACATCGGCTTCCAGGCTGCCGCCTGGTACTGGCACTTTGTCGACGTGGTGTGGCTGTTCCTGTTCGTCTGGGTCTACTGGCTCTTGGGCCTGCCGGTTCGGCACTTAAGCTAACGCATAAAAAAAAGGGCCGGCGAAAGTCGGCCCTTTTTCATTCTGGGAGGAGTGATTCATGAAACGTATTCTGACCGCGTGCGCCGTGCTGACGGCGTTCATCTCGTTGACCTCGTTTGCCGCCACCGATCGTTTTCCGGAAATGCCGCTGGATCAGATGAACCCGGCGCAGCGCAAAGTCGCTGAGGCAATTATCGCGGGGCCGCGTAAGTCCCTCTCCGGTCCCTTCAACACCTGGCTGCGCAGCCCCGACCTGGCCGACCGTTTGCAAAGTGTCGGCGAATACATTCGCTATAAATCATCGCTGTCACGGCGTCTGAACGAGTTCGCGATCTTGATCATCGCGCGCGAATGGACCGCGCAATTTCAGTGGTTCTCACACTATCAGCTCGCCATTGACGCTGGGCTGAAGCCCGAGATCGCGGCGGCTGTCGCGGCCGGAAAGCGTCCCACCGGCATGAGCGCAGATGAAACCGTGGTCTACGATGCGACGCTGGCGCTTCACCGCAACAAAGGCCAGATCCCCGACGCGCTGTTCGAACAAGCGCGCAAGATGTTCGGCGAACAGGGCGTGGTCGACCTGATCGGCGTGAATGGCTACTACACCGCCGTGGCGATGACCTTGAACGTCGCGCAAGTACCGGTACCGGCGGGCACGCCTCTGCCGCTGCCGATCTTAAAGTAACCGCGCCCATGAACCCTGGCGCACCGCTTGCGAAAGTCGCCCTGCTCGGGCGCTGTCCGCGTTGCGGTGAAGGCGCGTTGTTCCAGGGTTACATCAAGATCGCGCCGGCGTGCCCCGTGTGCGGGCTCAGCCTGGCGGGACACGACACCGGCGACGGCCCGGCATTCTTCATCATGTTGCCGCTGTGCATCGTGACCGCGATGCTGGCGCTGTTGCTGGAAGTCAAAGTCGGCCCGCCCATGTGGGTGCACGTCGTGCTGTGGCCGGTGTTTATCGCGCTGGCGGTGGGATACACGCTGCGGCCTGTGAAGGCCATCATGGTGGCCCTTCAGTACCGCTACCGCGACGTCACGAAAGCGTAGCGGCCGGCGGGCTTTCAAACCCGCCGGCTTTTCGATTAGCCCCTCAGGTCTTGTTCCGGCGTCGATGAGATCTTGTGAATGGCAAGATCGGCGCCCATGAATTCGTCTTCTTCGGTGAGGCGAATGCCGATGGTTACCTTCAACAGGCCGTAGATCACGAACCCGCCCACCGTCGCGATGGCAACGCCGACGAACGTTCCGACGAGTTGCGCGGCGAAGGTGACGCCGCCCATGCCGCCGAGCGCTTCCAGCCCGAAAATCCCGCACAGAATGCCGCCCGATGCACCACACAGACCGTGCAAGGACCAAACGCCGAGCACATCATCGAGGCGTAGGCGGTTCTGACAAAGATTGAACGCGAACACGAACAGCGCGCCGGCGAAAGCGCCCGTCGCCAGTGCGCCGATGGGATGCATGACATCAGACCCCGCGCAAATCGCGACAAGACCTGCCAAAGCGCCGTTATGAATAAAGCCCGGATCGTTGCGACCGACTAACAAGGCCGACAGCACGCCGCCCACCATTGCCAGAAGCGAATTCGCCGCGACCAGGCCTGTAACCGCTTCAAGCTTTTGCGCGCTCATGACGTTGAAGCCGAACCAACCCACCGACAAAATCCATGCACCGAGTGCCAGCCAGATGATATTGGACGGCGGCATGGGCACCGCGCGACCGTCGGCGGTCCAGCGGCCCTTGCGGTTGCCGAGCATGATGACCGCGCCCAGTGCAATCCAGCCGCCCATGGCGTGAACGACGACGGAACCCGCGAAATCGTGGAACTTCGCGCCGAAGGTGACTTCCATGAAATCCTGGAATCCGAAGTTGTTGTTCCACGCCATTCCTTCGAAGGTCGGATAGATGAAGGCGACCAACATCAAGGTCGCGATGAGCTGTGGATAAAACCTGGCGCGTTCTGCGATGCCGCCCGAAATGATCGCGGGAACGGCGGCAGCGAAGGTGAGCAAGAAGAAGAACTTCACCATCTCGTAGCCTTGGGCGGGGAATACACCGCCCTCGCCCGAAATGATTTTCGCGCTTTGGAAAAAGGTGACCCCATAAGCAAGACTGTAACCGACGAAGAAGTACGCCACCGTCGAGGCGGCGAAGTCGGTCATGATTTTTACGAGTGCGTTCACTTGTGCGCGCTTGCGCACGGTGCCGACCTCAAGGAAGGCGAACCCGGCATGCATGGCAAGCACCATGATCGCGCCCATGAGTATGAAAAAGACGTCGTGTCCCATTAGCTCTCCCCCTGTAAGAAACGCCCCGCGCCAACCTCCCCGTCGGTCGCGGAACGCGAATAAAGAACCTCCTCGTGTGACAGTGCTGTCTTTGAGCAGCACCAAGTCGCCAGATCACGGCCCCTTTATATCAAGAAGCCTGCCGCGTTAGAAAAATAAGTTATTTCAAATGATTAGAGAGTTATTCCTTTGCGAATCAAAAACCGCGTCGCGCGGTCTTGGGTGTCGGCGCCCACAACGGCGTGCCCCTGCGCTTCGCAGAAAGCCGGTACGTCGCGCTGAGCGGCGGGATCGGTGGTGAGGAGTTCGACCTCGGTCCCCGGCGCAAGTTCATGTAACCGTTTGCGCAGCCGCAGGACCGGCAGCGGGCAATTGAGGCCGCGCGCGTCGATCAGAACAACGGTCGATAGGGGTTTGCGATCTTGCGTCATTGTCCAAGCACGATACTGTCGGGCACGCCCCCGCCGCAAGATAACCTCGGAGGGCAACAGGAGCACCCGTGCCGGACCTACTTATGCCCATCTTGCTCGGCCTCATCATCGGCGCGGCGATTGGCGCGACGGTGTTGCTGACCAATTTTTGCGCACTGGGCGCCGTGGCCGACATCGTGTTCGCGAAAGACTGGCGGCGTATGCGCGCCTGGCTGCTGGCCGGCGGCATCGCCATTATCGGCGCGCAGATTTTGGACAACGCCCACCTCATCGATCTGGGCTCCAGTATCTATGCGGCCCCTTTCCTGCCGCTGGTGCCGATTATTCTCGGCGGCGTGTGTTTTGGTTTCGGCATGGCGCTGGCGGGCGGTTGCCCGAGCCGCGCCTTATCACGCCTCGGTGCTGGCTCCTTGAAATCGCTGGTCACGTTGTTGGTGGTGGGCGTGGTCGCGGCGATGACGGGCTTGGGTGTGCTGGTGGGCCTGACGGATTTTCTGTTCAACATCGGAACGGTGCGCGTGCCGCCGTCTAATAGCTTGCCTGTGGTTCTCACCACCTTGATCGGCGGCGAACGCTACATGCGTTGGATCGTGACCGCGATCATCGGTGGCGGGCTTTTGATTTTCGCGCTGAAGGATTCGTGGTTCCGCGCCTCGCGTGGGCACCTGATCGGCGGTGGCATCATTGGTCTGTGCGTAATCGCCGCATGGGCCGGCGGCAGCTTTGGCGTCAACCTGGTGGCACCCATGGGTGCAGCGATCACCGGCCTCACCACACAAGATGTTCCGACGCCGTTTCCAGCATCGGTGATCGTCGGGATTCCGCTCGGCGCATTCATCGCAGGCGCGCTCACGCGCAACTTAGCGCTGGAAAGTTTTACCGACGCCGCCGACTTGCCGCGCCATCTGATCGGAGGCGCGCTTATGGGCTTTGGCGGCACGCTGGCGCTGGGGTGCACGTTTGGTCAGGGCTTGTCTGGATTATCGACGTTGGGGATTGGATCATTTCTAGCGATCGCCGCCATGTGGTTCGGCTGCTTGTGGGGCATCCGTTATTTCGAGGCGGGATCGGTGATGGGCGGCCTGGTGCTCGCGCTCAAGCGGCGCATGCATTAACGCGCTATGGGCTGACGGCGCGCTTGCTCGCCGACAGAGCACTGCGTAAGGCTTGAAGATCTTCGTCGATGGCGGCCGATGTGGCGGCTTGCATGCGGCGATACCGGCTCAAAACTTCTCTTCCCAGGTCCGTCAGTTGCGCGCCGCCGCCGCCGCCCTTGCCGCCTTTGCTGGTGGTGACCACCGGTTCCCGAAACATCGTGTTCATTTCGTCGACCAGCAGCCAGGCCCGGCGATAGCTCATGGACATGCGCCGCCCGGCCGCCGCGATAGAGCCGGTGGCGACAATGTTATCGAGCAAATCGGCCTTGCCGGGACCAATCGCGGTTTCAGCGCCGAGAACGATCCTCAGCCATGCGCCGACCGCAGCTTTCGACGGTTGTTTCATGCGCTAACTATACATACTTGCTCGAAAAAGGAACTATTCTAAGCTGATGGACCCTTCAGGAGCGTTTTGATGCCATTGCCGCCAAACCAAGTCTTTTACGTCAGCCCGGCCCAGATCAAGGAATGGCGCGATAAGGGCGAAGCCGTCATCGTCGATGTGCGCGAGCCCGACGAATGGGAGCAGGTCCACATTCCCGATGCGATCCTGCTCCCGCTGTCGACTTTTGAAGCCACGCAGATCCCCGACCCTCAGGGCAAGCATCTCGTCTTTCATTGCCGGAGTGGCCGCCGCTGCGGCCTCGCCGCTGAGAAAGCCGTGGCCGCCGGCTACACGGGCGTGATCAAGCGCATGGAGGGCGGCATGCTGGCGTGGTCCGCCGCCGGCTACGAGTCCGAGACATAAAGCTCATGGCGCCCGCGACCCTGGAACCCTTAGGCGGGACGCTGGGCAGCGAAGCCGGGCGCATTTTTCTGGTGGTGGTGGACGACACCAGGGAACTGGCCGAGGCCATGCATTACGCCTGCGAGCGCGCGCGCAAAACCGGCGGGCGCGTGGCGTTGCTGTTCGTCTACGACATCGACACCGAGTTCCATCACTGGAAGTACGTGACGGCTATGGCTGATGCGGAAGCGCGCCAAGAAGCCGAGAACACATTGAAGCTCCATGCCTTGCGCGTGGAGCAGGAAACGGGACGCACGCCCGATACTTATGTGCGCCGGGGCCGGCGGCGCGTGGAGCTTTTCAAGCTGGTGAAAGAGCATCCGGAAATCTCGATTTTGATTTTAAGCGCGGCCCCCGGTGCCAAGCCGGGACCCTTGGTGGAGGCCGTGACCGGAAAGTACGCCGGTAAAATCGGCATCCCCGTGACCGTCGTTCCCAGCGGGAAGCCCCTACCACCTGAGCGGCAAATCCACTAAATTCTCCCGTCTTATAGGGCTGGGGAAAAGTCCATGAACCGTTTCACGATCTTCTTGGCGTCGCTCATTTTGAGCGCGAGCTGTGATGCATCAGCCGCGCAACGTCGTGCTCAACAAGCGGCTCCGCCGCCGCTCCCCATACTTCTCGCGGGTGAAAACGCGCCGACACTCAAATTTCAAACCATGGCGACAGCGGTGCCCGCGGGAACCGTGATCGGTAAACGCCGGGCCGGCATCATTTGCAGCCTCGGTGATGTTCTTGGCGACATTACGACGAGCAATACAGTCGCGTTGGACATGCGCGGGTTTGGCAACGCGTTCCGTGAACAGTTCCAGGCGGCGAATTATAAAATTGTCGGTGAAGACGTGGCCCTTTTCGGCCAGCAGTCAGCCGACGCGAAATATTTAGTGGGAGCCGTGGTCCGGGAGCTCAAGCTCGATGCTTGCTTTCTTGGATCGAGCCCCAGTGCGACGGCGAGCATGACTGTCGAATGGCAGTTCTATGATCCGCTCGAACGTAAAATTGTTTATCGCACCAATGCAATGGGCAGCGGGAAAGTCAGCCCGTCGCCGGACAGCGAGCATCTGGCCCTTGCCGCTGCATTCAGCGAAGCGACGCGCGCATTACTCGCCAACCAAGATTTCCACGACTTCCTGGAGAAAGCGTCGCTTCCGATCGCAAGTCCGGATGCGGCAAAGCCCGCATCGCCGGCGTTCGCCCTAAAAGCGCTTCCGGCTTCAACGACAAAATTCCAAGACCGCGCTACGGAGATCCGCGCCAATGTCGCGACGATTTTCAGCGGATCGGGAAGCGGCTCGGGCTTCTTTGTGAACGACGGCTATATGATCACGAACAATCACGTCGTTGATGGCGGAAAGTTCGTGAAGGTGCGTTTGATCACGGGCCGCGAGATCGTGGGCGAAGTCGTCGCGAGCGACGCCCACCGCGATGTGGCATTGGTGAAAACGGAAGCCGTCGGCTTGAAGGGCCTACCGGTGCGCACGACCGAAGCCGTCGTTGGATCGCAGGTATTCGTGATCGGCTCGCCGCTCGGTGTTGAGAATGAAGGCACCGTGACGTCGGGAATTATCTCGACCTACCGCATCGAACAAGGGCAGCGGGTGATTCAAAGCGACGTTGCGGTGACCCACGGCAATAGCGGCGGGCCTATGGTGGACGAAACCGGTAACGCCATTGGCATCACGGTTTTTGGCAAACCCGGCGACAGGGGCGAGCCGGTGAGTTTAAATTTCTTCATCCCAATCACCGACGCGCTCACGCAACTGGGCGTCACGCTGGCTGCGAACTAATAGGGCGTGCCATCCTTACGCACAAAGCGGCCGTCGGCGTTGGCGCTTTTCATGTCGATGTCGGAGCACGTCGTGAGGTCATCCATATTGCGAGAGCCCACTTCGAGATAAACGGCCGTCATGGTGGATTTGTTGATGAGGTGATGGCCGTTGCCGCTGCCTTTCGGGAACGTCGCGCAGTCGCCGGCGCGCAGCAGCGTCTCACCGCCGTCCTCAACCAACACCAGTTCGCCTTCTAGCACATACACGAGTTCATCCTCGTGGCTGTGCCAGTGACGTTGGTTCGACCAATTGCCGGGCGGAAGCGTCATGAGGTTGACGCCGAAATCTTTGAGGCCGCCGGCATCGCCTAACCGTTTGCGCGTGCGCTCGGCGCACGGCGCTGCGAATGGCGCAGGATATCCGACGCCTTTGCGGACCGGCACGGCAGCGACATCAATCTTCGGCATGCAGTCCTCCAATTTTAGCGCGGTGTAATTCCCCAATCGCGCGCCCAGCCAAGGCCAGCATTCGTTCCGGCGCGCGGCGTGTAGTCCGCCGACACCCAGCCGGGATAACCGTGCGCGTCGAGAAGGTCGAACACGTTCTGGCATTTGATGTCGTTGTTCTTGGCGGGCTCGGTGCGCCCGGGAAGGCCGGCGATCTGGATATGACCGATCACCGGCAAATAGGTTTCAAGAAACTCCGTCACGTCGCTTTGCGCCAGGTGCGCGTCCACCACGTCGTACAACAGACGCAAGTTCTTGTGGTCGATGGCTTCAAGCACGGCGATAGCGTCATCAGGTTGGCGCAGGAAATATTTGTCGTTGGCGATGGGTTGAATGAGCACGCGCACGCCTTCGTCCTTGGCGAAATCGGCTGCCCAGGCGAGGTTGGCGAGATAAGCATCCATAGCGTCGTCGTGCTGGTCCTCGCCGATGATGCCGGCCATCACGTGAATGGCAGGGCATTCCAATTCGTCGGCATAATTCATGGCGACTTCGAAGGCCTCACGGAAATCGTCTTTGCGGCCCGGCAAGGCTGCTAGGCCGCGCTCTCCGGCCGCATAGTGTCCGGGTGGGGCGGTGAAGCACGTGACCTTTACACCGGCCATGGCGGCCTTGTCGGAGATGAGATGCGCTTCTTCGGCGTAAGGAAATTGAAACGTAACCCCCTTGAAGCCCACATCAGCCGCCGCCGCCATGCGGTCGAGCAGCGGCACTTCACGAAACAACGACGATAGATTGGCGGCAAGGCGCGGCATCAGCGGGCTTTCAATTTTGTCTCAATCACGCGCGCAATATCGTGCGCGGCATTGAGCGGCGGGTGAGTCCAGTCGTCGTAGCGCCCGGTGAACGGCCGCGCGAACCCGCCTTCATACAACGCCGCGTGCAAACGCGCGTGCTTGGGCGACACCATATCGTTCGGTGCAAAGATATACACTGGTGCTGGCGAGGCACAGGCTTCCGAACACATAGACACGGAATCACCGGTGACAACGATGGCGTCGGCAAGTGCCAGAAATCCCATGTAGGGATTGTCGCTGCCCCCACCGCCCCACAAAAACGTGCGGCGCGGTTCGGGAATAGCGGAGACGAGTGCTTGTTCTGCGTCCGCGCCCGTACGGCGCGACGTCGTGAGCAAAACGGAGCCCTTCACTTCGGCGGCCATGCGCGCGGCCTGGCGGCCGAAATCGGCGGCGAGCGCGGTCGGGAACGGTCTGCGATTGGTGGCGCCGCCCGCGATCACGGCGATGAACGGGCGTGGAATTCCGCCGAGACGCGACGACCACACCTCGCCCGCCATGGCCAGGCGCGAAGGCGTCACGCGGTGCGGCGCGCCAATGGTGCGCATCACGTTGGGTGCGTCTCCATCCGGTAATTTGCAGTCATGGGCTGGAATGGCGATGAGATCGAATTCGTCGGCCCCCGCGCGACCCGGATTCATAATCTGCGCTAAAAACGCGCGCGCGTTCTGGCGTTTGAGCCAGCGCGCAAGGGGCGCCGTGCGCCGGCCGGCGGCGATGACGAGATCGGGCCAGGGCGGCGTGATCGCCATGCGTGTTTCCGGCGTGAGGCCCAGGCGGCTGGCGCCCTGCACGGCGTTGGGCAGGCGCGCCACGGGCGAATAACGCACGTCCTTGGTCTCGAACGGCAGGCCCAGCGCTTCCGCCACGCCCACGGCTTGGGCGACATTTCCGGCCCGGTCGTCGGCCAAAACCCAGATGCGGAGCGGTTGGTTCATGTCCTTGTCCTACACCACTAATGCCGGTAAATGAAACCGAGAGCAGCGTGGGGTGTAGAACATGACGATTATTCACGGGCGTTCGCCGCGCCAAAAGGCAGCGGCTGAAACCGTCGCCAAAATCCTTCTGGAAATCCGGGCCGTCAATTTCCGCCCCGAGGAGCCCTACAAGCTGACCGCCGGCTGGGCGAGCCCGGTTTACATCGACTGCCGCAAACTCATTTCGTTCCCCCGCGCGCGCCGCAAGGTCACGGAACTGGCCCGCCTCGAAATCGAAGACATGATCGGTCACGAGAGCTTGGACGCCGTCGCGGGCGGCGAAACCGCCGGCATCCCTTACGCGGCGTGGATCTCGGACGCGCTCATGCTGCCCATGCAGTACGTGCGCAAAAAGCCCAAAGGCTTTGGCCGTAATGCACAGATCGAAGGCGACTTGGCCGAAGGTCAACGCGTGGTGTTGGTGGAAGATCTGGCCAGCGACGGCGGATCGAAGCTGCTGTTCGTCAAAGCGCTGCGCGATGCGGGTGCGGTGTGCGAGCATTGCTTCGTGGTGTTTTTCTACGGTGCCTTTCCGGGCGCCATCGAAAGCCTCGCCCAGGAAAACCTGAAGCTGCACTACCTGTGCACCTGGCACGACGTGCTGGCGGCTGCGGAAGCCGGTCAGCACTTTGGCCAACATGCCTTGAACGGCGTGCGCGAGTTCCTGGCAAATCCGGTTGCTTGGTCAAAGGCCCACGGCGGCCGCGACGCCTAAGCTAAAACAGCGTCGGTTCTTTTTCGGGCTCGGCTTCCAGAACGCTGGGGTCGTCGTTATCGACCTTGTTGAGCTTTTGACTGACGCGCGTCGTCGTTAAAACCACGCTCGGGCTTTTGAGCAAAGGCAGCACGGCGGCGGCGTCATACGTCACATCCAGCCAGCGCTCCCATTGATCCGGCGTAAGGATCACCGGCATGCGGTGATGGATCGCTGCCACCGATGGATTGGCGTCGGTGCAAATGATGGTGAACGTCTCGAGCGGCGTTTCACCCTTCTCCCAGCGCTCCCACAAACCCGCAAACGCGAACGCACCGCCGTCGGCTAACTGAAAAAGGTGCGGCTGTTTGATTTTGCCCTTCGTGAGCCATTCATAAAAACCGTCAGCAGCAATAAGACAGCGGCGCGATTGCAACGCATCGCGGAAGGTCGGCTTCTCCGCCACTGTTTCCGCGCGCGCATTAATGGCGTTAGCAGCGGACCTCGTATCCGGCGCCCACTGCGGCACCATTCCCCAACGCATCATCGCCAGTTGGCGGCCCGTGGGCGTGCTGCGAATGACAGGCGCTTCCTGCGTCGGTGCGATATTGAAACGCTCGCGCAAGTTAAGGCGCGCGCCCGTTAAACGAAAGGTTTCGAAAATCTGCCCTGTCGGCGTGGTGAGTTTGTAGCGTCCGCACATGCGTCCGTTATACGGCGCAATTTATTCGGCGGCGATGCGCATTTCGGCTTCGGCCACCGGCAGCGTGACTATCACGCGCAAGCCGCCTTGCGGGCGATTGAAAAGCTCGACGTCACCGCCCATGCTGCGGATGGCATTGCGCGCAATGGTCAGGCCAAGGCCCGTGCCGCCGGTTTCGCGCGAGCGCGACGTTTCCAGGCGCGTAAACGGCGCAAACACGCGTTCCTTGTCATCAGCAGGAATGCCCGGACCCTGGTCGTCGATGTCGATCACCATTTCTCGGGCACCCGGGATCAAACTCACGTGCGCGCTTTTGCCGTACTTGATGGCGTTGTCGACAAAGTTGTTGATGGCGCGTTTCAAAGCCAGTGGCCGCGCCAAAAGATCGAAGGAATCGGGACCGCTATAGGTCACCGGCCGGCCGGCCGCGATGTGATCGCCGCAAAGCGCGGCAACAATGGCAGCGGCATCCACATGCATCGCGGGTTCGTTGGCGGCGTCGTCGCGGGCGAACGTGAGGGTGGCCGAGATCATCGCTTCCATATCGTCGAGATCGCTGAGCATCTTGCCGCGTTGAACGTCGTCGTCGATGAATTCGGCGCGCAAGCGAAGCCGGGTGATCGGCGTGCGCAAATCGTGGGAAATGGCGGCCAGCATTTGCGTGCGGTCGCGAATAAAGCGCTTCACGCGCATCTGCATGGTATTGAACGCCAGCGATGCGCGGCGCACTTCGGAAGGCCCTTCTTCCGACAAAGGTGCCGCATTCACATCCACACCCAGACGTTCGGCGGCGGACGCAAAGATGCCAAGTGGAAGAGTCGCGCGGCGCACAGTGATGAACGCGATCACGCTCACCAAGATCGAAATCATTGTGAGCCATAACAACTGCGACAGAACGTTGCGGGGTTCATCGACCGCGAGACGGATGCGCCAATTGATCCAACTATTTTCGCCGGCCTTCACCGAGACGCGAAAGAGCGCTTCTTCCATGCCGGGAATGAAGCGCAGCCGCTCGGCGCTGCGCGCGCGCAAAAGCTGACGGAACCAAAACCGTTGCTGCGGCTGAGCCTCGGGATTGGTGAAGGACCGGCCGTCGCCATCGTCGCGCGGACCCACGCCACGATCAGGCGGTGGACCCAAATTGCCGACGCCGGGACCGAGGCCGGAACCCGGGCCAGAACCCGGTGGCGGTTCGCCTGCGCCGCGCCGTGCGAAACGCCGGTCGGGCGGGATCGGCTCGAGTCCTTTGGGATCGAGCAAGCTGTCGACGCGAATGTCGGGCGACAACGGCACACCTGTGCGCAGCCGGCTCAACAACAAACGAGATGCGACACCGTTGGCCGATGTCTCCACAATGGGATGCTCGTCAACCGTGATGGTACGCGCGGGCGTGCTGAGGCGGTGCACCATAGAATCTCGCTGGGTCGCCACTTGGCGTCGGCGCTCTTCGTCACGCAGTTTGTTTTCTTCGTCGGTCGCGCTGGGGTCGAGCGGTTCCGCGCGCGGAATCGTTTCCAGCAAATGCGTAACGGCAATGACTTCTTCGGCCGCTTGTCCGGCCGCGCCCAACATCGCCGCTTGATCGCGGAAGAGATAATAGAAAAATAGCGAGGTGAGGTTGATCAACATGATCACCGCCACCAACGCCACCATCAGCCGCCCGGCAAGACTTTGGGGCAGCAGACGCTTCATGCAGAATTGACTTCGGCCGTGAACATGTACCCTCCACCCCTCACCGTCTTGATGAGGTTCGGGTTTTTCGGATCGTCCTCGATCTTACGACGAAGACGGCCCACTTGCACGTCGATGGAGCGGTCGAAGGGGATGGCCGCGCGGCCGCGGGCCATATCAAGCAGTTGGTCGCGGTTCAGCACCCGGCGGGGATGGCCCACGAAGGCGATGAGAAGATCGTATTCGCCCGCCGTGAGGGGAATGTCGCTTTCGCCGCGCTTGAGCGAACGGGTGGCCGGGTTGAGCGCGAAATCGGCAAACCCCAGGGCAGCGCCATTCTTTTCCGGCGCCTCGGGGCTATTCACATTAGCCGAACGGCGCAGCACAGCCTTGATGCGCGCCGCCAGCTCGCGCGGGTTGAAGGGCTTGGCCATATAGTCGTCGGCGCCGTCTTCAAGGCCGATGATCCGGTCGACCTCTTCGCCCATGGCGGTGAGCATGATGATGGGGATGGCCGACTCGCCGCGGATTTGGCGGCAGAGCTTGAGGCCGTCTTCGCCAGGCATCATCAAATCCAGCACGACCAGATCGAACGACCAGTCTTCAAAAGCCTGGCGCATCTCGCGCCCGTCTTTGGCGGTGGTGACACGAAAATCGTGTTTTGAGAGAAAGCGACTGAGGAGATCGCGGATCTCGGCATCGTCGTCGACAATCAAAATATGGGGTTTGGGGGCTTCGCTGATCGACACGGGGGCGGCCATCCTTATCCAGAGGAAAGGTTCATAACGAAGCCGGAGTTTATACGCCCCCCATTGCCATCTCCAAGAAAACGCAGGGGAAAAGTGGCAACAGGACGTAAGCGGGCGCGCGTTAGTTACACTCCGTTACACGGTTTCCCCGGGCAGTTACACGATCCGTCATCGCCGGACATGGCGGGGTTACTAGACGGGCCCAATCTCTTCTCACACACGACGCGTTTTGACTCAAAACGCGAACTTCAAAAGGAGAGTTGAATGTTCAACAGACATGGTCGGGCCAAGCGAGCGATGTTCGGCGGCATGGCGGCGGCTTCGGTCGTTGCGTTTGCCACGATCGCAAGCGCCGCTGCCCCGGGCGGACGCCCGGAAGGCGCCGGTCCGGACGGCGCCATGAGAGGTCCCATGGATCACGGCCGCATGGGTTGCCGCTGCGAACGCTTCGAAGCGCGCCTCGCGAAAGTCGATCGCCACCTGAGTGCCGACCAAGTACGCGACATTATCGCAGGCCGATTAGCTTCGGGACCCGAGCACAATCTGAAGGTCGGCAAGGTCGCTGAGAAAGACGGCGTCATCGACGTGCAGATTGTCACCAAAGACGGCTCGCTCGTAAAGAGCATGACGATCTCAGCGAAGACCGGGCTTTCGCCCGATGCCGGCAAGAATTGCGAACGCGTGGCCGAGCGTTTCCAAAAAGCACGCGAACGCAACGGCGCGCCCGATGCGAACGGTGGCCCGCCGAACGGCGACGAACATCGCGGCATGGGCGGACCCGGTCGCGGTCGCTTTGGACACGGTGGTCCCGAGCGTGGTGGCCGTGGTGGCCAGATGCGCGACGGCGGACCTCATGAGTTTTTAAAACTCGGGTTCGCGCGTAACATGGACCCTGGCCACGATCTCAATCTGTCGGTGGCGCAAGCCAAGACATTGGCCGAAGCGGGTCTCGTGTTCGCCGGAAACAGCCGCCTCAAGGTCGGCGCTGTGAAAGAGAAAGACGCCGATACGATCATCGTCGATATCGTGACCGCCGACAATTCGTTGGTGGCGCGCCGCGAAATCGACCGCCACACCGGCCGCGCTCAGCTCGGACAGAGCGCGCAATAAGAAGACGGATCAAGAAGCACGTTAGGTTCCCGCGCCCCCCTTCTCCCCCTAACCTTGCTTCTTGGTCTTGCGACGGGCGGCCGGCTTCCCACCGGCCGCCCGAATTTTGTGGGAAATCGTGCTTCGCAATCCAAAGCGACCAGAATGTTGACACTTTTCAGCGTCAAACATTTGCGCACGTGACAATTCGAAGGGGGACTCCGTGAAATCTTCGAAGTCTTTTTTGCTGCTCGCTTTTTGCATGCTGCCATTGGCGGGGTGCGCCTCGAGCTATTCGCCGAACACATATGCAAGTAATGCGGTTCAGCTCGCCAACAAAGTCGAAGCCGGCGTGATCGTCGGTTATCGGCAAGTGGCGATTAGCGCTGCGGGCACCATCGGCGCGGTGACCGGCGGCGCAGCGGGCGGCATTCTCGGCGCGCAATACGCGGACTCGGCCTTGGCTGCCGTGGGCGGCTCGGCCGTTGGTGCGCTTGTTGGCAACGCGTTGGATCACGCCGCCGGCGACACCACCGGCTGGGAATACATCGTGCGCAAAACCAGCGGCGACATGCTGTCGGTGACGCAGCGCGAGAAAGACCCATTGGTGTTGGGCCAGAAAGTTTTGGTGATCATGGGTCCGCAAGCGCGCGTCGTTGCGGATTACTCCGTCATTCCGGAAACGCCGCCGCTTCCCATCGTGAAAGCCGAAGAAAAGCCCGAGCCGAAACCGCAGCCGCCGATCAAAGTCGAAGTGGTGCTGTCGGTACCTGCGGGCACAACCGCGCACGCCGTGCAGGTAAGGCAAGAAACCGCAAAGCCGGAGCACGCAGCCGAGAACGTCATTTCGATTGTGGCGACCTCGGACGATCTTGCGAACATTATTGCTGCGGAGGAAGAATCGATCCGGCCGGAAACAATCGCCGAGGCTGACGCGCGCTAGATCAGCTTCAAGCGTACAAACACCATCGCGCCGCCGGGATTGCCTGCGTAGGACGGCGATAGCGCGCTCGGAACGAAGTTGAAGGCATAGAGCCCGCCCAATCCCAGCACTACGCGCTTGCTCAAGCGCCAATCGTGAATGGCGCCGATGGAGGCCTTACCAACCGTATGAGTTGGACCATGCGCGGCCAGCAGTTCATTTGTCTCAACCATTTCGGCGCGCGCGAAAATCGTCCAAGGTGCGCGCGGTTTGATGGCCGACTCAAGTGCTACGGCATTAAAGTTTTCGCCGTCGACACGTTTGCGGCCCCACGCGAGCGTGGTTGACCACCAGCCATCTTCGCCAATGGGAACCGTATAGATCGCGCTGGCGGACAAACGGTGTTGGTTATCGGCGGGCTCGAGCTGCTCGGGACTGACGAGATGCGCCCATGAAACTTGCAGCGCGAGATGTGCGGTGGGATTCCAACTGAGGCGCACGGATGAACTGTCGAATTTCGGCGCTTCGATGTCGTAGCGATCTTCGTCGGGCTCGCGTCCGCGAAACCCGGAGGCTTCGAGTTTGAAGTCACCGTAGGTCACGCCGCCCGTAACGACGCCGAACGTGATGTGCGTTGAGTCGAGCCAGTGATGACTGATGGGCGCTTCCGGACTGTCCATGATCGACAGGCGGTGCATGAACGCGGGCGGGCCAAAAGCGGGCTCGCCCGGCAAGCCGGCGTAAATGAAAACCGAGCTCGTGTCGGTGAGCGCGTGGCTGTATGAGCCCGACAACTCCATGAACAACTCATGCGGATGTTGACGGTCGATGAGCGGCGTAACGCCGTTGGCGGTCTCGCCGCCGGCCAGCAACAACGGATATCCCGTCTTTCCCATCAACGGATCGGGGCTCAGCATCGCGCGAAAATTCAACACGTCGCCGCCGTCGAAATCGCGCCGCGCCATGCCCATCAGCATGCCCGCGACAAAACCTTTATCGTCGCCGCGCGGCCCTTGTTGGGTGTCGTAGACGCCATTCAGCTCGCCGTGGACCATGAACATCCAGTCCTCGGTCATAATGTGAAGGCCTACATGGGGCGTCACCTCCGGCTGCCAACTGGTGCCGGAGGCATCGCGGTTCTGGGGATAGGGTCCGAGCGTTCCCAAACCGGTCATGGCCGCCTGGGCCGCGCATGGAACGGCCGTGGCGAGCCAAAAGGCTGAAACTGCGGGCAAATATCGCAACTGCATCAGGCGACTGTACGGGCCTCTTATGAGCCAGAAAAGCCACCTTTGCGTGAGCTCATTGTTCTTGTTTTGTTCTTATCGCTCGCCTAGAGTTGGCTATGGGCAATCAACGGCCAAATCCCAATCCGCGCGGCGAAGACCGGTACCTAGGGGGCGAGCTGGACGGCACGACGGGCCGGCACCCGGATGCGCGCCGTGGCCGCGGCGCGGTCAGCAACGCAGCCGGGCGTTATGAACGCGAAGGCCGCCTGGCCGTCGACGACGGCTGGGACAATCTCGACGAACCGCCGCCGCCCCTGCTCACGCAGATGATCCGCGATTCCACGCGCACGATTATCGCGCGCAATCAATCGCCGGACATCGGCTTCGATCGTTCCATCAATCCCTATCGCGGCTGTGAGCACGGTTGCAGCTATTGCTTCGCGCGCCCGACGCACGCTTACCTCGGCATGTCGCCGGGATTGGATTTCGAGAGCAAAATCTTTTTCAAACCCGATGCTGCCGCTTTGCTCGACAAAGCCCTGCGCGCGCCAAGCTATCGCTGCAACACCTTGGCGCTGGGCACCAACACCGATCCCTATCAGCCCGCCGAGCGGCACTACAAAATCACGCGTTCGATTTTGGAGGTGCTGGCGCGATTTCAGCATCCCGTCAGCATCGTGACCAAGTCGGCGCTGGTGGTGCGCGATATCGACATCTTGGCGCCTATGGCCGCGCAGTCCATGGCGAAGGTGGCACTGTCGGTGACGACGCTCGATCACACGCTGGCGCGCAAAATGGAACCGCGCGCTTCGACGCCCTTAAAGCGTGTCGATGCCCTGAAACGTTTGAGTGCTGCCGGGATTCCGACCGCCGTGCTGTTCGCGCCTTGTATTCCGGGATTGAACGATCACGAATTGGAGAACGTGCTGACGGCGGCAAAAGACGCGGGAGTCACATCAGCGGGATATGTGATGCTGCGTTTGCCACTGGAAGTGAAAGATCTCTTCCGCGAATGGTTGGAAGCGCAAGTGCCCGAGCGTGCCTCGCGCGTAATGAGCTTGGTGCGCTCCATGCGCGGCGGAAAAGATTACGACGACAAGTGGGGCGAACGCCAACGCGGCACAGGACCCATCGCTGACGCCGTTGAGGCGCGGTTTCGTCTCGCGGTGAAACGCTTAGGCTTGAACGCACAGCGCCAATCCATGGACACGACGCGGTTCAAGCCACCGCCGCAAGCCGGCGATCAGCTCTCGCTGCTCTAACTAATGGCAGAACAACACCGGCAGCTTGGCATGCTCCAGAACGTAGCCGGTCACGCTGCCCAAAATCATTTGGCGCAACTTCGAGCGCGTATAAGCGCCCATGACCAGAAGGCCCGTATTCGTCGACAACGCGGCGGCTAATAGCGCTTCGCCGGTGCGCGCACCCTTGGGAATAACTTCGGCAACCACCGCCGAAATGCCGTGGAATTTGAAATTGGCTTCGAGGTCTTCGGTGGATGCATACCACTCCTCTTCCTCGACGCGCAGCACGGTGACCTGTTCGGCGCGCTTGAGAAACGGCATGGCCGCCGTGACGGCCCGCGTGGCTTCGGCCGAGCCGTTCCAAAAAATCGCAACGCGCTTGAAAGACAACGGACCGACGCTGTGCGGCGCCGCCAACACCGCGCGCCCGGTTTGCATCAACGCCGCGCTCAACGTATCTGCGGCGGTCGTGTCCTTATCGCCGGCGTCGGGGGCCATAACGATGAGGTCGGCGCGACATGCACGCTGGGCGACGATTTGATCTTCGAAGCCCTCGTCTTCAATCCAACTGGCCGCAGCACCGCCAACGGTCGCGTCAAACATCGCGCGTGTTTTTGAAGCCCGGCCAACAGCCGTGTGCTCGGCCATCTTGGTCATTTCCTCGATCATGGGTGCCGACATGGACTCGCCGATGATCGGCACGCCCGCCAACGGATCGGGGCGAACGTGCAAAGCATCCACGTGCGCTTCAAGATATTGCGCGGCTTGCAGCGCCGTCGCCAGCGCGCGTTGTCCCGTATCGGGATCGCCCACAATCGCCAGAATATTTTTGATAGCGGACATGGCAGCTACCTCACTTAGTGAAGGGCATCGCCGACCGGGGGATGGAATTCGGCGATATCGTCAGGGTCTTCGTGAATAATGATATCAGCGCCGGGATAGAGCGCATCAATTGCTTTTTCGACGTCGTCCGAAATCCGATGCGCTTCCAGCAGCGAAAGCCCCTGATCCATCACCAAATGCATCTGCACGAATTTCTGTGCGCCCGATGCACGCGTGCGTAACTCGTGCACGTGCCGCACTTTGGGATGCTGTTTGGCGATGGCGAGAATTTGTTCGCGGTCGCTGATCGGCAGTTCGCGGTCCATAAGAGCGTCGATCCCCCGGCGCGCGATGATGGCCGCGCTCACGACCACAAAAATGCTGATCGCAATGCCGAAAACGGGATCCGCCCATGTGAGGCCGAAGCGCGACGACAGGAGCAACGCGGCGATAACGCTGAGGTTCATCAAAACGTCGCCGGCGTAGTGCATGGCGTCGGCTCCAATCGCAAGCGATTCCGTGCGCGCGACGACGTAACGCTGAAACACGACAAGCACCGTCGTCAGGACGATGGATAAGCTCATCACCGCCACGCCGCCGGTCACATCGCCCACGGGCGCGTCGGCATGGAAGCGCGAAACAGCCTGCACGATCACCAAAACGCCCGAGCCCGCCATGAACGCGGCTTGCGCGAGCGCCGACAACGGCTCGGCCTTACCGTGACCGAAGCGATGCTGCTCGTCGGCGGGCGAAAGTGCATACCGCACGGCCATAAGATTGAGCCCCGACGCCAACAAATCGAGCGCGGAATCCGCAACACTCGAAAGCAACGCGACGGAACCGGAATGAAGATACGTCCAGCCCTTAGCGAGAAGCAGAATGGTCGCAACCGAAACAGACGCATAGGTCGCGAACCGCGCGAGCGCGCCTGGATGCGGATGAGCGAGCTCACTCATGGAGACAGGCGCTCCGTGTGCCAGCCGTCGCCGGTGCGGTGAAACACTAAGCGGTCGTGCAAACGGTTGGGCACATTCAGCCAGAACTCGATGAGGTCCGGTGTCAGGCGATAGCCGCGCCAATGGGGCGGCCGCGAAACGGTTTTACCCGCGAAGCGCTGCTCGACTTCAGCCACCCGCGCCTCCAGCGTCGAACGGTCGGCAATGGCATGCGATTGATCCGACGCCCACGCCGCGATCTGGCTGCCGCGCGGACGCGAGTCCCAATAAGTATCGGATTCCGCATCGCTGACAAAATCGAGAACGCCTTCCACGCGCACCTGGCGGCCAAGGCTCTTCCAGTGGAAGCACAAAGCCCCGTGCGGGTTGGCGGCAATATCGTCGCCCTTGCGGCTTTGCGTGTTGGTGTAAAAAACAAAGCCAAGCTCGTCGAAGCTTTTCAACAACACCATGCGCGCCGACGGGCGGCCGTCGGCCGACACGGTCGCAAGGTTCATGGCATCCGGGACGTCGGGCTCGCTTGTAACGGCTTCAGCAAACCACTGGCGAAAAAGGGCCTCTGGCGACGCCATAGGGGGAATAAGAGGAAGGGTATTCATGGGATCAGACAAGTTCTCCGCGTTTTAATGAAAGTCGGGCGCATTCAGCCCCTTGTCAATGTAACGTGTTCCACCCATCTGCTCCGCGTGACAAAGAAATGGCCCTTATTTTGCCACCATTTCGGGACTTAATCGTTTATGGAGGCGGGTTGGCGCGTTCTTTTGGGGAGCGCAGCTAACGCGGGGATCAAGAAACAACAGAGGTCAGCATGACAGCGAAAAGCTTTTCGCGGAAATTTCTTGCGGCTGCGGCCATTGCCGGAACACTGGCAACCGCTGGCTGCGCGAGTGATGCAGGTCCTAACCAAACCGGCGGCGCATTGATCGGTGCTGGCCTGGGCGGGCTATTGGGTTCGCAGTTCGGACACGGCGACGGGCGCCTGGCCATGACGGCTTTGGGCGTGCTCGGCGGCGCGGCAATCGGCAGCAACATCGGCAAACGTCTCGACGATCAGGATCGTCAGCGCATGCGCGATGCCGAAGCGCGCGCCTACAACGCCAAAGTCGGCGAGACCATCGTTTGGAATAATCCCGACAACGGTCACTCCGGCACCATCACACCGACGCGCGATGGACGCCGCGGCCAAGAATATTGCCGCGAGTTCCAGTCAGAGATCATCGTCGGCGGCCAGAAAGAAAAGAGCTACGGCACAGCGTGCCGTCAGCCCGACGGTTCGTGGAAAATCGTCAACAGCTAAACGGATTGACGGAAATGAGAAAAAGGGCGGCCCCAGGGCTGCCCTTTTTTATTGGCGCGCTTCTCCGGTCGCGAGGCGCGCAAGACTGACACTGAGTAAGGAGCGCTCGGAGTCAAAAGCACCGCGCATGTGCGCCGCGAGACGGCGCGCGGCATCGCTATCGGGTAAGGCACTTGCGTCACCTGCGAGTCCTAACCCCAAGCCGAAGGCGTGCACCAGGTCGGCGAGTGTCACGCGGTCGAGATCACGGCTGAGCACCCACTCGCCATTATCTGCATGGGCCACGAACTTCCCGGCGGCCAATTGATCGAGCACGTGAATGACGAGCGCTTCCGGCGCACCCGCGATGGTGACGAGCGTATTGCGCGTCAAACCGCCGCCCTCGTCCTGACGTTTGGCAAGACGCCCCAACATATCGAGTGCCAAGGTCAATCGTCCCATGGGACCGGCAGGATAGCCGCCGCGCGCCGAACGCCAATCGGGCAAACTTGCGGTAACCACCGCGCCCATCATGACAATTAGCCAGATGAGATAAAGCCACATCAAGAAAACCGGGATGGCAGCAAGCGCGCCGTAAATGGCTTTGTAGGACGTCGCCGTGAGCACGTAGAGGCCAAACGTGTAACGCAGCACCAACAACAGTCCGGCGGCGAAGGCCGCGCCGATCATGGCGTCTTTCAGATGAATGCGGCGATTGGGCAGCAGCAGAAAGATGATCGTGATCACGATCCACGTCAGGATGCTGGGGAAAAATTGACCCAACAAAAGTGCGAGGAACGAACCGCCCGGCGTTTCTGTCAAAGCCGGAATGGCCGAAAAGTAGCCGAACAGCGATAGGCCGATGCCAAGCAGGAACGGCCCCACCGTCATCACTGCCCAAAAGATCAGTACGCGCATCACGATAGGACGCGGCTTTGTTACATGAAAAATGAGATTGAGCTGGCCCTCGATGGTCAGAAGCAGCGCAATCGCCGAAGAGATCAGCCCGATCACACCGAACGTGGTGAGCTTGCCGGCGGCTTCGACAAAACCATTGAGCGTGTCGTTAATCATCATGCCGGTCTCCGGCACAAGATTGTTGACGATGAAGGTCTGCACCGTCGTCCGCAGCGTGCTGAACGCCGGAAACGCCGTGAAGCCCGCGAGTAACAGCGCCAGCGCCGGAACGATGGCGAGCGTGGTCGAGAATGTCAGCGCACCGGCTGCGGTGGTGATGTGCTCGGCGCCCATGCGTTTGACGAAAAAGCCAACCAGCCCGCGTGCTTGAAACGACGCCCGTGTCAGCTCATCCACACGAACGGCACGGTCGGTCGGCTCTGCGGCGGTGGCCTGTTCCATCGATTGGCTGCCTTGCCCGGTCGAAACGGTTTCGTGTAAGATGCCGTAAGTTATTGGTTCGTGAAAGCTTTTCGGCGGTTCTTCAAAAATATGAGTACGCAACTAATGCAAGGCAAGCGGGGCCTCGTGATGGGCGTCGCCAACGACCGTTCCATCGCCTGGGGGATTGCCCAGCAGGCGGCGGCGCATGGCGCCAGCCTTGCCTTCACTTATCAGGGTGAGGCGTTGGAAAAACGCGTCCGTCCCCTGGCCCAAAGTGTCAATGGCGCCATGGTGTTGCCGTGCGACGTCTCGGCCGACGGCGCCATCGAGGCCTTGTTCCAGGAAGTCCGCAAAACCTGGGACACGATTGATTTCGTGGTCCACGCCATTGCCTTCTCGGACAAGGACGAATTGAAGGGTCGCTATTGCGATACCACGCGCGAAAACTTCCTGCGCACCCTCGATATTTCGTGCTTCTCGTTCACCGACGTGTGCAAGCACGCAGCCCCCATGATGCCCAACGGCGGCAGCCTCCTGACCCTCTCCTACCTGGGGGCCGAGCGCGTGATGCCGCACTACAACGTCATGGGTGTCGCAAAGGCCGCGCTGGAAGCCAGCGTGCGATATCTGGCCGCCGATCTGGGCTCGGAGAACATTCGCGTAAATGCCATCTCCGCCGGCCCCATCAAAACCCTGGCCGCGTCGGGCATCGGCGACTTCCGCTATATCTTGAAGTGGAACGAACTGAACGCACCCATGGACCGCAACGTCACCATTGAGGACGTGGGCAAGTCGGGCCTCTATTTCCTCAGCGACCTCGCTTCGGGTGTGACGGGCGAAGTGCACCATGTGGATTGCGGCTACCACGTCGTCGGCATGCTGGCGCCGGAATCCTCCCAACAGATTTCGGAGTTGTTGGCTGGCGCGAACCTTGTGAAGTAGCGTCATGTCCAGCAACACCTTCGGCACGCTGTTCCGGTTCACGACCTTCGGCGAAAGCCATGGGCCGTCGATTGGCTGCGTGGTCGATGGAACGCCGCCGCGCATTCCCCTCACCGAAGCCGACATCCAGCCTTATCTCGACAAGCGCCGCCCCGGACAGTCCAAGTACACGACGCAGCGCCAAGAACCCGACACGGTCAAAATTCTCTCGGGCGTCTTCGAGGGCATGACGACCGGCACACCCATTGGCCTGCTCATCGATAACGTCGATCAGCGTTCCAAGGATTACGGCGACATCGGCGAAAAATTCCGCCCCGGCCACGCCGACTACACCTATTGGAAAAAATACGGCATCCGCGACTATCGCGGCGGCGGGCGTTCGTCCGCGCGCGAGACCGCCATGCGGGTCGCAGCAGGCGCCATCGCGCGCAAAGTTTTGTCGCACCGTTTGGGTGCGGCTGTGAAGATCCGCGGCGCCCTGGTGCAAATGGGACCGCACGCCGTCGACCGCGCACGCTGGGATTGGGCCCACGTGGACGAAAACCCCTTCTTCTCGCCCGACGCCAAGATGGCGGAGATCTGGGCTGACTATCTGGACGGCATTCGCAAGAACGGATCGTCGACCGGCGCCGTGGTCGAAGTCGTCGCGGAAGGCATTCCCGCCGGCCTCGGCGCACCCGTGTACGGCAAGTTGGATGCGGACCTTTCCAGCGCGCTCATGAGCATCAACGCCACCAAAGGCGTGGAGATCGGCGCGGGCTTTGCGTCCGCAGCGCTATCGGGCGAAGAGAACGCCGACGAGATGCGCATGGGCAAAGACGGCGAAGTTCATTTCCTGAGCAATCAGGCCGGCGGCATTCTCGGCGGGATCTCCACCGGCCAGCCCATCGTGGCGCGGGTTGCGATTAAACCCACCAGTTCCATCCTCACGCCGCGCAAGACCATTGATATTCATGGGCACGACACCGACATCGTCACCAAGGGGCGGCATGATCCCTGCGTCGGTATTCGGGGCGTCCCCGTGGCGGAAGCCATGGTCGCCATCGTGCTCGCCGATCATTTGTTACGCCATCAAGCTCAGTGCGGGTGAACAACCGGCATCTTTCATTGTGAGGAACGCCTGACATGCGAACGTTCGGAAAAGTCCTTCTGGCTTTGCTCGCGTCCCTCGGATTTCTCACGATGCTGGCGATTGTCGGCATCTTCTACGGAATTTCCCGCTTCGACAGCACACACACGCCCAGCCTGCCCGTCACAGGCAAGATGGTGCTGTCGCTCGATCTCGACGAAAGCTTCATCGAAGGGAATACCGGACCGCGCTTGCAAGGCCTCAGCCTGCAATCGTCCACGTCTCTGCAAGACTTGGTCATCGCTATCCGGCGCGCAAAAGATGATCCGCGCGTGGTGGCATTGAAGGCCACCGTCAGCGGCACACCGCTGGGGTTCTCGCAAATTCAGGACGTGCGCGACGCGTTGGGCGAATTTAAAGCCTCGGGCAAGAAAACCTATCTGTTCTCGGAAACCATGGGTGAAGGCAGCGGCGCGTTGCCGACCTATTACCTTGCGGCGGCCTTCAATGATCTTTGGGTGCAGCCCTCAGGCCAAGTGGGCATTGCCGGATTAGGGCTCGAGAACTTCTTCCTCAAGAATTTTCTGGCGCGCTTCGGACTTAAAGGCAGCTTCCTCGCGCGCGGCGAATACAAAAGCGCACCCGAGATGTTTGTGAATTCGGCCATGTCGCCCGCCAACCGCGAAGAAAGCACCGCGTTGGTCAACGGCTGGTACGAGCAAATGGTCGCCGGAATCGCCAAAGACCGCAGCATCGACGCGCCCACACTCAAGGGCCTGATCGATAAAGGCCCACAAATCGCGAGCGATGCCTTGCAAGAAAAGTTGATCGATCACATCGGCTATCGCGACCAATTTGACGACATGCTGAAGACCGAAGCGACCGGTGCGTCGGAAGTGAAACTCGATAAATACTTGGGCCTGCCGCGCACACCCGCCCTCATCAGCGGAGCCAAGCGCATCGCGGTCATTCATGCCATTGGCGAAGTCGCACGCGGCGACGACGGCAATCAGTCCCTGGTCGGCAGCTCCACTGGCATCTATTCCGACAGCATGGTGAAGGCCCTGCGCAAAGCCGCCGACGATAAGAAGATCGACGCCATCGTTATTCGTGTCGACAGCCCCGGCGGCTCGGCGGTTGCGTCCGACACCATCTGGCGCGAGATCGTGAAAGCCAAGGAAAAGAAAAAGCCCATCATCGTCAGCATGGGGGATGTGGCCGCGTCGGGCGGGTATTACATCGCCATGGCGGGCGACCGCATCTTCGCGCAACCGGCGACCATCACCGGCTCTATCGGTGTGTTCACGGGCAAGCCGGTCATCGGCGAAGCCTTGAAGAAACTCGACATCAATTACGAACGCATCACGGCGGGTGAATCGGCCGGCGCTTTCAGCATCATGACGGACTTTTCCGCCAACGATGCCGCCAACATCAACCGCAACCTGGACGCCACCTATCTCGACTTCATGACGAAAGCGGCGCAAGGGCGCGGCAAGACGGTAGAGCAAATCCGCGAGGTCGCGCGCGGACGCGTATGGACCGGCGAAGACGCGCTAAAGGCTGGCTTGGTCGACGAGATCGGCGGCTTCGCCCGCGCCATCGACTATACGAAGACAAAGATCGGCCTGAAGGAAACGGATCAGGTCGTACTGGTGCCCTTCCCCGATCCGGATCAACCGTGGTGGGCGCTGTTCAAAGCCTTCGACACGGGCGATGTGCCGACCAGTATCATGAGTTCCATGAGAACACTGATGTGGTTCGAGCGCGTCATGGGACCCTTCATGCGCGAGATCACAGGACGTTCGGGCGTGCAGGCTTACATGCCGCCGGTCGTCGCGAACTGAGTTTAGCAACCACCCCTCACCCCAGCCCTCTCCCCTACAGGGGGAGGGTGCCGAGCGGAGCGAGGCGGTGAGGGGTCGCTTGCCCAGCAACGCCCTGCTCCAATCGAAAACGCGACCTGCCCCTGCCAATTAAGGCAACCCCATAAGTTCATGGGCTCGTTTCTCAGCGCTGAAACCCAAGCGGAATCAATCGCCTAATACTTCGCGATTCATAAGTTCATGGGCTCGTTTTCTGCGCGCCGATCAAAAACTCCACGTTCCCCTCCGGCCCGGTGATGGGGCTGGTCGTGATGTCCACGACCTTCCATCCCGCTTGGTCGGTCAGCCAGTGCGAAATGGTGTCGCAGACTTCCTGATGAAGCGCCGGGTCGCGCACCACGCCCTTTTTGCCGACGCGGTCTTTACCCACCTCGAACTGCGGCTTGATGAGCGCAATCAACCACGCGTCCGGCGCGGCCATGCTGAGCGCCGCCGGCAAGACCGTACGCAAACCAATGAAGCTGGCATCGCATACGACAGCGCCAATGGGATCAGGGATTTGCGCCGCATCGAGGTAGCGTGCATTGGTGCGCTCCAACACCACGACACGCGGATCAACCCGCAGCTTATGCGCCAGTTGGCCGTAGCCCACATCGACCGCATAAACCTTCGCAGCACCGTTTGTCAGAAGCACATCGGTGAAGCCGCCCGTGGACGCGCCCACGTCAACGCATATGCGGTTTGCCGGATCGAATTTGAAATGCTCCAGACCATGCGCGAGTTTCATTCCGCCGCGCGACACCCAAGGATGTTGCTGACCACGCAGCGTGACCGGCAACTCAGCGCTGACTTTAGCACCCGCTGAATCGAGGCGTTGCTCGCCGGTGTAAACGAGCCCCGCGAGAATCACGGCCTGCGCCTTGGTGCGGCTTTCGACAAGGCCGCGATCCAGCAGCAGCTGGTCGAGCCGGATTTTTTCAGATTTCGACGCCACGGATTTTAAGCGCGCGAAGACGTCTCCGCCGCCATGCGGATCGTTTGACCGCCCCGTGCTCCCAGCACCGTGGCGGCAATGTCGGCGGCGGTGAGGTGTGCTTCGGCAAGCTGGTCCTCGGGCTTGGCGTGCTCGAAGAACACGTCGGGCATCGTCATGACCCGAACCTTTAAGCCGCGATCGAGACGGCCCGTCTGCGCGAGATGATGCAGCACGCCCGCGCCAAATCCGCCGGCCGACCCTTCTTCGATCGTCACAAGCACTTCGTGCGTATCGGCCAGACGATTGATGAGATCGATATCCAACGGTTTGGCGAAGCGCGCATCGGCGACCGTGGTCGACAAACCGCGCGCATTCAAATCATCGGCGGCCTTCAAGCATTCGGCCAAGCGCGTACCGAGGCTGAGCAGCGCGACCTTGCTGCCCTCCGCAATCACGCGGCCCTTGCCGATCACGAGCGGCGTGCCGCGCGCGGGCAATTCCAAGCCGACGCCTTCGCCGCGCGGATAGCGCACAGCGATTGGCCCTGAATTATGCGCGGCGGCGGTGGCCGTCATATGCATCAGTTCAAGTTCATCGGCGGCGGCCATAATGACCATGTTTGGCAAGCACATCATGTACGGCAAATCGAACGAACCGGCATGCGTCGCCCCGTCGGCGCCCACATAACCCGCGCGGTCGAGCGCGAAACGCACCGGAAGATTTTGCACGGCCACGTCGTGCACCATCTGATCGTAGGCGCGTTGCATGAAGGTGGAATAGATCGCGACAAAGGGTTTGAAACCTTCGGTCGCCAGGCCAGCGGCGAACGTCACGGCGTGTTGTTCGGCAATGCCCACGTCGAAGCAACGGTCGGGATATTTGTCGGCGAATTTGTCGAGGCCCGTGCCGCTTGGCATGGCCGCGTTGATGGCGATGATTTTGTCGTCCACCGCCGCTTCGGCCAGAAGCGCTTTGGCGAACACGCTGGTATAGGACGGCGCTTTGGCGGCGGCTTTTGCTTGCGTGCCCGAGACGACATCGAACTTGGTGACGCCGTGATATTTATCGGCCGATGCTTCTGCCGGCGCGTAACCGCGGCCTTTTTGCGTCACGACGTGAATGAGCGTGGGACCCGTGGCTTCGCTGTCGCGCACGTTGCGCAAAACCGGCACCAGATGATCGATGCGATGACCATCGATGGGACCGACGTAATAAAAACCGAGTTCCTCGAACAGCGTGCCGCCGGTGACCATGCCGCGTGTGTATTCCTCGGCCCGGCGGGCGGCGTTTTCCAAGGGCTTCGGCAGATGCGAGGCGATTTGCTTCAAGGCCTGACGGATCGAGATGTACGACTTCGACGACAATAGCTTCGACAGATAAGCGCTCATGGCGCCCACGGGCGGCGCGATGGACATGTCGTTGTCGTTGAGGATCACGATCAATTTGCTGCGCAAAGAGCCCGCGTTGTTCATGGCTTCGTAAGCCATGCCGGCACTCATGGCGCCGTCGCCGATAACGGCGATCACGTTATTGTCGCCGCCCGACAAATCGCGCGCGACGGCCATGCCGAGGCCCGCCGAAATCGACGTCGAGCTGTGTCCCGCGCCGAACGGATCGTATTCACTTTCGGTGCGCAGTGTGAAACCCGACAAGCCATCTTTTTGGCGGATGGTCGACATCCGGTCGCGGCGGCCTGTGAGAATTTTGTGCGGATAACATTGATGGCCCACGTCCCAGATCAGACGATCGGCGGGCGTATCGAAAACGTGGTGAATGGCAACGGTCAGCTCGACCACGCCGAGGCCCGCGCCCAAATGTCCGCCGGTGCGCGAAACACTGTGAATGGTTTCCGCGCGCAATTCGTTCGACAGCTGTTGCAGCTGTTCGATGCTCAAATTGCGCAAGTCCGCCGGTTTGGACACGCGGTCCAGAAGCGGCGTTTGCGGAGATGTGGGATCGAAAGGACGGGAGGTCACGGGCACCACCAAAAGTCTTATTATCGTTACGGTGTTACTTACGTCGCGGTTATTTGCGTCGCGTCGCGGCGAAAATCGCAGCCTGCTTCAAAAGCCCCGCCTTCCCGCCGAAGGCCTCCAAGTGGGCCACGGCCTCGTCGGCCAAGGCCCGAGCCCGTTTTTTAGCATTTTCCAGGCCAAGACGGGACACAAAAGTGGCCTTGCCGGCTGCGGCGTCTTTGCCGGTCGCTTTGCCCGTTTCAGCCGCCGAACTCTCGACGTCCAGCACGTCGTCGGCGATCTGGAAGGCCAGGCCCATGGCGAGCCCGTAGGCACCCAAAGCGTCAATATTCGCCTTGGTTGCGCCACCGAGCACGGCGCCCATGCGGCAAGGCCCTGCAATAAGGCAGCCGGTCTTCATGTTCTGCAAGCGATCGATGCCCGCGTCGTCCAATGACAGGTTGGTTGCCATCAGGTCGATCATCTGGCCGCCCACCATGCCGGCGGCACCGGCCGCCTGCGCCAACTCGGATACGAGCAGCGCGCGAATACTGCCATCGGGATGCGTGGCCGGATCGGCCAACACGGCGAAGGCTTCTGTCAGCAATGCATCGCCGGATAAAATTGCAGTGGCTTCGTCGAACTTGCGATGGGCCGTGGGACGGCCGCGGCGCAGGTCATCGTTGTCCATTGCCGGAAGATCATCGTGGATCAGCGAATAGCAGTGAATCATTTCCACGGCGGCCGCGACGCGTAAAGACCGTGCACGCGGAACATCGAACAGATCGCCGCTGGCGCATGCCAAGAACGGCCGCAAACGTTTGCCGCCATCAAGGGCGGAATAGCGCATGGCTTCAACCACGCGATTTTCGGGCCCCGCGACGGGTGCGAGCAAACGATCAAGTTCGGCGTTAACAGCGTCGGCGGTGGCCGTCAGAGCGGCTTGAAAAGCGCTCGCGTCAACGGACGCGGCGGCGGCTGTGCTAGTCACTGGCGACGGACTCCACGCCGAGGTTCTTGCCGGTGCCCGTGATCTTCTCGACCTTCGTGCGCGCTTCGGCCAGCTTGGACTCACAATGGGTTTTGAGCGCAGCGCCGCGTTCGTAAGCCGCGACGGCGTCGTCGAGTTTGACTTGGCCGCTTTCAAGACGGCGCACGATGTCCTCAAGCTCCTTCATGGCGTCTTCGAAGCTTTTGGCGGCTATGTCGGCAGGCACCGGTGATTTAGCCATCTCGCGATCCTTCAGGGTCTCGAACTCAACGTCTCAACATGGGCCGTGACGCAATCGGCCAAGGCATCCAGGTTGTAACCGCCTTCCAGCACCGATACCACCCTTCCGCCGCAGACTTTTTTGGCCACATCCATGATGGCCGCCGTGGCCCAGGCGAAGTCGGTTTCCGTAAGCCGCAGCTGCGCCAGGGGGTCATCCTTATGGGCGTCGAATCCGGCGGAAATGAAGATGAAATCCGGCTTGAATTCGCTCAAAGCCGGCAAGATTTCGTCACTGATGCCGGTCCGAAATGCGGCCGGTCCGCTGCCCGCCGCCAAGGGCACGTTCACGACGTTGTTGTGGGCTCCGCGTTCGTTGCGCCCGCCCGTGCCCGGATAAAACGGATACTGGTGGGTCGACGCATAGAACGCTTTTGAATCGTTCCAGAAAATTTCCTGCGTGCCGTTGCCGTGATGGACGTCGAAATCGATCACCGCCACGCGTTCCAGCTTGTGCGCCGCGCGGGCATGGAACGCACCGACGGCGACATTGTTCACGAGGCAAAATCCCATGGGGCGAAGTGACTCCGCATGATGGCCCGGCGGGCGTACCGCGCAGAACGCGCGCTCAACCTCTTTGGCGGCCACGGCATCCACAGCGCGCACCATGGCGCCGGCCGCGCGCAACATCGCCTCGCCCGAGCCCGGCGAGATCACCGTGTCCGCATCGATATTGCGCAAGCCGTCTTCGGGAATGGCTGCGAGTAGGCTTTCGAGATAGGCCCCCGGATGTGCGCGCGCAATGGCCTCGGCGCTGGCGCGTGGCGCCTCTTCACGTAGCAAGCTTGAGAACACCGACTGGTCGAGGGCGCGGGCCACGCTGCGAATGCGGTCGGGCGACTCCGGATGATAAGGCCCGGTGTCATGCTGTTCGAAACTCTCGTGCGTGATGTAAAGCGTGCTCATGACATATTTACTACCATATCGAATCTGGCGTCCGAGATTGAAATCGCGTCATATCGGGCCATGACCTTACGCATGGGCATCGATCTGGGCGGAACCAAAATCGAAGCGGTCGTTATCGACCGTCAAGGCGTGGTGCAATTCCGCAAGCGAGTCCCAACGCCCTCGGGCGATTACGATGGCACAGTGCGCGCACTGGCTGCGCTTGTCACCGAAGCGGATGCGACGTTTGGCGCTCAGCCGACCGTGGGCGTGGGCATACCCGGCACGATCTCGCCCGCGACGCGCCTCATTAAAAATGCCAATTCCGTTTGCCTCATCGGACATGCGTTGGACAAAGATCTGGCCGCAGCGATTGGCCGGCCTGTGCGCCTGTCCAACGACGCCGATTGTTTTGCGCTTTCGGAAGCGTCCGACGGCGCGGGCGCTGATGCCAACATCGTCTTCGGCGTTATTCTCGGCACAGGCGTCGGCGGCGGGATCGTCGTCAACAAACGGATCGTGTGCGGACCGAACGCCATCACCGGTGAGTGGGGCCACAATCCCCTGCCCTGGCCCCGCGCGGACGAGGTGCCGGGCGCTGCGTGTTACTGCGGGCTCAACGGCTGCATCGAGACTTTTCTGTCGGGCGGCGGCTTGAGCCGTGACTACGCACGCTCCATCGTCGACGGACCGGAAATCGTGCGCCGCGCCGAAGCGGGCGAGCCCGAAGCCGTGGCGTCAATGGACCGCTACGTGGATCGCTTGGCGCGCGCGACCGCGACGGTCATCAATCTCATCGATCCCGATGTGATCGTATTGGGTGGCGGCTTGTCCAATATCGCGCGGCTGTACACGGACGTTCCGAAGCGTTGGCCCGCTTATGTTTTCTCAGACACCGTGGTGACAAGACTTGTACCGCCGAAATACGGCGACGCCAGCGGTGTGCGCGGAGCCGCGTGGCTGTGGGATGCGCCCTAGCAGTGTGGCGCGGGAAGCGGCTCCACGTTCGCCAGCACAAAGCCTATGGCAAAATTTCCGAAGTCCTGGGTCATGGTGCGTGTCACGCCGTTAGGCAGAAGTTGCATCCTGATCTCGTAGTCGGGCATGTCTTTGTCCGACGACAGCGGAAAATACGCGGCATCGATGGGCCAGGGTATTCCCGCCGCTAGGCCCGATGTGGGCGCGTCTTTGGTGGCAGCATTCTGCGGCGCGGCTAAAACGGCGGCCGCACGAAACGGGCCGTCTTCAAAGGAGCCATCGATCACAGTGCGCGAGACGAAATGCTCGCCAGCTGCCGCGCCCTTGAGCAATGCGAGCGTGTGACCCGTTGAGAGCAACGTTCCGGGCGGTAATGCGTAGTTAGTGACAGTATCGGTTTCGAACGTAGCGGTTCCGGCAAGTGACGCATCGAGTTGCACCGTACCGTGATAGGTTTTAGTCAGCTTGCCGCCTTCATAGGTTTGCATTTGGAAAGTGGCGCGACGTCCGTCCTTCGCTTCCCACGCGGCGAAGCGTTGTTCTAACTGACTTTCGATTCCACTCGCGAAGGCTGTCTCCATCTTGAGATCTGATTCGATCGTATAGCCTTCGCACTGATCGGTGAGCGCATAAGTCAGCGTGCCTTTCGCAGCGCGCATGCCATCACCCTTGGCGACCTTCGCCAGCGAGAGCGTATAGGTCGCGCGATGCGGCGTGAGCGCATCGCCCGGCGACTGCGCCGACGCGACGGTAAAGCTCGTCATAAGAACGGCGATAGCGAGCAGGACACGCATGAAACGGCTTAACTCCGAAAGGCGACAGGCGTCGCGCGAAACCTATACCCGACATACGGCGCGGCCAGAATGAGATGGAGTCGCAAAATAAAGTTTCTAGTCACAACCAGTTTAGGCTGAAATGGGCCTCATTCTGCCAACGTTTGGGATCGCAGAACGGATTGCGTTCTTTTTGATCAGCACTCCCAGTTGGGGCTGACTAGGAGAAAGAAAACGAATGAAATTCAGGCATTAATGTCGTTTTCGAACTCCAAGCGCCAAGCGTCAAAGCCCGAAACGATCCGCCCAGACGCCCTTATTTAATCTCTAGTTGAGGCGGCACCGCTTACGTCCACCTGAAAGTGTTGACGCACCAGACCCACCTCCCGAGAATGGCTCGCAGTTGTTGGGGGCTAAAAAAAAAACTATGGCGGAACCGAAGCGCGCACCCGCGCCGGCACCCGAGCATTCTTCTATCGTTTCGAAGCTGACTCAGCTCGTTCGTTTTACCGAGCAAGTCACACCGGAGAAGACTGACGGCACACGTGCGATCACACAGATCGCAGAAATGGCGCATGCTTTGGTGGAAGAGCTCTCGAGCCATCTGCGCGCCCAGGACAAGCGGATCGCCGAGCTCGAAAACTTGGCCACGACCGATGCCCTCACCCGCGTGCTCAATCGTCGCGGCTTTTAAGAGAGCCTCACGCATGAATTGTCCGTCGCCCGCCGTCATGGCGTCGGCGGCGTTTTGATCTTCGTCGATCTCGATGAATTCAAACCCGTCAACGATACCTATGGCCACGCGGCCGGCGACGAAGTGCTGTCGACCGTCTCCAACCTTCTCCGCGGCCATATCCGTGACACCGATTACATCGGCCGCTTGGGTGGCGACGAGTTTGCCATCCTTCTGCCGCGCTCGAACAAGCGTAACGGTGTGCGCCGCGCGGAAGAGTTGGATCGCAAACTCAACAACGCTTACGCGTCATGGGACGGCCAGCAGATTCCGATCAAAGCCAGCTGCGGCGTGCATATGTACGCGGCCAAAGCGGAAGTGAAAGAGCTGCTCGAGGCAGCCGACGCAGCCATTTACAAAATCAAGCAGGAACGCCGCGCGAAGTATAACTTCAAGTCGCGGTAGTTCCCGTCACCCCGGCGAAAGCCGGGGTCCACATATCGGCGAGCAAGTTACGAGATAGATACCGGCTTTCGCCAGTATGACGCCTAGGCTTTGGCCGCAGCCGGAGCGTCCTTCGCTGCATCCTTCACCGTTTCCTTCGGCAAATTCAGCTTGATGTGCAGCTCGCGCAGCTGCTTTTCGCTGGCTGCGTTCGGCGCTTGCATCAACAAGTCTTCGGCTTTGCCGGTCATCGGGAACAAGATGACTTCGCGCAAGTTCGGCTCGTCGGCCAACAGCATAACGATGCGGTCGATACCGGGCGCCGATCCACCGTGCGGGGGTGCCCCGTATTTGAACGCATTCAGCATACCGCCGAAACGCGCTTCGACATCGGCGTTGGTGTAGCCCGCGATTTCGAACGCTTTGTACATAACTTCGGGCAAGTGATTTCGGATGGCGCCCGACGACAACTCCACGCCATTGCAAACGATGTCGTACTGGTACGCTTTGATGGTGAGCGGATCTTGGTTCAGCAACGCATCCATACCGCCCTGGGGCATGGAGAACGGGTTGTGGCTGAACTCGATTTTGCCCGTATCGGCGTCGCGTTCGTACATGGGAAAGTCAACGATCCAGCAGAACTTGAACTGATTGGCTTCGAGCAGATTCAGCTCATTGCAAACTTTCGTGCGCACTTGGCCCGCGAATTTCGCAGCCGTTTCGGGCTTGTCGCAGGCAAAGAACACGGCGTCGCCGTCTTTCAAACCAACCGCGGCTTTGATGGCTGCCACGCGTTCGGCGTCGAGATTTTTGCCAATAGGCCCACGCGCTTCGTTGTCTTTGTATTGGATGTAACCCAAACCGCCCGCGCCGTTCTCACGCGCCCAGTCGTTCAGCTTGTCGAACCAGCTACGCGGTTGATCGGCGGCACCGGGCGCCGGAATTGCACGAACGATGGAGCCCTTCTCGATGTTCTTAGCGAACAGGCCGAAGTTCGATCCACGGAATGCTTCGGTTACATCTGCGATGAGCAGCGGATTGCGCAGGTCGGGCTTGTCGCTGCCGTACTTCGCCATGGCATCGTCATACGTGATGCGCTGGAACGGCGGCTTGGTCACCGTGCGACCTTTGCTGAACTCTTCGAATAAGCCGGCAAGCACAGGTTCAATGGCCGCGAACACGTCGTCTTGCGTCACGAACGCCATTTCGAAATCGAGCTGATAGAACTCGCCCGGCGAACGGTCGGCGCGGCTGTCTTCATCGCGAAAACACGGCGCGATCTGGAAGTAGCGGTCGAAGCCCGACGTCATCAGCAATTGTTTGAACTGCTGCGGCGCTTGCGGCAACGCGTAGAACTTGCCGGGATGCAGACGCGACGGCACCAGGAAGTCGCGCGCACCTTCCGGTGACGATGCGGTTAGGATCGGCGTTTGATATTCGACGAAGCCCGCGCCCCACATGCGTTGGCGCACGCTGGCGATGACCTTAGAGCGCAGGAGAATATTGTCGCGCATTTTCTCGCGGCGCAGGTCGAGGAAGCGATAGGTCAGGCGCAGCTCTTCGGAATATTCCTGCTCGCCGGCCACCTGCATGGGCAGCACGGCGGCTTCCGACAGCACTTCTACCGAAGCCACAACCAGTTCGATCCGGCCTGTGGGCAGCTTGTCGTTCACCGTCTCGGCCGAGCGCGGCACGACCTTGCCCGTGACGCAGATCACGCTTTCCGGGCGCACGCCTTCCAGGGTCTTGAAGACCGGACTGGAAATATCGGCCACGCACTGGGTGATGCCATACTGGTCGCGCAAGTCCACAAACATCAGATTACCGTGGTCGCGCTTGCGGTGGGTCCAGCCGGACAGCTTGACCTCTTGACCCGCATCGCTGTCTCGAAGGGCGCCGCAAGTATGGGAACGGTAGCGATGCATGGGAAATCCTGCCGGGAGAGTTGCCGAACGTGGTCTTTTGGGGCGTGAAAGCACACGGAAGCCAGCCTTTTGTCAAGGCTGGGACGGGGTTTCGCTGGGTTGCGGCGAGCCAGCCGGGCACTTAGAGTGCGCCCATGAACGCTCCCACAAAATTGATCACGGATACCGCGACGTTAAGCGCCTTTTGCGACAGCCTCGCCAACGCCGATTTTATCACCGTCGATACGGAATTCATGCGCGAGACGACCTACTGGGCCAAGCTTTGCTTGGTCCAAATTGGGGGTCCCGACGAAGCCCATTGCATTGATCCCCTGGCCCCGGACATCAACCTGAAGCCGCTTTACGACCTTATGGCGAATCCGAACGTCCTGAAGGTCTTCCATGCGGGCCGCCAGGATTTGGAAATTTTCTATACGGCCACCACCACCATGCCGACCCCGGTGTTCGATACCCAGGTGGCGGCGATGGTATGCGGCTTCGGTGATCAGGTGGGTTATGAGACCCTCGTTTCCCGTTTAGCGGGCGCGCACCTGGACAAATCGCAGCGGTTCACCGATTGGTCGCAGCGCCCCCTGACCGAGCGTCAGGTGGTCTATGCACTGGGCGACGTTACCCATCTTCGCAAAGTGTACTTGCAGCTGAGCAAGAAGCTGGAGCAATCGGGCCGCGTGTCGTGGCTTGAGGAAGAAGTGGCGACGCTCACCAATCCTTCCACCTACCGCGTCGATCCGCGCGAAGCGTGGCGGCGGATTCGGGCGCGCACGCGCTCGCCCCGCCTGCTCGCGGTCCTACGCGAATTGGCAGCGTGGCGCGAACTGACGGCACAAGCCTTGGACATGCCGCGTCAACGCGTGGCCAAGGACGACGCCATCTTGGAATTGGCCGCCAGCATGCCAACGACGATCGACGACATTAAACGTGCTCGCCTGGCCAAACCATTGGCGAGCGGTCGTTATGCCGAGGGCGTGCTCGCGGCGGTCGCCATGGCGCGCGATGTTCCCGACGCCGACTGCCCGCGCCTTGAGCGCGAGGAAAATTGGGATAGCACGGCATCCCGCGCAGTGGTTGAGCTATTGAAGTTGATGCTGAAAGCCCGCAGCGAGCGCCACCATGTGGCGCAACGCCTCATCGCGACATCCGACGACGTTGAAGCTATCGCCTTGGACGACGCCGCCGACGTTCCTGCGTTGCAAGGCTGGCGGCGCGAGTTGTTTGGTGAAGATGCGCTGAAGCTCAAACACGGCAAACTTGCGATCGGCCTTACGGCTGACGGCAAGCATGTGGAAGTGTTTGAAAGATAGGCGGCGCGCTAACGCTCAAGCCAGACTTTATCGCCCACGGAGAGCGCGCCCAGGCGTTCGGGCACGCAGTAGATTCCGATTTCATTTTGGAAACGCTCCACGACAGTGCGCATCACCTCCGGTTCGCGCGTTCCCGTCGCCGGATCAATGGTAATCATACTACAGCGGCCGATGGGTTTATTGGCCCGCAGACGAACGCCCGACGCTGCATCGCCGAAGATCAGGCATCCATCAAGCCATTCGCGCTCGATCCCGGTATCGATCACAATATTCGGGCGGAAACGCACGCACCCAACGTCGCGGCCCGATTGAGCGCCGACTGCGTCAATCGTTCCCTGACCGATGATGGACACCGGCATCAAATCAAACGCACCGCGGCCAAGCTGCAGAAGAGACACTTCGTCCTCATACGCGGTCTGCAACATGGCAAGCAGCGTTTCGGACGCCACATCGTGCACCATACCGTCAGGAGCCGTCACACTTACGCGTGAGGTGCGCGTATCGCGCTCATCGACATAGTGCGCGGTGAACAAGAGCATTTCGGCATAGTCGCGCCCGGTGAGCCAAGGGAATCGCGACTTATCCTGTGGTTTGAAAAAAGCGTATTGGCGGTCGCCATCAAAGCCGGTCCATCCTACATCGATGGAGTTGACCGTTTGCCCACGCATCGATTTAACGGGATATCGGTGGAGTTCCGCGACACGTCCAATTTCGATAAGCGTCGGCATGTCGGGTGCGCCTCAATCACACGGTGACGATGCGGCCTTCAAGGCCGAGATGCTCGGCCAGGCGTCGTAGTCGGCGAGCGTATGCGCCGGATTTAAACAGCGGCTCCGCTTCGGGTACCGTAAGAATCAAATCGCCGGCTTGGATTTTCAAAGACGTTTTCTTCACGACGCCCGGCGCCCCCGCCGAAAGCGCATAGGACAGGCGCATGGCCAAACCGATGGTCTGCACGCGCTGAATACGTGATTCCTCCAGCAACGCATGTGCCTGCTCGATGATCGGCTCCGATGGCGTGCTGCCGTAACGATAATACAGCGCGAGTGCGAGACCCGCGCGATCCTCGTGACCGAGGCCCAGGAATGGAAGCCGCAGAACGCGCAAGAAAGCTTGCTCGCCGCGATAATCAGGATGCTCGGCCCACCACACATCGCGCAGAAGACAGGCGGCCAAACGCAATTTTTTTAGCTTCGGGGACTCGTCCTTGAATAAGGGCGACATCCATTCGTGGGTTTCGTAACCCGCCATGGTCGAGCGCACAGCCCCGCGTGCGATTTCCTCGCACAGACTGATAAGCGGATCTTGTTTGCGCACATTTTCAGGCAGTGACTTGAAGAACTGTCCTTCGCGCATGCCGTAGATCGAAAATACCACCGCGCGCGGCCGCACCACCTCCAAGAGCCGTTCGAGGACAGCGGCGGCCAACGGGAGTGACGCTTGGCGACTGCGTGAAACGCCTTTGATTTGCTCGAGGCTTTTTGTGCCCAGGCGCGCGATCACATCGAACAGGCTCGTGGCCTGATGACGTTCCAGCGTGAAGTTGTCGAGCACATGCAGCGGATAGTCCATCTGCGCGATACACACGCGCGCGAGCGAGCGCCATGCACCGCCGACGGCATAGAGAGTCTTATCTTTGGACTTTGATATCCACTTTTCTTTTTCGAGAGCCTTATTGACCAGGTTGATCGCCTTGCCGCGATCGCCTTCAGAGGCTTCACTCAGGCGAAGCAAGCCGAGCGGGAGCGTTGTTTGCTCGCCGATATCGCCGCTGCCCACGCTAATGAGTTCTAAGCTGCCGCCGCCAAGATCGGCCACTAGGCCTTGGGCGTCGGGGATGCCGCACAGTACGCCCAGCGCCGAGCGCTTGGCTTCCTGCTTGCCGGTCAACACCTGCACTTTGATGTCGCAGCGCTTCTCGAGCGCCTTGGCGAAGGCGGCGCCGTCGGCGGCATCGCGTACAGCTGCTGTGGCGAGCGCATCGATGCGTTCGACCCCCAGCGATTTCGCAATCTTGGCAAAACGGGCAACGGTATCAAAAGCCATGCCGACGCCGTCGGCATTGAGATAGCCGGTTTTCTCTAACCCCTTGCCGAGGGCGCAAATGGCTTTTTCATTGTGGAGCGGAATGGGCGTGCGCGTTTCGCCGTTATAAACCACGAGACGCACAGAATTGGAGCCAATGTCGATGACCGCCACGGGCGTGTGCGACGGCCGATCTTCAGAGTCGCTTTGCTCCGCGGAGTCTTTTTTGCTCATGCAAGGCGGTAGATACCAGCTTTAGCGGCGGCTGGGAACCAACTTGGCAACACGGCCTTTGGCCCGCTCGAGGGCGCTGCCCTGGCCGGAGAGACTGGGGTTGGTCATGAAGTACTCGTGGGCCGAAAACGGCCGCTCCGTGGCCTTTTCGCGCACGTAAGTGCCGTCGGATTTCAAATTCCAGCTTTGCAAATTGTCGTTCAGGTTCGCGACCATGATCTGATCGAGTACCTGTTGGTGGACCGTCGGGTTTTCCACCGGCACGAACGTTTCCACGCGCGCGACCAAGTTCCGCGGCATCCAATCGGCGGACGAGATATAGACCTTAGCTTTGCGCGACGGCATCTGCTCGCCGTTGCCAAAGCAAACAATGCGGGAATGCTCCAAGAATCGGCCGACGATGCTTTTGACGCGGATGTTTTCCGAAAGCCCCTTAACGCCGGGACGCAGACCGCAAATGCCGCGCACGATCATTTCGATTTTCACACCCGCTTGGGATGCGCGATATAAGGCATCGATGATTTCGGGGTCGACCACCGAATTCATCTTGGCCCAGATGCTGCCGGGCTTACCTTGTTTCACGAACTCGGTTTCGGCGTCGATGAGACTGAGCAGTTTTTCCTTCAATCCCAATGGCGCGATCGCCAGCTTCTTAAGTGAATCCGGCTGCGCGTAGCCGGTCATATAATTGAACACCTGCGCGGCATCGCGGCACAGGCCGGGGTCAGTCGTGAAATACGATAAGTCGGTATAAACCTTCGCCGTCACGGGATGGTAATTGCCGGTGCCGAAGTGCACATACGAACGCGTGTCGGTGCCTTCGCGACGGACGACCAGAGAAATCTTTGCGTGTGTCTTTAGGTGCACGAAGCCGAACACAACGCTGGCGCCAGCACGTTCCAAATCGCGCGCCCAACGGATGTTCGCTTCTTCGTCGAAGCGCGCTTTGAGTTCAACCATGGCCGTGACGGACTTACCAGCTTCCGCCGCTTCCACCAGCGCCTTGACGATGGGGCTTTCCTTACTAGTGCGGTAGAGCGTCTGCTTGATGGAGATGACGTTCGGATCGTGCGCAGCCTGGCGGAGGAACTGCACCACCACGTCGAAAGATTCATACGGGTGATGAACTACGAGATCTTTTTGACGAATGGCGGCGAAGCAATCGCCGCTCAGATCGCGGATGCGTTCCGGGAAGCGCGCATTATAGGGCGGGAACAATAAATCCGTACGCTCATCGATGATGAGCTGCTTCAAGTCCACCTGCCCGATCATCCCTTCGATTTGGAATGTATCGGCGGATGAAACTTCCAACTCGTCGCAAATGAGCTTCACTTGATCGGACGGCATATGACCGGCCAGCGCCAAACGAATGCAGTTGCCGCGACGGCGTCGCTTCAAGGCGCTTTCAAAGCTCGTGACGAGATCTTGGGCCTCTTCGTCGATTTCCATTTCTGAATCGCGAATGATGCGGAAGTGGCCGCAATCGACAACCTTGAATCCTGGAAACAGGGCGCCTGCGAACATCAGAACCAAATCTTCCACAAGGATGAACCGTGTGGACGTTCCCTTCAGACGCACGAAGCGCTGCACCTGCGGCGGAATGGGAACTAGCGCACGCATCACTTGTCCGTCCGCGATGCGAACCAATTGAAGCACAAGCGCGTGCCCTAAATTTGGAATAAACGGGAACGGATGCGCGGGGTCAATGGCGAGCGGCGTGAACACCGGGAAGATATGCTCCATGAAGCGCTCTTCCAACTCGGTGCGATCGTCCACCGAGAGATCCTCCGGCCCGACAACGAAAATATTTTCCTTGCCGAGCAGACCCTTTAACTCAATCCACACGTTGTCTTGTTGTTTGAACAGCACGCGGACAGCATCGTTGATGCGGTCCAATTGTTCTTGGGGCGTGAGGCCGTCGGCGGACGGTAACGTGATGCCTTCATTCACCTGCCCCTTAAGGCCGGCTACGCGCACCATATAAAATTCGTCGAGGTTGGATGCCGAGATTGACAGGAAGCGTACGCGCTCAAGCAAAGGGTGGCGCGGATTTGCCGCCTCTTCCAACACCCGCGTGTTGAACGCGAGCCAAGATAGCTCGCGGTTGATGAAGCGCTCGCGCGGCGGAAACGATTCCACATCGAAACCGGAGGCGGCTTTTGGCAGAGGTTCTGACGGGTTCACGACTGTCTCCATGGCGGCGGCGTCATTTCACGCCTTTTTGCGTGAAATAGCGATCCGCTGTGGGTGAATTTCATCAAACTGCAACCCTCATTCATAGGATAACATGCGGTTTGGTACGGTCCATAAGAGGCTGAGAGTTGAAAACCCTTCATTTGCTGCGTCATGCGAAATCGGACCGCGACGATCCCCGCATCCGCGACCCGGAGCGCCCGCTCGCCAAGCGCGGTATCAAGGCGGCAAAGCTTATGGCCGGGCTGATGATGCGCACGGAGATAAAAGCCGACCGCGTCTACTGTTCAAGCGCCCGCCGCACCCGCGAGACCTATGAGCTGATAGCCCCGGCCCTGGGCGGCGCCGTCGTTTCGTTCCGCGAAGATCTGTATCTGGCCGACGCCGGTGCCTTGACGCGTTTCATCAACGACCTTCCGGCGGTCGCTACATCCGTGATGCTGATCGGACACAATCCGGGATTTCACGATTTGGGGATCGACCTCGTCGCCCTGACAAGTGCGTCGCCGGACTTAGATCACCTGCGCGAGAAGTTTCCGACGACGGCGTTGTGCAGCGTGGAATTCACGGCGAAGACATGGCATGAGGTGCGACCCGGAACGGGGCGCCTTTTGCACTTCATTCGCCCGCGGGATTTTGAATAGTTTCCAAGATCGTGCGTACAAGCGGGATGGTCACGGGCCGCTTGCCGGCAAGTGAATCCGTATCGGCGCGCGCGACAATCTCGCGTACGGCTGCAAAGCTGCGATCCATGTGACGCACCAGATACGCAATCACATCCGGCGCGACCGTGAGCTGACGGTCAGCGAAGAGTTTCACCAACACGGCCTGCACCATTTCATCAGAAGGCGCTGCGATTTCCGTGGCGGGAACAGTGGCAAGTCGCGAATGCAAATCCGGCAGCTTGAAAGGCCAGCGCGCCGGTGCTTCACGCGCGGTCAGCAGCAAAAATACGTTTTGCTCTTTTGCGATATTGAAGAGATGCAGCAATGCGCGCGCGTCCGATACACGGTCGCCGTCTTCTAACGCGAGAGCCGTGTGTTGCGCGACGATATTGGCGGCGGCCTCGACAGTTACGTCGTCAGGCTTCACGACGCCTGCGTTTGCTTTACCGGCAAAGACTTGTACGAGATGCGACTTGCCACAACCCGCAGGCCCGTAAATCGCGAGCGTCGCCGTAGGCCACGCGGGCCAACGATCGATCCACGCGACCGCCTCGGCATTTTCCGGCATGACCAGAAAGTCCTCACGGCCCAGGGCCGCGCGGTGACCGAGATCGAGCGTGAGCTGCGCCATACCTACTTTTCGGGTGCGGGAGCGGGTGCCGCAGACGGACCCGGCTTGCCGAGCGTGCGGCCAGTCGCCTTACCGGCGCGCAAAAGCTCGATGACCCACACGCCGTTCTGCTGTGCAAGCCCGAGGTCTTGCTGCGCCATTGCCAGCGTCAATTGCGATTGATCGCCCATATAAGACAGCGTGACCTGTGCGCGATCGCGCGTCATGGCTTGCAGATTGACCTGATCGACCAGCGGCACATCACCGAGATGATTGCGCACCAGCGTCCACTCCTTCAGGTCCGTAATGGGAACGAGCGCAGTGATCTGAGACGTGGTGGTGGTCGTGATGCGGTTGCGTTTGCGCCAATTCTCTTCTACCGCCTGGGCAGCCGCTTGCACGGCGCTGGCTAACACTTCGTCGCGCGATTGCCCGGGCGCCCCGGTATAGGTCAGATTGAAATCGAACGCCGGCACGCCGCGGCGCGCTTCGGTGATAGACATCTGCAAGCCTTCCGGCGTCCACCGGGCGGAAGCCAGAAGCGCTCCACCGGCGTCATAGCGCGCCGCAAGCGCTGCTGCAGCGGCAGAGTCCTTGGCCGCCGTCTGATCGGCGTTGATTGCCCCAGCATCGCCCGTGTCGCCCACAGGGAACACAAACGGCACCAAGCCGCGATCTACACCCGACCGCTGCCAGGCACTGCGCCAGGGGTTCGGTTCATTCCACAAGTAGGTCCCATTATCGTCGCGCAGAAGCGGCACCACGACGAGTGGTTTGCTGACGGTTTCGGTGAACGGGATGCCCGCGCGGCGTAGAAGATTACGCACGGCAGCCGGATCGAAACGCACGGTAAGTTCAGCCAAGTAGCGCACGGCCGAAGTGCGCTCGTTCGCGATCGAGAAATCGCGGACCATGTCGATGACTTGGGTTGAGTTCATTTGCGGCACGCGCGCCATGTCGTCGCGGGCGACAATCCGCTCAAGCACGCGCCGAAGGCCGGTCACGCGCCCTTGAATGAGGCCGCGCTCGCGGGCATCGGTGACGGTGGCGGCGGTGACGTCGACGGGAACGCCCTCGGCCACAAAGATATCCACGGGTTTAGCCGTGGCCGTTGCCTGGGCATAAGCGGACGGGGCCGCAAAAAGGACGGCCAAAAGCGCGCCCACCACCATTGCAAAGCCGCGTCGATCCAGTATGTTCGCCCTCATCAGCTTATGGCCATCCACCACAAAAAATCGCCTGCGCATCGTCTTCTGGCCAAGGGTTTAGCCTACAACGCTGCCGGGGTCGATATTCGAGCCATACTATGGCGGCAGAGAGGCGCAGCGTGACCAAGAAGACCATCGATTACGCTGCAGCTGGCGTCGATTACGACAAGATCGACCCCCTCAAGATCGCGGCCCAACGTGCAGCGTTGAGCACGGCCGGCAACCTGAAGGGTTTTTCGGAAATCGCTGCCTCGCGGGGCGAATCGGCTTATGTGGTCGATATGGGCGACTTCCTGCTGGCGTCCATCACGGAATGCCTCGGCACCAAAGTGCTGATCGCCGACCCCATGCGGGCCGAAACCGGCAAAACGTATTTCGACGCCCTCGCTCAGGACACCTTGGCGATGGCGGTTAACGACATCATCACGGTGGGCGCGACGCCGATCTCGGTGCACGCCTATTGGGCTGCCGGTAGCAGTGAGTGGTTCAACGACAAGCAGCGCGCGAACGATCTCGTTAATGGGTGGAAAGCGGCGTGCGACACGTGCGGCGTTGTGTGGGGCGGCGGCGAAACGCCGAGCCTCGGCGGCGTCGTGATGCCAGGCACCATCGACTTGGCGGCATCATGTGTCGGCGTAGTGCGTCCGAAAGAGCGTTTGACGCTGGGCGACAAATTGAAGCCGGGCGATGCCATCGTATTGCTGGCCTCGAGCGGCATTCATGCCAATGGCGTTTCTCTGGCGCGCAAGGTCGCCGCTGATAGCTGCGACGGTTATCAAACCATCGTGGGTGACGGCCGTATGTTCGGCGAAGCACTGCTAGATCCCACGATTTTGTATTCACCTGTGACCGAAGCTTTGTACGCCGCCGGCATCATTCCCCATTACACCGTGAACGTGACCGGCCACGGCTGGCGCAAGATTATGCGGTATCCCGGTGCGTTCACGTACGAGTTCACCGAAGTGCCGCCTGTTCCGGCCGTGCTGAAATACATTCAGCACGAGGCGAACATGGATAACACCGACGCTTACGGCACGTTCAACATGGGCGCCGGCTTTGCGTTGTTCGTTGACGCATCGGACGCCGCGAAAACCGTCGCGATTGCTGAAAAGGCCGGCGTAGCCGCGATAATCGCGGGCACGGTGCGCGAAGGCCCCAAGAGCGTCGTGATCAAACCGGTGGACGTGACCTTCACCGCCGCCGACATGCATTTGCGCGCCTAATGAGCCGCCTTCAAGCGGACGCCATTCTGCTTCTGACGGCGATCATCTGGGGCACGGCGTTCATCGCGCAAAAAATCGCCAACGACGTTATCGAACCCTATGGATTTGTCGGCGCGCGGTTTCTGGTATCGGCCATTGTACTCGCGCCCTTTGCGCTCGTCGAAGCCCGCAAACAGACGACACCTCTACCGCAACGTGACTATGCGCTTGCGGTGTTGATCGGCGTGTTGCTGGCCGCCGCGGGAATTTTGCAGCAAGTGGCGATGGTAACATCGAGCGCCACCCACGGCGGCTTTCTAACGGCGCTGTATGTGGTGTTGGTGCCGTTCGCCATGTGGATTTTGACGCGCGAGCGTATTCGTCCACTGGTGCTGGCCGCCGGTGTTGTTTCAATTGCCGGCGCTTGGCTGCTGACAAACCGCGGAGGCACACAAGGGTTTGTGATCGGCGACGCAGTGCTCATCGCCGCCGATTTTGTATGGGCATTCTGGATCGCCCTCATCGCCATTTTTCAAAGGCGCGTGGTACGTCCGTTTTTATTGGCCTTTATCCAATTCGCAATTACGGCAGCGGTCGCGTGGACCGCCGCGGCGACATTTGAATCGACCACGTGGGCGCAAGTAGTGGAAGCGCTGCCAGCGATTTTGTACACGGGCATCCTGTCCGGCGGGGTCGCGTTCACACTGCAAATTTTTGCGCAGCGTCATACACCCGCGCCGGAAGCGGCATTGATCATGTCGCTGGAAAGTGTATTCGCGGCGATTTCGGGCGCGCTGCTGCTGCAAGAAACATTGCCGCCGGTCGCGATTGCTGGGTGCGTGTTGATTCTCGCGGGGATTGTCGCAGTCGAAGTGGGACCAGCGTTGTTACGACGCCGCTAATTTATCGAGATCGATTTCGCGAGCGACAATGCGCCGAAGCGTTTCGGCGTACAAAAGGCGTTCTTCCGACTGAACGCGCTGCGCCAGTGTTTCGGCGGTATCGTCGGGAGACACCGGCACCGTTGCTTGGGCTACGACGGCACCGTGATCATAGACCTCGTCGACCAAATGAATCGTGACGCCTGATTGGGTTTCCTTGGCGGCGATCACCGCCTCATGAACCCGGGTGCCGTACATCCCCTGCCCGCCAAATTTCGGCAGGAGCGCGGGATGCACGTTGAGAATGCGGCGCTGATAGGCGGCGAGCACCTTCGGCCCAAGTTTGCGCATGTAGCCCGCGAGGACCACGAGGTCTACGCGGTTGACGCGTAGCTTGGCCGCAATGGCGGCGTCGGCCGCATCTTCCGAGCCGGCGCTCTTGGCGCTGATATGCGCGCAGACCAGTTTATTGTCGCGCGCCCACGCGAGGGCGCTGCTGTCGGCATTATTGCTGATGAGAAGAACCGGCTCGACGGGGAGGAAGCCATCGCGCGCGACCTTGACGATCGCGCGCATGGCAGAGCCGTTATGCGACGCTAGAAAACCGATCCGCGGGCGGGCCGGCAGCGTCGACATGAATTAACCGACGATCTCGGTCGCGGCGAAGAAGTACGAAATCTCGCGCGCGGCACTGGTCGGAGAGTCCGAACCATGGGCGGAGTTTTCGTCGATCGATAACGCGAACGTTTTACGAATGGTGCCTTCGGCCGCATTGGCCGGATTGGTGGCGCCCATGATTTCGCGGTTCTTGGCGATGGCGTTTTCGCCTTCGAGAACCTGCACGACCACCGGAGCGGACGACATGAAATCGGTCAGGCCGCCGAAGAAGCCCTTCGTGCTGTGCTCGGCATAGAAACCTTCCGCCTGCTTCTTGGTCAGGAGGATGCGCTTTTGCGCGACGATGCGCAGGCCGCCGGCTTCCAGCATGGTGTTGATCTTGCCGGTGAGGTTGCGGCGCGTGGCATCGGGTTTGAGAATCGAGAGCGTGCGTTCGAGAGCCATTGAGAACCTATGGACGTGAGAGAAAAGAAACTGACGCGCGGGGTTATAGACAGAGGGGCACGCGAGAGCAACGGCGCGCGGAAGGCCGCAGTTACAGAAACAACCCCATGAGCGGCGATTCGCTTTGCGTTTTCGCCAATGAATTCAATGGATTAAAAAAAGCAAAACAACCCCATGCACGCGATTTCAAGGCCTTTTCTTGCCCTTGTTTCGCTTGCCATCCGGGGAAAAACGGCGACGTCCCCTAAAAAAATCGCGCAGCCCTGGATGCCAGGACCGCGCGAATGCCGTCGCTAATATCCGACTATCGGATGCTCAGGCCGAACGAAAGGCCTGGGTCGTAGTAACGCACCGGCGGAGCGTAGTAGCCGTACCAATCGGAGCAAATGCCGCGAGCTTCACATAGCCAACGGGCGCGGGCACGGTCGGCACGCCACGACCCGTCGTAGCGCCAGTCATAGCCACCGCGATAAGCCCAGTTGTTGTGACCACCGCGATCATAGTGTCCGCCATCGTGGCCACGCGATTCATGTCCTCCACGCGGGCCCGAGTGATGACGACCATCCTGCGCGACAGCAACGGTGCTGACGGCGGTTAGACCAGGAACGAGCGCTACAGCGAGTGCTTTGATTTGGTCGCTTATGCATCCTACCCTCTCCAGGGTTGGATTAATCTTATCGATCGACCATAGCGGCATTGTGCGCGAAGTTATGTCGGGAATGAGGCGTATAGGAGATTATGCACGAATACATGGACTCTCGCGCCTCAATCTTTGAGAATCGTTATGCAGGGGGTATATATATTCGCGTCATCCACGTAATTGCTTCTAGGGCATCATGGACAGCTTTACCACCGAGTTCGGTCACACGATCCCATTTGTGCCGAACTATTTTGAGCGCAATCGTGCCTACGGCGACGTCGCGGTGGAGGAGCTCCATCCAGGGCTGACCGTCGAGTCGAATCCCTTGTCGCCGCATTTTCCAGCCAAAGACTGGGTCAGTTTCTCAGCGATGATGTACTTTCTCCAACGTCACGACTTACTCAAACGCTGGGAAACGGGCATCGATTTGGGCGGAGCCGAAAGTACTTGTATCCGGCTTCTCAAGGCCACCGGATGGATTAAGCACGCGACAAATATTTCGCCAGCTTTGTCGATATGATTCGCGGTGTCGAAGTGCACACCGGTGAAAAGGCGGAACTAGTTAGAACTGCCATTCATGCTCAAAAGTATGCTGCGGACCACTTTCCCGGCACACCTTTGCTGACTGGCATGGTGAAAGACTTTCCTGGCAGTTCAGCGCTTGATGCAAACTTGCACATGAATGTCTTGGACGCGCAAGGAACCTATGATTTCGTCATGACGGTTTCATGCCTGGACTTTTTCGACTTGAATGAAATACTGCCAAAGGTCCGAAGTCTCCTAAATCCATTCGGCTTGTTTTATGGGCAGCTGGGCTACTGGTGGTTTCCCGTAAATGCGACCGGCATTGTCGCACACTTCCCTTACGCGGCGCAGCGCCTCTCTTTGGACGATTTGGGAAGATACTGCACCCAATATCAACCTGAGTTTTTACCGAGCCTGAAGCAACGATACAATTACCATCACCAGGGCAAACACCATCCAACCCTGACGGATTGGTTTGCTTTAGCTCGCAAGCATGGTTTGAAACCCATCGCATTCGAACGCGTTATGCCGAAAGCGCATCAACGGATTCGCGATTGCCCGCCCGCAATGTTCAAGCAGCCGTGGTTTGATCATGGGGAGGTTCTACGCGACATTCACCATCTTAAACTCGATGTGACAGTGGAAGATCTTTTCACGGGCGGTTTCCGCGTCGTCTTTATGGCGGCTTAATCCGAACAATACCCATCACGCGCGATCAACCGCACGAGCAGCCCACGCGCAAACGGAGCTCACTTCATAAAATAGCGTTCGATGAACAGCGACATAATCGTGTCGAGAACTTCCGGACTGACGTGGCGGTTGTCTTGAGCGCCAGCGCCCGTTCCGTAATAAGGGCCAGCGTGTCCGCCCAACCAACGTATCATTTCGAACGACGGCCAATACGACAGATTCGCAATCCTTTCATTCACCACGATGTCGATGGCGACACGCAGCAAACTCTTCGAGAGACAGTCCTGTCCGAATACCGAAGGATGATTTGGAGAAGCTTTCAATGGAATGGGCGAAAGCGTGATGACGATATGCACATCGGGATTAATCGTGCGTGCCTTGCTGACAATGGAGCGCAGATATCGAGAAAGTTGTTCTACGGAAAACATACGCCACATAGCTTCGACGTCCTCGGGGGCGTTGCCTTTCATCTCCGGCACTCCGCCCGCGAAACGGTGGAGCGCGACACCGACAGTGACAATCAGCAGAGCGGACGCGCGAACCTGCAATACATTTTTTGCGTTCTTTTCCTCGCCCGACACGATCTTGGAAAAGAACCAGTCGGTGATGAATGGCGTGTTATTATTTTCGTCGATCTGAATCCAATTTGCAGGCGTGCCCAGTTTCACCAGAGTTTCACCGATATTCTGCGCAAAACAAGAGCCTACGGTGGTCACAGGGGAATTGCGGGCAAGAAATGGCGCCGGTGGCGCGTAACCGGGCAGAATGTATTTCTCCGCCGCAGATTTAAAATTTGACAGGTCTTCCTGAGTGAGAGGAAAACAATTGAGGGGCGCGCGCACCACTTAAACGCCCTGCTCTTTCCAGCCGGCTTCCGTCTGCTGCCAATAGTGCAGATCGTGGCCGTCGGTCTTTGCAGTCGTCCAGCGCGTACGCGCTGCCGCGGTTGCATCGACATCGTTGCCGTCGAACAGATCGAAGCACCGGTCAAATTCGGAAAGCCTGTCGGATGCCATGCCGTCGGTGAGAAAAAGCAATTTGGCGCCATTCGGGTTTTCGTCGCAGTCGGTGAGCCAAATGGGTTGGTCGGCGGCGGCGCCGTTTTTGGCCGAGCCGTGCGGCAACCAAGAGTCCGGATTGTGGGTCCACAATACGCTGCCGAGCGACTCCACCCGGTCTTCGGAAGCCGCCATGACGACAACACGAAGGCCCGTTTGCATGGCGCGTTCCATGAGCTGCGGCAGCGCCTTTTCAACCGGCGAGGTTCGGAGGTGATAAAAATCGATGCGCATCGGGCGTTATCCGACCTTCACCGGCACGTAGTGAATCCCCGTGCTGGTCATGACGCGCAGCAGGACGGTTTTGCGCGCGGCCGTTTTGGCGCGCTTGATGGCATCGCCTGCTTCGGCGCCAGAGCCCACATGAATTTGGTGAATCTCGTCGATGACATCACCCACGCGCAGGCCCTTGAGGGCCGCATCGCTGAGTTGATCGACCTCGACCACCACAAGGCCTTGCACAGCTTCGGGAATAGAATAGGTCTTGCGTGTGGTATCGCTGATTTCAGCGACCGTGACACCGATCTCCTTCAACGCCACTTTCTTGAAATCGGCCTTTGCCTGAGGTGCGGGCGGCGTCGCGGTGGCGACCTTTTTTTCTTCCTTGGTCTCTTTAAGTTCGGCCACCGTCACTTTGAGATTCTTCTGCTGGCCTTTGCGCCAAATAGTCATATCGACAATTTTATCGATTCCCGTTTCAGCCACGATGCGCGGAAGTTCGTCGCGCTTGTTGATGGCCTTGCCGTCAAACGTCAGCACAATGTCGCTCGACTCAAGTCCCGATTTGGCCGCAGGGCCATTTTCAGCAAGTTGGGAAACGAGCGCGCCGCGCGGGCGATCGAGCCCAAGGGTCGCGGCGATTTCTTCAGTGACATTTTGAATCTGGACCCCGATCCAGCCGCGTCGCGTACGGCCGTATTGGCGTAAGTCTTCGATCACAGGGCGCACAAGATTCGCCGACGCGGCAAAGCCGATGCCGACACTGCCCCCCGTCGTGGAATAGATCGCGGTATTCACGCCGATGACACTGCCATCCATGTTGAATAAAGGACCGCCCGAATTGCCGCGATTGATGGCGGCGTCGGTCTGAATGAAATCGTCGTAGTGACCCGGGCCGCTGTTAAGATCGCGGGCACGGGCGGAAATGATTCCGGCGCTGACGCTGCCCGACAGGCCGAACGGATTGCCGATGGCCATCACCCATTCACCGACGCGGGCAGTGGATGAATTGCCCCACACCGCAAACGGCAAGTCGCGGCCCGCCTCGACTTTGAGCAACGCAATGTCGACCCGTTCGTCGCGGCCGATCAACTTGGCCGGAAGAACCGTGTCGTCGTCGAGAATGACGGAGATTTCGTCGGCGTCGGCGACCACGTGATTGTTGGTGACGATGTAGCCGGTCTTATCGATGATGAAGCCGGAGCCCAGAGAGGTTTGGCGCCGGCGGTCGGCGCGATCAGACGGTGCGCTGTCGCCGTTACGCTTGTCGAAGTTATCACGGAACCATTCGTCCAGCGGTTTGCCGTCGGGGCCGGTTTCGGTCGACTTGGCGCGGGCGACAAATGAGGTGGTGGAGATGTTGACCACTGTGGGCCCCAGCTTTTCGGCCAGATCGGCGAAGCTGTCGGGCGCCCCCTTGGTCATGGCCGGGGTTGCGCCGAAGGTCAGCACAAGGCTCAGCGCGGCAATGCCCAGCGCATGAACAAACGAACGACGCGTATGATTCAACCCTTCCTCCCCGGAAGATGAAGACATACAGCGATTGTTGCCGGAAACGGACGTCCGGGCAAGGAAAGCGCAGCTTTCTTTTTGGTCATTCGCGGTGGTGAGGAATGACCAAATGATCTTTTACCGGCCTGGCGGCTTGTTGAAGTACTTAAAGAATTCGGAATCCGGGTTCAGGACCAGCGTCGTGCCTTCACCGATGGAGGCCCGGTACGCTTCCAGAGAACGGAAGAAAGCGTAGAACTCGGAGTCCTTGCCCTGGGCCGCGTTCAGGATCTTGCGGCTTTCGGCTTCGCCGTCCCCCAACAGGGTTTGGGATGATTTTTCGGCTTCGGCGATAATGATTGTGCGTTCGCGGTCAGCTTCACCTTCGATGGTCGACTTTTGCTCCTGGCCCCGGCCTCGGAACTCGGCGGCTTCGGCCATACGGTCGGAGCGCATGCGGTTGTAGGTGGCCTGGGTGGTGTCGGCCGTGAGATCGGTGCGGCCGATGCGGACTTCGATGACTTCAATGCCGAACTCACCCTCGCGGCGTTTCACGGCCTGAGTGATCTCATGCATGACTTCAGGACGCTTGGCACCAAGAAGATCGGCCAAATCCGTATGACCCAGTGCATCGCGCACCGAGCTGTTCAGGATGTTGCCAAAGCGGTCGCGGAAGGCGGCTTCGGTCATGACCGACTGGAAGAACTTCAACGGGTCGATGATTTTATAGCGCGCGAATGAATCAACATTCACGCGGCGTTGATCGATCAACGACATATCCTGACCCACGGGATCGAGATCGAGGATGCGGGAATCGTAGGTGATGACGTTTTGCATGAACGGCACTTTAAAGTGCAGTCCCGGCACGGCGATCACGCGGACCGGTGCGCCCAACTGCAGGACCAAGGCCACTTCGGTTTGGCGCACGGTATAGATCGAGCCCAATCCGACGATTACAACGACGGCGGCAATGATAATGCCTATGACATTACGCGGGCTCATTGGGCGGCTCCCTTAGCCGGCGCGGGCTTTTTCAATTCGGGCAGTGGGAGATAAGGCACAACGCCCGATCCCTTGCCGCTGTTGTCGATGATGACCTTGTCGGACTTGCCCAAGATTTCCTGCATGGCTTCGAGATACATGCGGCGCGTGGTGATGTCCTTGTTGGCGACATACGTCTGATAGAATGCCGTGAAGCGCGCGGCTTGACCTTCGGCCTCTTTCACCAGCTTCTCTTTTTCGGCGGTCGCATTTTGAACCATGCGAGCCGCTTCACCCTTGGCGCGGGGGACGATGTCGTTGCGATAAGCGAGTGCCTCGTTACGCAGACGCTCTTCGTCCTGCTTGGCGCGCTGCACGTCGTTGAACGCGTCGATCACCTCTTTCGGCGGATCGGCTTTTTGGATGCGCAGATCGAGGATGGTCACGCCCGCTTTGTAGGAGTCCATGATCTGCTGCAGGAGTTCGCGTGCCTGCTGCGCGATGAGGTCGCGCTGGTTGGTCATGACGGCCTGCAACGGATTGCGGCCCACGACTTCACGCAACGCACTTTCGGCGGCCACTTTCACCGTGCCTTCCGGATCGCGCATGTTGAACAAATATTCGCCGGCTTCGCGGATACGCCACTGCACGACGAACTGAATATCGACGATGTTCTGGTCGCCCGAGAGGATGTGGCTCTCTTGCGGGAATTCACGCAAGGTCGTGCCAGCACCCCGGAAACCGATGGTCACCTGATTGGTCTGCGTCACTTTCGGACGCACCACTTCGCCGACCGGCGACGGGAACCAGTAGTTCAAACCCGGTTGGGTGGTTTTGACGTATTGGCCGAACAAAAGTTCGACGCCTTGCTCGTCGGGCTGCACGCGGTAGAAACCGCTCAAGCCCCAAATTACGATGATCACGGCCGCCACAAGCCACAGCACGCGTAAACCGCCGGTGCTGCCGGGCATCATTTTGCGCAAACGCTCTTGGCTGCGGCGCAGGAGTTCTTCCAGGTCGGGGGGTTGATTGCCGCCGCCACCGGCGCCACGATCTCGACCGCCCCAAGGATTATTGTTGCCGCCGCCGCCACTGCCCCAAGGACCGCCGCCGCCGTTGCCGCCGCTTCCGCCACCGCCGCCCCAGGGGCCGCTGCCTTGTTGTTTGTAGAACAATCGACTAATCCTTCGCTGCGTCCGCTTTTTAGTGCCGTGAGTTATAGGACATAAGCGGGTGGTGTCGCAAATCAACGCGCAAAAAGCGAACGGACACGGGCTTATGGCAAACATCACCCGGGAACAGGTGATAAACGCGCTAAAGACGGTGGATTCCGGCACTGGGGGCCTGGATGTGGTCGCCCGTGAATGGGTCAAGGACGTCCTGATAAAGGACGGGCACATCACGTTCACGTTAGAAGTGCCTGCAAGGCTGGGCCCGCAGTTGGAACCCGTACGCGCGGCCGCCGAAAAAGTCGTGCACGCCCTGCCCGGTGTTTTGACTGTAACAGCGGTTCTGACGGCGCAGAATGAGAAGCCTGCCGCTGCCGCTGCGGCAACCCCACCGAAGCGCGACCGAATTGAATTGCCGACGGTTAAATACATCTTGGCCGTCGCTTCGGGAAAAGGCGGCGTCGGAAAATCGACGACCGCTGCCAACCTCGCCTTGGCATTTTCGAAACTGGGGCACAGCGCGGCGTTATTCGATGCCGATATTTTTGGACCATCCATGCCGCGCATGCTGGGTCTCGCCGGACAAAAACCACGCGCCGAAGGCAAGACCGTGATTCCTTTGGAAGCGCACGGCGTAAAAGTGATGTCCATCGGCTTCATGATCGCCGAGGATAATCCCATTATCTGGCGCGGGCCGATGGTGATGGGTGCCTTGGAGCAAATGCTGCGCGATGTGCGGTGGGGCGATGTGGACGTGATGGTGGTCGATATGCCGCCAGGCACGGGCGACACGCAGCTCACCATGTCGCAGCGGGTGCCGCTCGCGGGCGCGGTGATCGTATCCACGCCGCAAGACATCGCGTTGTTGGATGCGCGCAAGGGATTGAACATGTTCCGGCGCGTGGAGGTTCCGATCCTCGGCATCGTCGAAAACATGAGCTATCACATCTGCACGAACTGCGGACACCGCGAAGACATCTTCGATCACGGTGGCGCGAAGCGCACGGCCGCCGAACTTGATGCAGAGTTTTTGGGCGAAATTCCGCTCGACATTAAAATCCGCGTGACGTCAGACGGCGGCATTCCCATTGTCGTTTCCGATCCGGAAGGCCCTCACGCGCAGGCCTATTTAAAAATCGCCGCACGTATTTGGGAAAAAATCGCAGGCGGCGGCAAGAAGTCTCCGACAATATCTATGAACTGATACGTGTCGATCCGACACCGCCGCGCGCGTTACGCGAAAGCGGAAAAGTTACAACATCATATCTTGATCATTACAGTCTGCAGTCCGATCATGACGACGACGGGCTATAAGACTAAAGGGGCACTTTCCAGTGCAGAAAAATTGCTGTGGTCATCCGAACCACAAGCGGTGGCCCGTTTTGTTTGCCCCGCTTTTCGTCGTCTCCATTGTCACCAACGTTGCCGCTGCAGAGCGCTTTGAAACCGTGCGCTTGCCGGACTTGTCGGCTTACGACTGCGCAAGCGTCGACAAAGCCACGGCGCCGTCCGAACGGCACATGGGGCAAGTCATTCAGGGCCAATACTACGACTGGCACGCGATCTACGGGACGGTTGGCGGTAAGCCGCGTTTGATTTGCATCAGTGTTGATAAGCCCACCGCGCATCAGTTGACGCGCGACGAAGCCACCGCTTTTCTCACATCTTCCGCCGCCATCGGCCGACCTAACCCGGGGAACACAAATTCCGCGCGCTCATCGCAGGGCCCCAGCGCCGACATGCCGGAAGAACCCGACAACGTGCGGCCCATGCCCAAAGGCGTGAAGCGGCCGTCGAACGCTGCGTCGGAGCAACCGCAAAGCACGACGCCCGACGAATTGCCACCGCGCCCCGCCATCAAGAATTTCGGCGACGTTTCGCAAGACGCGGTCAAACCGCGCGCGGCGCTGGAGAGCCAGAAGAGCACGCGCGCCCAGAGCGCGCTTGAGACTCCGGCGGCCATCGGCGTCGATGACCGCGTGGTCGTCAGCAATACGCGTTCTTACCCGTGGAACACGATCGGCTATCTGTCGATCACCTATCCGACCGGCGCGAGTTTTCGCTGCAGCGGCACTTTGGTCAGTCCGTATGTGGTGCTCACCGCGGGGCACTGCCTTCACGATAAGGATCTTGGCGGGTACGTCGCGTCGGCACGTTTTTATCCTGGCCAATATCAAGCAACATTGGGCGACAATGCGCCGATCCGTCCCTACGGCGGAAAATCCGACGTGGCGAGTGTCAACGTGACTCAGACATGGACGCAGATTTCAGGCGAGGATGCGTATCCCGTCACCGATTATAAAAACGACTTCGCGTCGATTCAGTTCAAGACTGCGTTCACCTTCACCGACACTTTCATGCCGGTGATCTACGGCAGCACGGGAACCACCGCGGTCAACGCCGGCTATCCGGGCGTCGTTCAGAGCACCAACAATTACGGCATGTATACCGATATCGGCAGCGACATCAGCGGTAACTTCCTGCGCAACAATCACGTACGAGAATTCTCGCTCGATGCCACGGGCGGCGATTCCGGCAGCCCGTTCTTTTTCGTCGATCCGGAAACAGGTCAGCGGTCCGTCGTCGGTTCGCTTTCGTATTCCGACGACTTCGACGATGATTCGGGCGGACCTTGGTACGATTCGTGGAACAAGGGTTTGCTGAGTACATGGATCGCGTGGACGCCGGCGACGGCGACGGCGGGTTCTGTCGCAGGCTTGCGTGTGCCCAGCGTATTCCCAAGTTCGTGGCGGGACATCGAATCGCATTTGCGGTTCTATAACGGCGGCACGAGTGCCGGCACGGTGCAAGTCACCTTCGCCGACGCCGCGACGGGAACCGCGCTTTCTACATGGACGAGCCCCAACATCCCGGCGGGCGCTTCGCCGCAGTACTACATCAAGACGTTGGAAAACGCGGCGACGCCTGCCATCGTCACGAAACCGACATTCTATACATTGTCGGTGCGCTCCACTTTCAGCGGGCTCTTTCAGTATGTGATCTATCAGGTACCGCAGCAGTCGGTTCTGAACTTGAGTACGTGCGATACGGGCGCGACCACCAGTCCGCTGGTGCTGCCTTCGGTCAATTCCTCAACCTTAAGCGGGTATCCCAGCTCGGTCGGTATCCATAACACCGGAACGTCGAACATCACGGTGACGCTTGGCATCTACGACGCCGATACCGCGCAACGTCTGGGCACCTATACCAGCCCGACCATTCCGGCCAATGGTCAGTTCCTGATCCATGTGCCCGACCTTGAAACATCGGCGCACGTAAAGCCGACGTCGCAGCAGTATTACTATGTGCTGAAAGCCGACAGCGCCTTCACGGGCTATCTCCAGTCGTACAGCACGAACGCGGCCAGTGGCACGATCACCGACACGACAACGATGTGCACGTTATCACCGTAAGCGTTAGCGCTCGAGCGTGATGAAGGTGAAGGCCGGGCCGTCGGGCGTTTCGGGCGCGTGGTCTTCGCGTGCGGTTTCGCGCCAATCACTAAAGTCGGTCGCGAGCACCGCGTCCCCGTCGTAGGCGCGGCGAATTTCGGTGAGATACACGCGCACGGCGTGGGGCAGGCTTTCGCGGAAAATCTCGGCACCGCCTATGACGGCAACTTCGCGCGCGCCGGTGCGATGCAAATCTTCGTACGCCAAAGCCAGAGCCGTCGCGAGGTCGTGGGCGACGATGACACCTTCGGCACGCCAAGCGGGGTCGCGCGTGACCACGATGTTGGTTCGGCGCGGTAAAGGTTTGCCGATGGAGTCGTAGGTCTTGCGGCCCATGATTACCGGCTTGCCGACCGTCAGCCTTTTGAAGTGCTGGAGGTCGGCGGAAATGTGCCAGGGCAGCTTATTGCCGACCCCGATAACCCCATTGGAAGCCCGGGCCACGACCAGGGAAATTCCGACGGGCGGTTCTGTTAAATCGCTAGAATTCACGGATTCACCGGGGTTTTGCCCTAGATCGGACGCAGTGTGAGGGCACATTACAAGTTGAGAAAATAGCTTAACGCAAACGAAAACAGCATGTTAGTCTGCGGCATCATTCAGGAAGGGAGGTACCTATGAAAAAATTCATCATTCTGGCGGCCACGACGGCAGCTCTCGGTTTCAGCGCCCAAGCATTTGCGGCGGATTGCGGCGTAACACCCGTAGCGCCCGCGCTGCCTGACGCGGCGACGGCGAAGCCGGCTGAAGTCAACGCGACCGGCAAGCTCATCGAAACCTATGCCAACGACATGGATAAGTGGCAGGGCTGCATGGGCAAGATGATCGACACGGAAATCAAGAAGAGCAACGACGTGATCGATAACTACACCAAGCTGGTTGCAACCGTGAAAGAGCGTACAACCAAGAAATAATCCCTTCGTGGGGTAAACAAACGCCGGCCCGCAAATCGCAGGCCGGCGTTTTGTTTTTTTAGACCGCCACTTTCGCCGCGATATGTGGATGCGGGTCGTAGCTTTCCAATTTGAAGTCGGCGTAGTCGAAGCCGAAAATGTCCGTCACGGCCGGATTGATCGTGATGATCGGCAAAGTGCGGGGCGCACGGGCCAACTGGATGTGCGCTTGCTCGATATGGTTTGAATAGATATGCGCGTCGCCCAGGGTGTGCACAAAGTCGCCGGGCTTCAGGCCCACGACTTGCGCAATCATCAGCGTAAGCAACGCATACGACGCGATGTTGAACGGCACGCCGAGGAAGATGTCGGCGCTGCGTTGATAAAGCTGGCACGACAGCTTTCCGTCCGCGACATAGAACTGGAACAAGCAATGGCACGGCGGCAACGCCATGCGGTCAACATCGGCCGGGTTCCACGCCGTTACAATGTGGCGACGGCTGTCGGGATTTTTTTTTAAACCCGCGATCAATTTTGCGATCTGATCGATCTTGCCGCCGTCGCGCGTGGGCCATGATCGCCATTGGTAGCCGTAGACCGGACCCAGCTCGCCGGCTTCGTCGGCCCACTCGTTCCAGATGGAAACGCCGTTATCCTTCAGATAGCCGACGTTGGTGTCGCCTTTGAGGAACCACAACAGTTCATAAATGATGGATTTAACGTGGAGCTTTTTGGTGGTCAGGAGCGGAAAACCTGCGCCCAGATCAAAGCGCATTTGGTGCCCAAACACGCTGAGCGTGCCCGTGCCCGTCCGGTCGGATTTCTTGGCGCCGGTCCGCAAAACATGGTCGAGGAGGTCGAGATATTGCTGCATGGCCTTGTTATAGCGCCCCTTCCGGCCCCCCGGTAGCCAAACGGGTGCAAGAGACTTATATTAGTGACGCCGCGCAAGCGGACATGGCGCTAAACCTGCTGTGGCATAGACGTAGCGGACCCGGGGGCAGTACCCGGCGCCTCCACCATTTTACCGGCGGCTTTCAAAGCCGGTGCCATGGGGGCGAAACAGGCTCGACGTGCGTAGTAAAGACAGTAGCTGTTCCCGGCATGGTACCGCCGTTATCGGGCCATATCTAAAAGTGCCAACGACAACGTTGCACTCGTTGAGAACGTCCGCCTCGCCGCCTAACGGCCGCTAGGTAATACGTTCAAAGCGCGGTTCGGGGGGGCACCGGGCAACAGAAGCCCCCCCACTTTCTCCTGAGTGGCGAAACGTCGCCCGACGGCGTTTTGCGAGTCGCATAGGCCCAGTTGCGAGCCAATTGTTGCATACACGCGCGCTTTTATTTATGGCACGCACACGCATCAAACACATAAAACCCCATTGAACCCCTTTACGGTCCCAACGAGAATATGGCGATGGACATCACGACGCTAAGTTACGAACGAATGGTTGAGGACGCCTTGCGCGGCGTCTTGCGCCAGGCTTTGCGTATTACGGAGGCCCAAGGCCTGCCGGGCGCACACCATTTTTATATTACGTTCGAAACGACCCACCCTGAGGTGAACATCGCACCGAGCTTGAAAGCGCTGCACCCCAACGAAATGACCATCGTGCTGCAGCATCAGTTCTGGGATCTGCATGTCTACGAAGACTATTTCGAGATCACGTTGAGCTTCTCGGGCGTCAGTCAGAAGTTGGTTGTCCCCTTCTCGGCCGTGACCGCCTTCGCCGATCCGCACGCGAAATTCGGACTGCAGTTCCATGTCGAGTTCGAGGAACAGACCGACGCCATCGACGAAGATGGTGACGACGAGGATCAGGACGATGACGCGGGCGACCCGCCACTGGAGATCGTGACGGAAGACTCCATGCCGGTCGATTCTGCAAAGGTGACCAAACGTCTCAAAACGAGCCGCAAGACCAGCGGCCTCGCGGTTGTGAAGCCCGCGGACGAGGAAGGCGGGGTCGGTAACGTCGTCACGTTGGACGCGTTCCGTAAGAAATAAGCTGGCACGCAGACGAACGTCGCTTCGGCCTTAAGGGGGGTCGCACATGTTGGATTCCGCATTCTCCGAGATTTTTCCGCTCGGGCCTGACGAAACGCCTTACCGCAAGCTGGGCAGTGACGGCATCGCCGTCGATAAATTTCGCGGCCAAGACATTGTGGTCGTGGCGCCTACAGCCATCACGCAATTAACGGCGGAAGCCTTCCGGGATTTGTCGCACCTGTTGCGCCCCGGCCATTTGAAACAACTGCGTAAGATCATGGACGATTCGGAAGCGTCACCGAACGATCGCTTCGTGGCGCTGGAGCTCTTGAAGAACGCGAATATTTCGGCGGGCTTCATTTTGCCTATGTGCCAGGACACCGGCACCGCGATCGTGATGGGCAAGAAGGGCCAAAACGTTTGGGTCGACGGCGATGAAAGCCTCGCCATCAGTGAAGGTGTGGCTGACGCTTATGCGAAACTGAACCTGCGTTATTCGCAGATGTCGCCGGCATCGCTGTTCGAGGAAAAGAACACCGGCAATAATCTGCCCGCGCAGATCGATCTGTTCGCGATTCCGGGCGGCGCTTACAAATTTATGTTCATGGCCAAGGGCGGCGGCTCGGCCAATAAGACGTATCTCTTCCAAAAAACCAAGGCCGTGTTGAACAAAGCCGGCTTGCGCAAATTTTTGGAAGAAGAAGTGAGGAACCTCGGCACCTCTGCATGCCCGCCTTATCACCTCGCTATCGTCATCGGCGGCATGTCGGCTGAAATGACGTTGAAGACCGTGAAACTGGCCTCGTCGCGGTATCTTGATACGCTACCGACCAAAGGCGGTCCGCACGGTCAGGCGTTCCGCGACTTGGAGATGGAAGCCGAAGTGCTGGAAATGACCCGCACTTTGGGCATTGGCGCGCAATTCGGCGGCAAATATTTCTGCCATGACGTGCGTGTGATCCGCCTGCCCCGCCACGGCGCCTCGTGCCCGGTGGGCATCGGCGTGTCGTGCTCCGCCGACCGCCAGGCCTTGGGCAAGATTACCAAGGACGGCATTTACGTCGAGCAGCTAGAGACCAATCCGGCGCAATATCTGCCGGAAGTGCGCGAAGACAAACTCTCGGGCGATGTGATCAAGATCGATCTCAATCGACCTATGGACGAGATCCGCAAAATCCTCAGCCAGTATCCGACCAAGACGCGCGTGTCGTTGTCGGGCCCCATGGTTGTTGCGCGCGACATCGCGCATGCGAAATTGAAAGAACGCATCGATCGCGGCGAAGGCCTGCCGGAATACTTCAAGCAACACCCGGTTTATTACGCAGGGCCTGCAAAGACGCCCAAAGGCTATGCCTCGGGCGCGTTCGGGCCGACGACGGCGGGGCGCATGGATGCGTACGTTGACGACCTGCAAGCCCACGGCGGCTCGATGGTTATGCTCGCGAAGGGCAATCGTTCGAAGGCTGTGACGGAAGCGTGCAAAAAGCACGGTGGGTTTTATCTGGGCTCCATCGGCGGCGCGGCCGCGATGCTGGCCGAGAAATCCATCAAAAAGGTGGAAGTGGTCGAGTATCCCGAACTCGGCATGGAAGCCATCTGGAAAATCGAAGTGGAAGACTTCCCCGCATTCATCGTCGTGGACGACAAGGGCAACGACTTCTTCAATCAGCTTTAATTGATACTCTTCATTGGCGAGGAATTCCGTGACCACCAGAACCATCGACATCAAAACAGCCGACGGCATTTGCGACACTTACGTTTCTTATCCCGATGCGGGTGGTCCGTTTCCGGCGGTGTTGTTTTACATGGACGCCATCGGCGTGCGCCCTGTGCTGAACCAGATGGCGGATCGGATGGCGGCAGCGGGCTTTTACGTCATCCTGCCGAACGTCTTCTATCGTTCAGGCCGCGCGCCAGTGATGGAGCCGACGACCGTTTTCTCGCCCGAGAATCTACCGAAACTGATGGCGCTGATCGGCGGCATGCCGCCGGATAAGGTCGTCAACGACGCCGGAACGTATTTGGATTTTCTGTCGCAGCAAAAAGAAGTGAAGCCGGGCAGCAAAGTTGTCACCACGGGTTATTGCTTCGGCGGCACCATGTCGGTGCGCACAGCCGCGGCATTCCCCGAACGCGTCGCGGCGGCGGCGGCTTATCATGCCGGCGGCCTTGTGACGGACGATCCTAAGAGCCCGCACAAATTGTTGGGCTCTGTTAAGGCCGAACTTTATTTCGGCCACGCCGATAACGATCCGTATGCATCGCCCGAGCAAGTCAAAACGCTGGAAGCAGCTCTCGCCACGGCAGGTGTGAAGTCTAAATCAGAACTTTATCCGGGTGCCGCGCACGGGTTCACGATGATCGATCTGCCGATGCACAACGCGGCGGCGGAGAAAAAACACTGGGACACCCTCCTCTCGCTATTTAAGCGAAACACGTAGGCAGTTTAGGTGGCCGTTGAACTTCTTTGGAACGGCCCGCAAAAATCGCGGCTGACCATCGCCCTCGCCCACAGTGCGGGGGCGCCCATGGACACGCCGTTCATGGAATTCTTTGCCGAGGGTTTTGCTGGGCTGGGCTACCGCGTGGCGCGGTTCGAATTTCCCTTTATGGCGGCGCGGCGCAAAGGCGGCCACCGCAAACCGCCCGACCGCCAGCCGGTGATGCTCGACATCTGGCATGAGGTCATCGCCCAGATTGGGTCGGACGCCTTGGTCATCGGCGGTAAATCCATGGGCGGACGCATGGCAAGCCTGATCGCCGACGAGGTAAAAGCGCGCGGCCTCTTGTGCCTGGGGTATCCGTTTTACGGCGCCGGGCGGAGGGATACGTCGCGCATCGAACATCTCCTGACGCTCCAAACACCCACGCTCATCTGCCAGGGGACGCGTGACGCCATGGGCGGATTCGAGGACATCAGCGCACTGAAACTGGCGGAATCGATCCAGATTCATTGGGCGGAGGACGGCGATCACGACCTGAAGCCCCGTCAAAGGGTCGGCAAAACACATGACCAAAATTTGACAGGCGCCCTTGACGCGGCGGAGGCATTTCTCGCTACTCTATAGCCCTGATTTGCTCACGAGGGACAATGGCCACGCGCACTGAAACCGACACCATGGGAGCCGTCGAGGTTCCCGATGAACATTATTGGGGCGCGCAGACCCAACGCAGTATCGAAAACTTCAAAATCGGCGGCGAGCGCATGCCGGTGCCGTTGATCCGAGCCTTCGGCTTACAAAAGAAAGCCGCCGCGCTGGCCAATAAGACGCTGGGTGAGTTGCCCGCCGACATCGCCGACGCCATAGCAGCCGCCGCGACCGAAGTAGCCGAAGGCAAACTCGACGACGAGTTTCCGCTCGTCGTGTGGCAGACGGGTTCCGGTACGCAGACCAATATGAACGCGAACGAAGTGATCGCGGGGCGCGCCAACGAAATGCTCACGGGTAAGCGCGGCGGGAAGACGCCCATACACCCGAACGATCATGTGAACTGCAGCCAATCATCCAACGACAGTTTCCCCACGGTCATGCACATCGCGACCGCTATAGAGCTGACGGGAAATTTGATGCCCGCACTGGAGCGTTTGCAGGACTCGCTCGACAACAAAGCGGACGCCTTCGACCGCATTGTGAAAATCGGCCGCACGCATTTGCAGGACGCCACGCCGCTGACGCTAGGTCAGGAGTTCTCGGGCTATTCAGCGCAGATCGCCTATAGCATCGAGCGCGTCAAAGCGACGTTGCAGCGTCTTTACAAATTGACTCAGGGCGGCACAGCCGTGGGCACCGGGCTGAATTCCAAGAAAAGCTTTCCGGAGAAATTTTGCACGGAGATGCGCAAGGCCGCGGAACTTCCATTTTGGCCGACGGCGAATTTCTTCGAAGGCTTAGCGTCGAACGACACCATGGTGGAAGTTTCGGGTGCGTTGAATACCATCGCCGTGTCGTTGATGAAGATCGCCAACGATATCCGGCTGCTGGGCTCGGGCCCGCGATCGGGCCTAGGCGAATTGATTCTGCCCGCCAATGAGCCGGGCTCGTCGATTATGCCGGGCAAAGCGAACCCAACCCAGGCGGAAGCGCTGACCATGGTTTGCGCGCAAGTGATGGGCAATCACACGACGGTGACGGTCGCGGGATCGCATGGGCATTTGGAATTGAACGTCTTCAAGCCGGTGATCATCTACAACGTGCTGCAGTCAATTCGCTTGTTGGCGGACGCGGCGCGGAGTTTCCGCCAGCATTGCGTCAACGGCCTTAAGGCCAACGAAAAAGTTATCGCGCGCCACGTCGAAAATTCGTTGATGCTGGTAACGGCGTTAGCGCCGCATATCGGCTACGACAAATCCGCCGAAATCGCTAAGAAGGCGCACGCCGACGGATCGACGTTGAAAGAATCGGCGTTGAAGTCGGGTTACGTCACGGCCGAGCAATTCGATGCGTGGGTCAAGCCGGGCGATATGATCGCGCCTCATGACTGAGGCGATCAAAAAACGCTCGGTGAATATCGCCGGGCATCGCACCAGCGTTTCCATTGAAGCACCGTTCTGGGATGCGTTGCGCGATATCGCCGAGCGTCGCGAAACGTCGGTCAACGCTCTCATCACCAGCATCGACACAGGCCGCGCCGGAAACCTTTCCAGCGCGGTACGTGTGTTTGTCCTGCGTGAGCTACAGAAAAATTAGAACGCCGCTTCGCTTAAGGCCATCATGGCTTTGCTGCCCGAGCGCACCACGGCATCCATGCTCGCGGTTTGCGGCAGGACGCGGCTGAAGAAATAGCGCGCGACGGTGAGCTTGGTATCGTAGAAGGCAGCATCACCGCTGTTTTTGTTGGCGAGCGCCTTTTCCGCCATCAGCGTCCACATCCACGCATACGCCACCAGCGTGAACAAGCGCAGATAATCCATAGCCGCCGCGCCTTTGGCGTTGGGGTCTTTCTTAGCTTCATCGTTCAGCCATTGGGTGCACGACTTCAGGCGCGCGACAGACTCTTTTAAGGGCACGGTGAATTCGGCCATGTCGTTGCGGCCTTCGAGACGCTTCAGCGTGCCTTCCACCTCACCGATCCAGCCCGTGAACAAACGACCGCCGCCCAATTCCAATTTGCGCCCGACGAGATCAAGCGCCTGAATGGTGTTGGTGCCTTCGTAAATTTCAGTGATGCGGACGTCGCGCACGAACTGTTCCATGCCGTGCTCGCGGATATAGCCGTGGCCGCCGAAAACCTGAAGGCAGGTGTTGGCAAGCTCCGAGCCGTAACCCGTGCCACCGGCTTTGATGATCGGCGTCATGATGCCCACCATATCGTCGGCGCGTTGACGCGCAGCGGCATCGGCGTGCTTGTGCGACAGATCGACATTGATATGTGTCCAAATCGCCAACGCGCGGTGCGCTTCGACAATCGCGCGCGTGTAGAGTAGACGGTTGCGAATGTCGGGGTGGACGATGATGGGATCGGCGGGCTTGTCGGGATTGGCCGGCCCAGTGGCCGCGCGGCCTTGAAGACGGTCTTTGGCGTAGGTGACGGCGCCCTGATAAGCGATTTCCGCTTGGCTGATGCCTTGTGTACCGACGAACAAGCGCTCTTTGTTCATCATCACGAACATGCCGGCCAAGCCTTTGTGCGGCTGACCGACAATCCAGCCTTTAGCTCCGTCGAAGTTCATGACGCACGTGACCGAGGCCTTCATGCCCATCTTGTGTTCGATGGACCCGCAAGCAACCGCGTTGCGTTCGCCGGGCGTACCATCGGCCTTGGGCAGGAACTTTGGCACCAAGAACATGGAAATGCCGCGGCTGCCTTCCGGTGCATCGGGAAGTTTGGCGAGAACGAGGTGAATGACGTTATCCACCATGTCGTGTTCGCCGGCGGAAATGAAAATCTTGGTGCCGGTGACGCTGTAGCTGCCATCGGCGTTGGGAACAGCTTTCGTGCGCAGCAAGCCCAGGTCGGAACCGGAGTGAGACTCCGTTAGGCACATGGCGCCTTGCCATTCAGCGCTGACCAATTTCGGCAGATAGGTTTTCTTCTGTTCGGGCGTGCCGAGAGCGGTCAGAGCGAGAATCGTGCCTTGCGTGAGGCCCGGATACAGGCCGAACGACAGGTTGGCCGAACTGGTCATCTCGGCGACGAGACAGTCGAGGGTTTCGGGCAGGCCCTGCCCGCCGAATTCGGGGCTCGCGGTCAGGCCGCACCAACCACCGGCGACGTATTGAGCGTAGGCCTCTTTAAAACCTTTCGGTGTGGTGACTTTGCCGTCCTTGAACGTGCAGCCCTCCTCGTCGCCCGAGCGGCGTAAGGGGTCGAGCACGTCCTGACAGAGCTTGGCGCATTCCTCGAGCACCGCGTCCATCATGTCGGCGGTGGCGTCCTCGAAGCCCGGGAGGGCGGTAAGCGTGCCCGCCGCATCGAAAGTTTCATGGAGCACAAAGCGCATCTCGCGCAACGGCACGGTGTAGGTCGTCATGGCACAATCCCCCCGCTCAAAACGTCGATAGCCGCAGTTTTAGCAATTATTACAAGAAATTAGAACGCTTTGACGGCGTTTTTACCAGGAAATTCGGACCATTTTCCCGCACCGGGCGTTGTGGGTTCATGACGCATGTAGGATCAGACACGGTTACATCCGCCAACACACTTATGTCGCGCGCGCGCGCGTCGCGTCCGGCGCCGATGAATTACCTGGACCGCATCAAGGATTATCCGATCCTTAGCGAAGCAGAGGAATTGGCGCTGATTGATCGCTGGTATCAAAAGGGCGACCGAAAGGCGTATGACGCGCTCATTGCCAGCCACCTGCGGCTGGTGCCGAAAATAGCCCAACGTTATATGGGATACGGCATTCCAGTAAGTGACCTCATCGGCGAAGGCAACGTCGGCCTGCTGCAGTCGGCCGACCGATTCGAGCCTGCAAAAGGCTTTCGTTTCTCGACCTATGCCCGGTGGTGGATTAGGGCGGCCATGTTGAATTTCATTCTGCAAACGTGGTCGATGATCAAGCTCGGTAACGGTGCCGGTAAGAAACGTCTGTTTTTCAATTTGCGCCGCGCAAAGCAAGCTTTGCGTACCGATGGCGACCGGCATTTGGACGACAGCGAAATCGCGAAGCTGGCTAAGCACTTTCAGGTGTCGCGCGACGATATTATTGCCATGGACCAGCGCATGTCGGCGAAGGATGTATCGCTGCATCAGACCATTCCGGGCAGCAGCGGCTTTACCTTCGGCGATATGGTGGCAGACAGCGCGCCGACACCCGAAGAACACGCGATCGAGAACGACGAACGCCATTGGCACCGCGAGCAGCTACGCAAGGCCATGGCAAATCTAGACCGGCGCGAAAAAGACATTCTGAAATGCCGCTACCTGGCCGATGAGCCAGCCACGTTGGCGAAACTCGCGCGAATCCACGGACTCACCGCCGAGCGCGTACGCCAGATCGAGGCCAAAGCCATTGATAAGCTGCGGCACTACCTGGCGCCCGTCAGGCCCGCGTTCGCGCACTAGATTCTCACAGCCGAGTCTGACACTTTGATCGCGCCATGACTCTTATGATCAAAGAGCTCCCCTCGCCCAATTTCGGACCACGCCGTGAGGTCGATGGAAAAATTGCCGTGCGCCATATCGTTGCGCACTACACCGGTATGAAGTCTTGGGACGAAGCCAAGGCTCGTCTCTGCGACAGCGCCGCCGAAGTGAGCGCACATTACGCCATCGATGAAGATGGCACGATTTATCGTCTAGTAGCCGAAGACATGCGCGCGTGGCACGCAGGTAAAGCCTTCTGGCGCGGCGTGCGCGATATCAACAGTGCATCCATCGGCATCGAGTTGGTGAACCCAGGCCACGAACATGGTTACCGTCCATTTCCCGAGGCACAGACTGCTGCCTTCAGAGAGCTCGTGCATGGAATTATGCGGCGACATAATTTACCGGCGGCGTGTTTGTTGGGACATTCCGATGTGGCACCCGGACGCAAAACCGATCCCGGCGAGTTGTTTCCGTGGCAACGCTTAGCGCAAGCCGGCATCGGGTTGTGGCCGGAAGAAACCGTCGTGCTCGCGGGCGTGCCCGATCTCGAAGGCGCGTTCCGGCGTCTGTCGGAAATCGGTTACGCCGTGCCGCTGCGTGATGAATTAGGAATGGATATTCTTGCGCCAGAATCGGCGGCTACAGATGTAATCCGCGCGTTCCAGAGCCGCTATCGGCCGGCCAACATCACGGGCGTTTTGGACCCCGAAACCGTGACCCTCCTCGCCGCGGTGGATGTGGCTTACGCAAAAGCGCGCGCCGGTTCTTGACCTCTCGGCCCGACCGGCCCATGTTCCGGCCGCGCCAGATGGCTGGATGGCCGCGCTTCGCGAGAAGCGAGGAAAGTCCGGGCTCCACGGAAGCAAGGTGCCGGATAACGTCCGGCGGGGGCGACCCTAGGGAAAGTGCCACAGAAACATACCGCCGGCTTTAGTCGGTAAGGGTGAAATGGTGCGGTAAGAGCGCACCGCATCGCCGGTAACGGCGATGGCAGGGCAAACCCCACCTGGAGCAAGACCAAATAGGAACGGCCGCTCGGGTTATGCCGAGAAGTGCGTTTCCGCACTGTCGTTCGGGTCGGTCGCGTGAGGTGCACAGCAATGTGCATCCCAGAGGAATGGCCATCCATCGCGCCGTCAAAAGCGCGGGGACAAAACCCGGCTTACAGGCCATCTGGCGCAATTTGTTTTAGAGAATGTGTTCACGTCAGATAGCTCACGAGCATCGCGTGCCCAACAACCAGTGAATCGAGCGCTACAGCTCTGGCGGAAGCGTTCGGTGTAAGCTTATTGCGGAGCCGACAGGTTCTTTTCCGCGAAGGTCCAATTCACAAGCTTATCCAGAAAGCTTTGTACGAATTTCGGACGTTCATTCTGGTAGTCGAGATAGTAGGCGTGTTCCCACACATCGCAGGTCAACACCGGCGTGACGCCTTCATGAACCAACGGCGTATCGGCATCATGATAAGAGGTGACGATGAGCTTACCGTCCTTGAGAACTAACCATGCCCAGCCGGACGCGAAGTGATCGACCGCTTCCGACTTGAAGCGTTCTCTGAACTTGTCAGCACCTTCCAAATCGCGGGTCAACGCGTCGGCCACTTTGCCTGATGGAGCCCCGCCACCGGACGGTGACAGGCAATTCCAAAAGAATGTGTGGTTCCACGCTTGAGCCGCAGCGTTAAACAGTTTCTTGTCGCCCTTTTTATGGGCCGCGCGCACGATCGTTTCCAGATCCGCTTTTTCCAAATCCGTACCCGCGATAGCCTTATTAGTCGCGTCAACATAGGCCTTGTGATGCTTGCCGTGGTGCAATTCCAACGTGCGGCGCGACATGTGAGGTTCGAGCGCGGCGACATCGAAGGGAAGCGGCGGGAGTTCAACGGTCACGGGCGGTAATCCTAAAATGAAGCCTCAAAATTCGGCGACTGTAGATACCTAACGTTCAAACGCGCAGATGGTCGCCGACGGCGAACGCGACTTCGTCACCTACGAAGGACTGAACACACAGGGAAAGCGCGTTCGCGTTACCGAAGCACTGACTATTCGCACGGCAAGATTCTCGACGTGGAAGTCTACTTCGGTTGATCAATCCGCACGCGGGCGAACCCGAAGGACGCGTCGAGCACGCCTGGCCGAAACGCTACGCGGAGCGGCGTTGGGCCCGTGCAGAAGCGAAACCGTCGAGACCCATGTGCCATTGCAAGGCAACGATGAGGCCCTTAATCGGCTGGATGAGTCCAAAGATCAGCGCAAGCGTCAGCGGTAGGAAAATGACGGCGAAAACCCAATACGCCGGGCTGTATTTAACTTCGACCCATAGGGTTGCCGACAGCAGAATGTGCCCGGCAATGGCCACGACCAAGTAAGCGGGCAAATCGTCGGCACGGTGATGGTGCAGTTCCTCGCCGCAGGCGGAGCACTTTGCATCCACCTTTAAGAAAGCCCGAAACATGGAGCTCTCGCCGCAAGCGGGACAACGGCAACGCAATCCGCGCCAAAGCGCACGCGGTAAAGTGTCGGAAGCGACGGGCGACATTGACGAATCCCCTGAAAGGTCGGTGGTGGGATTATAGTTCAGCGCCCATCTGCCACAATTGCGATTGCGCGATAGCCGCCATGCGGTCTGGTGATGCCCTTAATTCTCCTGCGATTCGAACGAGAAACAGCCATTCCGTGCATTGAGACGGAACAATCGGGTCTTACGTATCGTTTCTCTCCCGTACACCGCGCTTATGCGGCCTGAACAAAGGATTTCCCAAATGGCGGACGTGAAGAAAATTACGATTTTGGCTGCTGCGACCGCGGCGCTGCTCAGCTTGGCTGCTTGCAACACCGTCGAAGGCGTTGGCAAAGACGTGAAGAGCACCGGCAAGGCGATCGAGCATACCGCCGACGACGCGAAGCCCAGCAACAACCTTTAACCGCTTAAGCCGTCGCGTAAGCGGCGGCTTTTGCTGGTTCGATAGCTGCTCTGATCTCCTGGGCGAGATGCGTCCAGGAGATTGGTTTTGTTACGACTGCCGTACAGCCGGCGGCAAGATAGCGCTCATGGTTTTCGGCAATAGCGTCCGCTGTTACCGCAATGATGGGGGTCGCGGCGCACACTCCTCCACTTTCCCTGATAAGGCGCGCCGCCTCATCGCCCGTGAGTTCGGGCATTTGCATATCCATTAAGATGACATCAAACGGTTGCACGTTGGCGCACTCCAACGCCTCGCGACCATTACTGGCGATGGTTGTTTTCACGCCCCATAGCGAGAGCACGTGGCTGAGCAGCAACTGCGTTGTCGGATTGTCTTCGGCCATCAGCACATGCAGCGAAGCGGCTTCAAGCCCCCGGCCCGCTTGAATGAGCGACGCGGACTCGTCGCGAAGAATGTTAGCGACATTTCCCACATCGACGAAAACGAAAAACGTGAAAATCGAGCCTGCGCCACCAACACTTTCGACCTCGATCTCGCCGCCCATGGCTTCGGCCAACTGCTTGCAGATGGCAAGGCCCAGCCCCGTTCCGCCAAAGCGGCGCGCCGTAGAACTGTCCTCCTGAGCGAATCTCTGAAACAACCTCCGCACACGGTCCTCGGAAATACCAACGCCGGAATCGCTCACCGAAAAGTGCAGTTTAATACGACCGTCGCCGGCCGGTTCGTCCCAGAACTTCACGCGCACATATCCTTCCGCGGTGAACTTCAGGGCATTATTGACGAGGTTCGACAAAATTTGGCGCAAGCGGTTGGCATCGCCACGGAACACGTCGCTTCTGGATGCCGTCGTATCGATGGTAAACTTCAGCTTCTTAGCGCGCATCGACGGGCCGAACAGGTTTTGCACTTCAGCTAGAATTTCGGACAGTTTAAAATCGACCGTTTCCAGCGCCATGCTGCCGGCTTCGATTTTTGCCAAATCGAGAATATCGTTAAGCAGTTTTTGAAGATTTTGCGCGGATTGGCGCAACATGCGCGTCATGCGTTCTTGCTCGGGCGACTGCGCGCTGTTCAACAGCAACTCCGACATTCCAATAATGCCGGTCATTGGCGTGCGCAGCTCATGGCTCATATGCGCAAGAAAGGACGACTTCGCGTCATTGGCCTGTTGGGCAGCGCTGGCGCGCTTCGAAAGCTCCTTCACGCGCTCGAGATAGGTGATGATGCCGGAAGCCAGTGGCCGGAAAATAAAGAAGGCTTCTCCGATCAAAGTCAGGATCACAATGACGAGCGTTAGCTGCTGGCCTTTTTGAAGACCGTCAATTCGCTGATTGGAATCCTTCACATACTCGTCGACGATATTGTTGAGCGTGTTGAGGATGGGGCCCGATGCCTCGGCCATGATCGCATCGAGATGAAGGAGATTCTCGCCCGAAACGCGCTCGCGTCGGGCGACGGGAAAATCGGTATCCATGATAGCGCGCGCGTGCGCGAGATACGCCGTCACACGACGCGTGACGTCTTCCTCATGGTAGATGCGCCTCACACCTTCCGGGAGCGGCGCAGTCAGACCCGGTTTAATTTCGCCGGCGCGCAAGCGTCGCGCAGAGTCCTCCATTTCCGTGACGGTCTCGCGCAAAATGGCGCGCGTCGCCGGATCGCCAGTTTCAGCATACTGCGGCGCCAGCCAAGCGATGCGTTGCGACAACATGCGTTGCCGACCGGTGTGGTTAACAATGAGCGCGACTTCGCGCTGGTCGCTAATGACAATTCCGAGAATCACGTGCGTCGTGATTGACAATCCGGCCACCACTAGCAACGCGACGGCGTAGGTCAGCACGACTGTGCTGCGGGCGGATTTCAGTTGGGTGCGCGAGAAGCTCATGCGCGCCTTATCTAACACAGGATTTAGGGGATTGGGATAACCCCTGTTTGCAGGTCAGTAAGGCGTTTTATCGACCATTGTCAGCCACTCATCAAACAGCGCATTGGCCACCTTATCCGACACTTTACGCATCGGACGCTCGCGTGTACCCACAGGCTTGGCGATGTCGTCCCAAAGTATGTTGTCGTCGAAACCAGCGCGGGCGGCACCTTTGCGGTCGCCGGCAAAAACGACCTCACTCACGCGCGACCAAAAAATCGCGGCATAGCACATCGGGCAAGGCTCGCAGGTCGTGTAAAGCGTCGCGCCTTCCAAAGAAAATGTGCCGAGTTTTTCACATGCGTGGCGGATGGCTTGGATCTCGGCGTGGGCCGTAGGATCGTTTTTTGAGGTGACACAGTTGGAACCCTCACCGACGATGGCGCCGTCTTTCACGACAACGGCACCAAAAGGTCCGCCAGCTTTCTTACGCATGCCAGCGCGTGCCAGATCGATCGCACGTTGCATGAAGTCGTCATCTGTCATTGTGGCAACTCATCACGCCGGCGCCAAAAGCAGCGCAGACGTGATGATAGACATTTTTATCCGCGACGACGAGGCTATAGCGAACGTAAGAATGTCAGCATATCGGCGATCTCCTGACGCGAGAGTTGGTTGAAGCGGTCGATCACGCCGTTTGCTTCCGACCCTTGGCTCGCATGAATGTTGATCGCCGATATAAGGTCCGGTGCGCGGCCATCGTGCAGGAAGAACAGGCGTTGCCCGAGCCCCCACAACGGAGCCGTGCGCCAATCCGATCCGTTGGCGCCGCCTTGGGTGATGCGATCATTCAAAGCGCGCCCCATGTCGTGGAGCGCAAAATCGCTATAGGGATGATAGGCAACGTTGCTTAATGCAGCGAACGATGACGGCCCTGTCGTTTGTGTAGCAACATGGCACGTTTGACATCCGACCGAATTGAAAAGCACTTGCCCACGTTGTGCAGCTGCTGACGTCACCGGCGCCGGTGGTGCCAAAAGCTTGGAGAGCATTGCGAAGTTGACGGCGTCCGACGCATGCGCGGATGCTGGGCTTGCGACATTGGCTATGCGTTCGAGCGGCGTATCGTCTTCGGGCGAGGCGTTGAACTGACATCCCGGATCGGACTCGCGTTCGTTCGGGAACAGTTCATTGGTCACGCCTTGCTCGACATTGTAGGCCTCGCCACTGAAGATCGTCAGCGACTTGTTCTGCGCTTTCCAGCCGAACCGCGTGATGGTGCCGTCGTTCGCACTGGTGTTGAAATGTCCGCTGACGCCGAGCGTCGTTTTCAACGCGGCGTTTGCGGAAAATGCTGCGCGCAGATTCGCATCCGGCGTACTTTCCACAAGGCCGAGTCCATAGAGCGGTGTCGGAATACGGAATACAACGTTGTCGTTCGCCAGCGCGCCTGCGAAATCGGGCTGGGCGATTTGACATCCGGGTGCGTCATTGCGTCCGCTGATCACGAAGAGATCGTGAACACCGCCATCGGGCCTCCCATCGGCGTTGCGGATAAAGCGCGCCACGCGGACAGGACCAGTTGCCGTGATGAAAGACGGCACGGTGTTGCGTGCGCCGTGCAAGGTCGCAACATCGATTTGTGGGTTACGCACGGGACTGGTGCCGCCGACTGAGGGATACGCATGACAGGCGGCACAACTGTTGTGATTGAATCGCGGGCCAAGACCGCGTCCCTCTTCACCCGACAGTGCGCCGGACACCGACGTGACCTCTTGGAAGGCCTGCAGTGCGGCCGCAAAGAAATTCCATTCGTCGCCGTTGAGATTTTGCAGCGGACCTCCGGCATCGGCGCCGGCACGTACGCCGGGATCGAGATTATTTTGATTATTTTGCGGTGGAAGATTTGGCCGCGGCGGCGGCGGCGGTGCGTTTTGCGCGCGGGTCGCGCCGGAGACAAACAAACTGACGGCAAGAAAAGCTACGCCAATGTGGCGCGACTGCGGGAGGGGCATGGGGGTTCTCCGCCCTAGGGTTACGTGGAATCTTCGTCCACGCAGCCCACGCTAGAGGCACAATTATGAGTAGTTTGTTAATGCGCGCACCACCTTCTTTGCGCGCATTTCGACGGCTTTTTTCTTCAATGGAATCAGTGAGGCGCACAACCACATCTGTGGATAACTTTCAGGTGGCGTGAAGCGCCCACGTTGTCCTTATCGAAATTTTCGTGTGTGGAGTCGCCTGACGCGGACCTGCTTTCCCTCGAACAACGTTCTTCCAAACGACATCACCTAAAGGAGGAGCGACCATGGCAGAGCACACAAGTTCGCAAGACACATTGAAAGGCGCGAAGCTTCAGCGCACAGATTCGAACTGCGCCGCCAAATGGGGCGAAGCGCAATGCGCTTTCTGTAGCGCCAAATTCCTCCAGGAAGTCGGTGAAGCCGCATCCGGCTACTCGACTGCCGATCGGGAGCGCTGGATCTGCGAGCATTGCTTCGTCGATTTTAGCGGCCACTACGGTTGGGAAATCGAAGGCAGCCACCCCAAGGCGAGCAACTAACGTAATAAAGTTACTTTCATGGGCAGCGGGCGTGCTGAGCACGAGCGCATCAATAGATGGAACAAATCAAGAACACATAAGCCTTTTCAGGCACTTAGGGGTTGTCGTCCCATTGACACCCATTAATTCCCATGAGATACCATTAAGGTCCAGGTTAAAGGCAGCCCAAGTCTTAATTTTTTAAGGCGCGGGCGACCCGCTTTTTATCCCGGGCCAAGGGGACGAGCTTTGTTTTTGAGGGTGGCTCGGTGATGAAAGCGTTCTTCGGGACGTTCACCAATAAGATTGACGGCAAAGGGCGCGTTTCAGTGCCTGCGTCGTTCCGCGCCGTGATTCAGGGCCGGGGACTCACGAGCATTGCGCTGCATCCCTCGTTGTTCGACCCATGCCTTGAAGGCGCGGGCTTCGACCGCTTCGACAACCTACTTCAAGGCACGAAAGACAGCTTTGTGGGCCCCGCCGCCGACGAAGCCGCAGACCTTATTATGGGCGAGTTGCGCGAACTGCCGCTGGACGGCGAAGGCCGCATCGTTCTGCCCGACGAATTCATCGTCAAAGCCCACCTTAAAGAGCAGGCCACATTTGTCGGCCAAGGCTGGAAGTTCCAGATTTGGGAACCGTCGGCTTTTGACGGCATCAAGAAAGCCAAGCTCGCGCGTGTCGCCGACGCTCTAAAGAAGGGCACGCCATGAGTAAGCCGCCGCGCTCGGCGCCGCCCGGCGCCGAAATCGAACACATCCCCGTTCTGTTGACTGAAGTCATCTCCGCCCTCGCGCTCAAAGCCGAGGGCGTTTACGTGGACGGTACCTTTGGCGCGGGCGGTTATACCGGCGCGATCCTCGATGCGGCCTCATGCACTGTGTGGGCCATCGACCGCGATCCGGAAGCGCTCGCGCGCGGCGACGTCATGAAAGAACGCTATCCTGGACGTCTCAATTTTGTGCACGGGCGTTTCGGCGATATGGCCGAATTGCTCGCGGCTCATAATGTCGGCGCCGTCGATGGCATTGCACTCGATCTCGGCGTCAGCTCGATGCAGATCGAAGACCGCGCGCGCGGCTTTTCATTCTTGCGCGACGGCCCCCTAGACATGCGCATGGAAAAGAGTGGCCGCAGTGCCGCCGACGTTGTGAACACGTTGTCGGAAAAAGAGCTGGCCAACATCATCTTTACCTACGGCGAAGAACGTCACGCCCGCCGTGTGGCGCGCGCCATCGTCTCGGCCCGTGCTGAACGTCCCTTCTCGCGTACACTGAGACTAGCCGACGTGATCCGTGCCGAAGTGCGCCGTTCGCACGACGGCATCGATCCCGCGACACGCACCTTCCAAGCTTTGCGTATCTATGTGAATGACGAATTGGGCGAGCTTGAGCGCGGTCTGCACGGTGCCGAGCGTATCTTAAAGCCCGGCGGAGTTCTGGCCGTTGTGTCGTTCCATTCCCTCGAAGACCGCGTCGTCAAAACGTTTTTGAAAGCACGCTCCGGCGCCGCGATTCGTCCCTCGCGTCATACACCGGCAAGCTTGGGCGCGGCCCCCTCTGCAGCGACGTTCACGCCGCTCTCGCGCCGCCCCATCACGCCGAGCGAGCGCGAAACCGCAGGCAACCCGCGCGCCCGTTCCGCGCGCATGCGCATCGCCGAGCGCACGACAGCGCCTCTCCTCACCTCCCTGCCTGGAGGCCGCGCGTGAGAGCTTCAAGTCTCATGTGGCTGGCCCTGACCGTCGCCGTGGGCGCGGGCTTGTTCATGCTCAAATATAAAGTGCAGGGCCTTGAACGCGACCTCGTGGCTAAGCAAATGCAAATTCAGCGCGATGAATCGGCTATTCGCGTGCTGCAAGCGGAGTGGACTTACCTCAATGACCCGAACCGTTTGCGCCGCTTGAGCGAGGAACACCTGGGTTTCCGGGCAGCCGCGCCGCAAAACGTGACAAATCTCGATGCGCTTCCGTTCCGAGGCGAAAAGCCCCCGCAAGTGAATGCGTCCGCGAGCGCGGCGCCTGAAATCCATGCCGAAATTCGGACGCCCGCGAGCGCGGCGTCCAACACCAACCGTCCCAGCGTTTTGTCGGTAGCGTTTGCCCGTCTCCAACGTTTGTTGGTGCCGTCACCTGCTGGGGCGGCTACACCACCGCGCGCGGAAAACACGCGCGATTCAAACATTGGCGACCTCCGGTCGCCGGTAGGCGAGCGATGATCGGCGTTCGTTCAAAGCGCCGCCCGTTCCTATATCCCGGCGAGGAAGTGCGTCCGAGCCGCGAGCCGAAGCTCAAACTTCATGGCACGACAAAACACGCCATCGAAACCGGCCGGATGCGTTTGATCGCGACCGCCGGACTCTTTGGCGCGGCTTTCCTAATGATCAGCCTGCGGCTTGTGGACCTCATGGTGCTCAACGATGAGACGCCCGCGGTTTACTCGCGCTCACACGGTGCCGCGCGCTCGCCCATGGCGCGCGCGGATATTGTCGACCGCAACGGCATCATCATCGCCACCAATCTTCCGACAGTGAACCTGTACGCGGACACGCACGAAGTTCCAGACGCGAAAGAAGCCGCGACCAAACTCGCAGCCACGCTCACGGACCTGAAGCACGATGAACTTGTGCGCCGCCTGACCTCGGGCCAGCGCTTTATGTATCTGCGCCGCAATCTCACGCCCGAAGATCAGATGACGGTGAATCGCCTGGGAATTCCCGGCGTGTATTTCGAAGACTCGGAAAGCCGCGCGTATCTGCACAGTTCATTGTTCGCGCAAGTGATCGGCAACACCGATCCGGACAATCACGGCCTCGGCGGCATTGAAAAGAGTTTTGATAAGCAGCTCGCCCAAGGCAACACACCGCTGATGCTATCGCTTGATGTCCGCGTGCAAAGCGCGGTTCACGAAACCCTTGCCGCATCGATCGTGCGCTACCGCGCCGTGGCCGGAGCCGCGGTGGTGATGGATGTGCATTCGGGTGAAGTGCTGGCGATGGTGTCATTGCCGGATTTCGACCCGAAGGCGATGAACGCGGCGTCACAAGACGAGCGCTTCAATCGCTCGACCCTCGGATTGTTCGAGATGGGTTCAGCCTTTAAGTTGTTCACGGCAGCCATGGCGCTGGAAACAGGCTCGGCTGATCTCAATAGCACTTATGACACCGCCGAGCCGATCAAGATTGGCCGCTTTACCATTCACGACGATCACCCGCTCAATCGCCGCCTGACGGTGCCGGAAATTCTTGTGCACTCGTCGAACATCGGCGCGGCCAAAATGGCCCTCGACGCCGGCACCGAAACGCAAAAGAGTTACTTGAAGAAATTCGGTCTGCTGTCGCAGCTGGAGTTGGAAGTGCCCGAGCGCGGCACACCGCAGTTCCCGTCGAGCTGGCGCGACGTAAACACCATCACGATTTCATACGGTCATGGCATTTCCGTGACGCCGGTGCACATGGCGGCCGCCGTCAGCGCCCTGGTTAACGGCGGCACGCTCTATACGCCGACATTGGTTCGGAATGCGACCGGCGAAGCGCCGGTCGGCCAACAGGTTATTTCGAAGAAAACCTCGGACTCCATGCGCGCCATGATGCGCATGATCGCGACCGTCGACGGCGGCACGGGCCGTCAAGCCGACGCGGCGGCGAAGGGCTACGACATCGGCGGCAAGACTGGATCGGCCGAAAAGGTCGGTGCGCGCGGCGGATATTCCAAGTCCTCCAACCGCACAGTGTTTGTGTCCGCCTTCCCCATCTCCGCGCCCCGCTACGTGGTGTTCGTCCTTCTGGATGAACCGCACGGCACGAAGGAGACCTACAATTTCGCCACAGCCGGCTGGAATGCTGCGCCGACAGCCGGAAACATTGTGAACAAAATCGGACCCATGCTCGGCGTCTTCCCCGTCGGTCACGACGACAACTTCGCGCCGCTCAATACATTGATGCAGGCGTACTCGAATGGCGGTGGCAGCGACGACTACGCAAAGCCGGTGCTTGTGAAAGCGCCCACCGTGGCTGCGCCAAAAACCACCGCCGAGCCAGTAACAGCTGAAAAACCCGCCGTTGATCCGTACGGCGAAAGCGATGCCGATGCGGAGGAAGCTCCCGGTGGCATCGGAGACTTGATTGGAACGCTACGCACCGGAGGCACAGGTGCGGCTCAGTGAGTTACTTGAGGAACAGGGTATGGACCCGCAGGCGTTGAAAGACTTGGACATCACGGGGTTGACGGCGGATTCGCGCGCCGTGCAGCCGGGATTCCTGTTCGCTGCTCTGCCGGGCGCGAAGCAGGATGGCCGCGCGTACATTTCTCAAGCGATTGAACGCGGCGCGTCCGCCGTCCTTGCGCCGCCGGGCACAGACGTGCACACGGCCACCCTGCCGGTTCGCCTTATCACCGATAGCAATCCGCGCCGCCGCTTTGCCTTGATGGCGGCGAAGTTTTTTGGCGCTCAACCGAAAACCGTTGCGGCCGTGACCGGCACCAATGGAAAGACTTCTGTCGCGCACTTCGCGCGTCAGCTTTGGACGACGCTGGGCCTGCAGGCCGGTTACCTCGGCACGCTCGGCGCTTTTGCGCCGGGTTTACACGTCGACGGTTCACTCACGACACCGGACCCCGTTCGTTTGCATACATTCTTGGCCGACATGGCGCATCGCGGTGTCACGCATCTTGCCATGGAAGCGTCGAGCCATGGCTTGCATCAGTTTCGTTTGGACGGCGTAAAAGTCTCCATCGCGGGCTTTACTAATCTCACGCGCGATCACTTGGATTATCACGGCTCTATGGCTGCCTATATGGCGGCCAAGCTGCGCCTGTTCGCCGACGTAACGGCGGAAAACGGCACCGCCGTGATCAACGCAGATAGTCCTGAAGCGGCAGCCTTCGAAGCGGCGGCGCGCATGCGCGGTCAACGCGTGATGACTTATGGAAAAGCAGGCGCCGAGATTTGCTTGGGCGCGGCGCGCATCGAAGGCGACGCGCAGATCCTGGATCTCGCCATTTTCGGCAAAGCTTATGAAGTACGCCTGCCATTGGCTGGCGCCTTTCAAGTCAGTAACGCGCTTTGTGCGCTTGGCTTTGTATTGGCTGATGACGCGGCTCCCGAAGCAGCCCTTGGTGCCTTGGAAAAACTGAGCGGCGTCCCCGGACGCCTTGAGCATGTGGCGACGCATGCAAGCGGTGCGCCGATCTATGTCGATTACGCCCACACGCCCGATGCGCTTGAAACCGTGTTGAGCGCCTTGCGTCCGCACGCGTCAAGGAAGCTGGCCGTGGTGTTCGGTTGCGGCGGCGATCGCGACAAAGGCAAGCGCCGGCTCATGGGCGATCGCGCTCAGGCGCTGGCCGACATCGTTTACGTGACTGATGATAATCCCCGTTCGGAAAACGCGGAACTTATTCGCGCGGAAATCATGCAGGGCGCGCCGAAGGCTACGGACATTGCAGATCGCACGGAGGCAATGGCGGTGGCTATCAACGCGTTGCAAGCAGGCGACGTTTTGCTGATCGCCGGCAAGGGTCACGAAACCGGGCAGATCATTGGCGCGAACGTCATCCCGCACAACGACGCCGACGTCGCGCGTCAGATCGTGGGAGGCGCCCACTCATGACGCCGCTCTGGACTGCTCCCACCGTCGTCGCCGCAACCAACGGCAAGACCACAGGCATCTGGAACGCCTCAGGCGTTTCCATTGATAGCCGCACGGTGAAGCCGGGCGATTTGTTCATCGCCCTTCAAGGCCCCAATTTCGATGGTCATGAATTCGTACCCGCCGCCCTGAAAAATGGGGCCTCTGCGGCTGTCGTACATCGCAAGATTGAGGATTCCGACAGTTACCAGGATCGCACGGTATTGGTTAAGGATACCTTTGCGGCGCTGGAAGATTTGGCGAAGGCCGCGCGGAAGCGCACGGCGGCTCGCGTGATCGCCGTCACCGGCAGCGTCGGCAAGACCGGAACCAAAGAAGCACTGAAGCTTGGGCTTGCAGCGCAAGGCCGAACCCACGCTACCGAAGGTAACTTGAATAATCAGTGGGGCGTGCCGCTATCGCTTGCGCGCATGCCAGAAAATACGCAGTTCGCCGTGTTCGAACTGGGCATGAATCATCCCGGCGAGATCGCACCGTTGTCGCGCCTTGTGCGTCCGCATGTGGCGGTGGTCACGACTGTGGAAGCGGCACATCTCGAATTCTTTGAATCGGTTGCGGCGATCGCCGACGAAAAAGCAGCGATCATGGCCGGCCTTGAGGAAAACGGCGCCGCGATCTTACCGGCTGACAATCCACACATCGTGCGCCTTGCCGCCTCGTCCAAAACCTACGGCGTGAAACGCGTGGTGACATTTGGCACCAGTGGCGACGCGACCGCACGCCTTGTTTCATGGTCGCTCACACCCGACGGCACGCAAGTGGCCGCCGAGTTCGACGGCCAGCGCATCATGTACGATATGATCGTCTCGGGCCGGCATTGGGCGTTGAACAGTGTCGCGGCGCTCGCCGCCATTCGCGCTGCCGGCGGTGACTTTCATATCGGAGCTGCGGCCCTGGCGAAACTCGCTGCCCCCGCGGGACGCGGCGCGCGCAAGCGCGTGCCGGTCGACAGCGGCGCTATTCTTGTGATCGACGAAAGCTACAACGCGAGCCCAGCAGCCGTGCGTGTGCTGGCCGAAACCATGGCGCAGATGCATCAGCCCGTGGGCGGCAGCGGCGGCCGCATGATCATGGTGTTGGGCGACATGCTGGAACTCGGCGCCGGTGGGCCCGCGCTTCATGCAGGATTGGCCGCAAGTCTGAAACTCGCTGCCATCGACCTTGTATTCACTGCGGGGCCGCTAACAAAACATCTGCACGACGCCTTGCCCGAAAAGATGCGCGGCGCGCATGCGAAAGATTCAACGACGCTTGCGCCGCTCGTTGCCGCTGCCGTGCAAGCGGGCGATGTGATTGCCGTTAAAGGATCCCACTCCAGTCATATGGAAGTGGTCGTCAACAAACTCGTGAACACCTAGGAAGGGTTTCATGTTCTATCTGCTGTCGCAGCTTTCGCCCGAAGTGAGCATTCTGAACGTGTTTCGCTATCAAACATTTCGGGGTGGCGCCGCCGTGATTACCGCGCTGTTGGTCGCCTTTGTGTTCGGTCCTGCCGTCATTCGCTGGCTTAAGTCGAAACAAAAGACCGGACAGCCGATCCGCGCCGACGGGCCGCAAAGCCACATCGTCACCAAGCAGGGCACGCCAACCATGGGCGGCGTCATCATGTTAGCGGGCATCGGCATCGCGACGCTGCTGTGGGCCGATCTGGAAAACCGTTATGTGTGGGTATCGTTGCTCGTCACCATGGGTTACGGCCTCGTCGGTTTCGCCGACGACTATTTGAAAGTGACCAAGCGGTCCTCCGGCGGGCTCAACGGTCGCATCAAGTTGCTGGCCGAAATCGCAATCGCCGCTGCCGCTGCCTACTGGATCCATTCGATCGCCGCCGGCCCAATGGCCAGCGTTCTGACCGTCCCTTTCTTCAAGGACGTGATGTTCGACCTGGGGCTGTTCTTCGTACCCGTCGCCGTTTTCGTCATGGTGAGCGCCGCCAATTCCGTGAATCTCACCGACGGCCTTGATGGCCTTGCGACTGTTCCGGTGATGTTGGCCGCCGGAACGTTCGTGGTTATCTCGTATCTCATCGGCAACAAGGTGTTCGCCGATTACCTGCAGGTACATTACGTCGTCGGCGCCGGCGAACTCGCAATCTTCTGCGGGGCAGTCGTCGGCGCGGGTCTTGGCTTCCTTTGGTACAACGCGCCACCCGCCATGGTGTTCATGGGCGACACCGGTTCACTCGCCATGGGCGGGGCGCTGGGTTCTGTCGCTGTCGTCACCAAACATGAAATCGTGCTCGCCATCGTCGGCGGGCTGTTCGTGTTGGAGACGGTTTCGGTGATCGTACAGGTGGCGTCGTTCAAGCTGACCGGCAAGCGCGTCTTCCGCATGGCGCCGCTGCATCATCATTACGAAAAGAAGGGCTGGGCTGAGCCCACCATCGTCATTCGCTTTTGGATTATCGCCGTCATTCTGGCCATCGCCGGTTTGGCAACGTTGAAGTTGAGGTAGGCGTGAGAATGGTTCCGACACCGCAGTATGCTGGTGAACGTGTCGTCGTGATGGGCCTGGGAAAATCTGGTCTATCGGCGGCCACGTCGCTGCGCGCGAGCGGTGCGGACGTGCGCGTTTGGGACGATAAAGAAACCGCCGTGGCCGACATGGTCGCCAAGGGTTTCCGCAAACTCGACAACGAAACGCTCGACGGCGTGCGGGCGCTCGTGTGGAGCCCCGGCGTTCCGCACACCTATCCGCGCCAGCATCCGCTTGCGACCAAAGCGCGCGCACGCAATATCCCGATTACCTGCGACGTGGATCTGCTGGCGGAAGCGCAGAGCGAAGCCACCTTCGTCGGCATCACCGGCACAAACGGCAAATCCACCACAACATCGCTAACCGCTCACATCTTGCAGCAAGCGGGCCGTAAGACCGCTGTCGGCGGCAATCTCGGCACACCGGCCTTGGATCTCGATCCGTTAGGCAGCGATGGCACGTACGTATTGGAGTTGTCGTCTTATCAACTGGAACTCGTCCCGCACCTCGCCTGCCAAGTGGCGGTGCTGTTGAACATCACGCCGGATCATCTCGAGCGTCATGGCGGCATGGAAGGCTATATCGCCGCCAAGCGCCGTATCTTCAGTTATCAGCGCGATCCGCGCATTGCCGTCATTGGCATCGACGATTTGCCGAGCGCGGCGCTCTACGACGCTTTACGCCACGACGGGTTACATCGCGTATGGCCGATCTCGGCGCAGAAAGTAGCGCCGGGCGGCGTGTATGTGCAGGACGGGATTCTGATCGACGCGACCAGCGGAAAATCTGTGCAGGTGCTCGACCTACGCGACGTTGCGCGGTTGCCGGGTACGCATAACTGGCAAAATGCCGCGGCAGCGACCGCCGTGGCGCGGGCGCTCAATATTCCGCACGACGTCATCGCCGCCGCCATCAAGACATTCCCGGGTTTGAAGCATCGCCAGGAACTCGTTGGTGTTCTCGACAACGTGTCGTTCGTCAACGACAGCAAAGCGACCAACGCCGACGCCACGGAAAAAGCCCTGGTCTGCTACGAGAACATTTACTGGATCCTCGGCGGCCAAGCGAAAGAAGGCGGTATCGAATCCCTTAAGCCCCTCTTCCCACGCATCCGCCACGCCCATCTGATTGGCGAAGCTTCGGACACTTTCGCAGCCGTGTTGAACGGTGTTGTGCCGCATACCCAGCACGGAGACATGCAGTCCGCCATTGAAGACGCCGGGCGCAAAGCCATTGCCGACAAATTGCCGGGCGCGACGGTGTTGCTGTCCCCGGCTTGCGCGTCTTGGGACATGTTCAAGAGCTTTGAAGACCGCGGCGATCAATTCCGCGCACATGTGCGCAAGCTTTGGCCGCAGGCAGAGGAGCTGCGCTCATGACGGTTCACACACTCACGCGCATGGATACCAGCACTGTCGGCCGTTGGTGGTGGACGGTCGACAAATGGATTTTGGCCTCGACTGTGCTGTTGATCGGCATCGGTATCCTTTTGAACCTGTCGGCGGGTCCGCCGGCCGCCGGCCGCATTCATGCCGACACTTTTCACTTCGTGCGCAAACAGATGGCCTTCCTGCCTCTCGCCGTTTTGGTGGCGTTCTTGATCTCCCTTATGGCGCCCGTGTCGGTGCGGCGCTTTGCCGTGATTGGCTTTTGTGCCGCCGCATTCCTCACGTTCCTCACTGTCGCTTTCGGTTCAGACATCAACGGCGCCAAGCGCTGGCTGTCGATCGGACCGATTATGCAGGGCCAACCTTCAGAATTTTTGAAACCATTCTTCGCCGTGGTTTCCGCTTGGATGTTCTCCGAACACCGCATGCGTGAGAACTTCCCCGGCAACATGATCGCCGGCGGTCTACTGCTTGTTGTACTCGCCATGCTGCTAAGCCAGCCGGACATCGGAATGTCGACGGTCGTCTCGGCGGTGTGGGCCGCGCAGTTTTTCATGGCGGGTCTTCCGATCTTTTGGGTCGCGCTGATTGTCGTCGCGGGCGTGAGCGCCATCGTGGGCGCCTACTTCGTGTTCCCGCACGTAACCAGTCGCGTAGATCGCTTCCTCGATCCCACTGTCGGCGATTCGTATCAGGTGACGCAGGCCATGCGCGCATTTCAGCAAGGCGGCTTGTTCGGTCGTGGTCCCGGCGAAGGACGCGTGAAAGAAGCCTTGCCCGACGCCCACACCGACTTCATCTTTGCCGTCGCCGGCGAAGAATTCGGCGTGTTCTTGTGCTTGTTGATCGTTGCGCTGTTCGCCTTCATCGTCATTCGCGCGCTCACCCGAGCCATGCGCGAAGAGAATCTGTTCGTTCTGCTCGCGGTCGGCGGCCTCTCGGTGCAATTCGGTTTGCAGGCGATGGTCAACATGGCCTCGAGCCTGCACATGATGCCGACCAAAGGCATGACACTCCCATTCATTTCATACGGCGGTTCGTCGCTCGTGGCACTTGGTGTGGTCATGGGCATGATCATGGCTCTGACACGACGCCGCCGAGACCCGGAGGGACGCGCCTTATGATCGCTCCACGCAACAGCCGCGACCATCTTGTCGTTCTTGCCGCCGGCGGCACCGGCGGACATGTGTTCCCCGCCGAAGCGTTGGCGCAGGAACTTCTCGCGCAAGGTTATCGCCTCGTCCTCCTTACCGACGCACGCGGCGCGACTTACGGCGGAACGCTGGGCATGATCGAGACACGCCACATCACCGCACGCGGCGTTGCCGGCCAGGGCATCATTGGCGCAGTAAAGGCGGCGTTCGCGCTGGCACGCGGCTTCTTGGAAGCGCGCCACATCTTGCGCGAATTGCGCCCGGCCGCCGTCGTCGGCTTTGGTGGTTATGCCGCAGCGCCGACCGTAGCCGCAGCCATCAACCTCGGACTTCGCACCGTCATCCACGAACAAAACGCGGTTCTGGGCCGTGCCAATCGTCTGTTGGCCTCGCGCGCAAGCCGCGTCTGCGCCTCGTTCGATCTCGCGCGTCGCGCGCCAAAAGGCGCAAACATTGTGCGTACCGGCTTACCCGTACGCCCCGCCATCGCCGCCATGCGCAACGCGCCTTACGATGTGCCGACGGCCAACGGGCCTTTCAAAATTGTGATCCTGGGCGGCAGCCAGGGTGCGCGCGTGTTCAGCGACATCATCCCAGCGGCCATGGCGAAGTTGCCTGAGTCGCTTCGCCAGCGCCTGGAAGTCTCACAACAATGCCGCGCGGAAGAGTTAGACCGCACGCACGTGGCCTATCACGAAGTGGGCGTACACGTGACTTTGAAGGCCTTCTTTGACAACGTGCCGGAATTGATGAGCGGCGCACATTTGATCATTTCGCGTTCAGGCGCATCGACCGTGGCCGAAGCGGCCGCCATCGGACGCCCCACCGTCCTCGTGCCGTATCCTTTCGCGACCGACGACCATCAAACCGCGAACGCGCAAATCGTCATGGCGGCGGGCGCGGGTTGGATGTTGCGTCAACCGGATTTCACGCCGGACGCCTTGGCTAAAATCCTGGCGCAGTTTGCCGCAGCACCTTACGGACTGGCCAGCGCGGCAACCGCCGCTGCCAACCTCGGCGTGCCGGACGCCGCTAAGCGCTTGGCCGAGGTGGTCACGTTGGTGATCCGCGGAGAGAACGGCGCACGTCTCGATAATTCTGCCGCCTCTAAAACGCCGCCTATTTCCACGCACCACATGCATCGCGGGGTTGTTTGATGCAATCTATGCCTCTCGACATCGGCATCATTCACTTCGTCGGCATCGGCGGTATCGGCATGTCCGGTATTGCTGAAGTGATGCATAACCTTGGCTATCAAGTGCAAGGTAGCGATATCGCGCAGAATGCCAACGTCGATCGTTTGCGCGCGCTGGGGATGAAGATCGAAGTCGGTCACCGCGCCGAAAATTTGGGCGAAGCACGAGTCATCGTGATCTCGTCCGCCGTGAAACCCGACAATCCAGAAGTTCTCTCGGCCCGCAAAGCGATGCTGCCCGTAGTGCGCCGCGCCGAAATGCTAGCCGAGTTGATGCGCCTAAAATGGTCCGTAGCTATTGGCGGCACGCACGGCAAGACAACAACGACATCCTTGGTCGCGTGCGTACTGGAAGCGGCTTCGCTCGATCCCACCGTAATTAATGGCGGTATCATCAATGCTTACGGCACCAATGCGCGCCTGGGCACCGGCGACTGGATGGTGGTGGAGGCCGACGAGTCCGACGGCACATTCACGCGTTTACCCGCGACCATCGCGGTCGTCACCAATATTGATCCTGAGCATTTGGATTTCTACGGCGAGTTCTCCAAAGTAAAGGCGGCCTTCCGCACCTTCGTTGAATCGATCCCGTTCTACGGCTTCGGCGTGTTGTGTATCGATCATCCCGAAGTGCAGGCTCTTTTACCGCAACTGACCGATCGCAAGATCGTCACCTACGGCCTTTCGCCGGCCGCTCAGGTCCGTGGCCTTAACCTCGTGCTCGATACTAACGGCGTGTGTTTCGATGCCGCTATTGCCGACCGCGTGACCGGCGGCGAACGGGTTATCAAAGACATTCGCCTCACTATGTTCGGTCAGCACAATGTGTTGAACGCGCTTGCGGCCGTGTCCGTCGCGGCAGAGATGGGTATCGCCGATGACGTGATCCGTATGGGTCTCGGCAGCTTCAAAGGCGTGAAGCGCCGCTTTACCAAAACCGGTGAAGCCGGTGGCATCACGGTGATCGACGACTACGGCCATCACCCCGTGGAAATCGCCGCTGTCTTGAAAGCCGCGCGCCAAGCCACCAAAGGCCGCGTGATTGCTGTGGTACAGCCGCACCGTTATTCACGCCTGCAATCGCTCTTCCCGGAATTTTGCCAATGCTTCAACGACGCCGATCATGTGGTCGTCGCCGATGTGTATCCGGCAGGTGAAGCGCCTATCGAAGGCATCAATCGTGACTCTCTCATCAACGGCTTGCATGCGCACGGTCATCGCGCTGTCACCGCCTTGATGTCGCCGAAGCACCTCGCCGCCGTGATCGTCGATATCGCAAAGGCAGGCGACATTGTCGTGTGCCTCGGCGCGGGAAACATTACGGCGTGGGCGCATGCCCTGCCGGCAGACCTCGCCGCTGTTCAGAAATCGCCCGACAACCGGAGCGCAGGATAATGGCTGCTTCGCGCGCCGCATCGACTTTGATCGACACCCTGCCGAAAGTGCGCGGGCGTTATGAGGCTTTGGCTGATCTCGGCAAGCTGACGTGGTTTCGCGTCGGTGGTCCGGCGGAAGTTCTGTACGCGCCTGCCGATGCCGACGATTTGCAGATGTTCCTGAAAGAACGCCCCCAAGATGTGCCGCTGACCTTTATCGGTCTTGGTGCAAACATGCTGGTGCGTGACGGCGGCGTGCCCGGCGTCGTCATCCAACTCGGCAAAGCCTTCGGTCAGGTGTCGGTTGCAGGCCTCACGATGCGCGTCGGCGCGGGCGCGGTGAATGCCGCAGTCGCCTCGGCCGCGAAAGACGCCAGCATCGGCGGCCTCGAATTTCTTGTCGGCATCCCCGGCACCATCGGCGGCGCATTGCGCATGAACGCCGGCGCTTACGGCCGCGAAATTAAAGACGTGTTTCAGAGTGCCACGGGCCTCAACACCGCCGGCGACACAATCAAACTCGACGCCGCGCAAATGGGTTTTGGATATCGTCACACCGAAATCGCCGACGATTGGATTTTCATCGCAGCCGAACTTAAGGGCGAACGCGATACGCCTAGCAGCATCGCCGCGCGCATGAAGGACATTCGCACCGAACGCGAAGAAAGCCAGCCGACGCAGGCGCGCACAGGTGGTTCGACCTTCGCTAACCCTGAAGGCTTCAAGGCCTGGCAACTGATCGATGAAGCCGGATGCCGTGGCCTGACGGTCGGCGGCGCACAGATTTCCGAGAAGCACACGAACTTCATGCTCAACACCGGCGGCGCTACGGCGACCGATCTCGAAAACCTCGGCGAACAAGTGCGCAAGCGCGTGTTCGAGGAAACCGGAATCCACTTGGTTTGGGAAATCCGGCGTGTCGGTGTAACGCCGAAAGACCCGCGCGCCCTGCAGGCGCCCCCGAAGAAAGGCGGCAAATGAAGCGGCCCGCCAAAATTCGCCACGTTGCCGTTCTTTACGGCGGGTTCTCGAAGGAACGCGAAATCTCGCTCGTGTCGGGCAATGCCGCCGCGCGCGCGCTCGAAGCAAAGGGCCTAACGGTCACCAAGATCGATGTCATGCGCGACGTCGGCGCATTGGCCAACGCGATCACGGCTGCCGCTCCCGATGTGGCATTCAACGCGCTGCATGGACGCTTTGGCGAAGACGGCTGCATTCAGGGCCTCCTCGACATGATGGCAGTGCCGTACACGCATTCGGGCCAGCTCGCGTCCGCCATGGCAATGGATAAGCCGACCGCTAAACGTACATTCGCGGCGGCGGGCGTTCCTGTGGCAGAAGAAAAAATCGTCACCGTCGCGGAGGCCGAGCGCGGCGACGTGATGGATCGTCCGTATGTCCTGAAACCTTTCAACGAAGGCTCAAGTGTCGGCGTGAAAATCGTGCAGGCCGGAAGCAACCGCCCGCCGTTGGACGATCTTGGCCTTGGCCCCGACGATCTCATTATGGCTGAGCGCTTTATTCCCGGCCGCGAAGTGACTGTCGCCGTCATGGGCGACAAGGCACTCGCCGTCACCGAAATCACCACGGCGCGCGGCTTCTACGACTACGAAGCAAAATATGCCGCAGGGGGATCGAAGCACGTATTGCCGGCGCAACTGCCGAAACATCTTTACGACGAGGCCATGGAGCTTTCGCTCACAGCGCACCGTGCACTGGGATGCCGCGGCGTTTCGCGCGCCGATCTACGCCTCGACGGCGAAGATTTCTTCATGCTCGAAGTCAACACGCAGCCCGGCCTAACGCCGACGTCGTTGGTGCCCGAGCAAGCGGCTTATATCGGCATGTCGTTCGAGGATTTGGTTTTCTGGATGGTGGAGCACGCCCAATGCGACGCTTGAACCTGCGCGGCTGGAATCGGCGCACCATTTTGACGTGCACAAGCGCACTGGCCCTTGCCGGCGGCGCGGGCGCGGCCGCTTACTTCCTGCCGCTGCAAGCCGTGGTGACCGAAGCTCACGCCCTGGCATCGACGGACATGATGGACGTGAGCGCGGCGCTGGGAATGCGTTTGCAAAACCTCACCGTCGAAGGCCGCGAAAATACAGACCGCGAAGATTTGCTGGCAGCGCTCGATATCGAACGCGGCGCGCCGATTCTAGCTATCGACGTTGCAAAGGCGCGCGACGCAGTTGAAGCTTTACCCTGGGTCAAAACCGCCAAGATCGAACGGCGCCTTCCCGACGCAGTTCATGTGATCATCGAAGAGCGCGCAGCTTATGCCCTGTGGCAGCGCGGTGCGCGCTACAGCTTGGTAGATCGCGACGGCAAAGCCATCGCCGATATTCCTGAAGCCGATCAATCGCTGCCGCTCATCGTTGGCCCCGACGCCCCTGCGCACGCCGCCGAGTTGTTCGACATTCTCGCTTCCAATCATCCTGAGCTGGCGCCGCGCGTGCGCGCTGCGGTGCGCGTCGGTAACCGGCGGTGGAACCTCTATCTCGATGCTTACGAAAACGGCATTGCCGTGCGCTTGCCCGATGACGATCTGCGCGGTGCGCTAGACCGTTTAGCGACGCTTGAGCGCGATCACAAAATTCTCGAACGCGATTTGGATTTCATCGATCTGCGGCTTCCAGACCGACTCATCGTGCGTGTGCACAACGAGCCGGTTCTCGACGCTGTAAAACCTGTTGCGGTGCCAAAGAAAGCGCCGCCGCGCACCATTTGATGGACCTAAAGGGGGTCAACTGTGGCTAAAAACATTCCGCGCAACAGCACCATCGCAGCACTCGACGTGGGCACGACAAAAGTCGCTTGCTTCATCGCTCACATGGGCGAAGGCGACGACTTGCATCTGGCCGGCGTCGGCCATCACCGCGCACGCGGTATGCGCGGCGGTCAGGTCACGAACCTCGACGAAGCCGAAGCCTCGGTGCGCGCCGCGGTGGATGCGGCCGAGCAAATGGCCAACAGCCGCATCGAGCGCGTGTTCACAAACATCTCGTGCGGCACGCCGCTATCGACCCGCGTCGATGTTGAACTCGCGGTTTCCGGTCATCAAATCCGCGATGCCGATGTTCGTCGTGTCCTTGATCACGGCAGCGCCCAGTACGACGCAACCGACCGGGAACTCATCCACTGCATCCCGACGGGCTATTCCATCGACGGCAGCAACGGCATCCTCGATCCGCGCGGCATGTATGGCGATAAGCTGGGTGTGAACATTCACCTGGTTACCGCCGGCATCGGTCCCGCCCGCAACCTCGCCGCCGTCATCGACCGCTGCGATCTCGACATTCAAGATCGCGTGGTGTCGCCTTATGCCGCCGGCCTCGCGTGCCTGGTGGACGACGAGAAAGACTTGGGCGCCACAGTCATCGACATGGGCGGCGGCACCACCTCCATCGCCGTGTTCATGGAGAGCCAAGTGGTCTACGTCGAGAGCATTCCTATCGGCGGCCTGCATGTAACCGGCGATATCGCCAAAGGCCTTTCAACGCCCGTCGTCAAAGCCGAGCGCCTCAAGACCGTCTACGGCTCGGTCATGCAAACCCCGGCCGATGCCCGCGAGATGCTGAAGGTGCCGCTCGTCGGCGAAGACGACGAAGCCACAGCCAACGAAGTGCCGAAGTCCATGCTCGTGCAGATTATCCAGGCCCGCATTGAGGAAACATTCGAACTCGTGCGCAGCCATTTGGAAGCCTCGGGCTTTTCTAAACAAGCGGGTCGCCGCGTCATTCTGACAGGCGGCGCAAGCCAACTTGAAGGCGTGCGCGATCTTGCCGAACTCGTTCTCGATAAACAGGTCCGACTGGGCCGGCCGCGCACGATCCGCGGTCTGCCTGACTCCGTGTCTGGTCCTGCCTTCTCTACCGCGGTTGGTCTGCTTCGCTACGGCCTCCGTGAACACGTTGCTAAGCCAGATTACGCGGCTATGGACGCCGCCAAAAACAAACGCAGCTTCGGCCGCATTGGCCAATGGCTGCGGGAGAACTTCTGAGATGGACCGAGGAAAAAACTGGATCACGCAACGGTTGACCGGACCTCCGCTGCGACAAGATCCGAAAAACAAAAAACAAAGAGCCTATTCAATAAACGTTGCAACGAGCTTTAAGACATCTGGAGGTTTTCAATGACCATCAATATCAGCGTACCGAGAACGACCATTGAGGCGCAGTTGAAGCCGCGCATCAGCGTCGTCGGCGTCGGCGGCGCCGGAGGCAATGCCGTCAACAACATGATCCAAAGCGCCATGGAAGGCGTCGACTTCATCGTCGCCAACACGGATGCTCAAGCCCTCGCCGCATCGCGCACCGACCGCCGTATCCAGTTGGGTCGCGATACCACGCAAGGCTTGGGTGCAGGTGCTCGTCCCGATATCGGCCGTCATGCGGCCGAAGAAGCTGTCGATCTGATTGCCAGTGAACTGGAAGGCTCGCATATGGCCTTCATCACCGCCGGTATGGGCGGTGGCACGGGCACGGGTGCTGCGCCCGTCATCGCGCGCATTGCTCGCGAACTGAAGATCCTGACTGTTGGCGTGGTGACCAAGCCTTTCCAATTCGAGGGCATTCACCGCATGCGTCTTGCCGACGCGGGCATCGAGGAAATGTCGGCCTACGTTGACACCCTTATCGTCATCCCGAACCAAAACCTGTTCCGCGTCGCCAACGAAAAGACGACGTTCGCCGATGCCTTCAAGATGGCGGACGACGTACTGCATGGCGGCGTGCGCAGCGTCACCGATCTGATGATGATGCCTGGCATGATCAACTTGGACTTCGCAGACGTCCGCACAGTGATGGAAGCCATGGGCCGGGCCATGATGGGCCAAGGCGAAGCTTCCGGCGATCGCCGTGCACTCGACGCCGCCGAAGCCGCGATTGCAAACCCGCTCCTGGAAGAGACCTCTATGCGCGGCGCGAAAGGCGTTCTCATCAACATCACGGGCGGCGCGGACATCACGCTGTTCGAAGTTGACGAAGCCGCCAATCGCATCCGTGAAGAAGTCGAAAACGAAGACGCGCATATCATCTTCGGCTCCGCCTTCGACGCCAGCATGGAAGGCAAGATCCGCGTGTCGGTTGTCGCGACTGGCATCGAATCAGTCGCAGGCGTTCAGCCTCGTCCGATGCCTGCTCGTTCTGAAACCCGCATGGTCGGCCGCCGTCTGCCCGAAATCCGCACCGCCGCTCCGACGGTGCGTTCTCCGGTCAGCACACCGGTTCAAGCGACGTTTGGAAGTTTTGGTTTCGGTGGGGCAACGCTCGCGCCCGCGACCGGCACCATGGACTTGCAAGCGGAAGAAAAAGCGTTGATGGAAATGACGGCTGCCGTGCGCATGGAAGCGGCAACCCCGGCTCCTGAAGCCTTTATCGCCGCTCCGGAAGTTCCCGCGCCGATTGCTGCTCCGATCGCCCAAGCTTCGGCCTACGTCGCTCCGCCTGCTCTGGCACCGATTGCCGCGCAGGCCGCCGCGGTTGCCGAGGCTGTGTCTCGTGCACCTCAGGCCGCACCGCGCTCTCCTGCGGTTACGCCGGAACGTCTACGCGACATCTTCATGCCGAAGCCCGTTGAGACCGCTCCGGTTGTCGAAACCAAACTGCCGGAAGTTCGCATGGAAGCGACCTTTGCTCCTGCTGCTGAAACCATCGCGAAGCCGGAAGGCGCACGCGTCAGCTTGTTCGGTAAGTACCGCAGCCTGACGTCGCGCCCGAAAGCCGAAGAGCCGATGCGCGCACCCGAGCCGCAGCCGAAAGTGGAACGTTCCTCACCCGGCCTCAATATCTCGGTGGGCCCGCAGGATCGTCCCATGTCGTCGCACGATAAAGACGAACTGGAGATCCCGGCGTTCTTGCGCCGCCAAGCTAACTAACGTCCACAGAGAAGGAGATCGCGAGAGACACATCTCACTATCAAACCTGGACAAAAGGGCTCGCATTTTCGGATGCGGGCCCTTTTCATTTCATCCGATGAGTTTTTTTAGAGATATGCCGAGATTGAAGGGCCACCCTAACCCGGCTAAAGATATCGCCCTTTTCAAACTTCTTTCGCACACGGTGACGGGATCATGACCTACGAAAACATCCTGGTGGAAACGCGCGGCAACGTCGGGCTTATCACCTTGAATCGCCCCAAAGCGCTCAATGCGCTCTCCGATGGCCTTGTGCGCGAACTGGGTGCGGCGCTCGACATCGTCGAAGCCGACCCGAATATCCGCGCGGTGGTGTTAACGGGCAGCGAAAAGGCTTTCGCTGCCGGGGCCGACATTAAGGAAATGGTCGTTCGAAGCTACATGGACGCTTATCTTTCGGATTTCATCACGGTCGGTTGGGAACGCGTTACGAAATGCCGCAAGCCGGTGATCGCCGCGGTGGCTGGCTTTGCCCTCGGCGGCGGCTGCGAGCTGGCCATGATGTGCGACTTCATCATCGCCGCGGACACCGCAAAATTCGGTCAGCCGGAAATCACCCTCGGCATCATTCCTGGCGCTGGTGGAACGCAACGCCTTACGCGCGCGGTGGGTAAAGCCAAGGCCATGGATATGGTGCTGACAGCACGCAATATGGACGCCGCCGAGGCCGAACGTGCGGGGCTCGTGAGTCGGATCGTTCCGGCGGCCGATCTCATCGACGAAGCTTTAAAGGCCGCCCAGAAGATCGCAGACCTTTCAATGCCGGTAGTTATGATGGCCAAGGACGCTGTGAACCGTGCTTTTGAAACCACGCTTGCCGAAGGCGTGCATTTCGAGCGCCGGGCCTTCTATGCCACCTTCGCCACCGAAGACCGGACCGAAGGCATGACGGCCTTCGTCGAGAAGCGCAAACCGGTGTTCAAGCATCGGTAGTAAGGCCCTTAACCTTCTCGCGAAGTCCGTGCGGGGTAGAGGGGGGCCATGGCGTCTTTTTTGGGTCTCGCCCAAAAATAGCAAAAACCCCGGGAATGCTTGGCCTATATGGGTTTCTGTATAAAATGGCCTCCAAAATATTGTGTTTGAATAACTTTTTCCCTTGTCAAAGGGGAACATTTTGTAAAAATATCGGTTGATACGGGTATCGGGGGTTGCGACCGAACCATGGCTATAGCCAGGGGCGCAAGGCGAGTGCTTTTGGCTGTGGCTCGAACAAGATCGGTGAACAATGACTTTTGACGTAAGCAACCCCGGCGCTCTCGGCGCACCCGTGAGCAGTTCGTCAGCCTCGCCCGGCCAAGATAAACGGCCGGTCTTCCAAAAAACCCTCAAACGCTCCATCGGCTGTACCGGCGTAGGCCTGCACAGCGGTCAGCGCGTGGCCATGAAACTGCATCCAGCCGCGCCGGATACGGGCGTGGTGTTTAAGCGTGTCGATCTCATCGGCGGCGGCGCCATCATTAAATCGCGCTGGCCTCAGGTCATCGACTCGCGCATGTGCACCGTGATTGCAGATAAGAACGGCATCAGCATCGCAACTGTCGAACATCTCATGTCGGCCCTGTACGGCCTGGAAATCGACAACGTCATCGTCGAGCTGAACGGCCCGGAAGTTCCGGCCATGGACGGCAGCGCCGCTCCTTTTACCTTTCTCATCGAGTGCGCCGGCGTTCTTGAGCAAGATTCGCCGCGCCGCGCTATGCGCATTCTGAAATCCGTCGCCCACACCAACGGCAACAAGATGGTGGCGCTTGAGCCTTGGAATGACGGCTTACGCGTCGATTTCCATATCGACTTCCGTGCCGCCGCCATTGGCCGCCAGACCTGTTCCTTTACGGTCTCGCCGGCGATCTACCGTGACGAAATCAGCCGCGCGCGCACCTTTGGCCTCTTGTCGGATGTAACAGCCCTGCGCGAAGCCGGTTTGGCCCGCGGCGGCAGCTTAAACAACGCGATCGTCGTCGACGGCGACCGCATCCTGAACGATGAAGGCTTGCGCCACGATAACGAGTTTGTTCGTCACAAAGCGCTCGACGCCGTGGGCGACCTTTATCTGACGGGCTTTCCCATTATCGGCCGTTTCATCGGCCGATGCTCGAGCCATGCCGACACGGCGCGCTTGATGCGCCAGGTTTATGCGGACCACTCGTGCTGGGAGCTGGTCGATATGTGGCAAGACGCCACTGAAACTGCGGCCTGGAATCCGGCCGATATGGTGGCGGTCGTGGCGCCCGCCGCCGCACCGGCACGGCGCGTGGCCGTTAGCCGCTAAATTACAACCCGTTCGTTTATCCCCCTGTGGCGTGACACGACGCCGCAGGGTGGTATACTGCGTGCCCACGCCGGAGCCGGGGCCGAAAGTCCCCGCCGCAACTGGTATATCAGCGAATAACCGACCGGAATCGCCATGGGCCTAAGATCGACCCCAATTGCAGTGACTTTGCGTTGCCTCAGTATCCTGCTTGCCTTCTCTTTGCTCGCTTCGTGCGCCAATAAGAAGGAACTGGAGTACAAGGAACAGTCGGTCTACGAGATTTACAGCCGCGCCATGCTGTATGTCGAACAGAGCAATTATAAATCTGCGGCTCTGTATTTCGACGAAGTCGAGCGTCAGCATCCTTATTCGGTGTGGGCGACAAAAGCCAAGTTGATGTCGGCCTATTCCTACTATCACAGCACCGAATACGACGAAGCGATCACGCGTCTGGATCGTTTCATTTCCGTTCACCCCGGCAACCGCGATATCGGTTACGCCTATTATCTAAAAGCATTGTGCTACTACGAACGCATCGCAGATATTCGGCGCGATCAGGAATTCACCACCAAGGCGCTTGAGACGCTGCAAGACATCGTCTCGCGTTTTCCGGACTCGCCCTATGGCCGCGATGCACGCTTGAAGCTCGACCTCACGCGCGACCACCTCGCGGGCAAGGAAATGAGCGTCGGACGCTTTTATCTCAATAACCGGCAGTTTCTGGCCGCGATCAACCGTTTCCGCGGCGTGGTCGATACATACGGCACCACCACGCACGTGCCGGAAGCCTTGTTTCGCCTGACCGAGTGCTTCACGGCGCTGGGGTTGCGCGGTGAAGCCGTCAAGACGGCAGCGGTGCTTGGCTACAATTTCCCGGCCAGCGATTGGTATCATGATGCTTACGCGTTGACCGGTGGCGTACAAGCGTCCGAACTCGCCGCAGCGGCGAATGGAAGGCCTTTGGCATCGGCTGGAACGGCCTCGGTTGGCCCTGCGTCCAGTTCGGGTCCAGGCCCGACTGTTCCGCGCGCGCCGCCACCGCCACAAGATAAGTAATCCACCAACTAGGACAGGGCATGCTGACACACCTGTCGATCCGCGATGTGGTGACGGTCGATAAGCTCGATATCGATTTTGCCGCGGGCTTGTGCGTGCTAACCGGCGAAACCGGCGCCGGTAAATCCATCGTGCTCGATGCGCTAGGACTGGCGCTCGGCGGACGCGCCGACGCGGGATTGATCCGCACAGGCGCCGACAAGCTTTCCGTCACCGCGTCGTTCACATTGCCCCGCAAGCATGCAGCGTTCGCCCGCCTTTCAGAACAAGATTTAACGGCCGAAGATGACGCCGTCGTTCTGCGCCGCATCGTCACCAGTGACGGTCGCAGCCGCGCTTTCATCAACGACCAGCCGGTGAACGTCGGCCTTCTGCGCGAGATCGGCGGGCTGTTGGTGGAAGTCCACGGCCAGTTCGAAACTCATGGCCTGCTCGACCCTGCCACACACATCACGGCGTTAGATGCCTACCGCTTGGCCAAAAGCGGTGCAGTCAACGACAAAGCTACCACGGGCGCGTGGATCACATGGCGCGAAGCGGCGACGGCGCTCGAAACCGCGCAAACCACGTTGTCACAGGCTTTGAGTGACGAAGAATTTCTGCGCCATCAAGTGAAGGAGCTCGATCAACTCGCGCCCCAACCCGGCGAAGAGCAGAACCTTACGGCCACGCGCACCGTCATGCGCCATAGCGAGCAAATCACCAAAGCCATGACCGAGGCGCGTACTGGCATTGCGGAAACGGTCGATGTGGAAGCTGCCTTGCGTGGGGCGTTGGCGCGCATCAACCGCGTGGCACCGCAAGCCGGCGGCGCCCTGGAAAGTCTCTGCCAAGCTTTAGACCGAGCCGCGATCGAAGCCGGCGAGGCCTTGCGTGAGCTGGACCGCGTTTGGGCCGACCTCGATGCCGATCCAGCCGCGTTGGAAAAAGCAGAAGAGCGTTTGTTCGCGTTGAAGGCGACGGCGCGCAAACATAACTGTGCCGTCGACGATTTGGCCGCCGTACGCGAGCGGCTTAAGGCGCGCCTAGCGGCCGTCGAAAACGGCGCGGATGAAGTTAAACGTTTGGCCGCCGTCGAGAAGACAACGCGTATCGCCTATGAGCAAGCCGCGCGTGCGTTAAGCGAACAGCGTCAACACATCGCACTCACGCTCGATAAACTCGTCGCAAAAGAGCTGGCGCCTTTGAAGCTTGATAAGGCAGTGTTTCGCACCGTGGTTTCGCCCAAGCCTGAAGCTCATTGGAACGAAAGCGGCGTTGACCGTGTGGCTTTCGAAGTTGCGACAAATCCGGGGCTTCCGCCTGGCCCTCTCGATAAGATCGCATCGGGCGGAGAGCTGGCCCGCTTCATGCTAGCGCTGAAAGTCGTATTGGCCGGATCGCAGGAGCGCGCCGCTTTGATTTTCGATGAAGTCGACGCGGGTGTAAGCGGTGCAACCGCCAATGCCGTCGGCGAACGCCTCGCCCGCTTGGCTAAGAACGTCCAAGTCATGGTGGTTACGCACGCACCTCAAGTGGCAGCGCGCGGCGATCATCATTGGCGCGTGAGCAAAGCAACCCGCGCGGGCCAGACCACGACGAAGGTCGAGCAGCTCTCCATGACCGAGCGAAAAGAAGAAATCGCACGCATGCTAGCGGGCGAAAAAATCACCGCCGAAGCACGCGCGGCGGCGGAGAGCCTGCTGTCAGGGCCCCTGTCGTGACGGCACGCGATACGCCGTTCGATAAACTGACCGAGAAGCAAGCTGCTGCGGAGCTCAAAGACCTCGCCGCCGAAATCGCGCGGCACGACCTCGCCTACCATCAGCAAGATGCGCCGACGGTTACCGATGCAGCATACGACGCGCTGCGCGCGCGAAATGCCGCCATCGAAAAGCGCTTTCCAAAACTGGTCCGCACCGACAGCCCTTCCAAGAAAGTTGGCTCAACCCCCGCTCGCGGTTTTCGAAAAGTGCAGCACGATGTGCCGATGCTGTCGCTGGGCAACGCGTTTACGAGCGAAGACGTTCAGGAATTCGTCCGGCGCATTTGCCGCTTTCTGGAATTGCCGGAAGACGAGCCGGTAGAAGTCACAGCAGAACCCAAGATCGACGGGCTTTCTTTCTCGGCGCGCTATGAGAACGGCAAACTCGTCGTAGCCGCGACACGCGGCGACGGCAGCGAGGGTGAAGACATCACCGCCAATATTCGCACTATCAAATCTCTGCCGATAACGCTCGAAGGCAAGGCCCCGAAATTGATCGAAATCCGCGGCGAGGTCTTCATGACCAAGGCGGATTTCCAAAAACTCAACGAGGCGCAGGCCGCGAAAGAAGCAAAGATCTTCGCCAACCCCCGCAATGCCGCCGCCGGATCGCTCCGCCAAATCGACGCCAATGTCACTGTCTCGCGGCCACTCAAATACTTCGCCTACGGTTGGGGCGCACTTGAGGGCATGGCCTTCGACACCCAGTGGGATTTCCTGCAGCAACTCAAGAGCTGGGGCTTCGTCGTCAACGAACGCACGAAAGTGTGCGAGACGGTCAAAGGCATGATTGCCGCGTATACGAAGCTCGGCGAGGACCGCGCTAAGCTGGCCTACGACATCGACGGCATGGTCTATAAGGTCAACCGCCTCGACTGGCAGAAGCGCCTCGGGTTCGTATCGCGCGCGCCGCGTTGGGCCATTGCTCACAAGTTCTCAGCCGAACGTGCCGAGACGGTGGTCGAGAATATTGAGATTCAAGTGGGCCGTACCGGCGCTTTAACGCCCGTCGCGCACCTTTCGCCGGTCAATGTGGGCGGCGTCATGGTCGGCCGCGCGACGATGCATAATGAAGACGAATTGGCCCGCAAAGATATACGTGAGGGCGATACCGTCGTCATTCAACGCGCAGGCGACGTCATCCCTCAAATTCTGGAAGTCCGGCTCGATAAGCGTCCTAAGGCCAGCAAGGCATTTAAATTTCCGACCAAGTGCCCGGTTTGCGGCAGCGTCGCCGTGCGCGAGGAAGACGAAGCAATTCGGCGCTGCACCGGCGGACTCATATGCTCGGCCCAGGCGATCGAGCGCATCAGGCATTTTGTCTCGCGCGATGCTTTCGACATCGAAGGCTTCGGCGAGAAAAATATCGAGGCCTTCTTTGAGGACGGTCTCGTCAAAAATCCTGTGGACTTGTTCACCCTCGAAAAACGTGACGGGCGCAAGAAACTGGAAGAACGCGAAGGCTGGGCTGGGAAATCCATCGACAACCTGTTCGACGCCATCAATCGGCGGCGCACAATCGGGCTCGAGCGTTTCGTCTATGCGTTGGGTATCCGGCAAGTCGGCCAAGCCACCGCACGCCTTTTGGCCCATCATTACGGATCGCTTGGCAACTTACGCAAAGCCATGGCCGCTGCGAAAGAACCGGAAACGGACGCCTATAAGGAGCTGCTCAGCATCGAACAGATCGGGGAATCAGTCGCCACGGACCTGATCGCTTTCTTCGCCGAAAAGCATAACCGCGACGTTCTCGACAAATTGGCCGACGAAATCACGGTTGAAGATTTTCAAGCGCCTGATGTAGGTGATTCCCCCATCGCCGGGAAGATCGTCGTTTTCACCGGCACATTGGAAACCATGGGCCGCAACGAAGCCAAGGCGCAGGCGCAGACCCTTGGCGCGAAAGTCGCCGGCTCCGTGTCGAAGAAAACCGATCTGGTCATAGCCGGCCCGGGTGCCGGCTCAAAACTCAAGGAAGCCCAGGCCCTCGGCGTCAAAGTCGTGACGGAGGCCGAATATTTCGCCCTCATCGGCGGCAAGGCCGGCTAGCGCATTTCTCTGACGTTTGACGGCGCGCACAGGCGAAGTAAGCTGAGTGCCATCAACACTTCGGGAGACATCCATGGCAAAGAAACGCGCGAAATCCAAGAAGCCGGTCGGCAAGAAGAAAGCTCCCACGAAGAAAGTGGCGAAGAAAATCGCAAAGAAAAAAGCCAAAGCGGCGAAGGTGAATTACTTGCCGAAAGGCTTTCACACGGTTGTTCCTTACATGTGCGTGAAGGACGCGGCGTTTGCGTTGGAATTCTATAAAAAGGCGTTCGGCGCGAAAGAGATTCTACGCCTCACCTCGCCCGACGGAAAAATCGGCCACGCCGAATTCACCATCGGCGATTCTCATTTGATGATCGGCGACGAGGCGCCGCAAATGGGCGCCGTGAGCGCGGAAAGTATGGGCGGCTCACCCATTAAATTGAATATCTCGGTCAAAAATGTGGACGCCTTTTTTGCCAAGGCGCTCGCCAGCGGCGCGACCCTTGTGCGCCCGGTTATGGATCAGTTCTATGGTATGCGCAGCGGCATGGTGCCCGACCCGTTTGGCTATGCGTGGTTCATTGGAACCCAGACCGAGATCGTGACTCCGGCCCAGCTCAAAAAACGCTGGGCGCGTATGGTCGCGGAAATGAAGGCGCCTGAGGCCAAAGCTTAAAAACCGGGTCTTGACCTAGGTCAAAGCGTAGGGGCTGCAGCAGGCCTATACCCATGGCTATGCAGCCCCGTTTTGTAACTTCGCACCGCCACCCCCATCCTGGCCGCCGCAGCCGTCGCGTACGGCGCCGGATCGCGCATCGCCGCACCGACTCTAAGACGCGCCTCGCGACATCGCGCGCGGCCTGCGCGGTTTTTATGGTTCCCGCCACCGCTCAGCCGAACGGCGCATGGCTTAATTAAGCGCGCCAAAACGAATCCTCCGCCGGTTGCACGCAATCTCGATCATTCAACGAAACAAAGTGGCCTCCTAAACCATTTCTATGGTCGAGGAGTTCGATCAATGGTTCAGATGTCCCATAGCGCCGTGCAAACCGGCGACTTCGGGGGGGAAAGAAAAAGCCTAAAATCACAAGAGCCACTCACAACCCTCAGCTGCCGCATTCTTGCCGCTCTTCGAACACTTCGCGGCCACCGTGTTCTAGGTCTTTTACTTACCGGCGCACTTCTTCTGACGTTCGGCGTTAGCCACATTTATCGAAATTTCAAACAAGCTATTCACGCCGCCGAGGAGCGTCTCGGCGCGCACAGCAAAATTGTGCTGACCAAAATGGGTCCAATTGAATACGCCGATACCGGCCAAGGCCCGGTCATTTTGCTTATTCACGGCGCCGGCGGCGGGTCAGACCAGGGTTATGAAATCGGTCAGACACTTTCGACGCATGGCTTTCGCACCATTGCCGTTTCGCGCTTTGGCTATCTCGGCACGCCAATGCCGGCAGACGCCTCTCCGGCCGCGCAAGGCGATGCTTATGCCGCGCTGTTAGACGCATTGGAAATTCGCGACGCGACCGTTGTTGCGGCCTCGGCGGGCACACCGTCGGCTTTGCAGTTCGCCATTCGCCATCCCGACCGTGCGAAATCGCTCGTCCTGATGGCGCCCGCAACATACGTGCCACGCGCCAACAACGCCCCGTCGCTGCACATTACGCAAACAACGCGTCGGGTGCTTAACCTCGCGGTAAGTTCGGACTTTCTGTTTTGGGCGGGCACGCGCCTCGCGCAACCGCTTCTGATCAAGTCGTTGCTGGCGACGTCGCCTGAAATGCTGGAAGCCGCCGACGATACCGAGCGCGAACGCGCCGCCCATGTGCTCGACATGGTGCTGCCGATCTCGGCGCGCCGCGCCGGCCTGCTGCATGACGTGGGCATCGTGACCTCATTGACCCGTTTCGACCTGGAAAAAATTAAAGCCCGGACGCTGATCTTCAGCGCGGCAGACGACTATTTCGGAACGTATGAAGCGGCGCAGTACACGGTCGGTCAAATTCCAGGCGCCCGTTTCGTGGGTTTCAAAGACGGCGGCCATTTGGCTGTCGGCCATGAAAAAGAAGTGCTGGCCGAAATGCTCGCCTTCTTAAAGTGAGGTTACATGCGTGCGGTTTTCCTTGTCGTCGGTTTTTGGTTCATGGCGGGTTTGATGTGCATCACGGCTGTGCAAGCCGCCGAGCCGCCTATTTCCGATCAAGACCAAGCTGCACTTGATCAAAAGCTTGAACGTGAACGTGACGCTGCCAGCGCACCTGCAGAACTGCAGCCCTGTGTTGGATGTATCTTAAAGCGTCCGTTGCCGCTTGAAGTTAGAAGCACTGCCGCCGAGCGTGTACCGGGCGCCATTCCCACCGCCCAACGTGGAACCACGGGCATTCCGCCAACCGAGACAGTCGCGCAGCCTCTGGCGCCTTCGACGCCGGTCACACAGAAAATTCCGGGCCTTGCACCGAGCGTCGCCCGGTAACTGGCTTTCCTCTGTTCGCGCCACCTCGACATACCTTTAGGTTAAAGGTATTGTCGCTTTATGTCCTCTGCCCTTTGGCGACGCCGTATTATTGTCGGCACCATCGTCGTGCTTGCGCACGGGCTGGGCGTTTATGCGCTTTTCGTCGCGCGTGGTTTTTTACATGCACCCCGGGTCGTCGGCGCCGCGCCGCCGCTGATATGGCTGGCGCTTCCGAATACGACGCACGCGCCAACAACTGGAGCGCTACTATTCTCGTTAGTCCCGCCTAAGCTCATCACTCTTCCACCGTTAGATTTTTCTACGGCCCTTACTTTTTTGCCCGCAGAGCAACCGGACCCGGCGCTAACGGCGTTGCGGGATTATCTCGCGTGCACAGGGCCGGGCACGAAGCCTGTTGGCGAGGCGGGAAAACACTGCGACGACGTACTGCGCGCTTTAAAAAAAATGCCACTGGCAGAGCATATACCGACCGAAAAAGAGAAAGCTCTGGAGCGCCAGTTTAAGCGGGAAAAAGCCTTCGGCGATGCGCCGATAACCCTGCCATGCTTTCCACCCACACCGTTTACGCCCCTTTGCCTCATCGCGGCTGCCGCCAAAGGCGATCTTGCCGCCGGCAGCTACGCCTTGCCGTCGAGACCGGGCGCAGTTTCCCCGCCACAGCGCGGCGTAACAGGAATCCCGGATCTTTCTAAAGGCATGCGTTAGCTCGACATACCTTTAACTTCGCGGTATACATTGAAGTTCAGTGTATGGAGTTGCCATGGCCGCCCGAAAAACCAATCCCGATTTCATGACCGGCGTGCCCGAGCTATTGGTGCTGCGCCTACTCTCCGACAACGAGATGTACGGGTACGAGCTTGTACAGGCCGTTCAGGACGCCACGGGCGCGGAGATTTCACTGGGCGAAGGCGTGATTTACCCCACGCTGCATGCACTTGAAGAACAGGGCTGCTTAAGGTCGCGGCGCAAGGCCGTCTCGGGGCGCACCCGCGTCTATTACACAACAACGGCCGCCGGACGAAAGCGCCTCGGCGTCATGATCGGCGAATGGCAGCGTATAACAAATGCCGTCGGCAGCCTTGTAAAGGGGAGCAGCCATGCAACAGCTTGAACATCTGCGCAAACGCCTCCTGGATGGCGGTGTCGCGCCGCGGCATGTACGTCGTACGCTGACTGAGTTGCGCGATCATTACGACGACGCTTTGCGTGACGAAGAATTGCGGGGGCTTATGGGCGAATCTGCCAAGCAGGCCGCCCAAGCTCGTATGGGCGATAGCGATGTCATCGCACAGAGCATCATTGCGCGACCGGAACTGCAGTCGCTCGCGGCGAAGCACCCGCGCCTCATTTTTGGGGCTGCGCCGATTTTGTTGTGGATTGCAGGCATGCTGCTGATGGTGGTGACCTTCGTCGCAACGATAGCGACCGCTGACAAAACCGGTTGGCTCCCGACGCACGGGCCGGAGTTGGGCGTACGGATAGGCGGTGCGGTGAACGCTGCTTGCATTTTCGCCAACTGGGTGTTGCCCGTCCTCTTGGAAATGTTTTTGATTTACATGGCGGCTCGACAACGCTTGGCGCTGCGTTGGCCGTTGATTGGCGCGGCCATCATTGCGCTCGTAACCGGCACAACGACAATCTTTGTGATTTTCTCATCTACGATGGGGGAGCCCAATAAACTGATAATAACCTCCTCTCTACTTCCCTTTCTGCTGCCATTTACAAACGCCGTCGGAAACATGGATACGAGTCTGCTCGCGAGAGGCGTATTGCGGAGCATTGTAATGGTAGCAATCATGCTCGCCCCTTACCCTCTCAGGATGTGGCGACAAAAGAAAACCGTTTAGCGCGACCTCTTGTCTCAGGGCAGCGACGCACCGATAGTAGGTGCATGACCGTCGAAGCCGAAGTCCAACGCCTCTACGACACCATGATCGACGCCTGGAACCGGCGTGATGCGGCGGGCATGGCGTGGGCCTTTGCCGCGGACGGAAGTCTGGTGGGATTCGACGGCACACAGGTGAACGGGTCGAAGAATATTGAGGCGCACCTCGCGCCGATTTTCGCCCACCATCCCACACCCGCTTTTGTGACCTTAACGCGCGAAGTGCGCACGCTCGGTAACGGTACGGTGATTCTGCGCGCCGACACCGGCATGATTCAGCAGGGCAAGGCCGAAATCAATTCGGCGCTCAATGCCGTGCAAAGCCTCGTCGCCGTGCGGCGCGATGGCCGTTGGCAAGTGGCGCTGTTTCAGAATACCCCGGCGGCCTTCCATGGCCGCCCGCAAGAGGTCGAAAGATACACGGCTGATTTGCGCGGAGCCGCTCTCAAGCGGTAATTTTGCGGCTGATCCACACGCCGGCACCGCATGCGATTGCACCGGCGCTCATTCCCCATCCCATATCCGCGACCGTGACCACACCCGACCAACCAATGAGCGTCGCGTGATTGGTAAGGTCGTAGGCACCGTAGGCCACTAACCCGAATAGGCCGCCTTTGAGTGCACCGGAAGTCCCTTCGGCAAGCGCGGGGCGTAATACAAAGATCGTTAGCCCTACGGTGTATAAGACGTAGAACGCCGCAGCCGCGATGAGATTGGGTTCATCGGCCAACAGCGCGCCGATGTAGGGGCGATAAATGACGTCGGCCATTGATATCAGCCACGTCAAATCCAACACGAGTAAAACGGCAAACGTCGCGACAACAGCAACGACGAGCCGCTTGCTCACGTCAGCGCCTTGGTCGCGTCGGCGAGCCATAGTTTCGTTTCGGCGTCCACGAGCGGCGATACCGTTTCACGCACGCGCGCATGATAGGCGTTCAACCACACCTTCTCTTCCGCGGTTAACAATGACGATTCAATCATGTTGAGATCGATGGGCGCCAAGGTGAGCGTCTCGAATTCCAGCAAAGGTTTTTCGGCGCCCTCCGCTTCGACTTGGCGCACGGCCACGAGATTTTCGATGCGAATACCGTAAGCGCCGGTTTTGTAATATCCAGGCTCGTTAGAGATTACCATTCCGGGCTCAAGCGCGACCGTATTGCCAACCTTGCTAATGCGCTGCGGCCCCTCATGCACGCTGAGGAACGTTCCAACACCGTGTCCGGTGCCGTGATCGTAATCGAGCCCTTCGCGCCAGAGCGGTGCGCGCGCCAGCGCATCGAGCTGGCTGCCAGTTGTGCCTTTCACAAACCGCGCTGAACCAAGTGCAATATGCCCCTTCAACACCAGCGTGAAGCGGTGCTTCTGTTCCGCGGTCGCTTTGCCCACCGCCAACGTGCGGGTGACATCAGTTGTCCCATCGAGGTACTGCCCGCCGGAATCGATCAGCAGCACCATATCGGGTTGGATTTTCGCCGCGGTTTTCGGATGCGCGCGGTAGTGCACAATTGCGCCGTTGGCGCCGGCTCCGGCGATGGTCGGAAAGCTGGGACCGTGAAACAGATTGCTCTCGGCACGAAACGCCTCGAGCCGGTCGGCGGCGGTAATTTCGGTCAGCGTGCCCTTGGGCGCTTCTTTCGAAAGCCACGCGAGGAAACGCGTGAGCGCCGCGCCGTCACGGATGTGCGCCTCGCGCACACCTTGAAGTTCGGTCGGGTGCTTGTTGGCTTTGATCGCCATTACGGGATCGGCGCTCACCTGCGCCTTGCGTCCACTGGCGGTTATGGAATCGATGAGCCAGCGCGACGCAGAATCGCGGTCGACGCCAATGGTCGCAACGGCGGGGTCGAGACGCTTCAACGCATTCGCTAGGCCGTCGTAAGGCTCAACGGCCACATCCGCGCCTAAGTGTTTGCGCACTTCGTCTGATATCTTTTCCTGATCCATGAACAGCACGGCTTTGCCGTCGGAAAACAAAAGTGCATAGCCATAACTGACGGGCGTGCATTCAACATCAGCGCCGCGAATATTGAACAGCCACGCGATCACGTCCAAAGCCGAATGCAGAAATGCGTTTATGCCTTCGGCCTTCAAGACCTTTCCCACCAGAGCGCGTTTCTCGGCGCTTGAGCGGCCGGCGAATTTCTCGGGATAGATCGTTGCCGGGGTTTTGGGACGCGACGGTTGATCATGCCAAATTTGATCGATGAGATTGTCGCCAAGCGGCTTAAGAATCGCGCCGACTTTCGCAGCCGCCGTTTCAATTCGCGCCAATCCTGCCGGCGTGTGCAGCCGTGGATCGAAGCCCAGCTTCGTGCCGTTCTTAAGATGCGACGCAATCCACTCCGACACTGGCTCATCGACCATGTGGCGGTATTCGTACAACGTACCGTCGACCTGATCGCGCACTTGCAGCGTATAGCGCCCGTCGACAAAAACCGCCGCTTCATTGCGCGTCGCAATCGCGGCGCCTGCCGAGCCCTTGAAGCCCGTCAACCATGCGAGGCGCTCGGCATAAGGCGCCGCGTATTCGCTTTGATGCTCGTCGCCATGGGGGATGAGAAAGGCGTCAACGCCGGCCTGGGTCATGGCGGCGCGGAGCGCGGTCAAGCGGTCGGCGCTGATGGGGTCGGGCGTCAGGTGCGGAATGGTGTCCATCCCTGAAACCTAATCGCCGCCGCGGCACCTTTCAACGCCGCAGGCTTATTTCCGCAGGACCAGCGTGCTCCAGGGTTTCAGCCGGTAACGGTGGTCAAGGCGTAAGCCCTGCATGCGATAGGCGGTCAGAACCATGGCTTCCTGGCGGGTCAGAAGCCCAGCCAGGATCAGGTATCCACCCGGAGCCAGGAGGGTGGATAGATCGGCGGCCATGGCCGCCAAGGGCCGAGCCAGGATGTTGGCGGTAATCAGGCCGTAGGGAGCTGTGGCCAACACCTGGCGGTTGCCACAGGCGTCGCTGACGGTGGCCTTCACCAGGTCCGTTGCGCCGTTCTTACGGGCGTTGAGCCGCGCCACGCGCACAGCCTCGGGATCGATATCCACGGCTAGGGCGGGCCGGTGCCAGGCCTTGGCCATGGCAAGCGCAAGAATCGCTGTGCCGCACCCCATGTCGAGGCCACGGGTGAAGTGGTGGTTTTGCTTACGCAGGCCGTCCAGAGCCAGAAGGCATCCGCGCGTGCTGGCATGTTCACCCGAGCCAAAGGCAGTCGCCGCGTTCAACTTCAAACGCAAAGCGCCGGGCGGATAGGGCGGCGGGATGTGATCGCCGTGAATGTAAAAGCGCCCCGCTCTGAGGGGCGGAAAACTGGCGACGCTTTCAGTCAGCCAATCTTTTTGCGGAATTTTGGCGATGACGAGATCGGGCTCGGGCACATTCAAAAGCTGCGCGGCAAGCAGCACGCGCTCGGCAAGCACGTCACGCGGCGGCGCGTTAATGAACAACCCTTCGACGGCCCACAGCTTATCTTCTTCCACCTCGTACTGACTGACGATGGTGGTGAGGTCGTTGAAGGCGCGCTCGAACACGTCCATGTGTTCGGGCGCCACTATGATCTTGGCGCTCCAGGAAACGGCGTCGGTCATCTCAGATCATTACATGTGGAACAAAACGGCTGCGATTCCCGGTAATCAGATCCCGGTCTTCCCGGATGCCGATACCACGACTGACGCCGTCAATCACCCAACTTCCGATCACGGCGTTAAAACCGTTCGCCGAAGCTAACGGCGTCTGTGCCTGGTAAATGTACCCTTCCTCGCCATAAGCGCCGGGTTTTGATTCCAGGGGTTCGCCGGCTAAGGCGCCGTCCTCGCCCAAAACCGCGATGGAGATGTTTGCACCCTCACGGCCCAACAACGGCTTCGCGACAACGTGCGTGCCCGGCGGAAAAGCGCGCCGGTCGGGGAAAGCGGGCAAAAGATTGGGATGATCGGGATACAACTCCCACAGCACGGCCAGAATAGCCTTATTAGCCATCACCATTTTCCACGCCGGCTCGATCACCGTAAGGCCGCGACGCTGCACGACGTGTGCAAGCTGCGCGCCGTAGCGGTCGGCCAGAATCCAATCCCACGGCAGAATTTTAAAAAGCGCCGTGATCGGTGTGTTTTCGGCATCGACGAAGTAACCGTCGAGCGAATCATCGCTCGCACCCGCCGGCACAGCCCAACCAATCTCGTTGGCCGGAATGGGTTTGCCGGTGAGGCCAGCCTCCAGGGCAGTATCGAGCATATAGCGCAGCGTGCCTTCGTCTTCGGCATGCGGCATCACGCATGTGAAGTGGACGGGACCGTTGTCGATTTGTGCGCCGACTTTGGCCCAAGCAGCGACCAGACCCTCGTGCAATGAGTTGAATTGATCGCGGTCGGGAAATAATTCCTCGAGCCATGTCCATTGAACAACGGACGCCTCGTAAAGGCTCGTGGGCGTATCGGCGTTGTATTCGAGAAGTTTCGGGGGCGTATCGCCTCCCGTGAACGCGAGATCGAAGCGGCCGTACAGACTCGCCTGATCCTGGTCGCGCCGACGCCATGAGTCCTCAATGACCGCAATGGTCGCGGGATCGAAACCGAAATGCGGCAATAGGCCGCGTGAGATGGCGCTCTCGGTGGCCACAATGCACATAGCGTGAAGTTCGTTCGTCGTCTCTTCCAAGAGATCGACTTCAGCCGCCGTCAGCTGCCAATAGACGCTTTCGTCCCAATAGACGCCGGCCGGATTTTCAGGGCTCGGTGCAGAATGCCAGTCGAATCCCAACGCCTCGACCTTCTCACGCCAATCGGCGCGCGGTGCAATACTGACGCGCTCCATGAATTAGGCGCCGGCGCCGCCACCGAAGCGGCTGGCACTCGCGCCGAAGCCGCCGCGTGAAGCCGTGCGCATGGGAACCGCTTGCGAGCCCAGCGACGTGGTGCCCGGTGCAACGCGACCGACGGTGCCGCCATTCGCATACAGGTAACCATTGCGGTCGGCGTAAACCGGGCGTGCCGTGCCTGCGCTCGCGGTGTTCGTGGTCGCGCCGCCCGCACCCGGTGTCGGTCGTGGACCGAGGCCGTAGCCGCCCATACCACCCATTCCGCCGCCCATCATCCGGCCCATCATGAAGCCCATCATCATTGGCATGAACATGCCGGTCGATGAGCCGTTGGTGTTCATGACCTGGGTCGTCTGGCACTGCGTGTAACCTGCAGCCTGACATTCCTCCGCCGTAGCGAACTTCGGTGCCTGGGCTTCGTGTTCTTTCTTCGCGACTTCGAATCCTTCCGCGCACGCAGCGGCGTCTGCGCCAGCATCTTGCGCGCATGCTGCTGCGTCTCCGTAGAGTTTCGGCTCCTGGTCCATCGACGTTTTGTCGTTGGACAACGCCCAGACTCCGAGCACAGCCGCGCCGCCAAGAAGAAGTGTGACGTAAGCTGATTTACGCATGGAATACCTTCACCGTGATTACGTGCTGAGAGCGCCAGCGTTGAGAATGCCCATGGCGATCGAGAGCGCGCCGAGGAGAATGCCGTAGCTCAATTTGTTATCGTTAATGCCCTTCTTCAAGTCGGGCAGAATGAGAGTCACGAGAAGGAACACGAGAATCTGGCTGACGAGACCGAGCGCGCCCCAAGCAGCAAGCTCCAAAGCATTGAAGGTGCTGCTCGCGGTGCTGTGCAGCACGATCGCCATACCGATAGCGGTTCCACCCAGACTCACGGCGGCGGCGCTGTTGCCTTCGCGAATGAGCCGGATCTCATGATAGGGCGTAATTTGGAGATAAATACCGAGCGCGATCCCAAACAGACCAACGGCAGTGCCCAAGAAAACCAGATACAGTGGCAGCGTCTCGAACATTCGGCCTCCCGGCGCAATAACGTTGCATTGTAACGATGCGGGACTGAAACACCACCTTATCAGGCGTTCAGGTTATTTCACCGCGAACAAATCTTTGTGATCGTGCGGCGGTGCGCGCCAGTACTGTGGCGCTGCCGTGACAGTTGCGCCCAATTCTGCCGCTGCGTGCCACGGCCAGCGCGGATCATAAAGCACGCCGCGCGCGAGTGCGATGAAATCGGCTTTGCCAGACACGAGAATGTCTTCCGCTTGCTTCGCTTCGGTAATGAGTCCAACCGACATGGTTGTCAGGCCGGTCGCTTTCTTGATCGCTTCCGCGAACGGAACCTGATAGCCGGGGCCGAGCGCGATTTTCTGCGCGGGAGAAAGCCCGCCCGAGGACACGTCGATCCAATCGACGCCACGCGCCTTCAGTTCTTGCGCTAGGGCAATTGTCTGTTCCACATCCCAACCGCCTTCAATCCAATCGGAGGCCGACACACGAATACCAACCGGCTTATCGCTGGGCACAACGGCACGCACAGCGTCGAATACTTCGAGCGGAAAGCGCATGCGGTTGGCAAGGTTGCCGCCGTATTCGTCGGTGCGCCGGTTGGTGATGGGCGAGAGAAAAGAGTGCATCAAATATCCGTGTGCGCCGTGAACTTCGACACCGTCCAGCCCCAGGTCCATCGCGCGCTTGGCCGTGGCGGCGAACGCTTCGCGGATACGAGCGAGTCCCGCGTGATCGAGCGCTGCCGGCGGTGCATCTTGATCGGTTTGCGCAATAGCCGATGGCGCAAACGTTGTCCAACCGCCCGCCGCCAGCGGCAATTGAGTGCCGCCTTCCCACGGCACGCGGCACGACGCTTTGCGGCCCGCGTGCGCGATCTGCATCACAATGGCGGTGGTCGAGTGTTTGCGGATTGCGGCGATCACGGGCTCGAGCGCGGCCTGGTTCTGATCGTTATAGAGACCAAGGTCGCCGGGCGTTATGCGGCCCTGTGGTTCGACAGCGGTCGCCTCAATGATGAGCATACCCGCACCCGACAGCGACATCGTGCCGAGATGCATCATGTGCCAGGGCTGGGCAGAGCCTTCCACGGCCGAGTATTGGCACATGGGGGAAATGACGACGCGGTTGGGCAAAGTCAGTCCGCGTAATTTCAGGGGCGAGAAAAGAATGCTCATGGATCAAAACCTGTCAGTTAAAAATCATGCCGGCTCGACGAAGCTGTCGAGGACCTTCTTCTCGCCGGCCTTGTCGAAAGCAATATCGAGCTTGCTGCCGTCGAGCGCGCGCACGACGCCGTAACCAAATTTTTGGTGGAACACGCGGTCGCCGACAGCAAAGTCAGTGGTGCAGGTACGTTCGCGGGTGGAATAGGATTCCCCTTCGATGACGGCGACGGGGCGGCGCCCGCCGGAGCCTGAACGCGAGCTGTTCTCCGACAAGCCCTGCCACGTGCCGTAGCCGGTAGAGATATTGCCGTATAAACCTGGATTGGACTCTTGCTCCACGGCATCCTTCGGCAATTCCTCAATGAAGCGCGAGGGAATGCTCGCCTGCCACTGGTTATAAATGCGCCGGTTGGCGGCAAAGGAAATGAATACATTGTGCCGCGCCCGCGTGATGCCCACATAGGCAAGGCGGCGCTCTTCTTCCAGTGCCTTTTGACCGGATTCATCCAGCGCGCGCCGGTTGGGGAAGATGTCTTCCTCCCATCCCGGCAGAAACACCGTATCGAACTCCAACCCCTTGGCGCCGTGCAGCGTCATGACGCTGATGCCGTCGTCGCCCGCATTGGCGTCGTTTTCCATGACGAGGCTGACGTGCTCGAGAAATCCGCCCAGCGTTTCCCACTCTTGAAGGCCCGAGACGAATTCGCGCAAGTTATCGAGACGGCCGGGCGCGTCGGGGGCTTTGTCTTTTTGCCACATGTCGATGTAGCCACACTCTTCCAGAACCATTCCGGTCAAATCGGCGGGCGACATCGTGTCCTTCAAACTACGCCAGCGATCGAAGTCTTGCGCCAGCGCGCGCAACGTTGTGCGTGCTTGCGGACGCAACTCGTCGGTTTCGATCATGGATAACGCGCCCGAGAGCAAGCCGATGTTTCGCGCGCGGGAGAGCTGGTGGATTTTCTGAATGGTCGTGTCACCGAGGCCGCGCTTGGGCTTGTTGACGATGCGCTCGAAGGCCAAGTCGTCGTCGGGTTGGACGATGAGACGCAGGTACGCAATGGCGTCGCGGATTTCCATGCGTTCGTAAAAACGTGGGCCGCCAATCACGCGGTACGGCACACCCGTGGTAATGAGACGTTCTTCAAACTCCAGCATCTGAAAGCTGGCACGTACGAGGATGGCGATTTGGTTGAGCTTTTGACCGGCGCGCTGGCGGGTTTCAATTTCGTCGACGACCCAACGGGCTTCTTCGGGGCCATCCCAGACGCCGCGCACACGCAAAGGCGCGCCCTTCTCGCCGCCAACATGGCCTGAGCGCAACGTCTTGCCGAGGCGTGCTTCGTTGTGGGCGATGAGATGCGAGGCCGCCGCCAAGATCGTAGGTGTCGAACGGTAGTTGCGTTCGAGGCGGACGACTTTCGCGTCGGGGAAATCCTTCTCGAAGCGCAGGATGTTGCCCACTTCGGCGCCGCGCCAGGAGTAGATCGATTGATCGTCATCGCCGACGCAGCACAAGTTGCGACTGACTTGGGCGAGCAAACGCAGCCACAAATACTGCGCGACGTTGGAGTCTTGGTACTCGTCCACCAACACGTAACGGAACTGGTTCTGATACTCCGCCAACACATGAGGCTGGGTTTGAAACAACGTCAGGCAATGCAACAGCAAGTCGCCGAAGTCGGCGGCGTTCAGCGTCTTCAAGCGGTCTTGATAGGCTTGATATAAGGCAACCGCGCGACCCGCAGCATACTCGCCGCCTGACTCACCGCCGACTTTGTCCGGCGTCAGGCCTTTATCTTTCCAGCGCTGGATCACGCCCATGAGGCCTTGCGCGGGCCACTTCTTGGTGTCGACGGCGTCGGCTTCCAAAAGTTGCTTCAACAGCCGCACCTGATCGTCGGCGTCGAGAATGGTGAAATTGGAGCGCAAGCCAATAAGCTCGCCGTGACGGCGCAAGATGCGCACGCTGAGTGCGTGGAACGTTCCAAGCCAGACGGCTTCGGCGGCGGGACCGACCAGCGCCGTGACGCGTTCGCGCATTTCGCGCGCGGCACGGTTGGTGAAGGTCACGGCCAGAATTTGCCACGGCTTCGCGAGGCGGCGCGCGAGGATGTAGCCGACACGCGTCGTCAAAACGCGGGTCTTGCCGGTGCCGGCACCCGAAAGTACCAGCACGGGGCCTTCGGTAACTTCCACGGCTTCGCGCTGCTCAGGGTTCAGGCCAGCCAACCACGGCGGCGGCACATTGACCGCAGGCGCCGTCGTAGCGGGCTGAATCGCCTCGGGTTCGTCGTCAGTTAGCTCGAAGGGATCGGACATGGCCTAGCTTAACTCAAGCCTGCGGCCGAATGCCCAGAAGATGGCAGATCGCGTACGTTAAATCGGCGCGGTTCAGGGTGTAGAAATGGAAATCGGTCACACCCTCGGCGCGCAAATCCTGCACTTGCTCGGCGGCCAACGTGGCTGCCACCAGTTTGCGGGTTTCCGGATCGTCTTCCAGGCCGCGGAACATCTCGTGCATCCAGGGCGGAATGGCTGTGCCGTTCATGGCGGCCATTTTTTGGGTCTGCACGAAGTTCGTGACCGGAAGGATGCCGGGCACGATGGGCACATTGATGCCGGCCTTGGCGGCGCGGTCGCGGAAACGTTTGAAGACATCGCGATCGAAAAAGAAGGTGGTGATGGCGCGCGACGCACCGGCGTCGATCTTGCGTTTCAAGTTATCCAAGTCCACGTCCGGGCTTTTGGCCTGCGGGTGCGTCTCGGGATATGCGCCGACACTGACCTCGAAATCGTTGACCTTCTTAAGCCCCGCGACGAGATCCACGCCGTAAGCGTACCCGCCCGGATGCGGCGCATAGCTGGTCTGATCCGGTGGCGGATCGCCGCGCAAGGCCACGATATGGCGAATGCCGGCGTCCCAATAATTTCGTGCGACTTGGTCAACTTCATCCGTGGTCGCCCCGACGCAGGTGAGATGCGCGGCCGCGATAAGGCCTTTGTCCTTTTGGATGCGCGCAACCGTATCGTGGGTGCGCTCGCGCGTAGATCCGCCCGCGCCGTAGGTCACGGACACGAACTTCGGCTTCAAAGGCGCCAGGCGCTCGATGGACGCCCACAGCTGTTCGTGCATCTTTTCGGTCTTCGGCGGGAAGAACTCGAAAGAGACCTGAATCGGCGTAGGGCTGTTGGAAGTACTCGGCAAGAATGGTTTTCCTTAGCTTGCGGGCGCGCACTCAACCCTATTTGCAGGATATGTGTCTAGTTTTTTACGATGCAGCGTGCTACTCCCGCTGACGCGCTGGGAGGCCGTAACGCAATATAAAATAGTGATTTTCCAGCGACTTCATAGGGTGCTTTCCTCGTGAAAATCGGTTCTACCCTCCGCGTCGTCGGAGTGATTGTTTTCGCAGGCCTCGTTTCGGGCTGCGCGCATGTGCCGCCGGCGAGCGATCCGGCTGGGCGCGCCGCGTTTTTAGAAAACAACGACCGCCTCGAGCCCATGAACCGCGTGATGTTCAAGATCGATCAGGCGGCGGACAAAGCGATCATCCATCCGGTCATCTCGACATACCATCATGTGGTGCCGGACCGGGCGCGCAAAGGCCTGCTGACCTTCAAACATAACATCAGCGAGCCCGTGACGTTCGTTCACAACATCCTACAAGGAAGCCCAGGCGCCGCGGGCCGCACGTTCGCGCGCTTCGTGATGAATTCCACCATCGGCTTCTTTGGCTTCTTTGACGTAGCTGAAAAAGCCGGCATGCCGTTCCGCTCGGAAGACTTCGGCCAGACGCTGGCGGTTTGGGGCGTGGGCGAAGGCTCATACGTTTACGTGCCGTTCCTCGGCCCCACCACAATCCGCGATGGCATCGGCCTTGGTATCGACTCATTCTTTGTCGATCCGATTGCCTGGTATTCCTACAACCCGCACAACGCGCAGTGGGTGCAGTGGGCCGAACTGGGCCTTATTTACGTCACAGAAAAAGACGACAACATGGAGGCGCTCGACGAGTTGAGGAAATCCTCCATCGACTATTATGCGGCGCTGAGATCGGCCTTCCGGCAAATTCGCGCGAGCGAAATTCGCAACGGCGCACCACCGCCGATGGAAGACCTGGATGCGCCGCAATAGTTACGTGACGAACAGGAGCTTTATGAACCGCCGTTCCGCTACCTTCCTTTTTGCCGCTGCCGTGTTTGCGCCTTCGTTTGCGTGGGCCGCCGAAACGGACCCGACGCAGTTCGTGGCCGACTTCGCGCAAAAGGGCATCGTCGATATTTTGGCCGCGAAAGTACCGCAAGCCGAACGCACGCAGCGCTTCCGCACGATGTTCAAGGAATACTTTGATCTGCCCGCGATTGGTAAATTCGTGCTGGGCCGCTATTCGCGCAACGTGACGCCTGAAGACCAATCCAAGTTCGATAGTTTGTTTGAAGACGTGGTTGTTTATACATGGGCGCGCCGCTTCGGCGAATACAACGGCCAGTCATTGAAGGTGAGTTCATCGACGCCGGACGGCGGCGACGGCGCCATCGTCAAATCGTCGGTGGTTGATAAAGGCGGCGACAACATCGCTGTGGACTTCCGCCTGCGCAAACGCGCCGAAGGCTATAAGGCCGTGGACGTGATCATCGCGGGCGTGAGCATGGCGATCACCTATCGCCAGGAATATACGACGGTCCTCGCGCAAGGTTTTCCGGCCTTGGTCGTGCAGCTGCAGAAGCAAGTCGACGACTTGAAGAAGCAACAGCCGACTTAAGTTACTTGTCGCGGCCGTTATGCTGAACGGTCTTCAGACTCTTCAACTCCACGTCCTCAAGGCACCGCGCATTGATCGCGGCCATGGGATTGCCGTCGGGACCTTTGGCCTCGCCGAACGGCGCGCAACCACACCGCAAACAGAAATGATGTTGGATCATATGCTTGTTGAATGTGTACGTCGCCATGTGATGCTCGGGTGTGGCGTGGCGCAACTTGTCGCGCGGCACGAACCATAAGAGATAGCCCTTACGACTGCAGATCGAGCAATTGCATTCCATGACCTGATCGATCTCGCCATCAACCTCAAACGTGATGTCGCCGCAGTGACAGCTGCCTTTGTGAGCCATAAGCCTCTCCTTGGTACGCATCCCACGACATAACGCCGCAGTTACAGAAACAACCCCGTCGCGCAGTAAACGCGAGATCGCAAAGTAGAATCAAGTGCTTGCCGGGATTTACCCGACAACGCTGCGCGTATTTTTTCGGCCGTTTCCATAAGCATCACAACGCTTTAGAAAAAAGTGAAACAACCCCATGCACGCAGCGGGCGGACATGGGACTGCTTCTGTTTCGCGTTGACAACGTGGGAAGTTGGTAGCCCTCATCCACGCTGGACAACCTAAGACTTTGGCAACAAGAGGCGCATGAACAACGGTGATCGCGAGCCACCCATCGATCCAATGACCGAAACGTTGTCGGGCGCGACGCTTGGTCGGCCCGGCGTCCCCAACGCTCTGCAGATTGCCGCGATCGTCGCAGTGGCGATCATCGGCGCGTATCTGTGCTTTAAGCTGGCGCTGCCGTTTCTCACGCCCCTCGCCGTGGCGCTGGCGCTTTCGATTCTGTTTACGCCCTTCCACAATTGGGTGAAGCGGAAAGTTCAAAAGCCCGCGCTCAGCGCCGCGCTTTCCGTTTTGACCATCGCCGTCATCGTCATCGTGCCGGTCACGCTGCTTGTTGTGCAGATGGTGCAGGAAGCGGCCAACGGGGCACAACTCATCCGCAGCGAAATAGACGGCGGTCTTTTTCAAAAAACGCTGGATGCCCACCCCAAAATCGCCCCGGCGGTTACGTGGATTGTCGCTCAAATCGATCTTCCCGGATTGATCTCAGGCGGTGCGTCGTGGCTTACAAATGCCAGCACCTCCCTCCTGCAAGGTTCGGTCGTCCAATTCATCGGCGTTTTACTGACCTTTTATTTGCTGTTCTATTTTCTCCGCGACCGGCACGACGCGCTCGCATCATTGCGCACCTTTCTGCCGTTCTCGGACACCGAAACATCGAAGCTTTTTGGCCGCGTCGTGGACACGGTTTATGCGATCGTTTTCGGCACCATCATCACAGGCACTATTCAAGGCGTCTTAGGCGGCCTCATTTTCTGGGCGTTCGCCCTGCCGGCACCCCTCCTGTGGGGAATGGTCATGGGCCTGTTCGCCATTCTTCCCATTGTGGGCACGAGCATGGTTTGGATCCCGGCCGCCATCTTCCTGGCGCTTAACGGTGCGTGGATCAAAGCCGCGATCCTCACCGCAGCGTTCGTCGGCATCAGCGTGCTCGATACGTTTCTCTACCCGGTCATTGTCGGCGATCGAATGAAGTTGCATACGGCGCTCACGTTCATCTCCGCAATCGGCGGCTTGATCGTGTTCGGCCCGGCCGGATTTATCCTCGGCCCCGTGGTGGTCGCTGTCACGCTTGCGGTCAAAGAGATTTTACACGCCCGGCTTCAGGCTGGCGGCACAACGACCTAAGCCACCAGCGCCTTCGACATGCACACGGCCGAGGCTGGGCAAATGTTCGCAAATTCGCTGGTAGAAGCTATGGCGCCGGGCGCGGCGGATCGATCCATTTTTTTAAAACCGCACCGCGCAAAAAAACTTTCGGCTGTTGTCGTTAAAAGCCACAAGCGCAGTGCGCCGAGTTGGGCGGCTTTTGCACTGACCGCTTTCAGAAGATACGTTGCAACACCGCCTGCACGAAATTCAGGTAGCACGACAACAGAACGCAGGAGTACGTCGCCACCATCGCCTTGCAATCCGGCGTAAGCGACAACGCGATCATCGTCGCCCCGCAAACAGAATAAACCGCACTGCTCCTGCGAAGGATCGACCACCGGCAAACCGGCACGCTGGAGTTCCGCATTCATCGCGGCAACATCGCTTTCTGGCACCTCGGTCAGGCGATAGCGCATCACGAGTCTAACCGTGACTGCGAGCAGATGCGTAACCCCGCAACCGCGACAGCAAGCCCAATGAATTGCGCAGCAACAAACCCGGCAACATCGGTGGGGCGAATACCGGAAAAGCTGTCGGTAAGCGCGCGCGCGAGTGTGACTGCGGGATTTGCGAAAGACGTAGACGCGGTGAACCAATAGGCACCGCCAATATATGCAGCGATGGCCGCAGCCGCCGTCGGCGTCTGATAGCGCGCAGTTCCCCAGATCACACCGAGTAGGCCGAGTGTAGCAACACTCTCTGCCAACCACTGATCACCGCCGGTTCGAATATGGGTTCCTAATTCGAAGATCGGTACCGCAAACATACCGTGCGCAAGAAAGGTCCCAGCAACTGCGCCGGCGATTTGAGCCAACATATAAATAGGCACGGCTTTCCATTCGAACCCGCTGACGACCGCCGCAGCCACGGTAACGCAAGGATTCATATGTGCGCCCGAAAGCGGCGCGAACACGAGGATCAGGGCGAATAATGCGGCAGCCGTTGCCAAAGCATTCGCGAGCAGCGCCAGGCCGACGTTACCGCCACACAGCCTTTCCGCAGCGATGCCCGAACCGACCACCGCAATCAGCAAAAATGCGGTTGCGATGAATTCGGCTATCGCGGCGCTTTGCAGCAAATGACCGTTAGGCAGCCCCTTCACGACACGCGCTCGTCGCCGAGCTGGCCTACGCCGATGACCAAGTCTTCCAACTCCAAGCGCGAAAGCTGTTTGAATTGGAAGGTCAGGAAATATTTGATCCGCGTTTCGAGAATGCGGAAAGCCTCGCGGAAGGCCATCATTTGCTCGGCCGCCATTCCATCAGCCGCGGCCGGATCTGGCAGACCCCAATGCGCCGTAATGGGATGACCCGGCCAAATGGGACAAACTTCACCGGCAGCCTGATCGCAGACGGTAAAAATAAAATCCATCTTCGGCGCGTTTGATTCGGCGAATTCGTTCCAGCTTTTACTGCGCAGGGCGTCGGTGGGCATCCCGAGTTGTTTCAGCAATTCGACGGCCATGGGGTGCACAGCGCCTTTAGGAAAGCTGCCGGCGCTGTAGCCCTTGAAAAGCCCGCGGCTCCAATAATCGAGAATGGCTTCCGCCATGATGCTGCGCGCGGAATTTCCGGTGCAGAGAAAAAGCACATTTCCGATCCGTTCAACCATTGGAAGCCTTTGCTTTCGGTGCGCGTCTATTTTTATTGGTGGCGGGCTTACAGACGGGCGCGCACGCCTGCCCGCCACAGCAGTTTTCCGTCAAATACGCGACAAGCCCGTTTATGCGCGCGAAGTCGGCAGTCTGTATGAGGCGGCGGCCGTCGCGCCGCGCGGCGACCAACCCCGCGTGCTTCAACTGCGAAAGATGGAACGAAAGTGTCGCCCCGGGCATTTTCAATTTGTCGCCAATGTCGCCGACGGTGAGGCCGTCAGGACCGGCCACCACTAAAAGGCGATATATCGCGAGGCGGCCTTCGTGTGCCAGGGCAGCCAATGCGCTCACGGCGAGGTTTGATTCCATATTTCTAGTATATTCGAAATATATAGGCGGTCAACGGCGCGAAGATCAACGCACGGCCGTGCCATCCGGCGCCTGCTGTTCAATTTCGAACATCGCGAAGCCTTATTTCGGCGCATGATTCGCCGTCTCACGCGTATGTGCGGGACGAATGCTTCGTTTCTATGACCAGTTGGTGAGGCACAAGATGCCCGAAGACAACCCAGGCGGCCCGGCCGCAACGATCCTCGATACGCCCGATTTAGCCGGCGCACTGGAAAGCGAGCAGTTTCGACGCTTTCTGGATCAAGTTCCCATCGCCATCGTTGTCGCCGACATTAAGGGAGCGGAGCGCGTCGTCTATGCCAACCCCGAGTTCGAGCGGCTGTCGGGACAGGGGGCCGCTGACATCGAAGGAAAACCTTGGAGTGTTCTTCGCGGCGAGGGTGGCGAGGACGCTTTAGAAAGCACGTTGAGCGCGGCCGTGGTTAACGGCAGCGATCGCATTGGTACCTTCACAATCGCGCGCGTGGGCCAAGAATCGGCCACGGTCGATGCCTATTCCAATCTTATCCAGGATGAAAGCGGCGGGCCGGCCTTTCGCCTCGTGGCACTGGTCGATGTGGGGACTCACGGCCAGGCCGTGCGCGAAGCGTATGAGCAGCAGCTGCGGGAGAAAGATATGCGGCTCCTGGAGATACAACATCGCGTGAAGAATAACCTGCAGATGATCACGGCGCTGATCCGTATTTCCGCGCGCAATGCGCAAGGGCGCATGGACACGGCGCGGTTTGATCGCCTGTCAGGGCGCGTTGAATCGCTCTCACTGCTTTATAAACTGCTGTCAGAATTCAAACAGGGCGACGAGATCGATCTTGGCGTCTATCTGAGTGAAATCGCTTCGTCGGTGATGCACGCCCATGCCGTCGAGGGCATTCGGCTCGATCTCAAAATCGACGCTTACCCCGTGTCGGTGAACATCGCTATGCCAACGGGTCTAGTGGTGAACGAGTTGCTGACCAACGCGCTGAAGCATGCGTTTGTCGGGCGCGATGGCGGCACAATCACGCTTCATAGCCTTGCCGACGGCAATGGCTGTCGCGTGATCGTTTCCGATGACGGAGTCGGACTGCCGGAAGGGGTTGCATGGCCCAAACGCGGAAAACTAGGCGCGCTGATCGTTCAATCTCTCGAAGAAAACGCCAACGCGAAATTAAAGGTGGAGTCCCATGCCGGAACGGGGACGCGCGTGACGATCACTTTCACACGCCCGGCTTCGGCCCCGTCGCTTAAGTCGGAGAGCGCTTCACTCGCGACTTGAGGCGCTCGCGCCAGATGCATCGGGCCATAAACGGTGCCATCGTACGCGAGGCCGTTTATAGTCCTCTCACATCATCCAAATGTGAGGACAAGCCCCATGACCGCACCCATCTCCATTGTCGTCGTCAGCACCGCCCTGCCCGGTCAAGGAAACGCCTTGCGCGATGCGCAGAAGACACTGGTCGCGGAAACACTACGCGAACCGGGCTGCTTGCGGTACGAACTGCACCAATCCGTCGAGGACGCGGATGTGCTTATGTTCATTGAAAGCTGGGAGAGCGAAGAGGCTTTGCAAACACATCTGCAAGGCCCGGCCGTCACGCGCTTTCGCGCCAGTAACGCGGCCAGCTTGCGGAAGGATTTCAAATTCTATCGCATGAAGCCCGTCGCCGCGGACTAGGTCCGCGAACGACGGCGCGAGCTTCGCTTTACCGGCTGATGGGTTTGAACCGGATCTGGTGCGGTTCGATGGCGTTGGCGCCGAGGCGGCGTTTTTTGTCTTCCTCGTAATCCTGGAAGTTGCCTTCGAACCATTCCACATGGCTTTCGCCTTCGAAGGCGAGGATGTGCGTGGCGATGCGATCCAAGAACCAGCGATCGTGGGAGATGACTACGGCGCAGCCCGCAAAGTCGAGCAAGGCTTGCTCAAGTGCCCGCAGCGTATCGACGTCCAAATCGTTGGTCGGTTCGTCGAGCAGCAGGACGTTCGAGCCGGTCTTGAGCATTTTCGCGAGGTGAACGCGGTTGCGTTCACCGCCTGAGAGCTGGCCGACTTTCTTTTGCTGATCGGCGCCTTTGAAATTGAAGCGGCCCACATAGGCACGCGCATTGACCGGAAATTTTCCGAGCATGATGTCGGTGTTTCCGCCGGAGATTTCGTCGTACACGGTCGCGTCGGCCTTCAATGAATCGCGCGACTGATCGACGTAGCCGAGCCTGACCGTTTCACCGACCGTTAGCGTGCCGCTGTCGGGCTTGTCCTGGCCGGTGATCATGCGAAACAGCGTGGTTTTACCGGCGCCGTTGGGGCCGATGACACCGACGATGCCGCCGGGCGGCAGTGCGAAGTCGAGGTTCTCAATGAGCATGCGGTCGCCGTAGCCCTTCGACAGGCCCTTGGCTTCGATGACATTACCGCCGAGGCGATCATTGACCGGGATGATGATCTGCATCTGCTCGGGGCGTTTTTCTTTCGCTTCCGCCACCAAGTTTTCGAAGGCCGCGATGCGCGCCTTGCTTTTGGTGCGCCGCGCCTGCGGGGTCTGACCCATCCATTCCATTTCGCGGGCGATGGTGCGGGCGCGGGATTCGTCTTCGCGCTCTTCCTGCTCCAAGCGCTTGCTCTTTTGCGCGAGCCACGAGGTGTAATTGCCTTCGTAGGGAATGCCGCGGCCGTGATCGAGTTCCAAAATCCAGCCCGTGACGTTATCGAGGAAATAACGATCGTGGGTCACCGCCACCACGGTGCCGGGATATTCCTCGAGGAAACGTTCAAGCCACGCCACCGATTCCGCGTCCAAGTGGTTGGTCGGTTCGTCGAGCAGCAGGAGATCGGGGCGCGAGAGCAGCAGGCGGCAAAGTGCGACGCGGCGGCGTTCACCGCCCGAGAGTTTGGTCACATCGGCGTCGGCGGGCGGACACCGCAAAGCATCCATCGCGATTTCGCAGGTGCGCTGCAGTTCCCAGCCGTTGGCGTGATCGATTTTTTCCTGAAGCTCGGCCTGTTCGGCCAGCGTCGCGTTCATCTCGTCGTCGGTCATTTCGGTGGCGAATTTGGCGCTCACCTCTTCGAAGCGGTCGAGCATCGACTTCACTTCGATGACGCCGTCCATGACGTTGCCGAGGACGTCTTTCTTGGGATCGAGTTCCGGTTCCTGGGACAGAAGGCCGATTTTGGTGCCTTCGGCGGCCCAGGCCTCGCCGTTAAATTCCTTTTCCTTGCCGGCCATGATCTTAAGGAGGGTCGATTTACCCGACCCGTTGGCCCCCAGGACGCCGATCTTGGCCCCCGGCATGAACGACAGCCAAATGTCCTTCAAAACCTCCCGGCCGCCCGGATAGGTCTTGTTCAGGCCCTTCATTACGTAAATGTAGTTGGTCATCGGGGTCGGGAATCCTTGCTGGGCGGCGGAAAAACACGCTGGATGGGGGCTTTTAGCGAATAAGACGGCACAGAACAATGAGCTGGTCCCAGGAAATCGGACAGGGTGTTAAGGTGCATTCCCTCGGTAACGGAGGGATTGGCTATGACGACACGGCGACGGTTTACGGGCGAGTTCAAGGCGCGTGTGGCGCTCGAGGCTCTACGGGGCGACAAGACGGTCCAGGA
>CANJMF010000005.1 GCA_947475895.1 Fidelibacterota bacterium
CAACTTGCCGGCCCTGTGCCAGCAGCACATCGACCTGCCGTAACTTCGCAACAATCTCTTCAGCTGTATGCCGCTTCCTTGCCATTGGTCCTATCCTCCTTGTCAAAATCATACTTCAGGGAGGACCACTTCAAAGGGGGCAGATCAAGTAGCTGGAAGCCCAAGTTTGTTTGCTCGCTAGAGCGAAGCATTGACTGCGATGTAAAGGAAGAAGTCGGCCTCGCGGCAGTTATGTCTGACGCGTGCGATAGCTTGTCGGCAGCTCCATATCGTGCGCCTCTTTGATAAGGCGAACAATACCTTAGTCCACTTCGCTAATCCTGCCGCCGTTTAACGGTTCCTACTTCATTATAAATTCTGCGGTTCTCCTTCCTTAAAAATGATTTGCATCCCGAGCGTTGGAGTCCAAGGATTCGGCCCATCATCAAGGGGGGGACCATGAAACGGACAGCATTTATTCTCGCGCTTCTTGCCGCCACTGGAATCTATACAGTCGGTCAAGCCGCCGAACCAAATCCGCCGATACTTAAATTCAAGGCCGAAACGCCACTCCAATTACCGCCTGATCTGAACTTCGGTGAAACCTCATCTGTCACCGTAAATTCTAAGGGTCACGTCTTCGTATTCCAACGCGCCAACACCTCGGGGCCCGCTTATGCGGCCTCGGCGGCGCAACTGTTGGAGTTCGATAACACCGGAAAATTTGTCCGCGAAATCGGTCGCAATCTCTATGGCTGGGCATTTGCGCACGGCGTGCGCGTCGATCGGGACGACAATGTGTGGACAATCGACAAGGGTGCCAACACCGTCCTTAAGTTCGGTCAGGACGGTCGCGTACTCGAGGTCTACGGCCGGCGGGATGAAGCAAGCGATTATCGCGCTCCACCGACGACCGACAAGCCGCGCGATCGGAAAGCGCCGGTGCAACGTCTGGGAGCATTCGACCAGCCGACTGACGCGGCGTGGGATTCGAAGGGTAATTTGTATGTTTCCGACGGCTACGAAAACTCGCGTGTCGCTAAGATCGATAAAGACGGAAATTGGGTAAAGTCATGGGGCGAGCGCGGTACGGGGCCAGGCCAGTTCTTGACGCCGCACGGCATCGCCATTGACGCAAAGGATAATATCTATGTCGTCGACCGCGGTAACGCGCGGATTCAGGTTTTCAACACCGACGGTAAGTTCCTGCGTCAGTTCACAATGCACGGCCAAGTTCCGCCGTATCCGTACCAAGCTGGCGCGCCTAATCCATTCCCGGGGCACGTCGGTTTGCCTGAGCCAAAGCAGGAGAACGATCCGAACGTACCAAAAGCGTATCCAGACGCACCTCCGCCGAACCTCATGATGCTTACGGGCGCGGCCGGCTCCATTTGCGTCACGCCACCCGGACCGAATCAGGTTCTCTTTCTCGCCGGCCTTAATCCGGATCGCCTCTACAAAGTGAGCCTCGAGGGGAAAGTGCTCGGCATGTTAGGGGCCCCGGGCGGCAAGCTCGGCCAGTTCCGATCGATGCACGGCATTGCGTGCCAGGACGATCACACGGTTTGGGTTGCCGATCAGTTTAATTGGCGCGTTCAGAAGATCACGATTGAATGAGACGCGCTGGCGGTCTCACTTTTAGTCATGATGACGTTAGGGCCGTCGTGCAAAATGCACGGCGGCCCTAATGGTGACAGCGCGGGTGGCCAGCGACTGTGCCCACCACAAAACTTTCAATAATTCATGTGTCCGGCGTGAGAGATATTCAAATTCACGGTGTCGGGCGATCAACACTCAAATGGGACTCGCAGAATGCAGGCTAAAAAGCCTCACGGTGCTGGGCGTCGGCAATAGGGCACATAAAGCCATACATTTCTGCTGTAATGGCTTAGGGGAAATGCGTTACTATTGGTTGTATTTCTTGATTGGATCGTCCACTTGTCGTCGTCCCGTCTCCCACTCCGCCACGGCCTGGTCTTGTACTTGTCCACATTTCTGGTGGTGTCGGTCCTAACTATCGGCGACCCATCCGCATTCGCGGCTTTCACCCAGTACGATATTGAAACTTATGATCTTGCTCAGGGTGTGCCGGAATTCGTCGACGTCAACTATATTGACCTGCTGAAGATCACGCAGATTTCCACCTTCCGATCCAACGCGGGCCACGATTACTCCGACTCAACCCAGTTTGGCCTCGACGCGATAAAAACTCCCGGCATGCCCGTCGAACGCTGCCGGTCGATGAAGCATTACTTCGTGGCCCCCGATGCCACCACGAAGATTTACGCGCCTGTATCGGGTGTCGTATCGCGCATGTTCGATGAGTCCATTGGCGGCACACAGGTGCAAATTACCTCAGATGCCCAGAATGCTTTCACCTTCATTCTCTTCCATGTCGTACTCACACCGGCGCTCCACGAGGGCGATCATGTGACAGCCGGCCAGTTGCTCGGTCATCACACTGGATCGCAAACTTTTTCCGACATTGCCGTCGAGGTGCACACCCCCACGGGTTATCATTTGGTATCCTATTTCGAGACGCTTACCGACGCTGCTTTCGCTCCCTATGTAGCGCGCGGCGTTACCTCGCGCGATCAACTCATTTACTCGCGTGAACAAACTGATGCCCTGCCGAGCCCATGCGTTGGAACCAATACCCTCAATGTCAATTATCCACCGAGCTACTTTGACCTGAACCCTGGCGCCGCGGGTCAAACGATCAACGCCGCATCTCCCCCTGTTTCGGTCCACCTCAATGATCCGCCGCTCAATCTCGCCCCCGTCTCGTCGGCTGGGTTGCCGGTGACAACCTTCCCGGACGGCGTGGGCGTTTGCAACGTTGTGGGCCAGTTTGTTCAGTATAATCGGGCGGGCATCTGCAAACTCGTTCTCACCCAAGCCGGCGATGCGACTCACTTGCCCGCGCCGCCTCTTCGGATCAGTTTCCCAATCCTACCTGAAGGAACTGAATTGCGATCGCCGCCCCGCCTGGGGGGCGTGTTCCCGCCGTCGGCAACCGGCGTACAATCTTACTTGCGTATTTATAATTCTGGGGCCGTGGCCGGTACGATCACTATCTCGCTCTTCGATGGCGGTTCGGGACATATCGTAGCAAAGTGGACCAGTCCGGCGATTGCGCCCGGCACAGCGCCGCAATTCTCCATCGCCGACCTCGAATCTGCTGCCGCCCCCGGATTCACGCGGCCCGCCGTCTACGGACTACGTGTTGAGCCCGAGACGACCATCACTGCAGGCACTTTCCAGCATGTGCTCTTCGATCCGATAGCCCGCGTGCTCACGAATGCCAGTTCGTGCAGCGCGGGCATTATCGGAAATCCTACGGACTTGATCGCCGTCCACACGTCGACGCTTGCGGCGGAATTTCCGAGCAGCCTGGACTATGTTAACGGCAGCGCGTTCTCCGGCGGAGCTGGGCTGCAATTGTATAGCGCCGATACAGGCGCGCGCCTTGGTGCGGGCGACTATGCTTCCCGCGTCTATTATGCATCAGGAAAAAATGGGGCGCCGATTACCTCGCGCGGCGAATTCGTCACGTCGATCGCTGCGCTGGAATCTATCTATAAATTCACGCCCAGCGCCAATTCATACCATTACGTCGTCAAGACATCCTATCTGTTCCCGACCGACGTCGTGCGGCATCTCGTATCCAGCACCTCTGTAGGCGTAATCTCCGATATGACGGCGCAGTGCGACATTGGTGGTCTTTTCAGTCATACCACGCGGAGTCTACTGACAGCCGGTTCCGTTTACTCCGCCGACAACGTGTCGGGGCAGTCATTTCTGCGCTTTTATAACCCAGCGAGCTACGATGGATCAGTGACTGTCGTTCTGTACGACAGTGCTGTTGGGGGGCCGAGCTTAGGACAATGGACGAGTCCGCCAATACCGTCTGGAGCCCAGGTCCAATATCCGATCGGCACCATCGATGCTGCCCTCGGTTTGAAGAAGAAGACTAACTACCTCATCGAGGTCTACGCCACTTTCTTTGGTTACTTCCAACATGTGCTGTGGCGGGCACCTGACGGCGCCATTTCCAACTTTAGTACTTGCGGCGAATCGGTCATGGCCGATCCCGCGATCTTGCTTGCAGTGCATTCTTCCAGTGTGGCCGCTTTTGGTTATCCAAGCAATGTCATTATCAACAATACCGGTACGGCCGCTTCCGAGGTGACGCTGGGTGTCTATAACGCCGTGACTGGGAAAAAGCTTGGTAGCTTCACGACTGGGTCGATTCCAGCCAACGGCCAGCTTCATTTCAATTCGACGGCCCTTGAAAGCTCCGCCCACATCACGCCTGACCCAGCCATCGGCCATTACGTGGTAAAAGCCGAGGGCGCCTTCACAGGGTTCCTGCAACATTATGTCAACAATGTCGCAACCGGCGCCGTCACCGATATGACTCTAGTGTGCGCGATGTAGCGGGAGACGCCGAGCTCTCTCCGCAAGATGACGAAAAAATTCTCGTGGAAATCCAGGGGCTGATGCACGGTCTGGTTGCCTGTTCAGGTGGCTGTACGTCCACGTAGTCAATGACGCCAGTTACTTGGAGAAAAAAGCAAACGCAACGGCAACCGGGCTGCAACCGGGGCCTTCCCGTGCGTTGCTAAACGCCTCTGAATCAGAGGATTGAGACTGCCAGCTTTTTGCCGCCCATTGTCCCTAAAATCTCTGTGGGCTGGAATGGTGCAAGGTCGTTGAAATTCGTGGGCGCCCATTTTTCGACGACTTCATTTTGATACAGGTCAACGCCCTTCGTGTTCTCAATCGTAAAATGTGCCATAGGCTAGGGACCCGTGAAAAATTATACGTGATACTTATAAGTCTCGATCAGTAGTTTATTTTCAAATGGCGGCTAATATTTGGGTCGCCGGCTTGATTCACGCAAACCATCTAAATCACTGAAATAATTGACTTTTTCGTAAAGGGCGCTTCTGCACGTGTTGAAAACACGCCTGGACGAAAGAGCGCCAGCAAAACGGCTTTTGCCGCCAATTGTCCCCAATATCTCGGTCGGCTAAAAACGGCGCCAGGCTGCGGGATGTGCGTTGGCAGTCAAATTGGAAAACGGTTTTCACAAATTCTTGATTGAATCAGGTCAGAGTGCGCGGCTCAGGATAGATTGAAATCAATGACGCTTGGCGTCATGGAGTGTTGGATGAGCGCGGGAAAGAAGTACGAAGCAGGGATGCGGGTCACTTTTAACGATGCCACAAATGCAGTGGCGGTTTCTTTTCGCGGGCGTTTGATAACCCTCTCAGGTCCATATCCGTCGCGGGAAACAGCCATTCGCGCGGGCGAGGACTACTGCCGGAAACAGGGTTGGATTGACCGCTCCGATGAACGTGCCGGTCTAAGTATTATCAAAAGAACCCGGTAATACGGGCGATGAGAAAGAGGTTTGTTGCGTCAGTGCGTCGTCGCACAAATTTTGAAGTACCTAGCATTTTCGCCCGCGTGGCCAGCGCTCCAGGAATACCTTGCGTCTAATCGAAGACCCCCTCGCGCAATTGCTCTGTATGGTCGTCGACGACGACGCAGAACATTGCAAGCATCTCGCGGCGAACCTTAAGAAGGTCGGCGTAAAACAGGTGCTTTCGGCGGCCTGCGGTCAGGAGGCATTGGGCATCTTGACCGCCCAGCCACGCCCCGTGGATCTCATTCTCGCAGATGTACAGATGCCCAATGGCAACGGCCTTCAGCTGCTGCAAGCGTTGAGGGTGGGAAATATCAAGGGCATGCGCATGAATTCGACGTTCGTGCTGGCAACAGCGTCGGCGACCGTCGGACTTATTCAAACCGCATCATCACTCGACGCCAACGGCTTCGTCGTCAAACCGGTAAATGCCGACAAGTTCGAAGCGACAATCTTGAAAGCGCGCCGCACGGTATTCCCTCCATCTCCGCACCGCCATGCGGAGATCTACATACCCGATGAGATCTGACATGGAACCCATCAACCCTTCACCCGTGGATGGTGGCGGCATCACGCAGGCGAATCTGCGAGGCTTGAGCACGGCAGATTACTTGAAAGCAGAGGCCAAACTCACCGTTGAGGAGAAATCGGCTTTGGCGACGGGTCTCGCCAGGGCGCTCAATGCGCATTCAGGCGATGGGGCCCATTTTACGGAGTCAGAAGCGATACTGCGCCTGTTGATTTGGAATGCCGAGCCTCGCGTGGTGGAGGCGATTGGAAACGCCGTGGCTGCAAATCCGCTTGCACCCAGAAGCCTTGCTTGGGCACTAGCGAACGACGATGAGATCGCAGCGCTGCCTGTTCTCCAGTCCTGCGCCGCGCTATCCGATGAAGACCTTGTGGCCATCGTTGAAGAAAGCGGCAACTTCTCAAAAATGGGCGCCATTGCCGGGCGCTCCGTCGTCAGTGAACAGATCTCGCGGTCGCTGGTTCAGCATGGTGACGAGTCCACCATGCATTCGCTGCTGGCTAACGTAAAAGCAGTCATTTCAGACGATGCCTTTGGGGACATGCTCGACCGTTTCGGACAACACGCGCGCGTTCAAGAAGGTGTCGCCGATCGGGAAACGCTATCGCCTTCGATCGCGCTCCGCCTCGCCGGCTCGGCAAATGCGAGCGTGGCGGCAAAGCTCGCGCACCGTCATCAAACCCCGCCGCCGCGCATTGTGCAGATGCCAGGGTATGTGGATGAGGGCGGCAGCGAAGAAGAGCTGAATCGGCACATGTCGAAATTGATTGCCCAAAAGTCGCTCAGCGAAGTGACGCTGGTACATCATTTGTGTCTCGGAAATTTTGATTTCTTTTGCCGCGCGTTGTCCGCTTTGACTGGTTCAGTGAAAGATGACGTGTGCGCTCAGATTTTGGAATCGCCGTCCACTCATCTTGCGCAGTACTGGGAGAAGGGGTTGTTGCCCCGAGAATGGCTTCCAATCGCCAGCGCGGCCGCGTCTGCTCTGATCCACATAGATCAAAACTATAGCAAGGCGGATCGACAACTTTTCAGCAGAAACATTTTCGACCGCACTGCGGCCCTGCTGAAAGCCGAGAAAGTGTCCATTAGCGACGGACAGAAGCGCTTTTTTGCGCGCCATGGAATTCGCCTGTAGGCATAAGCTCGGTTCTGACCGAGGCGATTATTCCCTCCCGGGCCAGTTAATGGCTGCCAATCTTCAAGAATAGGGCTCACGATCATACACCCAAGCGTGGCGAGATGTAGGGCGTGGAGATGGCCGCCTGTTAACTGGCCTTGCAACCGGCATTTACTTGACGGAGGCTCTTGGGACTGGGCTGTGCTTGGGAGGGGACGCTCGTGTTTCATCAAATTATCGCGCCGGTCGGCGAAAGCCTCGGTCTGTCTTTTGTCATCGGGAGCGCGCCGATTGTCGTGCTCCTGGTGTTGCTCGGCATCGCGCGCCGACCCGCCTGGCAGGCGTCGAGTGCCGGACTTCTCGTCGCACTCATTCTTGCGGTGGTAGTCTGGAAAATGCCGCCACTCCAAGCGCTCGATAGTGTCGCGGCAGGGGCGGCATTCGCTCTCTGGCCGATCATGTGGATCGTGTTCAATGCGCTTGCGCTCTACAACGTCGCAGTCGAGTCCGGACGGTTCGCGGCATTTCGCGAGTGGATGCTCGAACATCTCCCCAATGATCGTCGCATCGTTTTGGTCGTGGTTGGATTTTCTTTCGGCTGCTTGCTCGAAGGCATTACCGGTTTTGGTACGCCCGTCGCGATCACAAGCGCGTTGCTCATTACCTTGGGCTTTCCCGCGATCGAGGCTCTCGTGTTTACATTGATATTCAACACCGCGCCGGTTGCTTTCGGCGCGCTTGGCACACCCGTCACGACGCTCGGTGCCGTAACGCAACTGTCCGATGTGACGCTGGGCGCCATGATCGGCCGACAACTTCCCATGCTGGCGCTCTTGCTTCCGTTCTATGTGATCGGCGTTTATGGCGGTGTGCGCGCGGTGCGTGGCGTATGGCCGGCGCTCCTGGTTGCGGGTGCTTCCTTCGCTTTGACTCAGTTCGTTACGTCAAATTATATCGACTACGCGCTGACCGATGTCCTGTCTTCGCTTATCTCCCTGCTGGTCACTGTCGCATTCTTGAAAATTTGGAAGGTGCCACATGATCCAGCCTTCGCGCTCTTGGCGTCGGCAAAAACGGCCGAGAGCGGAGCGATAAAACTCTCCGCCTGGCAGGGGTGGACGCCCTGGCTGGTCCTGACCGTGATTGTGGTGGGTTGGGTTCATCTCAAGGTGAACGTGTTCGGGCAAGTGGCCGTGCAGTGGCCGGGCCTACACAACGCCGTCTTCATCACGGCTTATGACAAACCCTATGCTGCTATCTGGAATTTTCAGCCGCTTGCGACGGGAACAGCCATTTTGATCAGCACGCTGGTTGTCGGGCTGCTCGTTAAGCTAAAGCCGGGTGGGATCGTGCGCTGCTATGGGAAAGCGGCGCGCCTGGTGGCAAGTCCGGCGATCAACACCGTGCTGATTGTGGGGCTCGCGTATTTACTGAACTATTCCGGGATTGCTTACACGCTTGGCATCGGGATCGCCTCCTTAGGCGCGGTCTTCGTGATTTTGTCTGCGTTCCTGGGATGGCTCGCTGTCTTTTTGTCGGGCAGCGATACATCGGGCAATGCGCTTTTCGGCAACCTTCAAGTCGTCGCGGCGCGGCAACTGGGACTCAATCCCATCTTGATGGCCGCGACCAACTCGTCGGGGGGAGTCCTCGGCAAGATGATATCTCCCCAAAATATCTGCACGGGGACGGCTGTAACTGATTTAAAAGGGCGCGAAGGCGCGATATTGGCGCGGACATTTAAGCACAGCATTATTTTGACGCTGCTCTTGAGTCTTTGGGTCGTGTTTCTGCAATACGTCGCGCCCGGGTTGATCCCCGGCTAGCATTCCCACTCGGAGTGATAAATAGTGTCGGAAGTTCAATGGACACTGACTGGTAGTCGGCAATAGGGCGACATGAAGTCGATGAGAAAAAGGAAGCTCCGACCATGTCATTGAAAATGCCCGTGCCTGACGAAGCGGTCCTCGCACGGCGTAACGACATCGTCGCCGCCTTGCGAAAGATCGTACCGGGAGAGGGCACGATCGATGACGCCGAGCGCCTTCGTGCCTATGAGTCAGACGGACTCACGGCTTATCGCCAGCCGCCCATGGTTGTTGTGTTGCCGGAGACCACGGAGCAAGTCTCCGCAGTTCTCGCGTGGTGTTATGCGAACCGTGTGAAGGCGGTGCCGCGCGGTTCCGGCACATCGTTGTCTGGCGGCGCATTGCCGTTGGCCGACGGCGTGCTCTTGGGCTTAAGCAAATTCAAACGCGTGTTACACATCGACTATGATGACTGCATCGCGGTCGTGCAGCCAGGTGTCACGAATCTCGCGATAACGCACGCTGTGGAAGGCCGCGGATTTTATTATGCTCCGGATCCGTCTAGTCAGATTGCGTGCTCGATTGGCGGCAATGTCGCCGAAAATTCGGGCGGGGTGCATTGTCTGAAGTACGGCCTGACGACCAACAACGTTCTCGGCTGCGAAATCGTGATGATGGATGGCGAGATCTTGCGCCTCGGTGGGAGCCAGCTTGATCCGGCTGGGCTCGACCTGTTGGGCATTGTGGTCGGGTCGGAAGGGTTGCTCGGCGTTGTGACCGAAGTGACCGTGCGTATTCGGCCGAAACCAGAGATGGCGCGCGCGCTGTTGATCGGCTTCTCATCGGTGGAGAGTGCCGGAAAGTGCGTTGCCGATGTCATTGCGGCGGGCATCATCCCAGCAGGCATGGAGATGATGGATCGCCTTGCGATTCATGCGGCCGAGGCGTTTGTTCACGTTGGTTATCCACTGGATGTTGAAGCGCTTCTGATTGTGGAGCTCGATGGCGTCGCGGCGGAATGCGACTTCCTGGTCGGCGAAGTGCAACGGATTGCCCAGGCGAATGGCGCCGTCAGCTTGCGCATTTCAGCCGACGATGCGGAGCGAAATGCGATCTGGGCTGGCCGTAAAGCAGCTTTTCCGGCCGTCGGCCGTCTAGCGCCCGACTACTACTGCATGGATGGAACGATTCCGCGCCGCCGGCTTCCCGAGGTCCTCGAGCGGATGAAAATGTTGTCGCAACACTACGGATTGGGTGTGGCCAACGTCTTTCATGCGGGCGACGGCAATTTGCATCCGCTCATTCTTTACGATGCCAATCGTCCAGGTGAGCTTGATCGCGCTGAGGCTTTCGGCAGCGATATTCTGCGGTTTTGTGTGGAGGTCGGTGGTGTGCTGACGGGCGAGCATGGGGTCGGTGTCGAAAAACGTGATCTGATGCCGGTGATGTTTTCCGAAGTGGACCTTCAACAGCAGCAACGCGTCAAATGCGCGTTCGATCCCGAATTGCTTCTCAATCCTGGCAAGGTGTTTCCGAAACTTCACCGGTGCGCGGAGCTGGGGCGGGTGCATGTCCATCAAGGCAAAGTTCCGTTTCCAGACCTGCCGCGGTTTTGATTCTATGCCTGCATTGCACCCCGTGCGCCCGGCCGACGAACGCGACCTCATCGACGCCATTACCCAAGCGGCTGAGCGCGGCCAGTCGTTGCAAGTTTTGGGAGGCGGCAGCAAGGCTGCGATTGGTGCACCAACAGACGCTCGTCGGCTCGACATGACCGGATTTTGCGGTGTTGTCGATTACGATCCACCTGAGTTGGTACTGACTGTCCGGCCAGGCACGCCGCTAAGCGAAGTTAAAGCGGTTGTAGCCAGCGCGAATCAGATGCTTGCCTTCGACCCCTTTGATCACGGGGCGATTTTTGGCGTGGGCGGGGGAGCGGCGACCATTGGCGGCGTCGTGGCGGCCGGCGTCTCAGGCTCGCAACGTTTGTCCTGCGGTGCGGCGCGCGACCATCTTCTGGGGTTTCGCGCGGTATCGGGGCGAGGTGAGGCATTCATCGCCGGCGGAAAGGTCGTGAAGAACGTCACAGGCTATGATTTGCCAAAACTCGCCGCCGGAAGTTGGGGCCGTTTATTCGCATTGACCGAAATCACGCTGAAGGTTCTGCCGCGCCCGCAAATGGCGGCTACTTATGTCATCGCGGGGCAGACACCGGAACAGGCCGTGAAGGCGATGGCCCTTGCTGTAGGATCCAGAGCGGAAGTGGCGGCGGCCGCCTATCGCCCAGCATCGCGCACCGACCTATCACTCACCGCCTTGCGCCTTCAGGGCTTTGCGCCATCCGTTACCGCCCGCGGCGCCATGTTGACTGCCGTGCTGTCCGGTTATGGAAACGTGGATGTCTTGGCGGAAGGTGAGGCCGATGCGTTTTGGCAGAATTTGCATACGCTTGGTTCCCTCGGCGGAGATCGCCCATTATGGCGTGTCAACGTGCCACCATCTCACGGTCCGCAGATTGTCCGATCAGTTCAAACGGCTGTCGCCGATTGGATGTTTGATTGGGCCGGCGGCTTGGTGTGGCTTGCCACCGATGCCGATCATAAATTCGTCCGAGATGCTGCTGCGTCGTGCGGGGGGCATGCAATACTTGTCCGTGCGCCGGAGACAGTGCGTAAGGATGTTCCCGCTTTCCAACCGCTGTCGGCCGGCGTTGCCGCATTGGAAGCGCGCGTGAGGCAGGCGTTCGACCCGAAGGGCGTCTTCGCGACGGGGCGGTTCTGATCATGAAGACGCAGTTCTCGCCGGAATCACTCGCCGATCCGGATATGCGCTCGTCCGAATCCGCAATTCGAAAATGTGTGCATTGCGGCTTCTGTACCGCAACTTGCCCCACCTACGTCCTGCTCGGTGATGAACTCGATTCCCCGCGCGGTCGCATCTACTTGATCAAGGAGATGCTCGAGAAAGATCAAAATCCAACGGCCGACGTGGTAAAGCATATTGATCGGTGCTTGTCCTGCTTGTCATGTATCACGACCTGTCCGTCTGACGTGAACTACATGCATCTCGTCGATCACGCCCGCGCGTACATTGCCGACCGTTACCAGCGTCCCCTCAAGGACCGGTTCATTCGGTGGATGCTCGCACGACTTCTTCCATACCCACACCGTTTCCGCATGGCGCTCCATTTGGCGCGCTTGGCGAAACCTTTGGCGCCGCTTCTCGCCAAGGCTGGGCTACGCCCTGTCGCTGCCATGCTGCGGTTGGCGCCGACGACAAGCCCCCCTCAACCATCCAAGCAAAACGGCGAGGTCAGTTACCCCAACGGGCGCGTGTTGCTTCTGAGGGGCTGCGCCGAGCCCGTGCTCCGGCCCGAGTTTCAATCGGCGGCCGTGCGCCTTCTTAATCGTCTCGGTTATGAGGTCATCTTTGCGCAAGGCGAGGGCTGTTGCGGTGCGCTTGTTCATCATATGGGTCGCAAGCAAGACGCATTGATGAGCGCACGTAACAACGTTGATGTCTGGTCGCGCGAAGTCGCGCGCGGTGATATCGCGGCCATCATCGTCACCACGTCCGGCTGCGGTACGACAATTAAAGATTATGGATTTATGCTGCGTGATGATCCCGCTTACGTGGATCGCGCCGCGCGTATTTCCGCGCTCGCTAAAGACGTCTCGGAGTTTGTGGAGCGTGTCGGCCTGCCGGCGCACGAGCGGCGAGGATTGACTGTCGCGTATCATGCGGCGTGTTCGCTGCAGCACGGGCAGAAAGTAACGAGCGCTCCCGCTACATTGCTTACTAATGCCGGCTATGTCGTGCGTACGCCAACGGAGTCACATCTGTGCTGCGGCTCGGCCGGCGTATACAATATCCTTCAACCCGAAATCGCCGACCAACTGGGCGATCGAAAGGTCGCGGCTATCGAACAGCTCCGGCCCGACGTCATTGCCACGGGCAACATCGGTTGCGCCATGCAGATTGGCCAACGCACGAACATACCGGTTGTTCACACGATTGAGCTTCTCGATTGGGCCACTGGTGGCCCCCTGCCTTCGACACTTCGTCACCTGCAACACAAAATGCCCGCATGAACCGCCGCGATTAAATTTTGCTCTCGCACCCCATACGGAGGATTCATATGTCGAACCTGAACTCCTTTCCGAGCACTGTCCCCTTGATCTCGCGGCGCGGACTTCTTGCGTTTGCCTCTGTGGCTGGTGGTGCGGCGTTAGCTGCCGCGCCGTTGCGGGCCGCGGTCGTGAACTCCGGCGACCTGCCGTCCTATGGCAATGGCATGCTTCCCGCTGGTGTCCGTGCGCGTCTCATCCTCAACGTCAACGGTTTGACGGTGAATATCCTGGAAGCGGGGTTCGAGACGCCGGGCCGCCCGATGGTGCTGTTGCTGCATGGCTTCCCCAACCTTGCCTATAGCTGGCGTAAGGTCATGCCGGCCTTAGCCGCAGCGGGTTACTACGCGGTGGCGCCGGACTGTCGCGGTTTTGGCCGCACCACGGGATGGGACACGTCCTTTGACGCCGATCCCGCACCATTCCTCGCCATCAATATGGTGCGCGACCAGATCGCGCTCGTCTATGCGCTTGGCTATCGTAATACCGCGATGATGGTCGGGCACGATCAGGGTGTGCAAGTAGCTGCTCTCGGTGCACTTATCCGGCCGGATATTTTTCCACGCCTCACATTGATCGGTGGTGGTTTCGGCGGAACTCCATCGTTTCCGTTCAACACGGCCAACGGGGCGCCGGTGCCAACTCCCGCCTACACAAACGAAGATCTCGACGCGGCTTACGCCAAACTTAGTCCGCCGCGAAAGGGCTACGGGGATTACTGGTCAACCCGCGAAGCTGATAATGACATGCGCACGCTCGCGAGCGGAAAGTCGAACGGCATGGCCGGGTTTTTCCGCGGCTTCTATTATATGAAAAGCGCCGATTTTGCGGGCAACCAGAATTTGCAGCCGATGCATGCGGTGCGCGGCGTCCAGGAGGCCGCCGAGCAGAACGCGCAGATGCCCGAATATTACGTGATGCGGCGGGACAGAAGCATGCCGGCAACGATCGCCGCCTTCATGCCGAACGGCACCTATAGCAGGAATTGCAAATGGCTGACTGATTCTGACTGCGAGGTTTACGGCAACGAGTATACGCGCAGCGGATGGACCGGTGCGTTGCATGTGTATCGGCACCGGCTTGGCACCTACCCGCAACAGAGCGCTGAACAATTGACTTTTTCCGGGCGCACGATCGATGTTCCCGCACAGGTCATCTCCGGAAAGCAGGATTGGGGCGCCAATCGCGCGGTGGGTGGCCCAATGACTGTCGGCAAGGTCGGCTTCACGCTATTTAAGGGCGTCCACATGATCGAGCGAGCAGGTCATTGGACTCAAGAGGAACAGCCGGAACAGGTCGGCCAGTTGCTGACCGCGTTCCTACGTGAGCACGCCTGACTATGGGGTGAACTGGGGTGCTCGCCACGCCCTCTGGCGCGGTCGCTATCGATACACGCCGCCGTTCTCGGCTGCAGGCGCTTGCATCCCAACGATGGCAGTTGCGTTAGCCACGTATTGCGGCGACGGCGAAGTGTACGCAAAAAATCTAATTTCGCTGACTTGGTGGAATTAAGAGTTCACGCCGAAAACGGCTGGGAATTGGGAAGCAGATGGAATTAGGCCGGGGTAATGTCGGGACAAACTCTGGCAAGATTCGCCAACCGCCGCAGCTTTGAGTGCTATTAAACATTTCGTCGGTTGCCGCAACGAGTTCCGAAGCGGTGTTGCGAACGAGACCACTCACGCCCTCCAGAGATGACCGTGGGATCAAGTACCCTTTATCGAAGGCCTCGACCTGCCGAACGACGTCTCCGCTCCGCTGAAAGCCTTGGGTGACAATGTAGTCTTGTGGATTCCAGGCACCGAGACAGTAATTCAGGTCGGTCAGTGCCGTCGGCACCCCGAAGGCGGGGCCATAAGCTCCGGGTCCGGAGCCAGTACCTATGAAGAACCGCGAAACAGTTACCGCATAGAGCTGCAACCACTCAGAGCCGCTTATCTTCGCCAAGTCGAAAAACCTGGAAAGGGCGGAATCTCAACATCCGTCGGGTGGCCCAGCCGGACGACTTGTCCCCCGAGATTCTCAATAATATGCCTTATGGCCGCGATATATGGCGCGGGATCGTAAATGATCCGTTTGGAATCCTCCCAACGAAAAGGATAGCCCTTTTCTTTCCAATATATGCAGGCAATCCATTTGGAGGGATCAATGCCCAAGGCAAGAAGTGCATTGCGACTTTCGTCGCTCTGTTCTGGCGGCAACCGAAGAGTCGTCAGTGGAATTGAATTTAGAGCGCCTTCGTGGAGCATGGCGCCACTGAGTACAATGTCGGAGGCCTTCAGCCGGTTATTTTCAAAAAAATCATTCCCCGATGAAAGGCGTCCCCCAAACTGATCGAAGTAATCGATGGCAAAACACTTCTCGGCGTATCTGCGGAGATCATGCAGCCATTCATGTTGCAGATACAGGCAACGATGCTTTTTTTGTACGGGCGGTTGTTGCGATAATAGATAAATAATTCGCCTTCATCGAAAAGCTCGCGCACAGAACTGGCCAGCAACGCGGCGATCGTGAAATCTCCAAGCGCTTGTGCGTCTAAAAAAGCAAATATCTTAGCCATCGCTTGCTTACCGTATGTTTAGGCATGTATTGCACGGCCTACGAGCGTGCCGCGTGGGATAGCATACCGCCCCGGCGCTGAAACTAAACAGCAAGAATATTTTTCTCTGGGCGGAAATTGTCTACGCGAGCCGTCATGGAATGCGTTGGCGCAACCCGGCCGACGTCGTTGGGACGGCATAGGGAAAACCGGCGAGAGCGCAGTAAGCCGGCGACTTTACCTACCGGGCCCGATCCGCGCTAGTATTCCCGAACCGAGATATCTCCGCCAAAACAGCGAATAAATCTCATCGCATTTCCGGAGGGACGAAGAAAGCGATAAGGGCTTCTGGCAGGGGCTTGCTACCCAAACACGACGCCCTATATTCCGAGCGCAATCTCAAAGGGGAAGGTGATCATGACGATTTCTATGTATAAAGCGTCCGTGCCGGTTCTTACACGGGCCCTCAACAATATGGCTGCTATTCTTGATAAAGCGATCGCACATTGCGCGGAGAAGAAGATTGATCCCAGCGTACTCGTAAACTTTCGTCTAACTCCAAATATGCTGCCCTTTAAAGCGCAGGTATTTATTATGACGGACCAGGCCAAAGGCTGCGCCGCGCGGCTAGCGGGTGCTGACGTCCCGTCTTACCCCGACACCGAGGTGACTTTTGAGGATTTGAAAGCGCGCCTAGCTAAAACCGCCGCGTTTGTTCAAAGCTTCCAGGCCGCACAAATCGACGGCAGCGAAGATAAAGATATCGTACTCAAATTCGGGCCGAATCAGTTCGATTTCAAAGGGCAGGACTACCTGCTCAATTTCGTTCTACCGAACGTCTTCTTTCATGAGACGACGGCCTACGCGATTCTGCGTCACTGCGGCGTGGAAATCGGAAAAAAAGATTTCTTGGGCGGCTAAAAGCCCATAGGCGCGTCGTCAAATATTTCGATCGTTGCGAGACTCACGGCTCCCACATTGGATGGCGCTTCGTCCAATGTGGGAAGCTCGTGATGTGAACGCGGTACGCCGGCGTCTGCGGCGATTAGATCGCTACTTTTTACCCTCTAGATCTTGGGTAAGCTCGATAGACGTGCCCCATGGATCTGTCACAAATGCGAACGCGGTCGTGGTGACCGGTTTAGGCAGCTTCTGATATGCCATATCAAACTTGATCCCGCGTGCGGCCAGCGTCTTTATGTAGTCTTCTAGATTTTTGACGTCGAAACCAATGTGATCGAGCACGCGTCCTTTGGTGGCGACGACAGGTGTGTTGGACTTTAAAAAGGTCAGGCGAACGCCCGGGAGTTCGGCCCCCGTTTTGTCGGCGCTCTGCCGTGCGCCGAACGTTTGCGCGTACCAAGTGCTTGCGTCCTTGGGGTTGGCTTGGATGAAAAAGTGAATGTGGTCGAACGCTATGTCGGTAGCGAGGCGCTTGTTCTCTATGATCTCAACGCGGATACCTTCAGGTGAAATTAGAAAACCGCGATTTGATTGAACGTCTTTCTCCCATTGTAGACCCGCCGCGTCCCATGTGGACTTGGATGCCTTGAAGTTCTTCACCGTGAATGCGACGTGATTCACCGCCGACCCCTCGGTCCCGCCGTTTGCGGACTGGGACTCTCTCACCACGATGGCAGCTCCGGGGAAGAGGACTAGGTCGGGTCTAATCGACGCGGGCTTTCCGCCAAGTGTGATGAAGAACTTATTTAATGCGTCGGCGTTCTTGGCGAAGAGATGGAGATGACCCATCGTCATGCCGCTCTCGTTGGGTGGGGCCAGCTGCGCGTAGGACGTGCCGCTCGATCCAATGACAAGAGCGCATAGAAGCACAATGAGATTCGTTTTCACGATCTTCCTCCGGTCTGTTTTCTAACGTACCGCGGCGAAGCCCGCGCGGGTTCCTATCGTTCGCAGATTAGATCAGCGGCTTTTGCGACATTCTGACCTGCAGTTTGCCGTACGGATTATCGGTGTACTGCATCACTACGGCCTTCGGAATGTTCTCGACTCCATCGACCACGGTGTTGATTGGGCGCAGCCTTTTTTCAATGACGAGCCGCGACAAATAGTTCTCGGCCTCTATGCGATCCTGATAGAGCTCGTTTACCTGCCACGATTCAACGTGGATGTGCTTGGCGTCGCAAATTTTTGCGACGTCTTCGCTCATCCCAAACATATTGCGGCGACTGCCCGGGCGTTGGCCTGCTGCCGCGGGCGTCCCAGAGGGCCGTTCGCCGTTGGTCGGCGCATAGAGGGCCGCCGAAGTACCGTAATTGAAAAAACGGCTGTCCTCGTTCATCACTTTAGCGACCGACAAAGAGAGGTCGCCCGCAACGCCATCGGAGAAGAAATCGACGCCTTTCGGGAATGTCTTGCGGAGTTGGTCGTCGAGATCCTTTGCACGATAATCCAAGGCCTCGATGCCGAATTGGTCCTTGACCCACTGGGTACGTTCAGGCCCGCCGCCAAAACCTACGACGTGGCAGCCTTTAGCGAGGAGAAGCTGTGCAACCATCGCGCCCACCGAGCCCGTCGTTGCCGCCACTGCGCATCGATCGCCGGGGCGCATGGGGCCGCATTCGCGCAGTCCGAAGTAAGCAGTCGTGCCTGAGCTGTGGAAGATGTCCATAAGAACGTCGGCGGCGTGCATTTTCAGCATCACCGGCCGCCAGACAAAGCCCCACGGATTATTGGTGCCGTTCAGCTGCTTCACCATTTCGTTCGGTAGTACGTAGCCGGGCTGCGGGCCGTATTCGGCACTGATGATCTGGTGATCTTGCCATCCGGCAAGGCAGGCAATGACATCGCCCTCCTTGAAGGTGCGGTCTTTGGATTGGAGCACGCGGCCCAAGGTGTAATTGGTGTTGTCGGTTTCACCGGGCTTGGTGATGCCGCCCGGGCTCATGCGTTCGCGCGTCGCCGAGTGGATGTTGAATAAGATATTCTCGATTAAGCACTCGCCGTTTTTGATCTGCGGAATGGGCGGCTCGGTGAGCTTAAAGTTTGCCTCGGAGATCTTGCGGTCCACCACGGGCGTGGAGACCACCCACCTCTTGTAAGTTTTTGGGGTCTGCGCTGCCCAGGCGACGCCGCCGAAACGACGGAACGACGCTAGACCGCTCACCACGCTCGCCGTGCCGGCGACACGCAACAGTTTGCGGCGCGATACGCCCTTATTATCCTTCGCTGTAGGCATCGAATGACCCTCCCCTCTCTTGATTGCTTCACGCGTCAGGCCAAATATCTTCCTAAGTTTGTTGAAGGCTAGGCAGATGCATTGGCTTCATGACGTTATTACGTTAGCGACTCCCCGTATTATTTGCGCGATGCGGCTACTCTCGTAGGAATGCCGACGACGACCGATCCTATAGGTTACTCAATCTGGCGAATGTTGCCACAGCAAAAGCGGCAATGCTCCATAACGCGATTGTATCGAGACATGGCGTAGGCGGGGTAATAGACAGGTTGTCCCGGGAGGGTAAGTTTATAGGAGCGCACCTTGACCGGCGTGAAGGCACCAAAGCTGCTTGCGCAGCGTCCCCCTTTTGATTGTATCGCGCTCGTGCTTCAGGGTGGCGGCGCTCTGGGCGCCTACCAGTGCGGGGTGTATGAAGCGCTTGCCGAGGCCGATCTCCAGCCTGACTGGGTGGCTGGCATTTCCATCGGCGCCATCAATGCGGCGATCATTGCCGGAAATCCCCCTGAGAAACGTATCGAATGTCTCCACGCATTCTGGGACTTGATCACGAGCAACCCCCTCAGCCAGTGGGTCGATTTCTGGCTCGGCGGTGATAGACCGCTCGGCACAATAGGAGATACGGCGTATGGCGCGCTCGGACGCTTGAGTGCGTTCGATGCGATCACTGGCGGCGCCCCGGGGTTTTTTAAGCCGCGGATTTCGACCCCGTGGAGTTTTTGGGGTAAAGCAAGTCCGGCGTCGACGAGCTTCTACGACACCTCGGAGCTCGCAACGACGCTCGAAAGTTTGGTGGACTTCGATCGCATCAACGCCAAAACCATGCGTTTCAGCGTCGGAGCGGTCAACGTGCGAACGGGAAACTTTGTTTATTTCGACAGTGAGACTCAGATAATCGGTCCCAAGCATATTTTGGCGAGCGGCGCGTTGCCGCCCGGATTTCCGGCGATCGAGATCGACGGAGAATATTACTGGGACGGCGGGTTGGTTTCCAATACGCCTTTGCAATGGGTCGTTGACGCTGAGCCACGCAAAGACGTGTTGGCGTTTCAGGTCGACTTGTGGAGTTCCCGAGGCGATTTGCCCGGCAACTTGACCGAGGTCGCGGCGCGACAGAAAGATATTCAATTCTCAAGCCGTACGCGCGCTAGTACCGACCAGTTGAAGCAGTTGCAACGAATCCGCACCACGTTAGCGACGCATCTTCGCAGTCTGCCGGCCGAGCTCCGGAGCACCGAAGAAGCCAAGCTTCTGGCTGAGTTCGCCGACATGAAAGTCTACAATATTGTGCAACTGATCTATCGATCAAAAAAATACGAAGCAGAATCCAAGGACTATGAATTCTCGCATCTCAGCATGGCCGAGCACTGGCGTGCTGGCCGTGAAGATGCTGCGCGCGCACTGCGACACAAGGCGATATTAGAGCGACCCAGCAGCGAGAACGACGGGTTCCAGGCATTCGATTTCGGATGGCCCTATGCTACTTGAGCTCATCTCAGCCGACGTGGCCTCACAATAACTGCAGCCGAATGCGGCCAATAGACGAGCACGTCCAGGCAAGCCTTGCTGTTTTCGCCGCATGGCAGCGCTACAAGTTACTTGAAAGGGACCGCAGCGCGAGGTTCAGTTGCTCAATGCTAAATGGCTTGCTTAGCACCTGTACGTCTGAACCAAGCACCCCGCCATGAACAGCGGCGTTGCGTGCGTAGCCTGTCGTAAACAGCACTCTCAGGTCAGGCCGCAGGACCAGGGCCTCGTCCGCTAACTGGCGGCCGTTGATATCCGGCATCACGACGTCGGTAAATAGGATGCTGATCTCGGGGTGGCTTCTCAAGATATCAAGAGCAATTCTTGCATTAGCGGCTTCGTAGGTGAGGTAGCCGAGCTCACGTAAGGCGGCGACGGCAAAGCGCCGCACGGCTTCTTCATCCTCAACAACAAGAATTGTTTTGTTGCCGCCGCCGGATGGCGATAGATCGACAGAGGTCTCGATAACGGGCTCGAGCTCGCCACGATAACGCGGGAGGTAGATCTTCACCGTCGTTCCGAAGCCCACCTCACTATAGATCTTTACGTGACCGCCTGATTGTCTCACGAAGCCGTAAACTTGACTGAGGCCAAGTCCAGTTCCGCGGCCGACTTCCTTCGTCGTAAAAAAGGGATCAAAGGCCTTCGATAATACGTCCGGGGACATGCCGAAGCCGGTATCGGTCACCGCGATCATGACATACTGACCCGGCGTCACTTCGGCGCTTTTTGCATACGCGTCGTCGATGTGCGCATTTGCTGTTTCGAGCGTGAGCTTGCCGCCATCGGGCATGGCGTCGCGGCCATTCACGGCCAAATTCAAAATGACGTTCTCAAGTTGAGACGAATCGATTTTGATGCGCCACAAGCCTGCGGCTAGTACGGTCTCGATGCCCAAATTCTCGCCGAGCGTTCGGCGCAGCAAATCCGACATGCCGGCGACCAGACGATTGACGTCCGCCGGTTCTGGCCGCAAAGGTTGCTGGCGCGAAAAGGCCAGTAGTCGCTGCGTCAGCGATGCGGCGCGCGTCGCACCCTCCATGGGGGCGTCTATGTACTTTACTAAATCCGTCTCACCCTTGGCCGCGCGACGCCGCATTAAATCCAAGCCGCCAATAACGATGGCAAGCATGTTGTTGAAGTCATGAGCAATGCCTCCTGTGAGTTGCCCGATAGCCTCCATTTTTTGACTTTGCCGCAGCGCGTCCTCGACCCGTTCTCGCTCCTGCATTTCCTGTTGTAGCTGCGCATTCGTTGCAAGGAGTTGCGCATTTGCACGTGCTAAAGTGGCGCGTCCAATCAAAATAATGGTGGCGACAAGAACGCCCATGGTAACGAGCAAGATGATTCCGGCGTACCGCAACAGTCGCCGATTAATCGGCTCTGTTAGTGATCGAATAGAGACGGTTCCAACAGCTCTGCCGTTTTGAATGACGGATTCGGTGACGTTCAAATATTCACCTTCGAATGCGTTGGGCGCCATAGTTAGTGTCGCAACTAAGGGCTCCTCTTGGGCGCGTGCGAAGCTGGCAATTCGAGTTCCCTCATCGTTGTAGACTGCGGCCGCAGCGATTTCAGGATTTGCCTCCAATGCATTTGCATATTCCTGTGCGGTCTCGGGGTCGCCGAACATTAAGGATGCACTTACGCTGGCGGCTAGAATTTTGGCCTGAACAGTCGCCTGCTTAAGCGCTTGTGTGCGGTAGACCTGCGTGTCGTAGAGCGCTAAGGACAGTCCTACTCCGACGAGCGTGATCGCCGAGATAACCGCTACCGCGAGTCCGTGCTGACGAATGGCGGAGTGAATGGGAAAAATGCTCTTCATTTCCCGCTCCTCGGTCGCACCGAAATCGCGATGGAAAGCAGCTTGGCACTCACGCCGAGATTATTTTCAGCGGCGGCTTGTTGGTCGATTTCGAGCCGCACGCGTTTATCGCGGATCACCAGGTGAATAATACCGTGAGTGGTTGCGTTTTGATTTTCGTCAGTGATTGTAAGCGTCGGCGTTCCGCGAACCGCGGCGAGCGCGGCATCCGGATTTTGGGCCAAGGAACCGGACGCATATAGAATATGGCATTCGTCATTCCGCTGCACGAGTTGCAAGCGCCGGACGACTATCGCATGGGAGCCAACCGCCTGGCCTTTCACGACCTCATCCAAAAGTCCGCCGAATGGATCGCGGCCTACAATACAAAGGATGATGGGGGTCGCGGGAGATGCAAACACCCCATCGGGCCAACTCACGAAGTCGCCAAATTTATAAAGAAACGCGGCCTTGAGGGCGTACTCCGACGCCTTGTCGTCGGCTGCAAGTATGGGGCTGGGAAATAACCCGGCCCATAGCACGGCCAGTAGGCCGTACCTCGCGAGGCGTGATTTTCGGGCTATCCTCATTATTAGAATCCCCAGCGTACACTTGCATAAACAAGCCGCGGGATAGCGCGTGGCGTTACGGACGTCGACGCGAATTCCTGATGGCTGCTGTGCAACAAATTGGAGCCCAGCAACGAAAGCTCGAATGATTCGGAAACATGCCATCCAAGGCGCGCGTCCATCTCGGTATACGCTTTAACGAATGGCGAGGGTAGGCTGCCCACACGCCGCAACCCCAAGTCCACCTCTACAGCACGCAAGAAGGTCATGCCTGAGCGAACAGAGAACTGGTAGTCGGGGTCATTCCCGGCGAACTGAACGCCAAAAAAATCTCTCACGCCCGGCTTGAAGCGCAAAGCCTTATGAAGCGTATTGAAGCCGCCGGACAGTCGCCACCAATCCAAAACTTGATATACGGCCCAGCCTTCCACTCCATAGGTGTGACCTTCCATGCCGTTGGCGACCATCAACGGAAGCCTGCCGGCGGAGGAGAGCTCCACGCTACGCAAATTATCGTAATCATTGTAGAAGCTCGCGAGTGACACCGTGAGGGTGCTCGTCGCCTGTAATCGGTATCCAACTTCATAAGCGAGCAAATCCTCGGAATTGAAGCTCGGCCCACCCGCAAGTAAACCAGGATTTATGAGATCTCGATCGAAGCGAGCGGGCGTACGAACCGCGCGTGATGCCGCGGCCCAAACAAGCGAATTCGCAGTAGGCAGCCACGAGAGACGCACATCGGGCATGATCTCTGTGCCTGTGAAGGTGTTGTGTTCCAATTTTACGCCAAGGGCGATTTTCAAATCGGACGTTAGCCGGATCTCGTCCTGGATAAAAATGTTGGAGAGTCGCAGACCTCTACTAGCAGGGGACAAAAAGGATGTTGTCGGGCCCTTCTGGAATTCGTCCTGATTTAATCGATAGCCTGCGCCCCAAACGATCTGTTGGCGATCGCCCCACACGAAGTTGTATTGCAGGTTGATGTCGTAGGTGCTTACTGAGTCGGTGATCCCCGTAACCAGCGTGCGTTGGGCGACGTCGTAGTATGCCTGCAACTCGATTTTAGAGTCATCGCTCAAGGTGTGGCGCCAGCGCGTCAACACGTTGCCGCCGCCAATTGTATTGTTCGGCGTGACGTCGACATTGGCCGCGCCATGATAAACGTCTCCCTGAAGCGTGACGTCATCATTAACCGCCGAAAAATCACCGCGGAAGCCAAACTGCATGCGCGTCCAATCATCCGCGCCGTTGAGGCCTGCTGTGGTAAGCGTGTGGGCGCGGTCAAATCCGCGCGCGTACAAACGAAAAGCTGCCTTGTCGGAAATTTGCGCACCGTATCGGACGCTTATATCCTTTTCACCACCGCTGCCGCCACCGACGTTCGCGACGCCGCCTTGGGTGGTCTGCGAGCTGCGTGTGATGATATTGATAACGCCGTTGATGGCGTTTGCGCCCCATAAGGTGCCGCCCGGTCCACGGACAACTTCGATCCGCTCTATATCATCCAGCATCACATCCTGTGCGTCCCAGAATACGCCGGAATCGAGCGGCGTATACACGGTGCGCCCGTCAATCATTACCAGGAGCTTGTTGGCCGTCGCCGTAGAGTGGTTGAATCCTCGCGCGGTGATGGCATAGGTGTCGGCAGAGCTTTGTGCGACTTGGAGATTGGGAGCGAGACGCAAAGCCTCGGGAAGGCTGAGCGCACCCGACCTGCGAATGTCTTCCGCGGTAATGACGAAGATCGCAGCCGGTGCGCCGAGAAGTGGCTCGGCACGCCGAGAGACGGACGTAACCTCGATCGCGGACAAGTCATCCAGCGATAGTTGATTGAGGTTTGCGGCTGTTTGGATTGGCTGCTCCGCGGCGCCCGCCGTCGTCGCTAAACACGAGGACAAAAGAAGCGAAACAAGAATGAACGTTAAGCCGCGCCGCCGCACGGCGCACGAATTCCGAATTTTCATGTATTCCCCCGACCGCGTTTCGAGCGAGGTGCCTCGCGCTCCTGTGGCTTCGGCCATTCGCGTGGAGGCACACTGCTCGCTCAAGCAGAACGAGTATTGGGTGAAGAAAGTTCCCGTACTTGGGTTTGAGGCAGGTGCCGCCGCATTCCCGAGGGTCAGCGAGATGATGTGCAACTCCCGTGCACGTATAAATTATCATTATATTTCAATTGATTACTGGATCCGGCTAGGCCGAGTTGCGTCTTAGGAAGCTGTCCGTGCTCTGACTAACTTCCGTGCGCGAACGCGATCAGACGGGTCGGGCGCGTGGGGAAGCGGCGCGATCGCAGCCGAAGCGCGTCCCGTCAGCGACCTTTTTCGTAGCCCGGGTTAGAGCGCACCACGAGATAGGTCACGGAGCCATCAAGGGATTTGAAGTGATGAGGCGTCCTAGGTGGAATCATCACGACATCTCCAGCAGAGACATGGCGCGTGACACCCCCCTCAATGGTCGGCCCGCTATAGGTCGGGCCAATGCTGGCGGGGTTGACCGGCTTGCCGTCGGCCGCCAGTGGGACAGCGTTCGGAATCACGCCACCCGTCTCCATCACTCCGCCACCGTCGAGAATGTAGTAAACCTCTGTCACCACGTCGTGAGTGACCGGCCCCTCGGCGTCTGCATCGGCCCGCTTCAGAATGTCGACGCTAACGCGATCGTCACCCGCTCGAATAGCACCCAACCCAGACAGGGTAAGGCGCTTGTCGCGTGCCGCTACCGCTTTGGCGATATCGGACTTGGTGATGTAAACCGTGCTGCGTTGCGCCTCAAGTTCCGGGGTCTGCAGGGATTGGGGCGCTACCGGGGCCTGAGCCGCCATCGCGCTGGCTATAAGCGCAGTGGCCGTCGCAAAGGCGGCCATCGAAAAGTATGCGGTGAGATACTTTGTCATTATTATTGGCCCATGTTGATGCATTGTTGTTGTTTCGGCTATACGCCCAATCAGTAACGGTCGCAAGTTTACCGCCGGAGGAAGCGGCGCAATTTGCATCTCAGCCCGGAACAACATGTAGCGATAAAATGTTCGCATAAATGACGCTGAAATCCAAAATTCAGCGTGCACCGCACTCATGGACAAGGGAATTTGACTTGGCACACTTCGGTCTCAAACAACGCTCACGATGCGCCTTTTCGCCTGTCGCCGTCGCTCTCACAATGGCGACTATGATTGTCGGATTTGGATTCTCAAGCGCGACAGCAAACGCGGAAGACATCGGCTGCGTATCAACCACGTTTCGCGGATTGGGGTTGTTAAATGACAAAATATGCGTGGAATCATTTAAGGATCCCGACATTGAAGGCGTCGTTTGCCATGTAAGTCGCGCCAAAACAGGAGGCGTGAAAGGAAAAATAGGACTCGCGGAAGATACGTCCGATGCTGCAATTGCCTGCCGACAGACCGGCCCCATCACGCTTCCGGAGAAGGTAAAGGACGGCGATGACGTATTTACAGAGAGCCGCTCTCTCATTTTTAAGAAGCTCCACGTTGTGCGCTTCTTCGACAAAGCGAACAACACGCTAGTCTACCTCAGCTATTCCGATCGTGTAATCGAGGGTTCGCCAAAGAATGCGATCAGCACGGTCCCCATTATGCCGTGGCGCAACTGACACGAAGACGCTGAGCGAGCGCTTCACTTAATGGGAGGATTTTCGCCCTCCAACGGCGCTGAACGCACTCACGCGCCGTGCCACACCGCCATATCGGCGCAACGCCGGCCCAAGTTGGCGTCGTGGAAAATCCCCTCACATATTGGCCTGGAGCGTTCCGTGTGGCAGTGTTGTCGACACTGCTGTCCGGAGTTTCCCGATGTCGCCGCATGTCACCAGTGAACCCCAGAATCTTATCGCTACTACGCAGATCGCGTTGGAGTTTCGGCAAGCGACGGCACTTCATGGCCAAGGTAGCATTGCTCAAGCGACAGCGATCTATGAGCATATTCTGAGAAAACAACCCGACCATTGTGACGCGCTGCATCACCTCGGGGTGATCGCCTATCAAACCGGAAACTTCCACAAAGCGACTGAATTAATAGCCAAGGCAATCAAGTGTCTTCCTGACAACGCCACTTATCATTCCAACTATGGTCTCGTCCTCCAGGAGTTGGGCGAGTTGGAAGCCGCCCTAAAAAGCTTCGATCGCGCTATCGCCTTACAACCCGCCTTTCCCAGCGCCGTCATCAACCGGAGCAACGTTCTACAGATAATGGGCCGATACGGAGAAGCGCTGGAAGCTTGCACGCTGGCAGTCGCGCTCGCGCCTCAGGATGCGGATACCTATTACAATCAAGGCGCTGCCTTGCAGGCCATGAAGCGCATTTCGGACGCCGTTGCGAGTTACGACCGAGCCATTGCCTTGTCGCCCGAATATTGTGACGCCCATGTCAATCGCGGCAACGCGCTACAGGACTTGAACCGCTTCGAAGAGGCCATTTCAGCTTATGACAGCGCACTCGCGATCAATAACAAGATGATGATTGCCTATGCCAATCGCGGTGCTGCCTACCAGAAAATGCAATGTTTAAACGAAGCCCTAGCCGATTTTGATCGGGCGCTGGATCTCGATAAAACGGCGGCCTTTGTCTTCATGGGCCGTGGCGTGGTTTACAAAAATCTGGGGCGTTGGGCTGAAGCGTTGGCCGACTTTTCTCAGGCATTGAGGCTGGAGCCGAACAACTTTGAAGCTAGAAAGAATTTCTTCTGGATTCATCTCCTGAACTTCGAGGACGCAGCCCTTGTGGAACGTCTCGGCCAGGAGATGGCTCAGCTAACGGCAGATTCCGACGTCGCTAGGCTGCGATCGACCAAGTCTGCTCAGAATTTCCGCATCCTGCATGATCTCGAACAGGCCGCTTATCTAATGCGCGAACCTCCTCTCTCTGGCGATGTCGCAGATGTCGAAGCCGGACTGCGGGGGTTCACCGCGCGCGCGCTACAGATGCAAGCTGGCGGCAAGACAGAAAATGCGATGATCGTTTCCGACGATGAGGTGGAGATTTTAACGCGCTTTCGTAAGAAGGCTCTGCGCTATGCGCCGCTATGTCCGCGCGAGGCGCTTAATTTTAATAACGATTGGGTCTCGATCGAAAACCGTTACCTTCAAGCGAAACCTGAAATCGTCGTCATCGACGATTTTCTGACGCCGGAGGCTTTGGCGCAGTTGCACAGGTTCTGCATGATTTCGACGGTTTGGAGAACGGAGTACGGCAACGCGTACCTCGGTACATTTCCGGAACATGGTTTTGTCAGCCCGTTGCATTTGCAAATCGCCACTGAGTTGCGCCGCGCCTTTCCGCGGATTATCGGCGACTATCCTTTGGAGCAGTTGTGGGCTTTTAAATACACAGCGAAGACGGGGAAGGGGATTGGTATCCACGCTGACTTTGCGCGCGTGAATCTCAATTTCTGGATTACGCCGAATGACGCCAATCTCGATCCAACATCAGGAGGTATGAAGGTCTACGACGTGCCCGCACCTCGAGAGTGGGGCTTTTACGATTACAACGGTGCGTCAGAAAAAATCGAAGCCTTCCTGAAGGCACATAACTCCGATAGCCAAACCATTCCCTACAAATGTAATAGAGCGGTTCTGTTCAACTCGAATCTCTTTCACAAAACCAGCGATATTCATTTCAAGGAGGGCTACGAGAACCGGCGAATCAACGTCACCTATCTCTTTGGCGTTGGCCAGAAGTTTACGTGAATGAGAGCTTTGCCCTGGGCAATGACGTTGCTGCGTTGCAGCAAGCATAAGGCTCTGAAGGCGCTAAGAATTTCCGAAATCGGTGTCGTCGCACGCAAGTGCGTTTCCTCAATCGCCCAAAATAATTGCGCGCGGAGAGCCGTCCTGACAGAGAGTTCTTCTGAAAATCGGCCGACCCTTGGACCAAAGAAGACGTCAATTTTACGCTATCTTACCTAAAGTCTCACGTCCGGCTATAAAGACGCTCGAGTGAACGCCGACACTAAGCTCCTTAAGTCTGCGCGGAATTAAACATTTTCCAATTCAATGCGCGCCCGAGGGCAAGCGAGCCATCGCCGCCGAAGAATTTGAGTATATGTCGCCTATGTGAGGTCGATGATGTGGTCGCGATCAATTGTCAGATTACTTGCCGTTCTCGTCGCGTCTGCCGCCATTGATGCGCCAGCTTTCGCCGCGCGTGAATCGGCAGGTAAGGAAGACTTCTTGAAGGGCGACCTTCCGCCCGGCGTCCAGGTCGTTGTTCACGAACTGGAAGGACCTGTTTTCGCCACGAGCGATGGCAAGACGCTCTATCGTTGGCCAAAAAAAGACCTGCGCAACGGCAACGCCGGCGAAATACCGCTCAAGCCCACATGCAGCGACACCGTCTATCGCGAGAATGCGGGCCTGATGAGTCCGTATCCGGCCGGCCTCACATTGCCGGAAGCAGATCGACGTTTAAGCTGTGCGCAGATGTATCCGCCTTTCATTGCGCCGGAAGGTGCAAAAGCAGTAGGCAAGTGGACCGTCGTCGATCGCCCTGATGGCCGCAAGCAGTGGGCTTACGACGATTGGTCCTTGTATATGTCGATATTAGACAAACGCGCGGGCGATGTTCTTGGCGGAACCACGCTCGACAATGGCTCCGAAACCGGCGCGACGCGCATTCCGGTTGGGCCCAGTCCAACTATACCGCCTCAGTTCCACGTTCAGTCGACGATGAGGGGGCGGCTCATAACGACCCACGATGGTTGGTCTGTATACGTCAACAAATGGGATGGGACCAAAGCAACGAACTGCAAGGGTGCGTGCCTGGATGGATGGGAACCGATCCTGGCGCCCGCCTATGCCAGCCCTGTCGGGGAGTGGACGCTTTTTGAAAGGGAACCGGGTGTGAAGCAGTGGGCGTTCCGTGGCGCGCCGCTTTATCGTTATGTGACGGACCGCAAGATACACTCGATGGATGGCAGCGATATTCCCGGATGGCGGAATGTCTACACGCAACTCGGACCGCAGCCCCCGGCGGAATTCGTCGTGAAGGACACCATGATTGGCATTGTGCTTGGCGACCGCAACGGTAAGACGATTTATCGCTATCGCTGCAGTGATGATGCTGCCGACCAGCAACTGTGTGACTACCCTGACGCACCACAGGCCTACCGAATGGCTGTCTGTGGCGGTAGCGATGTGGACCGTTGCTTAAAAACTTTTCCCTATGTGCCTGCGTCCCAAGGTGCGAAGTCCGGCAATCGGACATGGACGACGATGTATATCAACCCACGCACAGGGAAGGTCGCTGCAGACGGGGATAGTAATGCGCAGCTCGTTTGGGCGTACCGCGAACGTCCGGTCTATACATTTGCGGGTGACAAAAAAAGCGCCGACATTCTGGCGCACGCCTGGGGCGAATTTAACGGTCTGCGTAACGGGTATATGGCAATAACCTATCGAGATATTTTTTCACGCCGGGATGAATAGTCGCTGCGTACAACTTCTCTTTTCTTATGAGGAACTAGAAAATGAAATCGGTAAAACGTTCATGTCTAGCGTCCCTGCAGCCGTATGCCGTGGCAGGCGTGCTGCTCGCTCTTGCGGCGAGCGGAACTGCTGCGCCGGAAGGCGATAAAACGGCTCCTGTGGGTCGTCAGATCGGTTACGCGATCTACGACTTCGAGTGGGCGCTTTATCAGACACCCGACGGTAAAAAGGAATGCCCTGAGGGCATCAACAAGTTGGGACCCCGCGAACAATTCAAGGCGCTTTTCCCCGAGGGCGAAGGGAAAAAGAGCATTATGGAGACAGAGCTAACTTATGAAGGCGAAGTCTGGCATCCGTCCGGCAAGATCAAGGAATTCCCTTTCCACGAAGCTGTGAGCAAAGTCGCGTTCGGTTTGAATCTGGATGGAAAGGTGGGCGCGACAGATTTCACGTCGCCCGATGGTGTCGCCGGCGTCGACAATCAGATGTATCGCGCCTTGGGCTGCATCGAAAATTATCGCGACAATTCCTCAGTTCTGAATTTCGACAAATCGTTTTTCAGGAAGAACCAAATCAGCCGAATGATTATCCAGCTGACGGACGTCGATAGTCTTGTCAACGACGATGATGTCACCATCACGACTTACAGAGGTGAAGATCGCCTCATGAATGATGCCACGGGTAACACATACGTACCCGGTGGCACGCAGCGCCTGGATACCAGGTGGGGCAAGGAGTTTATCAGCCAGGCAAAAGGCAAGATCGTCAATGGCAAGCTGATGACGGACTCCGTCGACTTCTATCTCCCGCTCGAAAGTGCGCGCGATGAAGCATCAACCTGGTTGATCCGCGGAGCGCACTTCTCTCTGAGCCTCACCCCTGAGCGTGCGGAGGGAATGGTCGCGGGGTATGCGGACATCGATCGTTTCTATTTCGGCCGTAATCGCTCATGGTCAACCCACCATCTCAGCTACGGCCAAGAGGCCTCAATCTCGCTGTACAAAACACTTAAACGCTTGGCGGATGGATATCGCGATCCGGCCACAGGCGAAAACACCGCGATCTCGTCGGCGATGAAGTTGAAGATGGTGCAGGTTCACATCCTGCCGGAGCAGCCTGCGCGGGTAAGCAGTCTCTCTAAGGATGGCGCGCCGGCCGGATTCAAGGTGAACTAGCGTAGAGTTGCTTTCCGACGTGAATGAATCTCTATTTCGACTTGCGAAAACGCAGAATCATGCGGTCACTTTCGCCGATGGCCAGATAGGCTTCCGGCGCCAAGAGCGTGTCGTCAGCGGGGCGTCCTGGCCATGAGATCATAAAAGAAGGCGCTTTCTTCACGCTGTTGGGCGGCAGTGTCCATTGGCCAAAGGGATAGTCCTTCGTGTCCTTGGGATTAGCACTTATCTCTGACGTCCCATCCAGTTTAAAACCGGCCTTTTGAGCGGCCTCAATCAGCACCGCCGTGCTCACATAGGCATCGTGCGCGTCCGGAACCTGCGCGCGCGGGTCGGAGCGATGTTCTTCAATCGCCAAAATGCCATCGGGTTTTAACACCGTGTAGATGTCTTTTAGGACAGCATCGAACTCGCCTGGCGTCCACAGCCAGATGTGAACATAGCGGCTGTTGATCACCAAGTCGGCCGACCCCGGGTTACCGAGCGAGGACTGGCCTTTCCCGCTCCACGTCTGCCAACGAATGTTTCCGTATTTGCTCTCATCAGAAAATCTGCCTCTAAAGGCGGCGTCGTTTTTTGCAACCTGTTCGCTAGCGCCGGTCAGATCCGGTACGGTGCCGGAATAGGCGCCACCCGTCGCTTTGGCATAAGGCGCCAGAATTTCGGTCCAGTAGCCATTGCCGGGGACAACTTCAACAATGTTCTGGTGTGGTTTTAGCCCCCAAAATTTGAGCGCGTCGTAAGGATGGTTGTATTGATCGCGCGCCGAGGCTGTGGGCGTCCGGTCGTGACTGGCCACGGCCTTTTTGAGCGCCACGTCGTCCGGTGCCGCCGCCGCAATCAGCGTGAACGCCACCGCCAAAGGAACGATTGACCGTAAAATTCGCATACGACCCTCCCCATATTTTGTGCCGATACCCAAGGGCTAATGTTCCCACCGCCTTAGGCCAGCTCTGAGAGACGGCGCTGAAAGAGGCGTCTCTACGCCACAGTGAATTTCGCGCTATACTATCCACGAATTCAAGATTTTTCTGCGAGCGAATTGAGCATGAATATACCGGAGATTTCAAACACTCGCGTTCCCGTCAGTAAGCAAGCGCTTCAGCAACTGCAAACCTTGGTTATGACGGGTGCTTACAAGGAGGCGATTGTTCAGGCGCGGAACTTGATCAGCAATTTTTTACCTGACGCGAACGTATTCATGCTTTCGGGGGCGGCTATGGGCGCGCTCAATTACCTCGACGAGGCGGTCGAGCATCTATCGAAAGCGCTGGAGATCAATCCAAGGTCTGAAGACGCGCTTTATAATCTTGCGCTTGTGTTGGCGGCCCAAGGAAAACTCACTCAAGCCGCAGACAAGTATCGCCAGCTATTCGTAATCAAGCCAGATCACGCCAATACGATTGATAATTTGAGCGCGATAATGACGCAGTTGAACGAGGTTGATGAAAAGTTTTTCAAGCAAGTATTTATGAAACAATACCGAAAGTTCTTTGAACAGCATCAAGGCGCGGCTTCAAAAACGTCGGTCGTGGTCGATTTTCGTGCTTGGTGCAAATCGGCCGGCATATCGCTAGAGATTCTCGATTCGTCGCAAAAAATCGAGGTTCATGACGCCAGTTCGAATACGACTGTTGCGTACGCAACGCCTCCCACAGAGGTGGTGGTGATTCCAAAAGCGTCCTTCGTAATGGGGTGGGATCACGTTATTGCGCCGACGGGCGAAATTCTGAACAACTCTGGTCGTATCGACCTGACTATCGGAAATAATTTCGTCCCTCATCTATTCAACCCCACGGCCAATCGTGTCGCTCATGTTGAACGCGGACTGTATCGATATTGATGATGAAGCTCTCGACGGGCAGAGAATTTGTCCGGCTTGGCGAGTTGCAAGCGTAGGTTTTTAATGTCTGAACGTGCTGCTAGTCTCCCCCGATGAACGAGATAGAACGACTTTACTCTCAGGGTGCAGACGCCCTTCAGCGCGGCCTACTGGACCAAGCCGCTACATGCTTCGGTACAGCCTTTACCCGCGATCCCGGCTTTGTTCCCGCTTACAACGGATTGGGTTTGGTGCTGATGGCGCTTGGGGCGTTACCCGAAGCCCTTGAGCGCTTCGACACTGCGATCCGCATCGCTCCAAATTTTGCGTCACCCTACATTAATCGCGCGCTCGTGTTGCACACCTTGGGTCGGTCGGAGGATGCGCTTGCGAGCCTCGACCGCGCAATTAAGCTAGCCCCCGACAACGCGAATGCGCATAGCAATCGCGGCGGCATTTTTGGTGAGTTGCGCCGGCCTGTCGAGGCAGTGGCGGCATTTGATCGCACGCTCGCGATTAAACCCGACTACCGACATGTGGCCGGCTTGCGGTTATTCAACAAAGGGCACATGTGCGACTGGAGCAATCTGGACCGCGAACTCAACGATCTAGTTGCGCGGCTCGATCGCGGCGAACCGGCAAGCCCCCCCGGGCCGCTAATCAGTCTACTCGACCGTCCCGATGCCCAACGCAAAATGGCCGAGTCTTGGATCGCAAGCGATTGCCGTGAAAATCCGTCGCTGGGTCCGCTTCCGAAACGGGCACGACCCGCGCGTATCAAGCTCGGCTACTATTCATGGGACTTTCACCGTCACGCTACGGCGTCCCTCATCGCCGAGCTATTCGAGCGTCATGACCGCGCAGTATTCGAGGTGATTGCTTTCTCGTTTGGCCCCCAAACGGGCGACGAGATGGAGCAGCGCCTAAAAACCGGCGTAGATCGCTTCATCGAGGTGGGAGCGATACGTGAAGCGGACATTGCCCGCCTATCGCGCGAAATGGAGATCGACATCGCCATCGATCTCAAAGGCATTACTGTCGGTCATCGGCTGGGGATCTTCGCCCACCGGGCCGCGCCCATTCAAGTCCACTATCTCGGATACCCTGGCACCATTGGGGCGCCTTATATCGATTATTTGATCGCCGACGAGACCGTCATTCCAGAGAGCCACCGCCGCTTCTACCGCGAGACAGTGGTGACCCTGCCCAACAGTTATCAGGTGAACGACAGCAAGCGAACGGCCGCCGATCGCACATATACGCGCGCCGAGCTTGGTTTGCCGGACGAGGGCTTTGTGTTCTGCTCGTTCAATAACAATTTCAAAATCATGCCGGCGGTATTCGATGTCTGGATGCGGATTTTGACCGCCGTTTCGGGCAGCGTGCTGTGGCTGCTCGAAGATAGCGAGCTCGCCGCTGCTAATCTACGCACGGAGGCTTTCGCGCGCGGTATCGATCCCGCACGCCTGATCTTCGCGCAGCGCGTAGCGCCGGAGGATCATTTGGCGCGGCAGAAGATGGCGGATCTGTTTCTCGACACGCGGCCGTGCAATGCACACACCACCGCCAGTGACGCCCTATGGGTTGGTTTGCCGGTGTTGACCCAGCCGGGTGAGACATTCACCGGGCGCGTCGCCGCCAGTCTTCTTAAAGCGGTCGGGCTGCCGGAGTTGGTCGTATCGACCGCCGCGGAGTACGAGGCGATGGCCATCGCGCTTGCGACCGATCCTGCGCGCTTGCAAGCCCTCAAGGACCGGCTTGCGGCCAACCGCGCGACGGCGCCGCTATTCGACATCGCATTGTTTACCCGCAATATCGAAGCTGCCTATGTGCAAATGATTGATAAACATTACGGCGCAACTGCTTGATCGGGCTTCGGGAAAGCAATCAATTGTTGAAAATTCACTCGCGGGTTTTGACCTCATCAACAAATACTTTGAAGCTCATCAAAGTATTGGGGCCAAAAGTGTTACTGATGGCGACGTCGGTCGCGTCACGGCCTCTCGCAATCAAAATGCGGCCAATGCGCGGGATGTTGTTGCGCGGATCGAATGTATGCCAAGCGCCACCAAGATAGGCTTCGAACCAGCCGGCAAAATCCATGGGACCGTAGGGCGGCGGCATACCGATATCGCCCAGATACCCCGTGCAGTAGCGAGCCGGCACATTCATGCAACGGCATAACGCCACGGCAAGGTGCGCGTAGTCGCGGCAGACCCCGACGCGCTCATTGTATGCTTCCCAGGCCGTACGCGTGGAACGGGCCTGCATATAGTCGAATGAAATGTGATTGTGGACAAAGTCGCAAATACCCTGAACGAGTGCCCATCCAGCCGGCAACGCACTAAAGTGGCGCCAAGCGATTTCTGAAAGCAGATCGGTTTCGCAGTACCGGCTACCGAGTAAGAAAACCAGGACGTCTTCGGGTAACTCCTGGACCTCGTGCTGTCTGGCCGAGAGGACAGGGATCTCTGGTAGGCCGCTGTCATTGACGACGCCAGAGGTTGCGATGCGGATTTGACCCTGAGGCGCGACAACCCTGCTGCACCAGTTTCCAAAGGTATCCCTGTAGGTGTTGACCGGAACCGATGGATTTGTCGTGATCTGATCGGGAACGACGATGTCGTTGGCACGGGAGTAATGGACATTCAGCATGAGCATCATCGGCGTCGGCTTCGGACAGTCGTAGATCAACTCGTAGCCCACTTGGATTTGCATGCGCGTTCCCTTTGAATAATCGCTCGGCCTCCCGCCGCGCGATTTTTGCGTTGTTCAGCTAATCTCGTTTTTCTGCGATTCGATGCCCTGCCAGGTTGTAACGAGCGCCTGCGTCAACAGTTGCGCCCATTTCCGCTGTCCTTCTCCGTCACTTATCAAATCCTGACGAACCTCGATCTCTACATGAGGTAGGCCGCGCTGTTCCCCGTGGACGGGAAGGGTGTAGTCGCTCTCATCGGAGAGGGCGTAAGGCTCATTGTCGCCAACGTGCAGATCTCCCGCTCGGCGCAGGAAGTTCATGAGGGGATGCGCGATACGATTGTCGCGGTTGTACAGAACGCCAATATGCAGATTCCGTCGTTCGCCCTTGAAAACCGGAGTAAAACTATGCAGTGAAACTAATGCGGTAGGAGCTTTTTGATCGCGCCGCAAACTGATCTCTGCCTGTATCCGCGCGTGGTACGGGTGAAAGACTTCCGCCTGCCGCAGTTCCCGCTCTGCCTCTGGCAATGCGCGGTTGTCTAGAATGGCCACATATTCACTTACCTCGACAATTGAGTCCGCAGCCGAGATCGGGCGGTTGCAGTCAATTACGAGGCGCGAATAATTCTGTAAGATTGCGGTGGCGCCTAGTGTATCGGCCATAAGGCGCGTGACGACTGCCGCGCCGATATCCCAGGCGATGTGGCGCTCGCGGTCGTGGTTGCTCAATCCCAGTGTGCCAAGTCGCCGTGGTATGCGATTGCTCGCGTGATCGCAGAGCAAAAGAAACGGCGATGCTGCGCTCCCTTTGATTATGGTCGCAGCTGGCGGCTCATCGGCCGCTAAAAGTCTTGAAGGCAGCACTCACTTCCTTTCCGTTCGTCGCACATCCTAATCCGTTCCATGCCAGAAAGGCGAGGGAAGTGCGCACACGTTACATCGCGCCAATATGTTCCTTGGACCTTGCGCTAAGTGCGCGCGCACACCATATTGATCGGGCGAATTGCAGTCCACGAGTCGGCACGATGTTTCCATGCCATTTTTGGCGCCTGAAATACTATCGCACTCTTTTCTATTTGGCCGTCCGGTGGCTGTCGCTTCACCGGCACTATTTCCAACTTTGTCCGTCAGCACTTTTGGGGGAACTGCCGAAGACATTCGTGTCTTCAGCCGCCGTTGCGCGGACGCACGGAGACCGTGTCTGTTCATTTTCCGGACAAACACGCACGTTTTCGGCGTCAATCGGCGCTGAAATCATACATGATTATGGGTATTCCAATGACCGACACTCCGAAAATCGTTGCGGACGAAACCAAAGAACCAGTTGTCGCTCCGGACCAAACGGCATCCTTGGACCCGGTTGTGGCCACGCCGGTCGAAGTGCCTGTCGTCGAAACGAAGTAGCGGGACGGGTCGCGGAGCAATTCGCGGTGCGCGGCGAGCCGGACAGGTCGCACGTTCGATCGTCAGGTATGCTGTCGCACGCTTAGGTCTCCGCGCCCAGTTCACCGGGGTGGGCTTGCCCGCCCCGGTGAGCCGCCACGTTTTCTATGCTCGCAAAGCATCGATTCATTGAGGAGGTCGGCGCGACCATCTATACATGCCGGGATCGATGTGGCGTTAACATGGTCTTTCATTTGAAAGGGTGAGATGAAGTTTATCATCGCACGAACGTCGGACGGCACATTTCTGAGCGAGGAGCCTCCGGCGCCCGGTGCGGTGCGGTCGGCGGACAACAGCGCGTGGCAAATTGAAATCGCCAGCCTCGAAGACCTAGCCCGTTTGATTGATATACTTGAAGAGCCGTTGATCTTCAGCCGAAGACAGGGAGTGGAAGGGCCTACCGCGATCGAAATTTACGACGACATGCGGGAAGAGAACTTCCGATAAGAGTCTCCCTTTTGTGCCGGCTGAGCGCCGTATTGTCCGAGCGCGTTCGGCAAGGCTTTCCACCTAAAAAAACGTGACACAGGAGCTAGCACTGTTTTGACAAATGCGGCCATCCCACTCGGCGATCCTCTTAGACCGCATGGACCGAAGCGCTGTGCGGCCTGTCAGCTCCAACTTTGCAAGAGCCGCAACGAATTGCCACACGCAGCGCTCAAATCGACCGGCGACGAATCAGCGGGTGAAGAGGCGTATCTTTGCCAAAAATGCGCATGTGTTTTGATTCATTCGACGAACGTCATGTTTGCAGGTTGGCGCCAATCCCGCTGAAGTCTGGTGGGACCAAGCACCTCTACGCTAACCGACATAGGTCGGATACATGGGTGGAGACTGTCCGCTAACGCCTTCCAGAGATGCGCGGTGCTCAGTCGTGAACAATGACGTTGAGAAGTGACGTATGAATTTTCAATATGCCGTTGTATTCAATAAATCCAAGTTTACGAAATTTGTTCATGAAAAAATTAATCCGCGATCGCGTCGTGCCCACGCGCGATGCGAGAATCTCTTGATTGATCTTTGGGATAGTTTCCATTTTCCCCTCTTTGCCGATATTGGCAAGCAGCAGTAAAATGCGCGCAAGGCGTTTTTCGCTGGAATTAAAGAGGTGATCGACGAGATCAGCCTCGACTTGAATATTACGCGACAGCAAAAATGACATGAACATGTGTGACAGCGTTGGTTCGTCGCGAAGTACGCGAACCATGGTCTCTTTCTCGATCTTGACGATGGCGGATTCCGCCGTAACGGACGCGGTCGAGATGTGCAGCAGTTGCCCAGCCAAGCAACCCTCGCCGAAAAACTCTCCCTTACCAAGAACCGCGATCACACCCTCTTTGCCCTCTTTGGATAGGACAGTGATCTGCACTTTCCCTTTTTGGATGTAGAAGACCGCGTCGGCTGGATCGCCTTGCAGGAAAACGACTTCGCCCGTTTTGTATTTCCCGATGAATCGGCCGACGCCGACCGTGTCGAGAAAGCTCTGGGCATTAAATCGGACAAGCTTTTTAATTTTTACAGCCGCCGATTTCGCAATCCGTATTTTTGGCTTAAAGGCGGGCTTGATTGGCGAAGGAATCTTTGATTTCTTTTTAGCGGTCGCTTTCACGGACTCACCTGTTATTGACTGGCACGAATTTCGGACCGGAAGTTAGCACAAACGCAGTGCGGTGATGTCAGTATGCGCTCAATGCGCCTCCGTTGTTATCGCCATGTTGCGACCATTGTGGCATCCAATCGATGCCTCACTTTTACCGATCGATTTCGCTAGAAATCCGCAACCAATTGCGCAGTGAAGCGTCGCGGTCCGATCGGCGTGTACCAGCCGGACGACGATACGGTCCAGCCATAAGTATTGGCTACATTTAATACGCGCACTCTCAGGGATGCCGACGTGTCGAAAACGTTGAAAATGTAGCGTGCGCCCAAATCAAGCGTCGTGTTGGCGTCGAGCGGTACGGTATTTGCCCGATTGGCGAAGGTCGGTCCGTCGTGGTTCAGTTGACCGTCAATCGAGAAACCGCGCCATGTGGATGGACCGTACTGTACATTTAACCGAACGTTGCGGTTAGGCCGTCCAGTGGGGATCGAACCAATGAAACTCGCCGCGATCGCGCTGGCTTCGACGCGCGCACGCAACAACATGGCGCCGGCGATAACCGTCAGGCCCGGCGCGACCTGCCCGGACAATGAGAGTTCGATGCCCCTGTGATTTAAGTTGCCAATTCCGGTGAAAAAATTCGCGGCATTGCGGTCGAAGTAGGGTTTCTTCACTTCGAACACGCCCGCGATTAAGGTGACGCCCGGGGCAAGTTTATATCGAACGCCGGCGTCGATCTGCTGCGTGAGACTTACGGGCAACGCTTGGCCGCGATTGCTGGCGTTTTCGGGCGCAACGCCTGACTCCTCGAGGCCGCGCGTATAACTGCCATAGAGCGCGGCATTCTTGCTCAAGTATACAGCGAGTGTGCTGTTGTAGAGCCAAGGTTGAGATTCCGTGTGTGCAGGCGCTATGCCAGGCACTGTAACATCTCCGCGAAAGAAACTTTTCTGAAGGCCGACGCTGAACTCGCCGACATCGAGCCAGCGACCAACGTAGGAAACCCCCGGTGTATATTGGGAGACGTGATTCAGGCTTGGGTCGGCGAGGGGGCCGAACACAGGCTCAGGACGCGGATCGTATACTCCGACCTGAGCGGGTCCGAAAGAATATGACGCGCCGCCGCCGAACAGGTGCTTCGCGTCGCGGCCGCGTACGGCAAAATGAAACGTGTGCTGGCGCTTACCTTCCGTAAATGTGCGGGTGAGGCGCGCTTCCCCAGAATAGGAAATATCGTAGATGACGGCGCTGCGCAATATATCGAGAGTTCCAAAGCCGTCGGGCTGAACGTTGCGAAAGAACGTGAAATGTTCGTCCGGCATGCGGTGACGCGAACGGAAGAAACCCGTTTTTAAATCCCAGTCGCCGAAGACATCGGCCGACATAACGAAGCCCAACTGGTTGACCTTGCGGTGATGCTCGGTCCAAGGCTGACCAAAGAAAACCCGCCGATCGTATTCCGGCGGTAAGACACCGCCCGGCGTAAAAACAAAAGATTGCACCTGGGCGTGTCCGAATTGCCCTTGGTCGAAAACCAAAATGTTGACGTTGTCGTTCGGGGTCCAATTCAGGACGCCGCCGTATGTGTACTGCAAGTATGAAGCTTGATAGTCGACTGTGGCGTCGATCACGCTCAAGGTCGCGTACCCACCAAGTTTTCCGGCAATGATAGGCGTGCCGACCTCGAGGTCGAGTTGAAGCGATTCATATGGCCCGAAGGTGGCGGTGGCGCTGCCGGTCACATGATCGCCCGGTCGCCGCAATCGAGTATCCGCGATGCCGGTTGGCGCTGGGAAGGGAAAGGATTGAGCGCTCAGGCCCACGCGCATCGTGGTGTCGGCGTAGATGCGGCCCGTCGCGTTGTTCTGCTGATCGAAATACAGGCCTTCCATGCGAATATTTCCAGCCTGCGTAGGGTTAAACCCGCGCGCGCTGGTGGAGCTATATAGTCCAACTCTTTCGTTTCCGACCGAGACACCGAACGCATCTTCGGCAGCGTCTACGGCGTTTTCCGCCGCGCGCTGAGCGTAGGACGGTGCCCCCACCATCGCCATCGCCGCGGTCATGGCCGCAGCAAACCAACCTTGTCTCATGTTCCCCTCACGTCGGTAGACTCGCGGCTTCACTCAAGTGAGCGGGCGCAACATGAAGTCATTGACCGAGCGGCAAATCCATTTTTCGCAAAGCCGCGATGCGGAATGGGAGATGCCTGAAGCGCAACTTTGCACTGGTTGCGTCAGGAAGCGCAAGCCGGGGCCGGGCTTCGTGTTCCGATGACTCGAGCTCTCCGAGCGCGTAGGCATCGGCTATACCGGCGGCTCGCTGCTATTGTTCGCCTACGTGATGTCTGCGCTCGGGGATCTCGGTGCGGCGGCGTTCGTTCTTCCGCGCCCGCTCAGCGCGACCATTGGCGACTTTTTCGATAAACCACTCGATCAGGGTGGACTGGATTTCAGTCAAATGGGGTTTTAAGATCATTGTCGCGACGACCCCGAAATCCTCACGCCGCCGACCTGGCCCTGTCTTGGTTTGTCCAATCCATCTTGAATTAGATGCAACTATCCTGCTCAAGAACGCGCTATCCTTGTTCCCAAGCAACAAGGACAGGGCGAACGAAAGGCCTGAGGGGTCAATGCTGCTCGGCTTGTTTGAGGGGGAGGTATCGTGAACGCGCCCGAGCGTAAGGCACGCTTCTATGTCTGGGATGATTACTGGCAGAGTGAGCGTGTTCACTCTTTCGGCGTGGATCCGAATTCCGACGTTGCGGGGGCATTTCAAAGACACTGGAATGGAATTGCCGGAGTGCTGCCGTCTGGAGCAGCAGTTCTGGATCTTGCCTGCGGAAATGGCGCGGCCGGACTTGCGATCGCGCGGGCGGCATTGGCCAACGGAACGGCCATTGGCATTACAGCGATCGACGATGCGGCGATCGACCCGCCGCGTTACCTCTCGGAATATGCCGACATCCTCAACACAATCGCCTTTCGACCGCGGACGTCGATGGAGTTGCTGCCCCTTGAGGATGGCGCTGTTGATGCTGTTGTCAGCCAGTTCGGAATTGAATACGGGAACATCCCGCAAGCCGTTGCGGAAGCTGCGCGCGTCCTTAAGCCAAATGGGCTCTTTTCAATTCTCGCTTTATCCGTACAAACCGCCGCCGTCCAATCGGCAAGCAGCTGCCTCAAGCAAGCGCGATATTTGCTCCATGAGGCACCGCTCTTTGAGGATGCGCTTCGAATCATTCAGGGGTTTCACGAAGGCCCAAGCGAAACGCGGGATCAAAAAATGCGCGAGGAGCTGGGGCAGTTCAACGGAAAGGTTGAGAAGACGGTCATTCGGTTTGATGTCAAAGACATCGAGGTCGTGTCGGCAATTATCACATGTCTCAACGATGTTTTTATCGAACGCAATTCGAAATCGCTCGATGAGCAGCTCATGACGATCCAAGCCGTGCGCACCAAGTTGGCCCATTACGCAGCCCGATGTCGGGCGACAATAAAAGCGGCGGTCGGTGACACGAGACTGGAGTTGCTCAAAGCGGCCTTGCTCAAATCCGGATTAGAGGTGCGTGACACGCGCTCGCTCTTTGTCGCCGGCCACGGTGTGATCGCAACGCAACTCAGCGGTCAGCGTCGCGCGTAGACTCTGACCGTCGCGGGCAGGCTGTCTACTCCTCAGAAGTTCATGTAATCTATGAATATCATGGTGTTGTGCGTTGTTTGGCGTAGCCCTCAAAAGGCGTAGGACGGCGTAGGGCCGTGCCGTGGGGCGTAAGAAACACGCCTGTGGACGTATATCCCTTTGCCCGGATTATTTTTTCCGGGCGGATGGCGGAAATTGAGGGGGTGAAACGAACAACCCCGCAGGAGCCGCCTCGATGACCCGCTTCAAGAACATCGCCACCCTCTCGGTGCTCGGCGTTTCGATCCTGAGCCAAGCCGCCAACGCCGCAACGGCGACCACGTCGTTCGCGGTGTCGGCCACGGTGGCCAGCGGCTGCGCGGTCACGGCCCTGCCCTTGGCCTTCGGCTCCTACGATCCGGCCGGCGCTTCCACGGTGGATGCAACAACCAGCGTCACGGTGCTGTGTACGCTCGGTACCCCCTATAACGTCGGCTTGAACGCCGGCGGCACCGCGGGCGCCTCGGTTGCCACACGCAAGCTGGCCAGCGGCTTAAACCGCCTCAATTACACCCTGTACACCGACACCAACCGCTCGGCGGTGTGGGGCAACACGGTCGGCACGGATACGGTCAGCGGCACGTACGCCATCGGCCAGGCGGCCCTGACAGTTTACGGCCGCATCGCCTCCGGCCAAGCCGTTGCCGCGGGCACCTACACCGATACCATCACCGTCACCATTACTTACTAACGGGTGCCGGAACGGCCGGGGTCTCGTCTGCCGCCCCTTGTGCGCCCCCCGCACATAGATCAGCGGAGCGCGAGACCCCAATGCCCTCAAAAATACGCGGTCAATTCCTGATGCTGAAATTTGAGCAAAGAACCGCAATCACATTCGGATAAAAGTGATCACGAGTGCGTGTGGTACGTAACGCACCATTTTGCATTTCCTATCACAATTGCGTCAGCGCGGTGGAACCATCTGGTTTCGATCAGACCCGTTCGCTAGGCTTTGGCTGCGGATTATTTTTGATGGGAAAGTTCTTACAATGAAGCGTTCGTCGAGCTTGGTTTGTTCACTTGTTGCGGCCACGATCATGGGAAGCTGTGTCGGCTCAGCGGCGACGATGGCGGACGACGGTTTGGCTATTGATTATCGCCAGCAAGTTATGAAAACCAAACAAGCGCAGACGGCGGCGATTGGTCAAATTCTGACTCAGACGGTTCCGGAAGAAAACATCATTTCCCATTTCGAGATTTTGCTGTTGGCGACGCGGCAGTCGAAAGCGGCTTTTGCGAAAAAAGTGTTGGGCGGAAATTCGCAGCCAATCATATGGGAAAGATGGGACGACTTTTCCGCGCGATTAGCGCGTGTTGAAGCCGATCTCGTTGTGGCAATTGACACGCTCCGTACCCAAGGCGTCACGAATGCCGGTGAATTGGCGGTCACGGTCACTGGCTGCAAAGACTGCCACGACATTTATAAGAAGTAGGCCTTTCGCCGGCAAAAGCCCCGATACGTTAAATTTCGTCAGTCCAGGCGAACGGGAACAGGGGGCGCTGCGTTGCTTATGGGAACCATAAGATGCGCGGATGCCCAAACCGTCTCACATTATTCACTTTATCGACGATAAAGCCGGCATTCGGCGCAAGCGCGCGGGACGCAGCTTTGTATACGTCTCTCCGCGCGGCGCTCGGGTCCGCGATCCTCGTACGCTTAAACGCATTCGCAGCTTAGTCATTCCCCCAGCCTGGACTGATGTCTGGATCAGTCCGTTGCCCAATGCGCACCTCCAGGCCACGGGCCGGGACGCGCGCGGCAGGAAACAGTACCGGTATCACGCGGCGTTCAGAGCGCTTCGCGAAGCGCAGAAATTCGATCATCTGGCGGCCTTCGCACAATCCCTGCCGCGCATCAGGAAAGCGGTGGCTGCCCATATGGCGCTGCCTGGTTTGCCGCGCGAGAAAATTATCGCCACCGTCATTCACCTTCTCGAAGTCACGCACATTCGCATTGGGAACGAAGACTATGCCCGGCAAAATCATAGCTACGGACTAACGACACTGCGAAACCCTCACGTCGACATTGCCGGAAATGCGCTTCGATTTCATTTCAAGGGTAAAAGCGGAAAGACGTGGCGCGTTAAGCTGACCGACCGGCGCGTCGCCAAGATCGTGAAGGCGTGCCAGGAATTGCCCGGGCAGCATCTCTTTCAATATTGCGATGAGCAAGGCCACGCGCACGAAATCACATCGACGGATGTGAACGCATATCTGCAAGATGTTACAGGTGGCCCAATCACCGCCAAAGAATTCCGCACCTGGACGGCGACGGTTTTGGCTGCGTCCATTCTCCGTCAACAAACATTCGAGACCGACACGGAGGCAAAGCGCCTGGTCAAGACCGCTATTGCCGAGGTGGCCAATCGGCTTGGCAATACGATTACGATTTGCCGGAAATGCTATGTCCACCCCAGAATTATCGAAACATTTTTGAGCGGCCATCTCGCGTCCAAGCTTGGAAGAAAGGGCGGAGGTGAGAATGCGAAACTCACTCTCGACCCCGAGGAGGCAGCCGTCCTTGCTTTCTTAAGGCCCATGCCTTCGCATTCCAGAAAAATGGGGGGCCTCCCGCAAGTGAAAGCAATTGCATGAGGAAGCTGATCGAATTTGATACGGAGACGCTGAGCGCGCTCAAGCTTCTCGCGAGCGATCGCATGTCGTCATTGCAGGAGCTTGCGGATGAAGCCTTTTCCGATCTGCTAAAAAAACACGGCCGCCCGACAAACCTGAAGGACGCGCTCAAGCAGAGCCTTCGCCAGAACCCCGCGAATGATCACCAGCCCAATCGAACGAAGCGCCGTTAATTCCCAGTTTATTGTATCGTTGTGCGGGGGCCGTATAAGACCTATTACGGCCGCTGGAAATCATACGTTCCGTCCTGGGAAAGCGTTCGATGTTTAAGCATGTGGTTGTGGTCGGTGCGGGCGCCGTGGGCTCTTATTACGGAGGTTTCCTGGCGCGAGGCGGCATCAATGTGACGTTGATTGCGCGCCCGGCGCACACTGAAGCGATCCGCAGGGATGGGCTTTTTCTTGACACGCTGACGTTCAAAGAAGCGGTGCGGATAAGCGCCACGACCGATATGGAGGCGGTGAAAACCGCCGATCTGGTGCTCTTGTGCGTAAAGACATTGGACACGGTAGCCGTTGCGCGAGATGTCGCAGGGCATATGGCTCCCGACTCAATCATGATCAGTATGCAAAATGGCGTCGATAACGCCGAGCGGATCGAGCACGAGTTGGGATTGAAGGTTGTTTCGGCCGCCGTTTATGTGGCGGCTTCGATCCCCCAGCCTGGCACAGTTAAGCACAGCGGTCGTGGCGATCTGGTGATCGGTGGGCCTTTTCCGAAGGCCACGCTCGCCGCCGTTGCCGACATGTTCGAAAAAGCAGGTATTCCCTGTCGTGTTAGCGAGACGCTTCTTTTCGAAATGTGGACGAAGCTTGTGATGAATTGCGGTTACAATGCCATTTCAGCACTTACCGGCGCCGACTACGGCACGATCGTCGAAGACCCGACAACTTTCGAGCTCATGGCGCGGATTGTGGAAGAATGCGTCGTTGTTGCGAACGCGAAGAAAATTCCGCTCGATTCCGAAGATATGAAGGATCGCCTCCGCAAGCTTGGTGCTGCCATGCCGACGACGCGTTCTTCGACCCAGCAGGATATTGCGCGTGGAAAGCTGACGGAAATAGATGCGCTGAACGGCTATATCGCCACACAGGGTAAAAAACTCGGCATCGCCACGCCGATGAATGCCACGCTCCATAGCCTCGTGCGTCTGCGTGAACGCGCCATAGAGCGCTAGATTTACCTTAATGCGTAGCGCGATTGCCCTGGGACCATTTGTCCACAGCATTGAGAAGTTTGTCGCGATTGATCGGCTTCGCCAAATGATCGTTCATGCCAGCGCGCTTACAGCGTTCTACTTCGTCGACCATGGCGTTGGCGGTCAGCGCGACAATGGGGATGTTACGCACGTGAGATGATAATTTACGAATCGCTTGCGTCGCCTCAATGCCGTCCATTTCGGGCATCTCCACGTCCATCAGGACAAGATCGAATTCCGCCCGGCTCAACGCCGCGAGGGCCTCTATACCGTTCTTCGCGATTGTGACCGAATGCCCGGCCGTCGCAAGAAGCGCTTGCGCAAGCAGGCGGTTCGCTTCGATGTCCTCTACCAGAAGAAGGCGCGCGGCCTTCGCCGCACGTTTGGGTCCGGACTTCACAGTTTGCGGCGCGTCGGCTGTCGTCAACTGAACCGTAAACCAGAAAAGGCTGCCGACGCCTTCCTCACTTTGCACGCCGATGTCCCCGCCCATGGCCTCGACCAAAAGTTTCGAAATCGAAAGTCCAAGTCCGGTACCGCCGTGACGGCGTGCCGTGGAACGCCCGATCTGAGAGAAGTTTTTAAACAGTTGATGCTGCCGATCGGCGGGAATCCCAGCGCCTGTGTCGCTGACCTCGAAGCGCAGGAGCACGCCCGAATGCTGTGCGTCCTGACGGACACGAAGCGTAATGCTGCCCTCGGTCGTGAATTTAACCGCGTTGCTGAGAAGGTTGATGAGCACCTGACGTAGCCTTGTCGGATCGCCCGCGATCCAGGACGGCAAATCGACGGGCAAATCCGTTCGCAATGTGAGACCTTTGGACGTCGCTTGACCGCGAATAATCGAAACCGTTCCGTCTACGGTCGAAAAGAGATTTAAGGGAATGTGTTCAAGCTGAAGGTGGCCCGCTTCAATCTTCGAGATGTCGAGAATGTCGTTGATGATCGCCAGCAGCGCATGTGCTGCATCGCGCACCAACGTAAGTTGGCGGCTCTGCTCGGGCGATAGGGCGCTGTCGATGAGAAGATCCGAGAATCCGATGATGGCATTCATCGGCGTCCGAATTTCGTGGCTCATATTGGCGAGAAACAGCGCTTTCGCTTGGTTCGCATCGTCCGCGGCTTCTTTGGCCAAAACCAGCGCTTGCTCGGCTTTTTTTCGCTGGCTGATGTCCAAAACCTGCGAAACGAAATGGAGCGGCTGTCCATCGACATCTCGAACCAACGAAACACTCAGAACGATCCAAACAATATATCCGGCTTTATGGAGATAGCGCTTCTCCATGTGGTAGGAGTCAATTTTTCCAACGAGCAACGCATTCACCTGAGCGAGGTCGCTCTCGAGGTCGTCGGGGTGCGTAATCGTCTGGAAGTCGAGCAAGAGAAGTTCTTCCTCGGTGTAGCCAACAATGTCGCAAATCGCTTTGTTGACCTTGAGCCACTTTCCTTCCGTTGAGACGAGCGCCATTCCATGGGCGGCGGTCTCGAAGGCTTTCCGGAAACGTTCCTCGCTTTCTTTCAACCGCTCATCAGCCACTTTGCGCTTCGCCATATCTTCATGCAGCTGCGCGGTGCGCGCGACGACGCGTGCCTCTAGGTCTTCATTTGCCTGACGTAGCGATGCCTCGGCGCGTCGGCGCTCGGACACCAGGACCCCCAACGCGAGCCCGGTGATGGCGAGAACGGCCATAAACGTGACCAGCATTCCAAGCCTGGCGTCAAACGATCCCGAGGTGAAGGGGCCGCGCTCATGAATTGTCTGCCAAACCGCAATAGCTGAGGCAAGTAAAACGGCCGTCGTGCTTTCGCGTTGTCCGAAACGCAGTGCAATCCAGATAACGATTGGAAAAATCGGATACGCGAGCGGCAGATCGCTTGAAAAGAAAATGACGCTTACGAGCGTGAGCGTGAATACGGCAAGAAGGAGTTCGAAAACCTTCGCGCGAGTCCAGGTGTTTGACGAGGGAATGAACCAGGCCAGGAGAACCGGCGTGAGAAGTAGGACGCCCATGGCATCGCCCACCCACCAAACCCACCACACTGAGGGGATGGCAGCCCATGGAATGATTCCCGCCATCGCCAAATTCGCGACGCCGTTAGAGGCCGAAATAAGCATGGCGGCCACGCCGCCAAGCGCGGCCAAGCCAGCGACATCGCGTATGCGGCGCAAGCCGCAATCAAAGTTCAGAAAGCGCTGCAACATGTAATAGCCGGCAAGGGGCGCTAGCGTATTGCCAATGGCGATGCCGCTTGCGGTCAGGAGCGACTCATGACTGAGCGCATTGCTCGCGAAAGCTCCTAGAAGAATGCCGGGCCAAACTTTGGGTCCGCGAATAAGGAGCGCGGCCAACGCTATCCCGGTCGGCGGCCAAACAGCCGTTACCTGCTTGGTCGCGAAGGCGAGGCTAAATCCTATTTCCGCCGCACCCGTGTATGCGAGTGCTACGAGCGCCACCAAACGACAAGGGATGATCCAAGACGTCCCAGCCCTCTCTCCGAGGAAATCGCCTCGGCGCGGGCCATGACGGGTTTAAGCGAAAGCACGACGGCAACCTATCGTGTGAGGGATACTGAGCTAAATACTAGCGCCAGTTGATCTAATCCGTCTCACGGGGGCATTGATGCATGTCAAAAACCCCGAGAATTACTATTTCTCAATATGATAGGCTCTTTAGGCATGGCTTTTTTGCTGCCCATTTAGCGAAATGCGCTTTGCGACAGAGGGGAGGCTAAAATGCGTGGATTGATCGCAATTGCTTTGGTGTTGCTGCTCGCACCGGCGGCCGGATGGGCGAAAGACAGCAAGCCCGCCGTGGCGCGCACGCCCAACGAGCCCATCGTCGAATTTGAAATGATGACCTGGCCGGAGGTGAAGGCGGCGCTTGCGCAGGGCAAGACCACCGCACTTTTTTATACCGGTGGCACCGAGCAGCGCGGGCCGCAAAACGTCAATGGCGGCCATACCCTCATGGGAAAGGCGATCGTCAAAAGCGTCGCGCAAAAGCTCGGGAGTGCGATTGCGATGCCGGTGCTTCCCTACACGCCGAACAACGCCAGCGCCGGGCTGACCGGGACGATTGGGTTAACGCCCGATATTTTGGCGGCGATTCTTGAGAGAGTCAGCGAGCAGGCGATCGTCACCGGCTTCGGAAATATTATCTTGATGGGAGATCACGGCGGCGGCCAGCCGAGCGTGTATCAGGATGTCGCCAAGAAGTTGAACGAGAAATACGCAGCGCAAGGTATCCACGTTTTCTACTGCGACGACGTATACCAAAAGGCTCAAAAAGATTTTGATGAGTGGCTTACGTCAGAAGGGTACCCGCCGAGCTTGCACGGCGGTTTACCGGATACAGCCGAAATGCTGTACCTCGGCGGCGATGAATGGGTGCGGAAAGATCTTGTTCCAACAGCGTTAGGAGATACGCCGCCACCACCCGGCGCCAGCGCCTCATTGCGAATCAACAATGGAATTGTTGGCGATGCGCGCCGGGCAAATGCAGAGCTTGGCAAAAAGCTTTTCGATCTCAGGGTTGATTACGCGGTAAAGCAGATCCGGGGGTTCGTGAACACGACACAGGGCGCTCACTGAGGCGATGATAGGCGTGCGGACACGCGTTCAGCGTGCGGCGGCGCCATAAGGATTTGAGTAACTAAAATTAGCCTCCGGCGTTCTGTCTTTGCACAAACCCTAGGAGGCAATTATGGGCAAAGGTATTATTCTCTGGCTACTCGGCGTGCCGGTTTCGGCCATCGTTTTGCTGGCACTTTTCACGAACATTCTTTGATACGCCGTCGTTAAAACGACGATTTCCACAAGACCCCTCCGCATTCTTAGCTGAGGGGTTTTGTTTTGCTTTATATCGCGGCCGTTTGCGCTTTTCAGACCTTCTCCGTATGGTCGTCGTCCTGGTGTCGCAACTGCCTCCCCAAGCGCCGATGACCCAAATAAAATCTGTGCAGTCCGACGTTCATTTCCGGCGCGCGCGCCCGCTCTTGGGCACGATCGTGGACATTCGCGTCGACGATCTGGACGCGGCAACGGCGAATGCCGCTATCAACCGCGGCTTCGCGGCCGTCGCGGAAGTTCACCGGCTCATGAGTTTCCACGAAGCCGCAAGTGATGTCAGTCGTCTGAACCGCGAAGCAGCGCAGCGATCCGTCGCGGTCGACGCCCTGACATTTGAAGTTCTTCGATGCGCGCAGGAAATGTCTGAGGCCTCTGACGGTCTGTTCGACATCACAGTTGCGCACACACTTTCCGCATGGGGATTTTTGCCGCTCCCAGATGGCGCTTCGCCCGACCCACACACGACCTGGCGGGATATCGTACTGAGAGACGGACATGTTCGTTTTCTGCGTCCGCTCTGGATCGATCTTGGCGGCATCGCCAAAGGCTTCGCTGTCGATCGCGCGGTTGCTGCCATGAATCTTGATTCCACGATTCAACAGTGTGTCAACGCAGGTGGTGATTTGCGTGTGGCCGGGCCGCGCACCGAGCGCATTCATTTGCAAGTGCCGGCGAATGCCAGCATGGCGCCGGTAATCGAACTCGAAAACGGCAGTCTGGCTAGCAGCAGCGGGCAGGAACACTCGCGTATGTACGAGGGCCGATTGGTCGGGCCTCATGTTCACACGCCGGACGGAACACCCACAGGCCTCGACACCTTTGTCTCGGTAGCCGCGCCAGACTGCATCGTTGCGGATGCGTTAACCAAAGTGGCTTTGGCTTGCGGAAAGAAATCCGAACCGCTACTCCGTCAGTACGGTGCCACGGCCTATATTTACGATGGGGACTGGACGGTCGTGGGGGCAAGCGCTTAGGTCATGGGTACTGCGCGCGTGAGTTGGTAGGGAATCTGATGCGAAGCCAATTGCTGCTCATTCCAGCGGCGCTTTACCTGGCGGCAGAACCTGCCAGCGCTGGCGTATATTTCCTGACAGGTGAGCAGGCCCAACAGCTCCTATTTCCCAAGGCCACATTTACTGAGGACTTCCGGATCCTCACTGACAGGCAATACAGGCTTATCAAAGAAGACGCCGTGGCGCCGATCACAGACCGGACGGTGCGCATGTGGAAGGTTTCGACGGGCGGCTGGTTCTTCATCGATCAAGTGGAGGGGCTCGACACAACGGTAACCTACGCGCTTGGCCTTGATGACAACGGCGCGGTCACGGGAATTGAAGTGATCGAATGCTTGGTGGATTACGCGAAGGTGCGACAGCACGAATGGCTGGCGCAATTTAAAGGCAAGAAATACGGCAGCTTGCAGAAGAAGGGCGAGATCGAAAATATCTCCGGAACGACCCGATCCTCGGTCCACATCACAGAGGGCGTGCGCAAGCTCCTCACTGCATTCCGAATACTGGTTCAGCAACCTAGCTCTTAGATTTTTCAGGCCGATTTTATGACCGGGCATCCGGATTTGTGCCCCAGCATTTTCCCGCAGTGCTACATTCGCATTCTGATTTGACCTTATGACGGAGAACACATGCGTACCCGCCCCACCCTGACATCCGCCGACACGCAAAAGATTATGGCCGCTTGCAAAGCGGAAGCTGAAAAAAACAGCTGGAAGGTGTCGATCGCGATTGTCGACGATGCCGGCGTGCTGTTGCACTTTGAGCGCTCCGACGGCGCAAGTGCGGCTGCGGCGGAAATCTGTGTGGGCAAGGCGAAAGCGGCCGCTGTGTTCCGCCGGCCAACGAAGGCTGTGGAGGACCTCGCCAAGGATCGACCGGCTTTTTTGAAGGTTTCTATCGGTATTCCGATTCAAGGCGGATTACCCATCATGTACGAAAATGAGTGCGTCGGTGCTGTCGGCGTATCCGGTGTGCAGTCGCACGAAGATGAAGCCGTCGCGCACGCAGGCATAGCAGTTTTGGGCTAATTGGAAACTCGATGACCGTCGCAGGATTTTCGCAAGAAGCCCAAACCGTAGCCGAGAAGGTCGAGGCTTTCGTACGCAGCGAAATCATCGCATACGAAAAAGACGCGCGCCTGACGTCGCACGGCGCGTCGGATGAAATGGTCACCGAAATGCGCGGGAAAGCGCGTCGCGCCGGCGTGCTCACCCCGCACATTCTTGCCGGCGGCCGGCATCTCAGCCAACGCGATACATCGCTGGTTCTGCGTAAGTCGGGGTTGTCGCCTTTGGGTCCGTTGGCCTGCAATACGGCTGCTCCCGATGAAGGCAATATGTACTTGATCGGGAAGGTGGCTTCGCCCGCGCTTAAAGAACGTTTCCTGAAACCGCTGGTGGCGGGAGAAGCGCGCTCGGCGTTTTTCATGACCGAACCTGCCAATGAAGGCGGGGCCGGATCAGATCCATCCATGATGCAGACCACCGCCGTGCGCGATGGAGATCATTGGGTGATCAATGGCCGCAAGGCGTTCATCACAGGCGCTGTCGGTGCAAAGGTCGGCATTGTGATGGCGAAGTCCGATGACGGCGCATGCATGTTTCTTGTGGAGCTTCCAAACCCCGCCATTCGGGTCGAGCGGATTCTGAATACGATCGACAGTACCATGCCGGGTGGACACGCGATCATCGCCATCGAGAATCTGCGCGTTTCAGTCGCCCAAATGCTCGGTCAAAGCGGCGAAGGTTTTAAGTATGCCCAGGTGCGGCTAGCGCCCGCGCGATTGTCGCATTGCATGCGCTGGCACGGGGCGGCGGCCCGCGCGAACGAGATCGCGACCGCGTATGCCTGCACGCGCATGGCCTTCGGCAAGCTTTTGGTGGATCACGAAGGTGTCGGATTCATGCTCGCGGAGAACTTGATCGATCTCAAGCAATCTCAACTTATGACCGAATGGTGCGCCGATGTGCTGGATACCGGTGAAATCGGCACCGTTGAAAGTTCCATGACCAAAGTGGCCGTGTCCGAAGCCCTGATGCGAGTAGCGGACCGTTGCGTGCAGGTGATGGGAGGAACGGGTGTTTCCGGCGACACCGTTGTTGAGACCGTGTTCCGTGAAATTCGCGCTTTCCGGATTTATGATGGCCCGACCGAAGTTCATAAGTGGTCGCTCGCGAAAAAAATCAAACGCGACTTTCTGCCGAAGACTGCTCCATGACAGCGGCGCTCGACGAAAACGTCGGAACGGAGCCCGTTCGTCCGGGCTTTGCTTTCGATGTGGCGGGCTTGGATAGATGGATGACCAGCAACGTCCCCGGCTATCACGGACCGCTTTCCGTCGAGCAGTTTAAAGGCGGCCAATCGAACCCGACGTACAAATTGGAAACACCGCAACGTAAGTATGTGCTCCGCCGCAAGCCTTCGGGTCAGCTTCTGAAAGGCGCGCACGCCATCGACCGCGAGGCGCGCGTTCTAACGGCCCTTGGAGGCGTTGGTTTCCCGGCGCCTCATGTTCATGCCCTGTGCATGGACGACACAGTGATCGGCACAGCCTTCTATGTGATGGATTGTGTTGAAGGGCGCATTTTTTGGGACGCGTCGCTTGCAGACACTCCTGCTTTCCAGCGGGCTCCTATTTTTGATGCCATGAATGCGACCATTGCGGCGCTTCACGCCATTGATCCGGCGTCGATCGGGATGGAAGACTATGGCGCTGCAGGAAATTATTGCGAGCGTCAGATCGCGCGCTGGTCAAAACAGTATATCGAAGATGTCGAAGCGGGCCGCGATTCCAGCATGGATAAAGTAATCGCGTGGCTTCAAGCGCATATTCCCAACGCCGAAAGCCCGCGCATTATTCACGGCGATTTTCGTATCGACAATCTCATATTCCATTCGTCAGAGCCGCGTGTCGTCGCGGTCCTCGATTGGGAGTTGTCTACGCTTGGCGACCCGCGCGCAGATTTTGCCTATCACGCGATGATGTATCATATGCCGCCTGATATTCTTGCGGGGCTGTACGGTGCCGATCTCCAAGCGCTCGCGCTTCCGACGGAAGAAGCGTACGAACAAGCCTATTGCCGTCGAACGGGCCGCACGCGCATTGAGAATTATCCGTTTTTCATCGCGTTCAATTTCTTTCGCATGGCCGCGATTTTTCACGGCATTAAGGGCCGCGTGATTCGGGGAACCGCCAGTTCTGCCCAGGCTACCAAGCGTGCTGAGAATTTCCCACGATTGGCGGCAATCGCGTGGGAACGCGCGCAGGCGGTCTAAGACGCAAACGTAATCGAGAGAAGGCGAGGTAGCCCATGCGGCTTTTCGATATGACAAATAAGGTCGCCATCATAACGGGCTCGTCGCGCGGCATAGGGCGTGCGATCGCCGAAGCTTTCGCCGAGGCCGGCGCGCGCGTTGTCATCTCCAGCCGGAAGCAAGCCGCGTGCGAGGCCGTCGCCGCATCGATCAATCAGCGCCATGGCGACGAGCGTGCCATTGCGCTGGCGGCGAGCCTTTCCGACAAAGCCGCGCTCGAACGCCTTGTAAGTGAAACACGGGCGAAGTGGGGCCGCATCGACGTGCTCGTGTGCAATGCCGCGTCCAATCCGTATTACGGTCCCCTTAGCGGCATCAACGACGAACAGTTCCGAAAAGTTTTCGACAACAATGTGCTGGCGAATCACTGGCTGATAACGATGGTGTCGCCGGAGATGATTGAGCGCCGTGACGGAGCCATCATTATTGTCTCGTCCATTGGCGGATTGATCGGTTCCGGCACGATCGGTGCTTACAACATTTCCAAGGCGGCCGACCTGCAATTGGTCCGGAACCTGGCGGTTGAGTTGGGTCCGCACAACGTGCGCATCAATGCCATCGCTCCGGGCGTCGTGCGGACCGATTTTGCAAAAGCGCTCTGGGAAGACCCCATCGCTGAAGCGGCGCTGAAGAAGGCCACGCCACTGGGTCGGATCGGAGAGGTTGAGGACATTGCCGGCGCTGCCGTCTTTCTCGCGACGCCGGCCGGTCGCTATGTGACCGGTCAAGCCATCGTCGTCGATGGCGGAGCTACGATCTTCGGCGTTTTATAGTTGTACGACTTTTAGGGATCGCTCGCCTTGAAGGGCTCTTCTCTGCCCGGCGGCACGCGCTCTTCCGCAGCGGCAATTAACATCGCTACCGTTACATATGTGCCCGTTACGGCCGTAAGATCGACCACGCCTTGTTCGCCCAAAGTGGCTTTGGCGCGCGCATATGTCGCGTCGGAAACTTTGTATTTCATCAACAGCTCTGTAACGAAGTTGTAGACCACCTCTTCGTCGGGCTGCATTGCTGTCGGGCGCTTATTGGCGCGGAGTTCGTCGATGGTGTGTTGCGCCAAGCCCGCCTTGGCTGCGAGTGGGCCGTGCGAATACCACTCCACCTGCGAACGCCATTGGCGCCCCACGATTAGAATCGCGAATTCATTGAGTCGCTTGGGTACCGATGTCTTCCACCGCAAATAGTCGAGAAGATCGAACATGCGCTTGCCCATATCCGGGCTTCGCAAGAGGGGATTGTATGGCCCCCCGAGGCCGACGCCAGAAACCTTGAGAATTTCGTCCGCGAGCGCGTTCTGATCGGGCGTCATCTGTTCGCGGGTCAGCGGCGAGAGGCGGGGCGTGTCGTTCGCACGGCTAGAAATATTCGCGCTCATCAGAATACCCGCAAGGCCGACGGTTATCACAGACCGCAATCGTTTCATGGCTCGCTCCTATCCGGTGGCTGGCATCGCTAATTAACTTACCGCGCCTAGGCGATGATGGGCCATTCAAAACGCAATAACGGCCAACTGGCGGGCTGGCCGTTCACACGACTTAAAGTGCGACAAGTACCAGGGTTACCGTATGTGGAACTGACGATGGTCGCGTAGGCGCACTACGCCCTCCTACGCCTTTCGGAAGCCGTCGTCTTGAGGTGCAAAAACGCAGGAAACCCGGTTTTTGTTGAGCTCCTGGCGTATTGAGGCGCACCGTCGCGGGTGCAGAGTAAGCTATCGTGGCCGTGCAACCGCAATTGATTCCTGCGGGCCGCTCGTTGTTTTTATGAGCTGCACTCCAAATCCTCTAAACGAGCACCCGTCGTGATTCGAAATAGTGGCGCCGCGATGCGCGCTGGAAGGAATTTCCTTCTGTAAGGATGACTGTTCAGCTAAAATTTCGGGGTTGTTATAGCTCTAGCCGCGATCGTTATCGCCGCCAAGCGGCGAGATTTCAGTGAACGTAGACTCCGCGTCGTTTTTCTTAATCTAGAAATTCGGTGGAACAACACATGCGTCTCTTGCGAAAAGTATTGAGCATGGCGGTCATGATATTCGCTGTGATGATCAGCCTCCGCGCGCACGCAGCCAATTGGACGGCGAAGGAAGACTACATTCGCGCGCCGATGCCCCCTGGTTTTCAGGTCATTGTTACGGAGCTAGAGGGGCCGGTGTTCGCTAACGCGCAAGGGCGGACTTTTTATAAGTGGCCCAAGATGCAACTGCGAAACGGCGACGCAGGCGAGGTCGAAGGCAAACCCACATGCAGCGATCAGCCCTATCGCGAGAACAGCGGTTTCTTAAGTCCCTATCCGAAAGGGCTCGAACTGCCGGATGCAGATAAGCGCCCGGCGTGCACGGACGTTTGGCCTCCCGTTCTTGCGCCCGCCGATGCCAAGCCTGTCGGCGAGTGGACGGTGGTTGAGCGTCTCGATGGCCGCAAGCAATGGGCCTACAAGGGCTGGTCGCTCTACACGTCCGTGGTGGATCAGCGACCGGGCGATGTCCTCGGCGGAACCGCCATTCGCAATCTTGGCGGAACCGGCGCTGCGCGGCATCCGGTTGGCCCCGAAGCAAACGTGCCCGGCCAATTCGACGTTCAAACGACCATGTTTGGGCGGCTCGTTGTTTTGCACGAAGGCTGGTCCGTCTACACTTACGATGGCGACGGTCGCAATAAATCGAATTGCAAGGACGCTTGCCTCGACGGATGGTCGCCCGTGTTGGCGGCCGTTTCCGCCACGCCGTTTGGGGAGTGGTCGATTGTCGAGCGCGCGCCGGGCATGAAGCAGTGGGCGTTTCGCAATCGCCCCGTTTACCGCCATCTCAATGACTCGAAGCTTGGTGCGCTTGACGGCGGCGATACCCCGCGCTGGCACAACGTCTATACGCAAATGTCACCCGAGCCTCCGCAAGGCTTTGCCATGAAGCGGACGATCGTCGGGCTGGTGCTTGGTGATGCCAACGGCAAGAGCGTTTACAGCTACACCTGCGTCGACGATGCCATTGATGCGTTGGGCTGTGATTATCCAGAAGCTCCGCAAGCGTATCGCTTTGCCGTGTGCGGTGGCGGCAATCCGGAGCGATGCCTCAAGGTATTTCCGTTTGTTCTCGCGCCAGCCGGCGCGAAGAGCGGCAATCGGCTTTGGGGCACAATGTATATCGAGCCGAAAACAGGAAAGCGCGCGACGGTCGATGTTCCGGGCGCCCTCAACGTTTGGACTCTCCGCGGCCGTCCCGTTTATACGTTCGCGGGATATCAAGGCTATGGCGACCACAGAACGACCGACGTCAATGCCCACGGGTGGGGCGAAGTGAACGGCGGGCGCAACGGTTTTGCCGCGCTTGTTTATCGAGACATCCACGAGTCCCGCGATCGCTGAATTCATGGGCGCTTGAGGCACGCTGATGGCGCGGCGTGACGACGCGCATTAATTGCTGCAGTGCAGCACGCATTAAAGAATTGATGCCAAGCGTTTTCTAAAAGGCGATCTAAGCGAAATATTCAACGAATCCGAGCGGCATGGACTTTCGGGAGCTACTTTCTCTTTGAGAAACGCTGCAAATCTTTGTGAACGCGTGTGCACGTTCCTCAGTGAGTAGTGCGTGCATCAGGCTGCAACACGCATTGAATTTCCTTCTGTATCGACACATGTTCAGTTATAATTCATGCAGACACTCAGTGCGCTGTGTACCGCGCCTAGTGGCCTTGAGCCGGTCTTGCGTCGGGTTTGTTGCGGCTCTCTCAATGATCATTACCGCCGTATGTACGGCGAGATTTCAGAACGCAGGCTCGTACCCACTTTTTTAGACGCGGAAACATATATGCATCTGCTCCGAAATGTTTTGAGTGCAGCAATTGTCGCATCCGCGATGGCAAGCATGAATGCTCATGCGGCCAATCAGGCGACGAAAGAAGATTATGTGCGCGCGCCGATGCCGCCAGGGTTTCAGGTCGTTGCGACGGAACTTGAAGGGCCGGTCTTTGCTGATGCGCAAGGGCGGACCCTTTATATGTGGCCCAAGCGGCAGCTACGAAATGGCGACGCGGGCGAAGTCGAAGGCAAGCCTACGTGCGGCGATGAACCGTATCGCGAGAACAGCGGATTTTTAAGTCCTTATCCGAAAGGCCTCGAAATGCCGGACGCCGATAAACGTCCGGGGTGCACCGCTGTTTGGCCTCCCGTGCTTGCACTTGCTGGTGCGAAGCCAATCGGTGAGTGGACGGTGGTTGATCGGCTCGATGGACGCAAGCAGTGGGCTTACAAAGGTTGGTCACTGTATACGTCGACCGTGGATAAGCGGCCGGGAGAAACGTTCGGCGGCTCCGGGATGTTCTATCACGGCGAACCCGGCGCAAACCGTCATCCGGTTGGCCCCGAGGCAAATGTTCCGGGCCAATTTGACGTTCAAACGACTTTGCCCGGGCGCCTTGTCGTTTTGCATGATGGCTGGTCCGTCTACACCTACGATGGCGACGGCCGTAACAAGTCGAATTGCAAAGATGCGTGCTTAGACGGATGGTCGCCGGTGTTGGCGGCGGTGTCCGCCACGCCGTTCGGAGAGTGGTCGATCGTTGAGCGCGCGCCGGGCGTGAAACAGTGGGCATTCCGCACTCGCCCTGTTTACCGACACCTTACTGATTCGAAGCTTGGATCGCTCGACGGCAGCGACGTTCCGCGTTGGCATAACGTCTATACGCAAATGACGCCTGAACCGCCGCAAGGCTTCAAGTTGAAGGCCACAACCGTCGGGTTGACGATCGGCGATGCCAACGGCAAATCGGTCTATCGTTATACCTGCACCGACGATGCCATCGATCAGTTGGAGTGCGACTATCCCGAGGCCCCGCAAGTGTACCGATTTGCCGTGTGCGGCGGCGGCGATCCCGACCGGTGTCAGAAAGTATTTCCCATGATCATCGCACCAACCGGCGCCAAAAGCGGCAACATGGTGTGGGGCACGATGTATATCGAGCCGAAAAGTGGAAAGCGCGCATCAGCTGAAACGCCGGGCGCCCTCAACGTTTGGACCTTCCGCGGACGGCCCGTTTATACGTTCGCGGGATACAAAGGGTATGGCGATAATAGAACAACCGACGTCAATGCCCACGGATGGGGCGAAGTGAACGGTGGCCGTAACGGCTTTGCTGCGCTGATTTATCGCGACATTCACGAGTATCGCGACGGTGTTCGAGCGGACAGATAACGCGGCGCGGTTTCGCGCATTTCGGGAGAGACGCTATGAAAAAAGAATGGTCCATATCGCACGCGTTGCTGCGCAAGGCAGCGATCGCGGGATTCACTGTCGCATCATTGAGTGGTAGCGGCGCTGCGATCAGTGCCGATGACACCGCGCCCGCTGGCCGCTCCATCGCGTACTTGTTCACAAGTATCGCTTGGCCCGTGTATCAGTCGCGGGACACAGCCGGCAAAGAAACCAAGGACGAGTGTCCGAATGGGATCAATGACGGTGCCCGCGAGCAGTTCGCGGCTTCGTTTCCGCAGACCAACGGCCAAAAGTGGAAAATCGAAGATACCGCCATTGCACGCGAGGCCGAGATTTGGTTCCCGACGGATGAGCCGGACAAATTTCCTTTCCACGAAGCATCTGGCAAGTTTTCCTATGGTCTGGATCTCGACGGCAAAAATAAACCCACCGATTTCACGTCGCCTGACGGCAGAACCGGCGTCGACAATCAGCTCTTTCGCGCCGTCGGCTGCATTCTCAGCTACCGCGATGGTTCGTCGCAAAATCTTTTTGAGAAGAACTACTTCCAGAGCATGCTGTTCAATCGCATTCTCTTCGAATTGACGGACGTGGATAGCCTCGTGAACGACGATGACGTCACGCTCACGACCTATCGCGGCCTCGACCCGTTGGTGTGGGATGCGAAGGGTACGTTCCAAGCGGATGCCACGCAGCGCATCGATAAGAAATGGAGCCAGGACTTCATCAACACATCGAAGGCCAAAATCGTGAACGGCGTTTTGATCACGACGAAGCCTTCGGATTTTTACTGGCCCACCGAATTCGTGCATCAAGAAGCGCCAACCGACTGGCTGCGCGACGCGCACTTTGAACTGAAGCTCACGCCCGACACGGCTGAAGGTTTGATCGGCGGATACGTCGATATTGAAACGTACTATCGCAGTCAAAATCGGCGGTACGGTACGCACCAGATCAGCTACGGCAAGACGGCGTCTGCGTCCTTATACAAAGCGATCCGTCGCTTAGCCGATGCTTATCCCGACCCGGCGACGGGCAAGAACACGGCTATTTCAACGGCGTTGGACGTGAAGGCCGTTCAAGTTCGCGTTATCCATCCCGAAGAGAAAGTCGCGGAAACGGGAACTGACACGCGCCGCGCCCAAACAGCTGAGGCGCGTTAGAAGCAGGATTGTTTTATCGGTTGAGAGACTTGCTCGCCGACAAGGTAGAGGTCACGTTGCGTATGTTTAGAGAGCTATTGTTTACGCGCTTCATGAAGCGCCCAGCGGTCGTGTTAGCGGCCGCGACGATGCTGGCCGGCGGTGCAGTGGCGACGTTTGACCCCAGCTTGGCGGCGGAAAAGGCGAGTGCGGCAAAGGGGTCAAATTCCGCCGATGTAGGGACACCGAAGCGTCTGCGGTTGCTCACAACGCAGCAGTACATCAACACGATTCAATATTTCTTCGGCCCCGACATTAAGATCGACGTGAAGTTTGCACCGCTCACGCGAACGGATGGCGTGCTCATGGCGGGAACATCGCTTGCCGGCGTCAGTGATGCGCAAATCGAGACGTATCAAAAAGTCGCCAATATCGTTTCCACCCAGGTTCTCGACTCCCGGCACAGAAAGACGCTTGTTCCGTGCGTGCCGAAATCGGAGCAAGCGGCCGATAACGCGTGCGCCGCCAAGTTTCTGAGTGGCCTCATCAGCTACCTCTATTCTGTACCGCCGCCGAAAGATCACTTCTCAATTCTTGTGGATGAAGCCGGAGCGGCCGCTAATCGTCTCAATGATTTCTATGCGGGCCTGCAAGTGACCCTTGAAGGCGTGCTTTTGAGCCCGAACGTCCTCTTCGTCGCCGAAAAAGAAGAGCCTGATCCGAAGCGTCCGGGGCGTTCGCGCCTGGACGCATTTTCGCAAGCGTCGCGGTTGAGCCTGTTTTTGTGGAACGCCGCGCCGGATGCTGAATTGCGTGCTGCTGCCAATCGCGGCGATTTGTTCAACGAAAAAAGCCGTGCCCGGGTGGTCGATGCGATGCTCGCGAGCCCGCGTTTGGAAACAGGCGTGCGCGCGTTCTTCGACGACATGTTCGGCTTTGATGATGTCGAAACGCTCAGCAAAGACGCCGCGACCTACCCGTTCTTTTTGGGCGATGCCGGCGCCGACGCGCGCGAGCAAACGCTGCGTACCGTGGTCGATCAACTGCTGATCAAGAATAAGGATTACCGGGATCTCTACACCTCGCGCGAGACATTCATGTCGCCGTCGTTGGGACTGATTTACGGCGTGCGGACGGGACCAGGTTGGCGTGCCTATGAATTTCCACCGGAAGCACATCGCGATGGAATTCTCACGCAGGTGAGTTTCCTCGCGTTGCACTCTCATCCAACACGAAGCTCCGCAACGTTGCGCGGCAAAGCATTGCGCGAACTCATTCTCTGCCAGAAGGTGCCGCCGCCGCCGGCCAACGTCGATTTCTCGGCGCTCAACAATCCGGATGCGACCCTACGAACGGCCCGCGCGCGGCTCAGCGCCCATGCCCAAAACCCCGTGTGTGCCGGGTGCCACAAGATCACCGACCCTATGGGTCTCGCGCTCGAGAACTTTGACGGCGCCGGCCGCTATCGCACGGCGGAAAAAGACACACCGATCGATGCCAGCGGTAGCCTCGACGGCAAGCCGTTCACGGACGTTGTCGGTCTTGGCCAAGCTGTCCATGACAGCCCGGCGCTGCCTTCGTGTCTCGTACGTCGTGCGTTTAGCTATGCCACGGCCGGAACGGTGCCAGTCACGGCTGAGCCCACACTGGCTCAGTTGAACAAAAGCTTTGTCGGCGAGGGCTATCGTCTCCGGGCGTTATTGAAGGCAATCACGCTCAGCGAAGGCTTCTCGGACGTGACCCAACCAGCATCTAAGCCGGCAGCGCCGGAAAAAACCGCCAGCGTTTCGCTGCCGGGAAAAATTGCATCGAAGGAGTAGAGGAATCATGAATGGTTTATCTCGCCGCCGCGTTCTCCGCGGCGTCCTCAATGGCGGCGCCGTCACGGTCGGATTGCCGCTCCTCAATTATTATCTCAACGGCAACGGCACGGCGTTTGCCGACGGAACACCGTTGCCCGTGCGCTTTGGGACCTGGAGCTGGGGGCTTGGAATGAGCCCGGCGGCTTTTGTGCCGAAGAAAACCGGTAAGGATTTCGAATTTCCAGAGGAAATCGAAGCGCTTGCACCCCTGCGCGACAAGATCAACCTTCTTACGAATATCACCGCGTTTCGCGACAACTCGCAGCTGATGTGCCACTTCACCGGCTGGGCGATTTCACGCACAGGCAATGCACCGAACAGCCGCAATCTCAGCAGCGAAACTTACGATATCAAGATTGCCAACCAGATCAGCCGGTCGCGCCGTTTTAAAACGCTGACGGCCAATGCCGCAGCCGATGCGCGCGTCTCGTTCTCGTACGAGGACCCAAATACGCCGAACCCGGCCGAATATTCGCCGGTTCTGTTCTATTCGCGTTTGTTCGGACCCGAGTTTCCGAATCCGAATGCCAAAGAATTCAAACCCAGCCCACGCGCGATGTCGCGCAAGAGCGTCCTCTCGGCGGTCATGCAGGAGATGGATGCGGTCAATAAGCGCGTCGGCGCCGAAGATCGGGCGCGCCTCGACCAATATTTCACGGGGCTGCGTCACCTTGAACACCAGTTCGATCAGCAGCTGACAAAACCGGAGCCCATTGCCGCCTGTAATCCGCCGGCGGCTCCCAAAGACTCTGACATGAAGCTGGGCAATGAATCGCCGCTTGTCATTCAGCGGCACAAGATGATGACGGATCTGCTTGCCATGGCCGTCGCTTGCGATCAAACGCGCGTCATCAATATGGCGTACTGCGCCATGCTCTCGAATACGATCAAACCCGGCTATGAAAAGCCGCATCACACGACCACGCACGAAGAGCCGATCGACGAGAAGCTTGGCTACCAGCCGAACTGCTCGTGGTTCACGCGCCGCTGCATGGAGGGTTTTGCCTCTTACGTGCAAGCGTTCGCGAATATCAAGGAAGGCGACGGTACGCTGCTCGACAACATGCTCATCGTGGCCGATACGGACCACGGTGTGGCCCGCCTACATTCTTTGGATGGCATGCCCGTCTTTACCGCCGGCCGCGCGGGCGGCAAGGTCAAAACGGGTTTGCATATCGATATGAAGGGCACGACGATCGCGCGCGTGGGATATACGGCCTTGCGTACGATGGGCGTCGATGTTCAAAAGTTCGGTGATCGCAGCAATACGACCTCCGACCTTATCAGTGACATCCTGGTCTAAAAAACGAGACCGAATCGGGCGTCCTTGAGCGGAAAATCCGCCCGTCAGGCGGTGATTTTTTGTCATGATCTGGGGGAGGGGGACCGAAAACCCCGACCTAACGCGTGTCACGAACGCGTGTGCTTTTCGCGAAATCTACCGCTTGCGGGGTTTTATTAGCATTTCGCGTATTAGTATCGAGGCGATATTAACATTCTGCGCCTATATATAATTAGTAGGCATGTGTATAATCTGCCCTTACCTATGTCGCACCGGTCTGGGAGGTTTCGATGGCGCTTGGGGTTAGTTCCTTTTTTCGTTTTTTGACGGGTCTGCAAGTCGGGACCTCGCGCGTTGCGTTGCTGGCTGCGCTGCCCTTAGCGCTTGTTGGTACCCCGGCATCTGCCGAGACCATTGGCCTAGTCATGACTTCTTTTCATCTTGCGGGCCCGTTCACGAATGACGGGAAGAAAGAGTGCCCACAAGGCCTTAACCCGGATAATCGCGACAATTTCCGCGCACAATATAAGACGCCGGAAGAGCAGAAAGAAATTCTCATCAAATACGGCTCAACCCAGATGCATTATCGGGGGCCGAACGGCGAGAGCGACACCTATAACCCGGAAGCTGTGAAAGATTTGCTGCCGTACTATGACGGGCTAGGAACTGTCAGCGTTGGCGTGAATCTCGACAGCACAAAAGACGGCCAAGCCACGGATAAGACCTGCAAACACGCTAAATTTGCAAATGAGTCAGGCGATGCCGTCGACAATCAGCTCTTCCGCGTTTTTGGCTGTGTTAAGGCTTTGCGTCCGCAAGGATTATACGACTCCTTCATCACGATGGAGATCCCACAGCTGGTCGTTAATCGCTGGCTGGTCGAGATCACGGGCGTCGATGACCGAACCAACGATAACCAAGTGGACGTCACGATTGCACACGGCCTCGACGAGATCGTGCCGGACGGAAACGGTGGTTTCGTCGCAGGGCGGAGTCAGCGCGTCGACGAAAAGGCAGCCAGCTACATTCAGCACACAAAGGGACGCATTGTGAACGGCGTTCTGATTACCGATCCCATGCCTGAATTGCGCATCACCGGCTCGGGCATTATCGAAGTTTTTGAACGGCGTTTCAAAGATGCCCGCCTTCAGTTGAAGCTTACGCCGACAGGCGCTACGGGGTTTGTCGCGGCTTATCACGATGTTCAACGCTTCTATCGCTTCCATGCGAAGTCGCTCGGCTTACACGGCGTTGCCGCCAACGTGAGCATGCCGTCCATCTATGCGTCGCTTCTTCGCAACGCGGATGGGGATAAGGATCCGGCGACGGGACAGTGCACGTCGATTTCTGGCGTTTACACGATGGATTTTGTGAATGCGAACATCGTGCGCCAATCGTCGAAGAAAGAAGTGGCGGAAGTGATTTCCAAGGGCGCCGCTACAGCGCGGCCCTAATCTTTAATTGGCGTTCGCGTACGGACGTTAAATGGAGGCTTGAGTTACGATGAAGTCAAAGTTTGTTTGGTTGGCATGTACCGTTGGATTGGTTCTGGCGTCGGCTACCGCCATTGCTCAGCAAAAGTCTGAGACACAGCCCGCGGCTGCGCGCGCGCGTCTTATTACGCAACCGCAATACGTCAATACGCTGCGTGCGATCTTCGGGCCGAACGTAAAGTATCCGTCAGCCCTTGCGCCGATGAACCGCGTCGGTGGTTTGGTGGAGATCGGAGCTTCGGCCGCCGTCGTGACGGGGGGCGCGCTCGACCGGTTTGATAACGGTGCGCGATCGATTGCAAAGGACGTCTTCGATCCTTCGCATCGCGAATATTTGATGCCGTGTCGTCCCGCATCCGAAATGAAGCCGGACGACGCGTGCGCGCGCAAGTTTTTTGCGCAAGTGGGTCGCCTCTTGTTCCGTCGCGCTTTGACGGAAAAGGAACTGAAGGCTTACACGGACATTGCCCATGCGTCGGCAGTAAGCCTCGGTGATTTCTATTCAGGCATGAGCGCCACCTTGTCAGGCATGCTTGTGGCGCCCGAATTTATATACGTTGCGCCGGCGACGGAGGTTGTGCGCGGGCACAGCCAGCTGACCGCAAACGCCAAGGCCGTGCGCCTTAGCATGTTGCTTTGGAATTCGTATCCGGACTCGGAATTGTTGACGGCCGCGGAGAATGGCTCACTCAACACCGACAAGGGATTGGTAAAGCAGGTCGACCGTCTGCTCGCGTCTCCGCGCCTTGCGGACGGCGTGCGGAACTTCTTCGCCGACATGCTGATATTCGAAAGCTTCGAAACGTTGGCAAAAGACGCGAAAATCTACCCCTCGTTCACGACCCAAGTTACGAACGACTCCAAGGAGCAAACCTTGCGGACGATCGTGTCTCATCTCGTGGACGAAAATCTCGACTACCGCGATATTTTCACGACGCGAAAGACATTTTTGACGAATGATTTGGCCGCTGTTTATGGCGTGGCGATCAACGACCCCGACAGATGGGTTCCGTACGAATTCCCAGCCAACAGTCGGCGCGGCGGTCTTCTGACGCAAATCAGCTTCCTGGCGCTCTATTCTCATCCAGGTCGCAGTTCGCCGACGCGTCGCGGTCGCGCAATCCGTGAAATCTTTCTCTGCCAAAAGGTTCCGGATCCGCCGCCGAACGTAGATTTCAGTGCCATCGAGAACCCGGACCCGACAATCAAAACTGCGCGCGCGCGTTTGACGGCACATAGTGCGAATCCTGTTTGCGCGGGTTGCCACAAGATCACGGATCCGATCGGTCTCGCGCTTGAAAGCTTTGATGGAGCGGGTTCGTATCGCGCCGATGAAAATGGCGCCGTGATCGATACGAGCGGCAAGTTGAACGACGCGAGCTTCGTCGATGCGACTGGCCTGGAAAAAGCGCTTCATGACAACCCGAGCACACCAAGCTGCCTTGTCCAAAGAATGACAAGCTACGCGCTTGGGCGGCAGGTTGGAGCGGATGATGCAAGTTTGCTGAGCGACGTTAATAGCAAGTTTGCGGCTAGCGGCTATCGCGTGAAGGATCTCTTACGCGTCATTGCTATGGATAAAACCTTTTACGCAGCGCCTCTTATCGACAACAAACCGACAGTCGAAAAGGCCGACGCGGGAACATCAAAAGTAGGGAGCAAATCATGAACAACATTAATCGCAGACGTATTCTCCGCGGCATGCTCAATGGCGCCGCCGTAACGGTGGCGCTGCCGTACCTTGAATGCTTCCTGAATAGCAATGGCACGGCTCTGGCTTCGGGCGCGCCGGTTCCCATTCGCTTCGGAACGTGGTTCTGGGGCCTTGGCATGACCAAGCAAATTTTCACGCCCACAAAAGTTGGCGCCGATTACGATCTGCCTGAGCAGATCGCGTCGTGGAAAGACATCAAGCAGCATGTGAATCTTTACTCGAACATGAACGTCTCCACCGACGGCCGTCCGGTGCCCTGTCACTACACGGGCTGGGTTTCGGTCATGACCGGCGAAGCGCCGCTGAATGGCAGTTCCTACCCGCGTGAAAGCATCGACGTGACGGTTGCTGATGCGATCGGAACAACGACGCGCTTCCGCTCGATGCAGTTGGCGGCGACCGCCAATCCGCGTTCGACCCACAGTTTCCGCAGCACCGAAGCGGTGAACCCACCGGAAGTGTCGGTGTCGGAATTGTATCAAAAAATCTTTGGACCGGAGTTCCAAGATCCCAACTCGCCCAGCTTCACGCCGGACGTGCGGATCAAAACCCGTAAAAGCGTGTTGTCCGGAGTGATGGAGCAAAGCGCCGACTTCCGCCGCACACTGGGCAAAGCCGACCAGGCGCGTTTGGATGAATACTTCACAGCGACACGCGAGCTGGAAAGCCGCCTCGCGTTGCAGCTTGAAAAGCCCGATCCGGCGCCGGCGTGTAAGGTTCCGGCAGCAGCCAATAAAGAGCTTCCGGTCGGTATCGAATCGGAATTGCTGATCACGCGCCACAACCTCATGACGGATTTCTTAGTCATGGCACTGGCCTGCAATCAGACGCGCGTCTTCAATATGATGTATTCCGACGCCACGGCCGTGACGACCCGCAAGGGCTTCGCGAAGGTGCATCATACGATCACGCACGAAGAGCCCTATGACGTGAAGCTCGGCTATCAAACCGAAGCCTCATGGTTCGTGACGCGCTCCATGGAGTCCTTCGCATACTTCGTGAAGGCGCTGGCGAAGTTCAAAGAAGGCGATGCGACGCTCCTCGATCGCAGCTTGGTGTTTGGGTATTCCGACTTGTCGCTTGCCCAGGCCCACTCGTTGGTCGGTATTCCGATGATGACGGCCGGTTCTGCCGGTGGTCGCCTTAAAACCGGAATTCACTTCGACGGAAAAGGCGCGCCCGTAACACGGGTCGGCTTAACCGTGCAGCAGGCCTTGGGATTGCAAACCGCTGAATGGGGTCAGAACTCCATGAGGACCAGCCAGGCCATCGGAGAAGTCCTGGTCTAGGTTCAAAACGCATACGACGGGAGTGATGAAGATGAATTTCGCCGGACGTACTATTCTTGGAGCGTGTTCCGTCGCAGCGATTGCGGCGTTGCTGACGCCCCAGCTGTCGCTTGCTGCGGATATGAAACTTGGCTTGAAGGATGAGCCTCGGCCGGCCGTCATCACGCTTCAAGAAACGGAGGAGGGGGGCGTGTTCGCCGACAAAAACGGCATGACCCTTTATACCGACCGTGACGAGACGAAACCCAATACGCCTGCTTGTACCTATGATGTCCCGATTTTGGGGGAGGTGGCTGAAGCCGATGATATACGCGCGTTTCCGCCCTACCCCAATCCGACGACATGCCTGCACAAGCATAAGCCGGTTGTCGATATTGGCGACGGCAAGGCCGTAGGTCCGTGGGCGGTCATTGAGGATTCCTACGGGATCAAACAGTGGGCGTATAAGGGACACGTGGTTTATACGTCCGTCAAAGATCTCGCGGTGGGACAAAACTGGCTCGACATCGAGACAGGGCTGCGTCAGGGCAGAAAGAGATTTTTGACCCTTTTCGCACCGTTGGAACTGCCACCCGATATTACGGTGCAGGAAGTTGGCGTTGCGAAGGTGTTCGCAACATACTCAGGCCGCACGCTCTACACGCTGACACAAGATCGTGTCGGCAAAAGCATGTGCGACGGCGCGTGTTTGGACCAGTGGAAGCCATTCCTGGGTGGGGCGCTCTCGCAGCCACGCGGGGAATGGACTCTCGTGACGCGTGACGATCACACGCGCCAATGGGCCTTCCGCGGTAAGCCACTGTACCAGTTCGCTTCCGACAAAGCGGCCGGCGATACACGGGGCAATAACCTTCCGGGCGCTCTGGTGGCGGTTGCATACCCAGCTGCGCGCGAACCATCATCCGTGACGATCCAGGGAACCCCCGTCGGTGACTTGTACGCCGACGACAAGGGCATGACGCTCTACGCTTATATCTGCCCAGGATCAGGCGGCCGAGAATGCGACGATCCCACTGAAAAGATGAATTGGTGGTACGTCATCTGCGGCAACACGCCCGAAAAATGCGCAAAAGAATGGAAGCCGTTTCTCGCTTCGGAGAATGCCAAGCCTACGGGCGGAACCTGGACGACTGTGAGCATGCCGCTTCCTTGGTCGCCCGTGATGGCCGCCCCGGGCAGCAAGGAGCCAAGCGTGAAAGTCTGGGCTTATAAAGGCCGTCCGTTGTTCACCCACGCAAATGAAGACCGTCCAGGCATGATCGATGGCATGGACATCGGGACCCTAGGCGGGCCGAAGTGGTTTTCAATTCGCGCGACCGGCGCAGACTTGAATAGAAAGACCACTGCCATTCAGGCTGCACGCTAAGACGATCGTTTCACAAAAAGAATGGCCCCGATTCCTTGCTGGAATCGGGGCCTTTTTTGTATGCGCCGCCTCGTGAACGTTACGGGTTAGCGATCGTAGCGTGTTATTTGCGGCTTCCGATCGCGGCATCACCGATTTCCAACCAGCGCTTATATTCAGGTAGATTTTCGCGAAGGGTGGCCGCAGGCATTCCCCACTGCTCATCCCTATCTCCAAATATGACGATCTTTCGTCCGTCGCAAACGCGCTCGAAGACGACCTCCGCCCCGTGGTTATTATGTTCTTCGTACGTGGCAAAACGCGTCAGGCTGTGAAGGCTATCGCTCATAAATCACCTATAATTAAAAAAACTTGGAAGGATCGCTCTCGATCGGCCGCCGCGTCGATGGTCCGTTCCTAACCATCGCGGTTCCGCGAAAAAAGCATGTAAGCTAATCGATCTTAACGCGATTTTTGGGTTCGCAGACTTGCTGCTTGGCGATATCGGTCTCGGGTGCTTTGAGATCCGGCAGGGCGAAGGACAAATGAAAACCTTGTTCATCCGCAATGAAGGACGTGACGACGCCGTCCGGCGAGACAGACGGAGCGCTGCTATCGATTTTGTATCCGAATTTTTGTGAAAGATCTCTGGCGAGCGCTAGATATTCCGGTGTGCCGGGTTTGACATGGAACGCGCGCGCGATCTTTTTAACCCGGAGGCGTGTATGACCGTCTACATTCACGATGTTGAATTCAATGGCAGTAAAGTGACCGCTCTCGGATTTGAAAGTGCTTACAAAAGGAGCGATGAGCGTGCATACGCTTTTCAGTCGGCGAAAAATTTCAACTGTTTGTCCGTCGATGAGAAATCGACCTTGCCGGTCCACACGTCGCGCAAGGGTTTTGCGGTCGCTATCGGACGTGTCGGGAAGGGCAGTTCTAAGGTCGGCGGTATTTGCGTAATTGTCCGCGACGCTTGTCAGGTCGTCGAGTTTAATCGTTTCCAGAATTTCTGATCCGTCGCCAAGGCACACATCCGAAAAGCAAAGCAATCGTTCGGATGACCATGCCTGGGTCGGCGAAAACCCGCTCCAGAGCGCGATGAACATCGCGCCGCAGGCGGTGTAATGCCCTAGGTGCACAGGTTTTCTTTCACGACGTCATGAGACATCAAAGTTGTTGTCGCGCGCGCGGCGCGCCTCGAAGGAGTCGCAGCGGGTGTGATCGACTGGAAAAGATCGAAAATTGAACAGGTTCCACTACGCCCCACGCCGATGGACCTTGGGGATAGGCCCGCGCGGGCTTCGAATGTGAATGTGCGAATGGTTAACACGCTAAGCATTAATGTGGCGGATGTCCACGAATCATTGGGCTAAATCAAATATAGAGTCGGAGGGGGTTGTAAAAGGAGCGCCTTCATCGCATATCCCATGCTGGAAAGCTTCGTGCTTCGGCAATCTCTTCATTGCGTCTCGATCCGCCACGAATGCCCCCCACTTGTAAACAATGTCATCGCGGTGAACGGCGCAGCTACTTTCCAGCGCCGGCTGCGGACAACACGAAATTCAGGAGAACGATCGATGCCGAATGAAGGACGCGATGAAACAGGTTGGACCGAGGAACGGATCGACCGGCTAGGGAAGCTTTGGCAGGAAGGATCGAGCACCGCGGCAATCGGAAAATTGCTGGGCATATCGAAGAATGCTGTCGTCGGTAAGGTTCATCGACTGAAGCTTAAGGGCCGGCCTTCGCCGATCAGTGGGGGGAGTAGATCGCCACAACCGAAGCAAAAAGCGCCTCCACGTATTTACACCATGGAAGATTTGTCGTCGCAAACGTGCCGCTGGCCGAGCGGTGATCCGCAGCACGAAGATTTCCAGTTCTGCGGCCGCCCCCCGACGCCGGGCAAGCCCTATTGTGCCAAGCACTGCGACGCCGGCTATGCCACGGCTAAGCCCAAGCCCAAGCCGGCCTCCTAACTCAGTGCGTGTGGTTTTTTGGGCTTGGTTGGCCTGAGCTTGGGGCAGAAATGCCCCAATTCACGCGGAAAACCCTGAAATCGCCTCGAATCGCGGTTACGGGCGCTCACCCGCCTTGATAAATACCGATAAATGCTTCATACAATGGCCATCGGGTTTACGCTTGCCTTGTTACACGCCCTTTTTGGGCTCCTCCCAGGACATCGCTGAATTCGTAAAAACGGCTCCGCGATTGTCGCGTGGCCGATGACACGCACTCGTGCGTTTTCTTAAGGAGGCCAACATGGCCAGCGGAACAGTTAAGTGGTTTAACGCCCAAAAGGGCTTCGGTTTCATTCAGCCCACGGACGGTGGCAAAGATGTGTTCGTTCACATCAGCGCCGTCGAGCGCGCCGGACTTAATACCCTGAATGAAGGCCAAGCCATCAATTTTGACGTCGTGAACGAACGCGGCAAAGATGCCGCCGCCAATTTGAAAGTCGCGTAATACTGCGACGTTCTAAAAAAGCCCGGTGCGAAAGCGCCGGGCTTTTTTTATTCCGGGCGCCGTTTAGCCGGCGAGGGGCCTGCCCCAGTTCGCCCCTTATTCACGCCGCTGAGGCCGCCCTTGCGTCTGGGGGCAGTCCCAACACCTCCCCCGCCTTGGCTCTCCTGCACGACCCTAAAAGGGGCCAGCGCTAGGCAGTTCAGCACGATGAGTGGGTGGTTGGCTGCGAGTCGGTACGCATTCACGGCCAGAGAGCCATATGTAGCGATCCGATTATTTTCAAAGAATTCGGTGTGCCGGTGCGCGCCGACGTTCAGTCCGGGAGACTAGGGCCGCTGGTCGGCCTATTGACCGCAATGATCTGGGCGAAAGAGATCGGCCATGACTTTGTCGTTACCGTTCCGGGCGACGTGCCGTTCCTTCCCGACGATCTGATCACGCGGATGTCCGGCGCCGCCGGATATCGGCGTCCCGTCGTTCTTGCGTCAGGTGACCGTGTTCATCCAACGATCGGCCTGTGGCCGGTCGCACTGGCGGAGCGTTTGGCGCAAAATATTGGCTTCGGTGTCACCCGCATGCTTGCTTGGTGCAAGGCCGTCGGCGCCATAGAACTTTTGTATCCCACGGACGATCCCGGCTATTTCCTCAATCTCAATACCGTGGAGGACCTCGAGCGGCGCGGAGGGTCGCGGATGGCCGGAGTCGTCCGCGGCTAACCAATTGAAACTGCAGGAAGAAAGTGATGGGCGATATTAGGGACTGACCCTACGACCCACCCGAGCAAATCGCCAAATTATGTAGTTAAGCTCATAAATTCGCGCTTACCGTTACACGCTGGTTAGAGCGTCGAATTCGCCGCTAGGCGGCATCGCGCAACGCGCCATACAATACTGCGCCGGGCGTTATAATCTTCGTTCCGAACGCCATGTCTTGGGGAGGTAGGCTATGCGCATTCTGTCTGCGCGTCGATTTGCGCTGGGCGCCTTCGTGCCAATGATTGCGATGTTTGGGTCTGTCCCCGCTAAGGCGGCTTCAGTTGAGCAGGCGCCACCTCCAAACGGCACGATCGCTTATGTGGTCACGACCGTACTGCCCGCCGTCTATCAAACCTCCGATGCCAAAGCAGAATGTCCGACCGGGCTCAATGCGACCCATCTCGAGCAATACGAGGCTCAATTCCCGACGGAAGAGGCCCGCAAAGCGCAACGACGGGATTACGGTTACTTCCACAATCGCGGACGGAACGGCGAGAACGTCCACTACAGTCCCGAAAGCGTCGTCGATCCGTTGCCGTTCAAAGAAGCGGTGGGCAAGGTTTCACTCGGATTGAACCTCGATGGAAAAGTAGGGCCGAATGATTTCGTCTCGCCCGACGGCGAAGCTGGCGTAGACAACGAATTGTATCGCGTTCTCGGCTGCATTTCGGGCTGGCGCGACAACGGAACGATGACGTTTCAAAACGAAGTCCGTATGCGCGACAATCGCTTCAATCGGATCATCTTTGTTTTGTCTGGCGTCGACAATCTCGAGAACGATAACGAGGTAACGATCAGAACGTATCGCGGCCTCGACAACGTGCCGCTCGATAGTCTGAATAAGGGCGTGCCCGGAAGTACGCAGAGAATCGATTTTAAATTCGGTCAGCGATACATGCACGTATTCAAAGGCAAAATCGTCAACGGCGTGCTGACGACGACCGCACCCGCCGATTACGTTATGCCGTGGTCGATCATTGGCGACGGACGTTTTGCGGGCGACGAGCAATGGTACCGCGAAGCACGCCTGCAGCTGAAAGTGGACTCTCGCCGGGCGGAAGGTCTGCTTGCAGGGTATGTGGATGTAGCAGGGTGGTGGTGGGCTTACACCAAGCGAACGTCCGCCCATATCGGTGACGCTGTACGTAGCAGCCCGCCGTCGGTCTGGGTCGCGCTAAAACGACGGGCGGACGCGTTTCCGGATCCTGTTACCGGTCAGAACACTGCGATCTCGACGGCCGTCGCGTTGAAGTTTGTTCGCGCCGAAATCAGCAACTTGCCAAAAGAAGAGACACAGCATCTCGCATCGGCTGCAAAGTAACCCCGGAATGTTGCATAATCCATATAGTAGCGTTGACCGCGTGCGTCGGCTGACAAACGTAGCCATGATCATTGGCGCGGCGTGCTATTTAGTGAGCTGCAGCGATGCCCCGACGTCACACCTAAATCAGCAGGTTTCCCCGACTTCGTCCGCCGCCTCGACAGCGCGCATGAGACTCATGTCTCAGGACGAATATGCTTATGCCATCGGTGATCTCTTCGGGCCCGACGTCGAGGTGACGCAGACCATTCCGCGCGCGCCGCGCGTCACAGGGTTGTTGGCGGTCGGTACAGGGGTGGCCGCCGTCACGCCGTCAATGGTCGAGCGGTTTCATCGCGATTCTCATCTCATTGCTGAGCAAGTGGTTGGCAAGGCGCGCCGCGAATTTCTTGTCCCCTGCAAGCCGGCGGGAATAAGCGCCGCGGACGCGGCCTGTGCCGACAAGTTCATTACCACCGTTGGACGCCGGTTGTTCCGGCGTCCGCTTTCGGAAGCCGAACACAAAAGCATGGTTCAGGCTGCCGGTGAGGGCGCGGTGCGGCTCAAGGACTTCTACGCCGGTCTGTCCTTTACCCTGGCTGGGATGATCTCCTCGCCGCAGTTCATGTTGCTGACGGAGACGACAGAGGTTGATCCCCATAACGCGAGACGCCAGCGACTGACGGGCTATGCGAAGGCCCAAAGGCTCAGCCTCTTTTTCTGGGATTCTATTCCGGACGAACAGTTGCTGCGCGCGGCCGAGCGCGGCGACCTCCATACCGAGCGCGGGGTGGCTCAACAAATCGATCGCCTCGTGAACTCACCGCAGCTTGAACGCGGGGTGCGGGCTTTTTTCAGTGACATGCTCGCCTTCGAAACCTTTGCTGACGTTGCAAAAGACAACGTGATCTATCCCGCATTCACACAGGCGACCGTTCCTGAGGCCAAAGAGCAGGCACTGCGGATGATTGCGCATCATCTCGTTGCCGAGCGCGGCGACTATCGTGAATTGTTTACCAGCCGAAAGACGTTCGTTACCCCGAATTTGGCAATTCTGATGGGCATCATCGCGCCCGGTCCAGGTTGGTCGGAATATGAAATTCCGCAAAGCAGCCAACGGGTCGGCCTGCTCAGCCAAGTGGGGTTTACATCCCTTTATGCACATCCCGGTCGCAGTTCGCCGACGCGACGCGGCAAGGCAATCCGCGAGCTCGTGTTGTGTCAGAAGGTGCCGGATCCGCCGGCCAACGTTGATTTCTCCGGCTTTGAGGATCCGCGCGGTAAAATGAACACGGCCCGTGATCGGTTGACGGCGCATGCGACCAATCCGGTCTGTGCCGGGTGTCACAAAATTACAGATCCGATTGGCCTGTCGCTCGAGAATTTCGATGGCGCAGGGCAGTTCCGAACCACTGAAGGAGACGCCGCAATTGATCCTTCGGGTACACTTGACGGCGTCGCGTTCAACACGCCCGAAGGTCTGGGAAAAGCCTTGCACGATAGCCCCGCGTTGACGTCGTGTTTGGTCTCGCGCCTTTACAGTTTTGCATTGGCTAAGGCGCCAGGTGCGAACGAAAAGGATTATTTGGAGACGCTGAGGGCGAAATTTGCCGGTGCCGGATATCGCGTTCCGGACTTGATGCGCATGATATCGAACGACGCTGCATTTTTCGCATTGGCCGCCGCGCCAACGACTGTTGCAGGGGTAACTCCGTGATGCTTCTTTTTTTAAGCCCGACAATGACAGGCCAAGGAGCGACGTTATGAATTCCTTCAGCAGGCGCCGTGTTCTCAGAGGCGTAGTGGGCGGTAGTGCGGTGACCGTAGGTCTTCCGCTCCTGAATTGTTTTTTAAATGGCAATGGTACGGCGCTTGCTAACGGCGCACCGATGCCTGTTCGGTTTGCGACTTGGTACTGGGCGCTTGGAATGCAAAAGAAGATCTTTGTGCCCAAGACGGTCGGCGCCAACTACGACCTGCCCGAAGAGTTGCAACCGCTTAAGGACGTGAAGCAACATATCAACGTTTACAGCGACTTTGACGTCCTCAGGGACTCGTCAGCTGCCGTTTGCCATTACACGGGATGGGTGGCTTTGCGGTGTGGCGCGGTACCCAAGGGGCGCGGTGACCTTCCGAGTCCAAGCCTGGACGTTTACGTCGCTCAAAAGATCGGTACGGGGACGCGCTTCCCGGCGCTCTACGCCACAGCCACGGGCAATCCTACAAACTCGTACAGTTTCCGTGGCCCAAATGCGCTCAATCCCTCGGTCGCGTCGCCGCTTGAGCTTTATAATCAGGTGTTCGGCGCCGATTTCCAGGATCCGAACACGCCCGTCTTCACGCCAAACCCGCGGGTTATGGTGAAGCGGAGCGTTCTATCCGGTGTTCTCGAACAGGCTAAGGATCTCGAACGCAATCTTGGGTCGGAAGATCGTGCCAGGATGGACCAATATTTTACGGGTCTGCGCGATTTGGAGCGGCAACTCGCCGGCCAGCTTGAGAAGCCAAGACCAATCGCGGCGTGCCGCGCTCCGACGAAGCCGGCCGAAATTCCCGTTGGTCTTCCCTGGGAACGCATCGCGCTTCGGCACAAGCTGATGACCGAGATCTTGCAAATGGCCGTCGTGTGCGATCAGACGCGTGTGGTCAATATGGTCGGTTCGTCTCAAGAGGCGACGAAGGAAGGTGTGGCGCAAGCTCACCACAATACGACGCACGAGGAGCCGGTGGACGAGGCGCTGGGATACCAACCGCTGACGTCATTCTTTACCCGTCGCGCAATGGACAACTGGGCGCAATTTGTCGGGGCGTTCGCTAATGCCAAAGAAGGCGACGGTACGGTCCTCGATAATATGCTGATTTATGCTGACTCTGACCAATCGTACGCCAGGGTTCACGGACTGGACGGTCTTCCAATGTTTACGGCTGGCCGTGCTGGCGGACGTTTAAAAACCGGAATCCATGTCAACGGCGCTCATACCCCCGGATCGCGCGTTGGCTATACGGCCTTGCGTACGATGGGCGTTGATATGGAGGCTTGGGGCGCGCAGTCGAACCGCACATCGAAGGAAGTTGGAGAAGTCGTGGTATGACGCTTTGCTTTCAGCGTGCGCGATTGCGCCGAAGCGTGACCTTGGGCTCCTTTGTTATTTTCGCACTCGCTTTCGGTCCCGTCGAAAAATCCATTGCGGCGGAACGCTGGATTGAGGAACCGACGCCTCAAAACTTTCACGTGGAAATGACGGATTTTGACGGTCCGGTATATGCCGACGCGCGCGGCATGACGATATACACGTGGAGTAAAGACAAGAGCGGCGAGTCCGCCTGCAATGCTGACCGATACGTTGATAGCGTTCACATGGGATATGACTTTTCCCTTCAGGAACCTGAGCGTCGGCCGACCTGTGAGCAAGTGTGGCTTCCTGTCCGCGCAGAGCCAAGCGCGATGTCGGTCGGAGAGTGGTCGATCGTCAGCCGGCACGACGGCTCGCGCCAATGGGCCTACAGCGGTGCGCCTCTTTACACCTACGCATTCGACCACATGCCGGGTGCCGTGAACGAAGTAAATCGCGATTGGCCGTCTGTGCTCAAGGGGGGCCGTGAGCCCTTGTCGCCAAAGTTGGACAATCCGCCTGGCGTCGTGGTGCAAGTGTTTCCCCAAGGGGGCCGGGTGCTGACGACGATCGACGGCGCGGTCTTATATTTTACTGATCCGAAATTGAAGAATAAAGCCGGCGACGCATTCGCCCCCTTCTTAGCGCCTCAGCTCATTAAACCGCGCGGCGATTGGTCACTCGTCAAGTTGAAGGACGGAAGCGCGCAATGGGCCTATGAAGGCCGCCCGCTGTTCTATCCCGTTTTAGAAAAGACGCGCCTCGAAGCACCGCCGGATTTTATCGCAGAGGGCGGGTGGCGTCCGGTTCGGCTCATTGCCGAGGATGTTCCGGGCTGGAGCCCTGTCATTGTTCAAGCAGCGCCTAAACCGCCCGCTGGCGTGATTGTGCAACGAACAGCGGCAGGTGACATCCTCGCGGATTCGCGCGGCCACACGCTCTATGCATTGCATTGTATGGAAAGATCACCGGACGAGTTGGCCTGCGACAATCCCGGTGCCAGCGGACGTTATCGTCAGGAGGTTTGCGGTACATGGGAGCAATGTGAGAAGACGTGGCCGCGGCTGTTGGCGGAGCCAAACGCGAAACCCGGCAACCGCACTTGGTCCATTGCCACCATTGACCGTACGACCGGGCGCTTCTCATCGGAGCTCGACCAAAATGCCGTGCGAATTTGGCTTTACCGTGGGCACCCACTTTATAGGTTTGCCGGCGACGTGAAGCCCGGGGACGTCAAAGCTCAATTCGTCAACGACTACCTCATGGATTTTTATTATCTGCGTGTGCTTTCCACATCGTCAGACTACGACCCATCTAAGGCTCAGTAGAGGATGTGGGCGGTCACTGCGAGGGGTGGAGCAGTGCATAACCCGCGAGGAACGTTGAGCTCTTGCCATCTGGGCTCGCCCTTGGCAGTTACCCAATAGCGCGCCCTTTTTGCCGTCTTTTTCTTATGCTCGCGCCAATATACGCGGTTTGACGTATGTGGCGCCGTAGCATGCGCAGCTAGCTTTCCGTATCGCCCATCAATCTTCACGCGCACGGGAGCCAGAAATCATGGAATCATTTTTACGAGCGCGGTTGAACCGCAGATTGCCCGCTGCCGTCATCTGTTTCGCGACAGCGTTCATGATGCAATCCAGCATGACGCAAGCGCAGGCCGCCGAGTTGGTCATCCACAACGGTCTCATTATCAACGAGAACGGTCGCCTAGAAGCTGATATCAGAATTCGGGACGAGAAAATCGTCGAGATCGGTTCGAAGCTTAAGGCTGGACCGGGCGCAAAAGAGATCGATGCTGCCGGCAAGTTCCTGATGCCAGGCATCATTGATACCCATACCCATCTGCCCCTCGACCCCACCATTCCGCCCCGGGCGAAAGGTAATACCGACGATATCGTCAGCGGCTCGAGGGCCGCGTTGGCTGGCGGAATCACATTGCTAGGCGACTTTATCGGAATCAGGAACGATGAAGACCCCAACGCGTTTGTCGACAAGAACAAAACGTTGATCGAAAAGAATTCTATTGCCGACGTCTATATCCACGCGAGCGTTGCCCCTGTGGATACCCCGAAGGACGCTCCTCCGGACCCGCTGACGCAAAAGGCGACCTTCGACAAGCTCGTCGCGCGCGGGGTCGTCAGCACCGGCGAAGATGGCATGCACAGGCCGACGTACGATAAGAATTCGCTGGCTTGGATAACGTTGTTCCGTGTTTCGGGCGAGGCCGGCGTGGTCAGCATGGTTCACGCCGAGGACTACGCGATTCTTACGGATGCGCAACGGCGTTTAACCGAGCAGTATGGCGGCGCAGGACTTAGCATAAAGAATTTCGCCCAAAGCGCGCCGGTGATCGCCGAGATCCTCGCCGTTCAGCGCACCATTGCGATTGCCGAAGCCACCGGATCGCCCATGTACACCCTCCACACAACGTCCGGCCGGGCGCTGAAGGAGCTTGAAGACGCGCAGCGCCGCGGACTTATGGTTTATGTGGAAACGCGCCCGTGGAATCTTTTCGGGACCGATCAAGGATATCAAAAACCGGATGGCGGTATCTATGTCGGCGGTCCGCCGCTGCGCCCGAAATGGGACCAGGACGTGATCTGGGAAGACATTCGTAAAGGCGTGATTCACACCATCGGCACAGATCACACGGCCTTCTCGAAGGCAGATAAGCTCGATCCCACGCAAACGATTCTCGATAAGCGCATGGGGCAGAACACCCTCCAGGATTATCCGACCATGATGTTCTCGGAGGGCGTTATGAAGGACCGCATCACGCTTGAGCAGATGGTGGCAGTAACGTCCACGAATGCCGCAAAGATTTTCGGCATGTATCCGCGCAAAGGCGTGATCCAAGTTGGATCCGACGCTGACATCGTGATCTGGGATCCGGCCAAGAAAAAGATTCTCAACGATAAAGATCAGATATCGCGCGCAGGATACTCGACGTACGCGGGCAGGGAGGTCACCGGACTTCCGATCACGACAATTCGTCGCGGAGAAATCGTGTGGGACAACGGCAAGATTCTCGGACAGCCCGGCTCCGGAAAATACATTCCCGGCGGTAGGTTCCAACGGCCAGTGCTTCGTCCGCTTAGCAACGACTGAGCAGCGAAGCGCCTCGTGATCGTATAGCAAGCGCCGCCGGTTTGTTTCGGCGGCGCTTCTGCGTTATCCAAATTTCGAGAAAAATGGTGGGCGGTATAGGGATTGAACCTACGACCCCACCCGTGTGAAGGGTGTGCTCTACCGCTGAGCTAACCGCCCGAACCGTTACGGTAATATCGTCCGAAGGCGCGCTTACATATCACATTCGGCGCCCGGCAGAAGGCTGAATTCCCTAAAAAGGAACAGAATGTCTGTGCGCCGTAAGCCCGGCTATTTCGCCTATAACGTATTGAGAATCAAGCGCAAAAACTATGACCCCATGGCGCTTAACGCTGCACCTTGCACGGCGCTAGCGGCCAAAGCGGCCAAAAGACCCTGTTTCAATGTCTGGGCTGTATAGGGCTTAGAGACGCAGGTGCCATTTTCATAGCCATGGATGGGCCGCGACAAGAGGCTGTAACCCGTGCCGAACAGCACGGGCGTGCCGGCGTGCGACAGTTTTTCCGCCAGGGGAAAGCTCATGCGGCCGTTCAAATTCACATCGAGCACCGCAAGGTCGAAATGCTTCGTGCTGATGATCCGGTCGGCTTCCTCAAATGTGCCCGCCATATCCACCGACGCGGCGCCCATTTCCATCAACATATCTTGCGCGTCGATGGCGATCAGAAATTCGTCTTCCACCAAAAGAATGGAAAGGCCGGCAATACTTGTCATGTCACGCAACCATCAACGTTAAAACGGAACAGTAATTCTGCAGTTCAATCCCTGCGGCATCAGATTGTATTCGCACTTGCCGCGCAAATCGTGCTTAACGGCATTTCTAATCAACTTCATGCCGAAGTTCTCGATGACAGGCGTCGACGAAATCGGCGACGACACCTCTTCGGCCCAATTGATGGTGATTTCTCGGCCCGCGCCATCCACCTTCACCGCCCAATCGACGTCCAATTTCTCGCCGGCGGCCGAAAGTGCGCCGTATTTCGCGGCATTGGTGGTCAACTCGTGCAACGTCAGCGTCAGGGCGAGGGCGTGCTTAGGCGGAAGCTCGACCGCCGGGCCGTGCAACATTACGCGTCGGGTCTGCTCGAAAGGCTCCAACTCCGCTTCCAGAATCTTCTGCAGCGACGCGCCGTTCCAATCGCGTGTGGTCAATAAATCGTGTGTTGCCGCCAATGCGCCGATGCGCTTCTTCAAGGTATCCGCTACGTCGGCGCGATTTTGGGCCCTGCTGCCGATGGTCTGATTGATGATCGAGTTCACGGTCGCCAATGTGTTCTTCACGCGGTGCTGCAGTTCGTCCATCAAGCGGCGCATTTCTTTTTCGAGCCTGCGCAATTCGGTGACGTCCTTTAGGATTAGGCCCACGGCTTTCACTGCGCCGTCCTCGACGTAAGGATAAAGGTCCACCAGGAAATCGCGCAAAATGCCGTCTGCCGTGCGAATGGTTGCTTCCAAATCGGTGACGCCTTCGCCGCGCTCGAACACTTCCGCCATGGGCTGTGCGATGTTGTCGAATAGGCCCGGTGCAGTGTCGCGCACGTTATGGCCGATATGGCTGTCGATGGGCTTGCCGTTAAGGTTGGCAAAGTGCTGGTTGATCTTGACGTAGCGTCGATTGCGATCCACCAACGCCATGCCGACCGGCGCGGTCTTGTACAGCGTTTCAATCTCGTTGCTGCGCTCGCGGGCGATGTTCTCGTTGCGCGCGATGTCTTCTTGCGCTTTGCGGATGTTGGTGACGTCCGAGAACACGATCACGACGCCGTCCATCGTGTCGTCCACCGCCTTATAAGGCAGAACGCGCACCACAAAACTTTCGCCGGTTTCTTGAACTGCGAGCTCATGCTCCACCGGTTCACCGGTGCGCAAGACCTCTTGGGCGAGAGGCTCGAACTCCGTGCGCGTACGCGATACCAAGTCCGATAATGGCCGCCCCTTGTCCTGCTCCTGGAAGCGGAACAGCGACTTCGTGGCCGGCGTGAAGCTGCGGATGCGCAGTTTGCTGTCCAGGAAGATCGTCGGAATCTGCGTGCTCTCGATGAAGTTCTCTAAATCGCTGTTGGCGCGCGCCAATTGGTCAACCTTGTTCTTCAGCTCTTCGTTGACGGTCGCAAGCTCCTCGTTGGTCGATTGAAGTTCCTCGTTCATAGACATCATCTCTTCGTTGGAGCTTTTCAGCTCCTCGTTTGATGTCTCTAACTCTTCGACCGTCGTACGCAGCTTGGTGCGCGTTTCGTCCAGTTCGTCTTCCAACTGTTTGATGCTGTCGTCGTCGGTGGTTGTCGTTTCCACCTCGACGGCCTCGGCGTCGATGTGCGGGGCCGCGACCTCTTGAAACACCAGCAGCGTTTCCTCAAGGTTCAGCGGTTGCGCCGTAACATTCACGCCGTAATTCCACTCGCCGTCCTCTATCTCCACGTTGCGTTTGATTGATCGCTTTCCGCTGCGCCGCGCGCCGTCCAATACGGCGCGAATGGGCGAGCGCAAACCGCGTTTGGCCAAATCCGTGATGCGCGCCGATGGCGTGCCTTCCGCCAATTCCAGATACCGGCTGGTACGCGGCGACGATCGGATCACGTCGTTCAACGAGTTCACCACCACGTGCGCGGGCGCGAAGTGATCCATGATCGCCTTCGCGGTTCCGTCAACGCGTTCAACGGGCTGCGCGTGTGTCGCGCTGTCGATTTCCGAAACCGTATGGGCCAATGCGGCGTCCACCGACAACGGCATCGACACAGACTGGCGAATCGCACCTTTGCGTTTGAAAATGCGCGTCGATGTGTCGATGGTTTCGAACAGGTCGCCGCGCGAGGCGATGTTCTCGGCCGAACCCAAGAACAACCACCCGCCCAGCCGCAACGCATAGTGAAACACGGGGATCAGGCGTTGCTGCAGCGACGGGTTCAGATAGATCAGCAGGTTGCGGCAGATCACCATATCCACGCGCGAGAACGGCGGATCTTTGATCATATTGTGATTGGACACGCGCACCATGTCGCGGATCGGCTGGATGAGCGTGTACTCATCCTCCTGCGCATAGAAATAGCGGTCCAAAAGCTCCGGCGGAATATCGCGCACCGCCGAATGCGGATAGCGCGCAAGTCGCGCTTTTTGCAGCATGGGTTCGTCGATGTCTGTCGCGAAGATTTGCACACGCGGCCGCGCGTCCATGCGCGCCAGGTATTCGGAAATCAGAATGGCAACGCTGTAAGCTTCTTCGCCGCTCGAGCAGCCCGGTGTCCAGATGCGCACGGTATCGGCAGCGCCCTTGTTGCGCAGCAGGTCGGGAATAACCTCGCGCCGCAAAAAGTCGAACGGTTCGCTGTCGCGGAAGAAGCACGTCACGTTGATGAGAAGATCGCGAAAGAGAAGTTCCGCTTCCTTTGGGTTTTCGCGCAAGCGTTTGAGATATTCGTCGGTCGATTCCGTGCCCACCACCTGCATGCGGCGCTGAACGCGGCGCATCATGGTGCTGCGTTTATACTGGCTGAAGTCGTGGCCCAGCTTGCGGCGCAGTTCTTCACACACGCGCAGCAGGAAATCGGTGTCTTCAAGAAACGCGATGCTCTGGCTGCGTTCGAAGTAGTCGCTCAATGCCGCCGGCATGTCGCGCACGCTCAAAATTTTATCGACGAAACCCGTCGCCAATGCACTCTTGGGCATTCCGTCGTATTTGGCGCCGTCCGGCTCTTGCGCGATCGTTAGGCCGCCGGCCTCTTTCACGGCGCGCAAGCCTTCGGCGCCGTCGCCGCCCGTGCCCGAAAGCACGATGCAGGCCGCGTTGCTGCCCTGGTCCAGGGCAAGACTGCGAAAGAAGACGTCGATGGGGCGGCGAAAGCCGCGGGGTTCGGAGAACTCCGTTAGGCGCAGGTGCGCCTTTTCAATGGTCAGGCTGGCATTGGGTGGAATCAGGTAGACGTGATCCGGCATGATCAGCGTGCCGTCCACGATCTGTCGTACCGGCATGCTCGTGCGGCGGCTCAGCAGCTCCGCCAACATACTTTCGTGGTTAGGGTCCAGGTGCTGAACCAGCACGTACGCGTGCCCCGAGGGCTGCCCCACGTTCGTTAGAAAGGTTTGAAAGGCCTCAAGGCCTCCTGCCGAGGCACCTAACCCTATAACTGGGCACTGTGCGGGATAAGCGCCAATTTGTGGCTTATCCGGCGCCAAAACGCGCTCGGCGCTTTCGAGTTCTTCGACCGACATCTTGGGTAAGGGCCTCCGGTTCCGAGCGAATTCAACGCAACGGAATTGGAAAAGTTCCACCTTTACGCGGCCTGTTAATTCGGTTGTTCAACTTTATTAACGCCACGAATTTTGCGTGCGATTGTGCACTGGGCGGTATCTATCCCTTTGACCGCCACAGACTTTTCCGCACCCGGGAACAAATAGGCCGTGTCGGCGGTCTTTATCCCGCCACTTTGACGTGTCATTTCTCTAGGAACAGTTTCTCGTAAAACGATGCATTTCATGTCCCCAGCTAAAATGGCGGCCGTCGCTGCCGCCGAACCCACCATCCCTACCGCTGCGGTCGTCCTGGCTGCGGGCGAGGGCACGCGCATGAAATCCAAGTTGCCGAAGGTCATGCACGCCGTCGCTGGCCGCCCCTTGGTGCAGCACGCCCTCACAACCCTTTCGGCAGAAGGGTTATCGCCCCTGGTCGTCGTGGTGGGGCCGGGCATGGAGCAGGTGGCCGCCGCAGTGGCGCCCCATAAGACGGTCGTTCAGAACGACCGCAAAGGCACGGGCCACGCGGTCCTCCAGGCCAAGGACGTCCTGAACGGCTTCGAGGGGGATGTTCTGATAGCCTTTGGCGATACACCCTTTGTCACCGCCGCCACGGTCGCGAAAATGCGCGCGGCGCGCCAGTTGCCCAACGCCCCGAAAGTCATCGTCCTCGGTTTCACGCCGCCCCATCCCGGCGACTATGGCCGTCTGATCGTCGGCGCCGACGGGCTGGAACGCATTGTTGAGGCCAAAGACGCAACGCCCGAGGAGCGCGCCGTCCGGCTTTGCAACTCAGGGATTATGTTGGTGGACGGCAAGATCCTGTGGCCGCTATTGGCCGACGTTGGCGCCCACAATGCCAAGGGCGAATACTATCTTACCGACGTCGTTGGTTTGGCCCGCAAAGCCGGGTACACCTGTGGCGTGGTCGAAGGTGAAACCGACGAATTGATGGGCATCAATAGCCGCGCCGACTTAGCAAAAGCCGAGGCCGTGGCGCAGGAGCAACTGCGCCGCGCGGCCATGGACAATGGCGTTACGTTACAGGCGCCCGAAACCGTGTTTTTCAGTGCCGATACCAAGCTCGGCCGCGACGTGCAGATTGGCCCCTTCGTGGTATTCGGCCCGGGCGTAACCGTCGACGACGGCGCGGTGATCAAAGGTTTTTGCCATATCGAAGGTGCGCATATTTCCAGCGGCGCGGTCATCGGTCCCCATGCGCGTTTGCGTCCTGGCGCCGAGATCGGCCCCGATGCCCACGTGGGTAATTTCGTGGAAATTAAGAACGCCACCCTGGAAGCCGGCGCCAAAGTGAACCATCTATCCTATGTCGGCGATGCCCGCGTGGGCGCCAAAGCCAATGTCGGCGCGGGCACCATTACGGCGAACTACGACGGGTTCAATAAGTCGCATACCGATATCGGCGTGGGCGCCTCCATCGGGTCGAACACGGTTCTGGTTGCGCCGGTGAAAATCGGCGACGGCGCCATGACCGGGGCCGGTGCGGTAGTTACAAAAGACGTGCCGGCAAACGGGTTGGCGATCAACTCGGCGCGCCAAGAAAACAAAACAGATTTCGCCGCGAAATACCGTGAGTTGAAGCGAGCGACAAAAACCAAGCCCCCGCGTTAAGTGTTAGGCGATAAGCGTAAGAGAGCGACGGATTAGGTAGGGCAAACAAGCATGTGTGGAATTGTCGGCGTCATTGGTCGCGCGAATGCGGCCGAATGTCTGGTAGATGGCCTCAAACGCCTGGAATATCGCGGGTATGACTCGGCCGGGATTGCCACGCTGGTAAATGGCCAGATCGAACGCCGCCGCGCCCCCGGCAAGATCGCGAACCTCGCCGCCAAAGTTCAAGCCGAGCCCATTGGCGGCACCGTTGGCATTGGCCACACGCGCTGGGCCACCCACGGCGTTCCCACGGAATCCAACGCGCATCCGCATTCCAATGGCCGTGTCGCCGTCGTACACAACGGCATCATCGAGAACTTTCAAGAACTGCGCAGCGAGCTTGAGCGCAAGGGTCACACGTTTTCCAGCGATACCGATACCGAAGTCGTCGTTCATCTGGTGACCGAGTATCTCGATCAAGGTTTCAAAGCCGAAGAAGCGGTGTTCCAAGCGTTACGCCGCCTCGATGGCGCGTTTGCCTTGGCCATCATGATCGCTGCACGTCCTGACATGCTCGTGGGTGCGCGCAAAGGCCCGCCCATGGCTGTGGGCTACGGTAAAGGCGAAATGTACATCGGCTCCGATGCCTTGGCGCTGGCGCCTATGACCAATCGCATCTCTTATCTCGAAGACGGCGACTGGGTGATCATCACACCGGAAGGCGCTGTGGTTCGCAATCAAACCGGCCAACAGGTTGAGCGCAAGATCATTAAAAGCTCAGTGACGGGTGCGCTCGCCGGCAAAGGCGAATACCGCCACTTCATGCTCAAGGAAATCTACGAGCAGCCCCAAGCGCTCGGCGATACCTTGCGCACGCACTACAACCCCGCCGCTCAGTCGATCACGCTCGCCGAGATGCCGTTCGATCTCAAAGACATCGATCGCGTCACGGCTGTCGCTTGCGGCACCGCCTATTACGCTTGTCTTGTCGCCAAATATTGGATCGAGATGATCGCGAAAGTGCCGGTGGATGTGGATGTCGGTTCCGAATTTCGCTACCGCGAGCCGCCGCTCTCGAAAAAAGGCCTCGGCCTGTTCGTCTCCCAATCGGGTGAGACCGCCGATACCTTAGTGCCGTTGCGTTATTGCAAAACCCAAGGTCAGCGCATTCTTTCGGTCGTGAACGTGCCTGAAAGCACTATTGCGCGGGAATCCGACGCGATCCTTCCCACGCTAGCGGGCCCTGAGATCGGCGTCGCCTCCACTAAGGCTTTCACCACGCAGTTGATGGCGTTGGCATGCTTGGCCATTAGCTTTGGTAAAGCGCGGGGCACCATTGATTCCGCTGCCGAAGCGCGGCTCTCGTCCGCCTTGCTCACCGTTCCGTCGCGTGTGGCCGATGTGTTGCATCTCGATGCGTCGATCCGCTTGATCGCCGAAGAGTTGGCCGAAGCGCGCGACGTGCTTTATCTCGGTCGCGGTTCGTCCTATCCCATCGCGCTCGAAGGCGCTCTGAAGCTCAAGGAGATTTCTTATATCCACGCCGAAGGCTATGCGGCGGGTGAGTTGAAGCACGGCCCCATTGCGCTTATCGACGAGAAGGTGCCGGTGGTCGTCATCGCGCCCAGCGATTTCCTGTTCGACAAGTCGCTGTCCAATATTGAGCAGGTGATTGCCCGCGGCGGGCGCGTCATTCTCATCAGTGATGAGCAAGGCATCAAGCGTGCGGGTCGTTTGGCGTCACACTCGATTTGTATGCCGACGGTCGATCCCTTTGTGGTGCCGATCATCGCGACGATTCCGGTGCAGCTTTTGGCTTATCACACGGCCGTCTTGCGCGGCACCGATGTCGATCAGCCGCGCAACCTCGCCAAAAGCGTTACTGTTGAATAGCGGGCGAAGCGCCGGCGTTATGCCGGCGTAAGTTTGAGGAGCTTTCCGTCGTCCGTCAGCACGTAGACGGCGTCGTCCGGTCCGACGCGAATGTCGCGTACGCGGCTCTTCAGGTCGAACAGCAGTGATTCTTCATCCACCACTTTGTCGCCTTTCACCGTTAGGCGATCCATCATTGTGCCGCGCAAAGCGCCAACGAACACGCTGCCTTTCCATTGCGGAAAGAGCTTGCCGTTATAAAACATGAGGCCCGACGGCGCGATCACCGGATCCCAGTAATAGCGCGGCTGCTCCAGGCCTTCTTTCTCGGTCAGGCCGCCGTTGATCAATTCACCCGGATAGTCGATGCCGTGAAAGATGATCGGCCAGCCGTAATTCTTGCCGGGCTCGATGAGATTGAGTTCGTCGCCGCCGCGGGGCCCGTGTTCGGTTTCCCACAGCTTGCCGCTCGCATCGAACGCAAGGCCTTGCTCGCTGCGGTGACCAAGGGACCAGATCTCCGGCAGCGCGCCCTCTTTACCGATGAACGGATTGCCCGGTGCGGCTTTGCCTTCCGTTGTGACGTGGATGATCTTGCCCAAGTGCGTGTCGAGACGTTGCGCGATTTCCCACGGCGGCGACTTCGAGCGGTCGCCCACGGTCAAAAACACCGTGCCGTCTTTTGCAATCGCGATGCGTCCACCACCGTTGCCGTTCAGCGTTTTGGGCGCGGCCGGATAGGCCCGGAAAATCACCTTTAGGTCGTTGAGCGCACCTTTGGCTTCGTCAAGAGTCGCGCTGGCGAGGGCGAGATTGGTTTTGTCGTCGGCGACGGGCTCGAAGTAACTGAAGAAAATGCGGTGCGTCTTTGCGAAATTACGGTCGAGCGCGAGGTCGTGCATCCCATGTGTGCCCGAGTAATAGGCGGCGGGCACATTCGCGATGGGTTCGGAAACCGCGCCCTTCATATCGACAATACGCATCGCACCGCTCTTTTCGGTGACCAGCACTTTGCCACTCGGTAGAAACGCAAAGCCCCACGGCGCTTTCAGCGCCTCGGTAATCGTCGTGACTTTATAAGGCACGGTCTGGCGATAGGGCGCGCGCGTCTGGCCGGGGAATGCGGGCTTATCGGTGCTTAATTCAGGCGGGCGCGTTTCAATTGGTTCACCCGGCGTCGTGGCGGGTGTGGGGAAAACCCGAGAGCTTTGGCTCTTCAAGACGGTCGCGCCCGGCGGCATACCCGTCAATTCAAACGGTGCATCAGCGGCAAAAGCGGCCGACGCCGCGAGCAGTGATGCCAACAAAGATGTCGAAAATGATTTCATGAGAGCCCTCTTTGACAAGGCTCGCCTATTTCATTTCGGCACTCTGTACGCCATTTGACGTATTCGGATGCCGCCGCTCGTAACAGCTCAAAAGCAAACGCCCGCCGCTGGTGAAGCGGCGGGCGTTTTTTTGTTACGTGGATTTGTTACTTGCTCGCGGGAATGGCGTAGATCGTGAACGGCTCGGGCGATTTGTCCTTCATGGGACCGTTGCCCATATAGGCCTGCTTCGCGTTGGCAACCCAAACCTTGTCGCCGATCTTGGTGATCGCCGTTACGCCCGGATCTACCTTCAGCACGCGGATTTCGGCCGCATCGCCGTTAACCGTGACTTCCGTTACACGGCCAACCTCGGCTGCGTTCTCGGTCATCAGGAACTTGTTGCCGCCAAGCGAACGCATGCCGTCGGGACGGGCGAGGGGCATTGAAGGCTTCAGTTCGGTGATGTCGCCCACAGCGCCGTCGGCACCCATCGCGATGCTAAACAAGCGATTGGCCGCAACGCTGTTCACGTACATGACGCTGTCGTTGATCGCGATGCCGTCGACGCCCGCGAGACGCTCGTCCTTCACCCAGCTTTCCAGCGCGGTGGCGCCGGGCTTCAAGCTCAGGATTTGGGCGTTACCGGTATCGGTGATGTACGCCGTGCCGTCAGCCGCCACATCAATGTCGTTGCAGACGGCCGTCTCGGCGTCGGGCATCGGATAAACGGTCTTCGCTTCGCCGGTCGTCAAATCGAACGTGTGCAAAGCATTCTTTTCCGTCTGACGCGGCTGGCCTTCAACGCGCGGCGCGAGCGAGCAGGCATACAGCGTGTTCGAAGCGTCGTGAGCGAAAACGCCGAGCAGTACGGAGATTCCGGTTTTGGCGGGATCGATCCAAAGCGTTGCCTTGTCGGTGCCGGCTTTGGCGCGGTAGACGCCGCCTTTACCTTGGCTGGCGATGATCAGATCGCCGGCCTTCGTCGAGGTAATGCTTTCAGGGAAAACTTTGTCGTCCTGAATGGTGACAACGTTATCGGCCGCTTTTTTCTCGCAGGCGGTCAACGTTGCGACGACCACGCACGCGGCGGTCAGGTATGTTTTAAACTGCATCGTATTCTCTCCTAAGGGTGAATTGATCGAAGTGGGGACGTCGTTGTTTCGTTCGGGGACAGACGATTTGAAAAGAACGGGGTAAGGTTCGGCGTCAAATCATAAATCGGCGCGATGTATACCAAGTTATATATCGCACCGATACACTGCTGAATATCGGTCAAGCGCTTGTGAGCATACGCCTGTAAATCGAGGAATTTGATGTCTTTTAACGCTGTCTATGTCGGTTTTATTGCGCTCCTCGCGGCTGGCGTCGCCCACGCGGCCGATACCGCTGCAGTCAATCGCGGAAGCGACGCCTTTCAAGACCAATGCGCGATCTGCCACACAGTCGTGGAAGGCGAGGGCGGCGATCAGGGACCCGCGCTCAATGGCGTCGTCGGGCGTAAAGCGGGAACCATTCCCGGCTTCGAATATTCAAAGCGGTTCAAGGCTTCCGGCAAAGTCTGGACCGTGACGAATCTCGATGCGTTCTTAAGCGACCCGCCGACGTTTATTGCTGGCACCAAAATGCCTTACAACGTCGGTGAAGCCAAAGAACGCGCCGATATCATTGCCTATCTCGCAACGACAAAGTAGGCGTGCGAGGAGGTGTCCGGTAGGGTTGCGGGCTCCGCATGTGCGCCTTATGAATAAGCCATGTCCAAATACGATTACGACCTCATTACGATAGGCGCCGGTTCGGGCGGCGTTCGTGCATCGCGTCTCGCCGGAAAGTACGGCGCGCGCGTCGCCGTCATTGAGAACAGCCGCATCGGCGGCACCTGCGTCATGCGCGGCTGCGTGCCCAAGAAGCTGCTCGTCTACGGCGCTCACTTCGCCCATCTGTTCGAAGACGCCGCCGGTTTCGGCTGGCAAGTGAATGGCGCGACCCACGACTGGGGCGCCATGATTGACGCGAAGAACAAGGAACTGAATCGTCTCGAAGGCATCTATAACCGACTCCTGCGCGACGCCAATGTCGAACTCGTCGCGGGCCGCGGTGTGCTGGGCGACGCACACACGGTCGAAGTGAACGGCAAGCGCCTCACGGCCGAAAAAATCCTCATCGGCACCGGCGGCTGGCCGGTGGTACCCGATTTTCCGGGCAAGGAACACGTCATTACCTCCAACGAGGCGCTTGATTTGCCGACGCGCCCCAAGCGCATTGTCATTGTCGGCGGTGGTTACATCGCCGTCGAGTTTGCCGGCATCTTTAATGCCCTCGGTTCCGAGGTCACGATCATCATCCGGCGCGGCGCGCTTCTGCGCGGCTTCGATCTCGACGTGCGCACCGAGCTTGCCGACGAACTGGCAAAAAAAGGCATCAAGATCCACCGCGATTGTACCGTCCGCTCCGTCGAAAAAACCGCCAAAGGCTATTCGATCTCATTCGATATGGCCGAGGAGATGGAAACCGATTGCGTGATGTACGCAACCGGGCGCGCACCGGCCACCAAGAACCTCGGCCTCGAGCAGGCAGGCGTGAAGACGCGCGACAACGGCGCGGTCATTGTCGACGACCACAATCGTTCATCCGTCGAGAACATCTACGCACTCGGTGACGTCACCGACCGCATCAACCTGACGCCGGTGGCCATCAACGAAGGCCGTGCCTTCGCCGAGACGCATTACAATAAGAACCCTATCACCATGGACTACACCAACATCGCCTCCGCGGTGTTCAGTCAGCCGCCCGTGGCAACCGTCGGTCTTTCGGAAGAAGACGCGCGCAAGAAGCACAAAGTGCGCCTGTTCATCACCCGCTTTCGGCCCATGAAGCACACACTGTCCGGCCGCGACGAACGCGTGATGATGAAGCTCGTGGTCGATAAGGAAACCGACAAGGTTCTCGGCGCGCACATGGTAGGCGAGGACGCGCCCGAGATCATCCAGGGCCTGGCCATCGCGCTCAAGTGCGGCGCGACCAAAGCCCAATTCGATGCAACCGTCGGCATTCACCCAACGGCGGCGGAGGAATTCGTCACGATGCGCGATCCGGTGCCGGAAAAAGATCCGGCGGATAAAGAACTCTGACCGATGACGGAAGATCCGGTCGCCCAACTCCTCGGCTATATCGGTTCTCGTCGCCCTCCGCACGCGCCGCTTGCCATCAATATCAAGCAGCTATGCTTCGCCAATTATTATTGGAGCATGGGCGGGGAAGATGCGGCCCTGCGGCATATATTCAAGCAAAAGATCAATCGGAAAGAACTGGGCACCTACGTCGATATCGGCTGCAACGTGCCGGCGTTTATTTCCAACAGCTACATGTTTTACTGCATGGGTTGGAACGGCCTGTGCGTCGACGCCGATGAAAATTATCGCCGCGATTGGGCGAAGGTGCGGCCCCGAGATACCTTCGAAAGCGTCGCAATCAGTGAAGCGCCCGGCGATGCTTTCTTTTTCCTACACACGAGCAATCTGGGCATGAGCTATGTCGATACCGTCATGGAAGCGCGCGGGATCGATTACGAAGCACCCCGGCCCGTTCGCATGCGACGTTTGGACGATGTGTTCGCGCAGCACCTGAAGGGCCAAAAGATCGATTTCATGTCGATCGATATCGAGGGCGGCGAACTCAGCGCTTTGAAATCGAACGATTGGAATCAATGGCGTCCGCACGCGATCCTTATGGAGTGCGTGACCTTCAGCTTCGATGCGCCCTATGACACGCCGGCCATGGCGTACTTGCATGCGCTCGGATACCGGCTCACGTCAAAAATCGGCGCGAATGTTATTTTGTTGGATCAAACTTAGAAGAACCCGCCATGTCGGACCAATCGATCACCATTTTCCACAATCCCGGCTGCGGCACATCACGCAATGTGTTGAAAGCCATCAAAGACGCGGGCCACGCGCCCATGATCGTTCCCTATCTCGAGCGTGGCTGGACGCTCGCCGTCTTGAAGACGCTGCTGAAGGACATGAACGCGCGCCCGCGCGATCTCTTGCGTGCCAGAGGCACCAGCGCCGAAGAACTGGGGCTGACCCAACCCACCGCGACCGACGACGAAATCCTCGCGGCCATGATCGCGCACCCGGTTCTGGTCAATCGCCCCATCGTCGTCACGGCGAAGGGCACGCGGCTCTGCCGCCCGGCCGAAGTGCTCGCCGAAATCCTGTAACACTCAGTCTGCAAAGAGCAGCAACTGTCACGCGACCTGGCGTGCGAATTTTTACACGCGCCGCATGCCGTAACTCCCTTGGTCTCTCGCCGTTGACTTAGTCTCGGGCAACACCTCGCCCGGTCTGGTTCATTTTGGTAAGGAGAAAAAGAATGCCCACAACAGCCGGCCACACCTCAGCGATCCGTGCGTCGAAGGTCAAAGGCACAAACGTCTACAATACGGCGGGCGACAAGATCGGCCATGTCGAAGACGTGATTCTCGACAAACAATCGAACAGCGTCCTGTTTGCCGCCATTGGCTTTGGCGGCCTGTTCGGCATGGGCGAGAAATTCGCGCCTGTTCCCTGGTCGATGCTCGATTACAGCGAAGACAAGGGCGGCTACGTCGTTCCCCTGTCGGAAGACACGATTAAAAAGGCCCCAGCCTATGATCTGAAAGACTTGGTAAAAGATGACGGCGCCGCCGGCATTCGCGACCAGTCCTACGACTACTACAAGGTTTCTCGCGATCTGCACTAAGCCTGCGGAGCCCCGCGACGACGACGAAGGCCCGGCAAAACCGGGCCTTTTTCGTGCCTTTCCGGCCTAAACACCCAATTGCCCCATTTTTGCCACGATAAGCCCTTGCCGAGGCTCAAAATATTCTCAAATGACACCCGCAACGAATTGGCAGGTTGTGCATTAGTACTTCAGTCCCACACGTCAGGAGAGTGTCCCCTTGGCCAGTGAATTTCATAACCTTCTCGTCGAACAGCTTCCACGCCTTCGGGCTTATGCGCTGTCTCTCACCCGCAACCGTTCGGCGGCGGACGACCTGATTCAGGAAACCGCGCTCAAGGCCTGGAACGCGCAAGCGCAGTTCCAGCCGGGCACGAATTTTAAAGCCTGGATCTATCGCATCCTCCGGAACGAGCACATCAGCTCGTTCCGCCGTAACAAGCGCCCGCAAGTCTCCATGGACTCGGTTCCGGAAGAGTTCTTCGCCCGCGAAGGCGATCAGGAAACCAAAGTGCTCACCAAAGAAGTCATGGTGCGCATCGCGGAACTGTCGCCCGGTCAGCGCGAGGTGCTGCTGCTCAATTGCGCCAGCGGTCTCTCTTACGAAGAAATCGCCGAAACCATCGGCTGCTCGGTGGGTACGGTGAAAAGCCGCCTCTGGCGCGCGCGCAACGAAATGCACAAGCGCATGCTGGGTCCGGACGAACAACCGCAACAGATCCCGCGCGATGTACGCGGATACGACGACGAGGAAGTCGGCGTCTCCGCCAGCCTCTAATCGCTCGTTCTTTTCTGGATAAGCGCCGCCCAAGGATCCCGGGCGGTGTTTATCTTTTGTGGCTCATTATCTTTTATGGCCCATGTCGTGCTGGGATTTATTTCCAGGACCCATGACGATAAATCGCCCAGTTATCTTTTGTCGGGCGGGATATCCTTCAGCTTCGCACTGAATTTAACTATCTCCTCGGCGCCGTACGAAAGCCGCGTGCGCTTCGTGGTCATAGGCCGCTTAGCCAGCGACAGACCCGGTTGCCATTCGCCCACAGGCCGGATTGGGCGGTCGGTAAACCCGCCGCCGCAGTTGGGGCACACGTTGTTCAGCTCCGTCTCCACGCAATCCGCACAGAACGTGCACTCATAACTACAGATGCGGGCTTCCAGCGAATGAGCCGGAAGATCCTTGTCGCAGTATTCACATGTCGGGCGCAGTTCCAGGGCCATGGCGGCGATCATGGCCGCAAACCTGGCCGGCCGCACCGCCGTTTTGCGGACAAACTCGGCCAAAACGGCGGCCTAACCACCTGAATTAGCAAGATTCTCGGCTTTTCCCCTGGAAATCACGGCTTTGAGTTATTATGAAAAGACTTCCAAACGTAAGGAATGAAGCCTTTGAAGTGGAGCCGCGACAGCTGGCGTTCGAAGCCCATCGTGCAGGTGCCGGAATACCCGGACGCTGCCGCTTTGGCTGCCGTCGAGAAACAACTGCGCGTCTATCCGCCGCTGGTGTTTGCCGGTGAAGCCCGCCGTCTGAAAACAAGCCTGGCCAAAGTGGCCGACGGTAAGGCTTTCCTGCTCCAGGGCGGCGATTGTGCGGAAAGCTTCGCCGAATTCCATCCCGACAATATCCGCGACACCTTCCGTGTGCTGCTGCAGATGGCCGTGGTGCTCACCTTCGGCGGCGCGCTGCCCATCGTGAAGGTTGGCCGCTTGGCCGGTCAGTTCGCCAAGCCGCGCTCAGCACCCGATGAAACCATCGACGGCGTCACGTTGCCGTCTTATCGCGGCGACAATATCAACGGCATGGAATTCACCAAGGAAGCGCGCGTGCCCGATCCGCAGCGCATGGTGCAGTCCTATAACCAATCCGCCGCCACGCTCAATCTGCTGCGCGCCTTTGCACAAGGCGGGTACGCCGATCTGCACAAGGTCCATCAGTGGACCCTGGGCGCCATGGCCGATACGCCGGCCGGGGCGACGTACAAGAAATTCGCTGACCGCATCCAGGAAACCCTTGAGTTCATGGAAGCCTGTGGTCTGACCGGCGAGACCGTGCCGCAAATCCGCGAAACTGAATTCTACACCTCGCACGAAGCGCTGTTGCTGCCGTACGAAGAAGCGCTGACCCGCGTCGATTCCACGTCGGGTCAATGGTACGCGTGCTCGGCCCACATGCTGTGGTTGGGCGAGCGCACGCGCCAAATCGATCACGCGCATATCGAATTCCTGCGCGGCGTGCAAAATCCGTTGGGCGTTAAAATCGGCCCGACCACGACGCCCGAACAAATCATCGCGCTGTGCGACGCGCTCAACCCGCAGAACGAAGCCGGCCGTCTCGGCTTCATCTCGCGCATGGGCGCCGAGCGCGTGGCCGAACATCTGCCCACGCTCATTCGCACCATCGAGCGCGAAGGCCGCAAGGTCGTGTGGGTGTGCGATCCCATGCATGCCAACACGGTGAAAAGCTCCACCGGCTACAAGACGCGCCAGTTCGACCGCATCCTCGCCGAAGTGAAGGCGTTCTTCGCCGTTCACCGCGCCGAGGGAACGCATCCCGGCGGCGTGCACTTCGAGTTGACGGGGAAAGACGTGACCGAGTGCGTCGGCGGCACCACCGCCGCTGTCACGGACGCAGCGTTGGGCGACCGCTATCACACCCACTGCGATCCGCGCCTCAACGCTTCGCAGGCGCTGGACCTTGCATTCTTGATCGCCGAGTCATTGAAAGATGAACGCGCTCACCTGCAAAAGCCGCGCATCGCTGCGGCCCAATAGGGCTTTAAGCGGTCTGCGCGCTTCTACGGCGTGCCAGAGTTCCCAAACCCACCAACGCGATTACGAGCAGAGCTAGGCTGCCGGGCTCAGGCACCGGCGCGGCCGCCGGCTGAACGATCGAGGCCACGGTCTCCGTCGTTGGCGGGCTCGCATCGTCTAGCGGTATGCTCGGCGTCGGTCGATCAATGGATCTCCGGGCGCTCGAATGCGTTGGTTCCGTCGTGCCGTCCACTAAGAGGGGAGGCTCGACGCTTGCAACTTCCGCCCCGCCGACGCTACCGCCAAGAGAGCTGAACCCCGGCCACTGTTCGGGCATGGAGGTTGAGTAACCATCAAAGCTTGTGATCCCGGCGAAGGTGGGCGCAAAGCGGATCGACGCTGTCGAGGCGGGTGACGGATCAAATGCGGGCATACGGGAAGCAAGTGAGCCATCGAAATTGCGCCTGTTCGACAGATCTACGCTCGATCCATCTACGCTCGATTCATCCACGGCCGCCACCTCGTAAGCGTTGGTGCTTGTGGCCGTAATGCTGGCAGCCGCCACTGCCGTCCCGTTGGCGGCTTGTTTTTGAGGCAGCGAGATAGACGTGCTGGTGATCGACGTGCGCGCGGGGCTCGTGATTAACACGCTGTTGTCGTCAGAGCGCATATCGAACGCGGTCGCCGCTTGAGGCGCCGGGCCTTGGCCGATACCGGCCACCGCGCCGATGAACATCGCGACAACGAGGGTGAACAACAAGCGCATGCGCGCCGTCATAATGATCGATGGCAGTGTTATAGAAGGGAACCACATTCGCGTTATCTCCAGTCACGGATTAAACGCATCTTCCCAAGAGTTTGTTCGGAAGTGATTCCATCCGCCGCATCTGTGAGTTGTGGGTGTCGCCGCGCATCACGCGCACGAAGTGCCGCGCGCCTCGCGGCATTCTTGTGGAACCGCCTTTATTCCGCCGGATTTGCTGAAATTAAAGATTCATCCGCGATAATCGGCTGACCCGCTGGACGTCTTTGCGTGATGGGATCGCCGCCTTTGGTCGAGGTGCCTCGTCCGCCGCTGCCCATGACAATCGATGCCGCGAACGTGTCGGCGCTGGCCAAGGTCCATGCTTCCTTGAACCGCACGTCGTTCGTGCCGCTCAACAGTTCGCCGGGCTGCAGCACCGGGTAAATCTGCGAATAGGTTTTCACCGACGAGGTCGACGCTCGGCGGAAGAAGTGATGGGGTCCTAGCTGGCCGGGGTGCGTCAATCCGGCGGCGGCCACGACTTCCGCCAGGGCCTTCACCGTCGAGCGGTGAAATTGCGCCACGCGCTCGGCTTTGTTGGGCACGTAAATCGCGTTCTGGCGCGACTTGTCTTGTGTCGCGACACCTGTGGGGCATTTGTCGGTGTGACAGCTCTGCGACTGAATGCAGCCCAGGGCGAACATAAACCCGCGCGCCGAATTGCACCAATCGGCTCCCAGTGCCATCACGCGCGCCATGTCAAAGGCCGAGGTAATCTTGCCGCTGCAGCCGATCCTAATCTGGTCGCGCTTGCCAATGCCGATCAACGCGCTGTGCACGAAGTTCAAACCTTCGCGCAACGGCATGCCGATATGGTCGGCGAATTCCAAAGGTGCCGCGCCCGTGCCGCCCTCGGTGCCGTCCACGACAATAAAATCCGGCGTCACGTCGGCGGCCAGCATGGCCTTGCAGATGGCCAGAAATTCCCACGGATGCCCGATGCACAACTTGAAGCCCACCGGCTTGCCGCCGCTCAGCTCGCGCAGCTGCTTGATGAACGCCATGAGTTCCATGGGCGTCGAGAAAGCCGAATGGCGCGAGGGCGACACGCAGTCCGTGCCCGGGGGCACGCCGCGCGCGGCCGAAATTTCGTACGAGACTTTTGCGCCCGGAAGCACGCCGCCGTGCCCGGGCTTTGCACCTTGCGACAGTTTGATCTCGATCATCTTCACGCAATCGAGCTGGGCGTTGCGCGCGAATTCGGTGGGCAGGAATTTTCCATCCGACGTGCGGCAGCCGAAATATCCGCTGCCGATTTCCCAAATGATGTCGCCGCCTTCCTTGTGATATTTGCTGATGCCGCCTTCGCCCGTGTCATGGGCAAATGAGTCCAGCTTCGCGCCGATGTTCAAGGCGCGGATCGCGTTGGCGCTCAGCGCGCCGAAACTCATGGCGGAAATATTGAATACCGAAGCTGAATACGGTTTGGTGCATTGCGGGCCGCCGACCGTCACGCGAAAGGGCGCTTTCACCGGGTCCGCGGGCACCATCGAATGATGCAGCCATTCGAATGTGTTTGAGTAGACGTTGAGCTGCGTTCCGAAGGGGCGTTTGTCCAAAGCACCTTTGGCGCGCTGATAGACGATGGAGCGTTCGCTGCGGCTGAACGGTGTGCCGTCGGTTTCGCTCTCGAGAAAGTATTGGCGAATTTCGGGGCGGATCGATTCCAGGATAAAGCGCATGTGCGCGGTGATCGGATAGTTCCGCAGGATGCTGCGGTTGTGCTGCGCCACGTCGTAGATGCCGACCAGCAGCAGTGCGAGGGGGATCGCCATCACCCAATAAAAGATCGGGCTCAGCAGATCGCCGAGCACAAAGCACAGTCCGGCCAATGCCGCGACCGAGATGAAAATCAAATTCCGCGAAGCGAACATGGATGATGTCCCCCCTCAAATCCCCCAAGGCACGCCGTTCTGGCTTGCCCGTCTAGCGCGCCTTTTATACCCCGGATGCTTTAAGAAAGCCTCTCTTTATGGGCCGTTTTGGCCGTCTGAATCTGCGCTTCCAGGCCCTGTGCCTCGGCGATCATTTCGCCCATGCGGCGCGCAATGCTGCTCTTCAATGCGTCCGAAGCGCTTTCCGCCACGGAAATAGGTGGCGCGAAGCGTACAGTGACCGATGTGGGCCGTGCGCCGTGCGACACCATGTCGATCAGCTGCAGGGCCGCCGCCAGCTTCTCGCGCTCCGGTCGCGTGCGTTTGAAATGTGTCAGCCAGTGCTGCGCTGTTTTGCGGCAAATCACGCCGCGCACCAGCACGGGCACGATGCGCGTCTCGGGTGCCAAGCGCACAATGAAGCGCGCTGAGTCCGCCCAGTCGTTGATGGACTCGACCGCGCCGGGATGAAGGTCGGGATCGGGCTCGATGCGTCCCGCCGGGAACGACAGCACCGCGCCGCCTTTACGCAAATGCGCCGCCACTTCGTGTGCGGCGATGACACGCTTGCCGAGATTGTCGTCGACGAAAAAGATGTGCTTGGCCGTGTTCTCCAGGGATTCCAGAAAGGGCCGACGCTGCGCGATGATCTTCAGATCGCGCCGTTCGATGGCCGCGAATAGGCTGATGGTGTCGGCCATGCCGGGGTGGTTGGATAAAAACAAAACCGGCCCGCTCGTCGGAATATGTTCGTGGCCTTCAATCTGCACACCGCGCACATAGCGGTTTTGCAAAAAGCGGTGCGAGGCGTCGCCTAGTTCGGCCATGCGTCCGACGTCGTTGTCGAACTCCAGCATTTGGCCCGCGAACTTACGCGCGGAATTTTGAAAAACGCGCCGCAACAGGGTGTCGAGCAGCCGCTGCCCTTTCCACCCGAACGACGCCACAAGGTCGTCGAGATTGATATCGGTCAGGGCATCCAGTTGGTGCGCCATGATCCTCCCCAGGACGCATAAGTAACATCTCGAAAAATCCCGGCGTCCAGCGCTATTTGCCGGTATTCTAAGAGCCGAGCAGGCCCAAAATGGCACTTAAGTCGTTGAAAATGCGGATAATTGTCGGAATAGGGGGTTGTTTTTCTTTTTCTAAAGGCTTGATATCGTTTACTAAATGTCCTCTTTGACCCCCGCTCCATGGGGTTGTTTCTGTAACTGTCGGGGTTATGACCGCCACCACTCTCACCATCGCACTGGCACAGCTCAATCCCACGGTCGGCGACGTGGACGGCAACGCGCGCCTGGTGCTCGAGGCCCGGGCTCAAGCCGCGGCTATGGGCGCTCAGCTTTTGGTGCCCTCCGAGCTCGTTATCAGCGGTTATCCCCCCGAAGACTTGGTGCTGCGCCCGGCGTTCCTTGATGCCGTGGAAGCGGCCGTGCGCGATCTCGCGGCCGCCACCGCCGACGGCGGCCCCGGCCTGCTCATCGGCGCGCCCTGGCGCGACAAAGGCAAAATTCATAACGCGCTCCTGCTGCTCGACGGCGGCAAGATCGTCACGCAACGCTTTAAGCATCATCTCCCGAACTACGGCGTGTTCGACGAAGCGCGCGTGTTCCAGCCCGGCGATGTGCCGGGCCCCGTCGTGTTTCGCGGCGTGCGCCTCGGCGCCATGATCTGCGAAGACATGTGGTACGAGGATGTGGCCGAGACGCTCGCGGAATCCGGCGCCGAGATTCTCATCGTGCCCAACGGCTCGCCTTATCATCTCGATAAACAAAACGAACGCCTTACGCACGCGGTCGCGCGCGTTACCGAAACCAAACTGCCGCTCGTCTATGTGCAGCAAGTCGGCGGACAAGACGACTTGGTGTTCGACGGCAATTCCTTCGTGCTCAATTCCGACCGCAGTTTGGCCGCGCAATTGCCCGCCTGGAAAAGCGCGATTGTGCTAACGAAATGGGAGAAAGCGGCCACCGGCTGGCGCTGCGCGCCGCAAGCGCTCGCGCCCGAAATGACTCATTGCGAAAGCATTTATCACGCGCTCATGGTGGGCCTGCGCGACTACGTCGGCAAAAACAAATTCCCCGGCGTTGTGCTCGGCCTCTCGGGCGGTATCGATAGCGCCATCTCCGCGGCCATCGCGGCCGACGCGCTGGGTCCTGACAAAGTCCACTGCGTCATGATGCCGTCACCGTACACGTCGCAAGAAAGTCTCGATGACGCGGCGTCTTGCGCGAAGCTGCTCGGCGTGAAACTGGACACCATCAACATCGGTCCCGCCATGGATGCGTACAAATCCATGCTCAGCGTGCAGTTCGCCGACACGAAGGCCGACACGACCGAGGAGAATCTCCAGTCGCGCGCGCGCGGGCTCACGCTCATGGCGCTCTCGAACAAGTTCGGGAAAATGGTTCTGTCCACCGGCAACAAAAGCGAGATGTCCACTGGCTACGCCACGCTCTACGGCGACATGTGCGGCGGCTACTGCGTGCTGAAGGACGTCTACAAGACAACCGTGTTCGAACTCTCGCGCTGGCGCAACGCGCATAAGCCGTCGGATGCGTTGGGACCGACAGGCCCCGTCATGCCCGAAAACATCATCACCAAGCCGCCCACCGCCGAGCTCAAGCCCAATCAAAAAGACCAGGACACGCTGCCGCCTTACGATGTTCTCGATGGCATCCTGAAAGGCCTGATCGAAGACCGGGCCGGGATCGCGGCCGTGACGGCCGAGGGTTACGACGCTGCAACCGTGCGCAGGGTCTATCGCATGCTGAAGGCGGCGGAGTATAAGCGGCGCCAAGCCACGCCCGGCGTGAAGATCACGAAATTGGCGTTTGGCCGCGACTACCGCTATCCGATCACGAATGGATTTAACGATGCAGGCTAACGAGACCGAAACGCCGCCCGTTGTCAGCAACTTCCTGCGCGATATCGTTCAAGACGATCTGGCGTCGGGTAAGCATAAAAGCATCGTCACGCGCTTTCCGCCCGAGCCCAACGGCTATCTGCATTTGGGCCACGCGAAGTCCATCTGCATCAATTTCGGCATGGCCGAGGAATTCGGCGGGCGCTGTCATTTGCGTTTCGACGACACGAACCCCGCTAAAGAAGAACAGGAGTTCATCGACTCAATCCAGCGCGACGTGAAATGGCTCGGATTCGACTGGGGCGATAACCTCTATCACGCGTCGGATTATTTCGAGCAGCTTTACAGCTGGGCCGAACACCTCATCAAGTCAGGCGATGCGTACGTCGACGATCAGACCGTCGATGAAATGCGCACCAGCCGCGGGACGTTGACTGAGCCTGGCAAGAACAGTCCTTTCCGTGATCGCAGCGTCGCCGAAAGTCTCGATCTTTTCGCGCGCATGCGCGCCGGCGAATTCCTGCCGGGCACGCGCGTGCTCCGCGCCAAGATCGACATGACGGCAGGCAACATCAATCTGCGCGATCCGGCTTTGTATCGCATCGTGCACGCCGAGCATCCGCGTACCGGCGATAAATGGAAGATCTACCCGACCTACGATTTTGCTCACGGCCAGTCCGACGCCCTTGAGCACATCACCCATTCGATCTGTACGCTGGAATTCGAAGATCATCGTCCGTTGTACGAGTGGCTGCTCGCGCATTTGCCGGTGCCCGCCAAGCCGCGCCAATACGAGTTCGCGCGTCTCAATATGACGTACACGATCTTATCGAAGCGCCATCTCACCCAGTTCGTGCGCGATAAACACGTCGCCGGCTGGGACGATCCGCGCATGCCGACCATTGCAGGCATGCGCCGTCGCGGCATTCCGCCCGAAGCGTTGAAAGATTTCGTGAAACGCGCCGGCGTGGCGCGCGCTAACAGCGTCGTCGACATTGCGATGTTCGATGCGTGCGTGCGCGAATATCTGAACAAATCCGCGCCGCGTTATATGGCCGTGCTGAAGCCGCTCAAGGTCGTCATCGAGAATTATCCCGAAGGCAGCGGCGAAGAACTCGAGTGCGTGAATAATCCCGAAGATCCGGCGGCTGGCTCACGCAAAGTGCCATTCAGCCGCGAGCTCTATATCGAGCAAGACGACTTCATGGAAAATCCGCCCAAGAAGTTCTTCCGCTTGTCGCCGGGCCAGGAAGTGCGTTTGCGCTACGCCTATTTCATCACCTGCCGCGAAGCGATTAAGAACGCGGCCGGAGAAGTGATTGAACTCCGTTGCACCTACGACCCCGCGACCCGCGGCGGCAACGCGCCCGATGGCCGCAAAGTCAAAGCGACCATGCATTGGGTGTCGGCGGCTCACGCCAAGACAGCCGAAGTGCGTATCTACAATCCGCTGTTCACACGCCCCGATCCGGGCGCCGACGGCAATCCGGTCGACGACCTCAATCCCGCTTCGCTGGAAGTCATCAAGGAAGCCTACCTGGAGCCGGCGCTTGTGACCGACGACATCAAAGGCACCATCCAGTTCGAGCGTCTCGGCTACTTCTGCCGCGACACCGACCCCGGCCTTATTTTCAACCGCACCATCGGCCTGCGCGACACATATGCGAAGGCCAAGTAGCGCGCGAGTAAACGCGCGACTTTCTATCTCCCCTCGGTAGCAACGGTTATCCCCCTCATGCGTTTATATGAGGCGGACGGGCTGGTTTTTATTCACAGGGGAGTACCGTGTCCGAACACCATTCGTCTTCGACCAGTGCAGCGCAAGAAGAAGCGCTTTATTTCAACACCGCGACCCTCTCGCGTTTCATGCGCGCCAACTACGGCGCTGAAGCCATCCGGGTCACCCGCGAACGCGTCAACGCGTATCTACAGGCGGATCAGCAAGACATTGCTGAGATCTGGCAGCGCGTGCTGTCGCATCTCACGGGCGTCGAGCTGAAGGAAGATCATCGCCGGCGGCTCAAGCCGATCCATCACCGCTAGAAAACGCCGACGCTTTCGCCATAATGCCTCTTCCCACGAAGAGGACCCGCGCATGTCTACGATTTACGTCGCTTCAAGCCCCGCCATGCAGGAATGGGGCAGCGATGCCGGCATCAGCAAGCATCTCTATCGCGTCGGCGTCACAGATAGCGATGCGAAGGCCGCCGTTGTTGAAATGAACGATGCCGACCATGCGGGTCAAAAAGACTGGGTGCTCGCGGGCAGCCGCGATGTCGACGCGTGGGATGAGGCTCGGCTCCTCGCGCGCCTCGCCGAGCGCCAGAAGGTCGTCGATCCGCTCTATTACCCGAAGATCAAAGGGGCCAAAGACATCGTCCGGATCGAGCAACGCAAGGTCGAAGCCAGTCTGATCTTCAAACGAACCATGGAAGGCCGGGATTCCAAGGTCCCCAAACTGAAGCCTGCGGACATCGCCGACTACATCATCGACAGCATTGCCTGAGCGGCTAAAACGCGGGCATCGACTATTTCCTGCCGCCTTTTTCAGCGGCTGAACAAAAAATAGGCGATTTCCGCCGCGTGGCGCGCAGAATCAGCGGTCTTTTTCGTGTCGATCCTGGCACGCTACGTGCTTATAGCTGGGTAACCACTCCGAAAAGGGGACGCACAAGGTGGCCTTTGATGAGATGCGCGCCGCCGACGGGACAATCCGCCCGTCCTACGGCGGTGTTTCCAAGTGGCTAGGTTCGGTACCGCTCGAGCAACTCGATCGCCGGCGGATGGAAGCGGAGCTGTTTTATCGCCGCGGCGGAATCACGTTCGCCGTTTACGGCGACGCGCAAGGCGAAGAGCGGATCATTCCGTTCGACATCATCCCGCGCATCATCTCGAGCAAGGAATGGAAAGTCCTCGCTAAGGGCCTCGAGCAGCGCGTCAAAGCAATCAATCTGTTTTTGGCCGACATCTACGGCCCGCAGCGCTGCCTGAAAGCGGGCATCGTGCCGGAGGAGATGATCTGGCAGAACCCGGCTTACCGCCCCGAGATGGCCGGCGTCGCCGTGCCCCACGGCGTTTACACGCACGTCGCCGGCATCGACATCGTCCGCATCGATGAAAACGATTTTTATGTGCTCGAAGACAACGCGCGCACACCGTCCGGCGTTTCGTACATGTTGGGTGGGCGGGAGATCTGCTTCCGCCTCATGGCCGATCTTTACGGCGAGCATCGCGTCGCGCCCATTGAGAATTATCCAGATCAGTTGGTGAGTGCACTACGCTCGGTCGCGCCGCGCGGTGCGGGCGACAATCCAACCGTCGCACTTCTAACACCAGGACAGTTCAATTCGGCCTATTACGAGCATTCGTTTCTCGCCGACAAAATGGGCGTGGAACTTGTCGAAGGCCGAGACTTATTCGTTAAAGACGGCGTCGTCTTTATGCGCACCACCGAAGGCCCGAAGCGCGTCGATGTTTTGTATCGCCGGATCGACGACGATTTCCTTGATCCTCTCGCGTTCCGCCCTGACTCAATGCTGGGCGTGCCGGGGCTCTTCAACGCTTATGCGGCCGGTAACGTCACCTTGGCGAATGCAGTTGGCACAGGCGCTGCCGACGACAAGGCCGTTTACACCTACATGCCCGAGATCGTGAAGTTCTTCCTCAGCGAAGAACCGATCCTCAAGAATGTGCCTACGTGGCGGTGCCGCGAGCCCAAGAGTCTTGCGTACGTGCTCGAACATTTGGATGAACTAGTCGTAAAGGAAGTTCATGGTTCAGGTGGTTATGGGATGCTCGTTGGCCCGCAGGCGACGTCAGAGCAAATCGAGGAATTCCGCGCACGACTTAAAGCAAAACCCGACCAATACATTGCCCAGCCAACCCTGGCGCTCTCCACATGCCCGTCGTTCGTCGCGTCTGGAGTGGCACCGCGCCACGTCGACCTCCGTCCCTTTGTTCTGACGGGCTCGAAAGGCGTGCACATCGTGCCTGGTGGGTTGACGCGCGTGGCCCTCAAGGAGGGCTCGCTCGTGGTCAACTCCAGCCAAGGCGGCGGCACAAAAGACACCTGGGTTGTGGACCTGTAGCCATGTTGAGCCGCACCGCCGATAATCTGTTCTGGCTGTCGCGCTATGTCGAGCGCGCGGACTATCTCGCGCGTATTCTGGAAACGTCATCGCGACTTTCTGTCTTGCCGGCCGCTTATGCCGGCGAAGCGAATGAATGGAGCAGCGCGCTGGCGACGGCAGGGTGCCTGGACGATTTCCTAAAGCATTACGAAAAACCGACCGCCGAAACGGTCGCGGAATTTTTGGCGTTCTCGGAACATAACCCAACTTCGATCCGCAAATGCCTGGAGACGGCGCGATTCAACGCACGGGCGGTGCGCACGGCGCTGACCATCGAAATGTGGGAAACCATCAACGGAGCCTGGCTCGAACTGCAGCAGTTCAATCGTCAGTCGCTGACGGGCGGGCGTCTTAGCCGGTTCACCGACTGGGTAAAGGATGTGTCGCTGCGGTTCGATGGTTCGGGCTACCGCACCATGCTGCGCAACGATGCGTTCTCATTCTCTCGGCTCGGCTTCTTCGTCGAGCGCGCCGATAACACCGCGCGTATTCTCGACGTCAAATATCACATCCTGCTGCCAGAGACATCGGCCGTGGGCGGGGGGCTCGATTATTCCCAATGGGCTGCGATCTTGCGGTCCGTCAACGCACTGACTGCGTACCACTGGGTATACCGCGAGAGCCTCCGCCCATGGCTGATTGCAGACCTGTTGATTCTGAACGAGCAGCTTCCGCGCTCGCTGGCGTCCTGTTACCGCAATATCGTGCAAGAGCTCGATCAGCTCGCGACCGTTTATGGACGCCAGGGCAAAGCCCAGCGCCTCGCGCGCACGCTTCGGACGTCGCTGGAAAACCACCGCATCGAGAAAGTATTCCAAACGGGCTTGCACGAATTCATCACGGGCTTCATCCGTGATAACAATCGCGTCGGGATCTCGGTTTCCGAGCAGTACCTGGCTTAGAGAACTATTGTATGCGCCTGCGGGTTTTGCACCGGACAGCCTACACCTATGACCAGCCGGCTTCGGCGGTTATCCAGATTCTGCGCCTAACACCACGCAATCACGAAGGTCAGCGCGTGCTGAATTGGCGCATCGACCTCGATCAAGACGCTCAGCTCAAGCCCGGCGAAGACGCGTTCGGAAACATCTACCACGCGCTCTCGGTCCCGCGCGCGCTGGAAGATCTGGTCATCACTGTTCAAGGCGAAGTCGAAACACACAGTTTCGAAGGCGTCGTGCGCGGCACGATGGAGCCATTCCCGCCGGGGTTATTTCTACGCGAGACGCCCTTGACGCAACCGAACGCCGAGATCAAGGAATTCGCCAGCGACCTCTTTGCCAACAAGCCCGCGCTCGAGGGGTTGCATGCGCTGCTGGATACACTCAACCGTGACATGACCTTCGATACGAGTCCCACGGATGTTTCCACGACAGCCGCGCAAGCCTTCAGTGCGCGTACCGGTGTTTGCCAAGATCTCAGCCACGTCTTTATTGCCGCCGCGCGCGCGCAAGGGATTCCGGCGCGGTATATCGGCGGTTACATGTTTCGCAGCGACGGCAAGGTCCAACAAGAAGCCGGTCATGCGTGGGCCGAAGCCTATGTCGAGGGCCTCGGCTGGGTGGGTTTCGATCCCGCCAACGGCGTGAGCCCGACGGACGCGCATATCCGTGTAAGTGTAGGGCTCGACTATCTCGGCGCGTCCCCCGTGCGCGGCGCGCGTTACGGCGGTACTGAAGAACACCTCTCCGTCTCGGTCGCCGTTGAGCAAGCCGGCAGCCAGCGCCAACAATAAATCGCCGAAATTGTTTGACCGGTCTGGGTGGGCTATAAGCCATGGCCCGGGGGGAGAAAGATTTATGACTTATTGCGTCGGACTGCTGCTCAACGAAGGATTGGCGATGATTGCCGACACGCGGACCAACGCGGGTGTCGACAACGTCGCGAGCTTTCGCAAGCTGCATATGTTCGAGCAGCCCGGCGAGCGCGTCATCGCCTTGGCCAGTTCGGGCAATCTCTCCATCACCCAGTCGGTTTTGAGTCTGCTCAACGAAGGCATGCCGTCGCCGGACTCAGATGAGTTGGAAACGCTCCACAATGTCCCGACGATGTTTCGCGCGGCGCAGCTCGTGGGCCGTGCGGTGCGTGAAATCTATCGCGTTGATGCGCTCAGCCTCGAGGAACACAATATGCGCTTCGATGTGGCGCTGTTGTTGGGCGGCCAGATCAAAGGGCGGCGTTTGCGACTCTTCATGATTTATGCGGCCGGGAATTTCATTGAGGCAACGCCCGACACGCCGTTCCTTCAGATCGGCGAAACCAAATACGGAAAACCCATTCTCGATCGTGCGGTGCGTTACAGCACTGATCTCTACGACGCGCTCAAAATCGGTTTGATCTCGGTGGACTCGACTATGCGCTCGAATTTGGCCGTGGGACTGCCGCTCGATCTCATGGTCTTGAAACGCGATGCCATGCGCGCGGAGCTGACATTCCGTGTCGAGGCGGGCGATCCCTACTTTGAGGATCTGCGCAATCGGTGGTCGGAAGCTTTGCGCGCCACGCATCAAGCGATTCCGAAACCGCCCTACACCACCCGTAAGGTCTGAGCCTCCTTTGCCGAAGCGCACGCTCAAACGCGACTCTCCCGCTTTTGCCGAAAAGCAGCGGCTGGTCGGCAAGGCGGGCAAGAACCCGCCGGCCGTGATTCTGGTTGAACCTCAGTTGGCCGAAAACATCGGTACGGCTGCGCGCGCCATGATGAACACGGGGCTCGAGGATTTGCGTCTCGTCGACCCGAAACAGGATTGGATGAGCGAAAAGGCCTTGGCCGCATCGTCGGGCGCGGAATGGATTTTGGAAAACGCGCAGCGCTTTATGACGGTGGAAGAGGCCATTGCCGATCGCCAGATGCTGTATGCCGCCACGGCGCGCCGCCGCGAAATGGTGAAACCGCTTTCGACCGCCAGGACGGCAGGTCGTGAAATGCGTGCGCGCGCAGAGGCGGACGAGAAGGTGGGCATTTTATTCGGGCGCGAACGGGACGGCCTCACCAATCAGGAAGTCGCGCTGGCGAATGCGATCATTGAAGTGCCGCTCAATCCCGAGCACTCGTCGCTCAACCTCGCCCAAGCGGTGTTGTTGATCGGCTACGAGTGGTTCCAGGCGGGCTATGACGGGCCGGAATCCATGATCACCTTCAACAGCGCCAAGCCCGCCGATAAGGAGATGCTCATCGGACTGTTCGAGCATCTTGAGGAAGAACTCACCCTCTGTGGTTTCTTGCGCCACGAAGAGCGCCGCCCCAGCATGGTCGCTAACCTTCGCAACATCCTCCAACGGGCAGAGCTGACCGAGCAGGAAGTGCGTACGCTTCATGGGGTGGTGAAGGAATTACGCTATGGCCGGCGGCCCGATCGGCCGAAGCGCCAGCCCGGATTTAAAGATGAAGACTTTTAACAGATTGATTTTGCTTCATTTTTAGCTTTTGGCGGGGCGCGATCGCCGGTTGACTTAGCGCCTGTCCCACCTATACTCCGCTCGCTTTATTTCCGGGAACGTGAATACGGGCAACGACCTGTATTCCGGCTGCCGTTACAGCCCTACCGGGACAATAACAACAACATGACAACAACAGGATACCAATGACCAAACGTGCAGAGTCAAAGTACAAGATCGACCGACGTCTCCAAGTCAATCTCTGGGGACGTCCCAAGAGCCCCCTGAACAAGCGTGAGTACGGCCCCGGCCAACACGGTCAGCGCCGCAAGAAGCCGTCCGACTACGGCGTTCAGCTCATGGCGAAGCAGAAATTGAAGGGCTACTACGGCAACGTTTCCGAGAAGCAATTCCGCAAGTATTACGCCGAAGCTATGCGCCGTAAGGGCGACAACGGCGAGAACTTGGTTGGCATTCTCGAAAGCCGCCTCGATGCGATCATCTATCGCATGAAATTCGCGATCACCGTGTTTGCCTCGCGCCAGTTCGTGAACCACGGCCACGTGTCCGTAAACGGCCGCCGCGTCACGGTGCCGTCGTACATGATCAAAGTCGGTGACAAGATCGAAGTGCGTGCCAAGTCGAAAGAACTCACGGTTCTGAAGGAAGCGTCTGAATCGTCCGAGCGCGATGTGCCCGACTATATCGAAGTCGATCACACCAAGTTCGCCGGCGAATTGAAGCGCGTTCCGGCCCTGAAGGACATTCCTTATCCCGTCCAGATGGAACCGAACCTCGTCATCGAATTCTATTCGCGCTAACGCGCGACAGAATACCGAAACGACAAACGGCGCCTCGCAAGAGGCGCCGTTTTGCATTCGGGCGTCAGCGCTTCAAGCGTGCGCTGAAACCGGGTTCGATAACTTGCGTAGGGCCCGATAGGGCCGGGGATTGTCGGGCTGGCGCAGAACGATCTCTGTCTGGTTTGTGTCGGGATGCAGGGGGTTGAACCAAGCCAGCGGCTTGCCGTGATAGCCGGCGATAAGTGCCGCCCGCACATAGGGTAAAACCGAATGGGCGCCCTTGTGCTCTTCCAGAAAGGCTTGGAGCTCATCCTCGAATTCATCGAGCGGTGAATGAACACGGCGCAATGCGCTCGCATATTCATAGGCCCACTCGATTGCCAGCTCGGGTGACTTAACCTCGTCAATTTCCATAATCGGACCTCAGCCCATTTCACCAAACCGGACGCGCGCGTAGTGCGATGCTATCCTCAGGTTCCATAACGCGAAAGTTGTGGAAATGTTTCCGTCAGAAAGAGACGGTCTGTAAAAAGCACGTGGATTTTCAAAGTTGCGAAAATTTCTCAACTTCGCGGAACAAGCGAGGTTGTCCCGCGTTGATTTTCTAACGTCCTTAGGGAGGCCGTCTTGGACGAAGGGCAACATAACGCTGAAGTGTATCGCCAGCGGGCAGTTAGCATTCGACGTACCGCCGAGGCAGCTACAGACCCCAAGGCGCGGGAAGAGCTTCTGCGTCTTGCGGAAAGCTGGCAACGTTTGGCCGACCTGAAGTCGCCAGCGCCACCGAGTTGGGTAATGCCGGAAGGCTCAACACACTAGATTAAAGGGGCGTGTCGGCGTGGACGGCGTTAAGCGGTCGCGACCTGCTTTTCTTTGAACAGGTCTTGCAGCTCGCCGTTTTCGGCCATCTCGCGCACGATATCGCAGCCGCCCACGAATTCGCCCTTCACGTAAAGCTGGGGGATCGTAGGCCAGTTGCTGAACTCTTTGATGCCCTGGCGCAGGCCATCGTCGGCGAGCACGTTCACGCCTTTGAACTTCACGCCTGTGTGCGAAAGAATCTGCACCACGGCAGCCGAGAAGCCGCATTGCGGAAACTGAGGCGTGCCCTTCATGAACAGCACGATGTCGTTCTCGGCGATGTCTTTTTTGATGCCTTCGATGGCGGGAGTGTCGCTCATTGCAAATATCCTCAATTGGGAATGTAGCCCGAATATAAGGGCTTAAGTCCGTAATACAAGTTGCGATGGACGCTGTTTAGGCGGCTTTTACGCCGGTTTGCAGCGCCAGCGCATGCAGTTCCCCGCCCATTTTGCCCTTCAGGGCAGCATAAACCATCTGGTGCTGCTGTACGCGCGACTTGCCTTTGAACGCCTCCGACAGGATCGTGGCGGCGTAATGATCGCCATCGCCGGCCAGGTCTTCAATGGAGACCTCGGCGTCGGGAAAAGCGTCCTTGATCATCTTCTCGATATCGTTTGCGGCCATCGCCATTGCTTAATTTCCCTTAGCTCGCTGACGCCATATAGATCGGGAACCAGCCTTCGTACAATTTACGCAAAGTCATCAGCGCCATAGAATCGGTGCCGATCGTGAGAGAGGCGCCGCCTGTAACGCCGATGTCGCGGGCTGGCACGCCGGCTTTCGCCGCCGCTTCGAGAATACCCGCAGCTTTAGCCTGTGGAACCGCGATCACGTAGCGTCCCTGATCTTCACCGAAATGAAGCGAATGATCCTCGATGGTCAACGTCGCGCCGATGTTGCCGGCCAAGGCCATTTCCGTTACGGCGACGAGGGTGCCGCCATCGGAAACGTCATGGCAGGTGCGGACTTGGCCGCTGGTAATGAGGCCGCGCACGAAATCGCCCACCTTGCGCTCGTGCGCAAGATCGACCGGCGGCGGCGCGCCCATCTTGGACTCATCTTCGAAGTCATGGGCCCACACTTCGCGCACATACAGCGATTGGCCTAGATAACCTTCGCCGACTTGGCCCAGAAGAATGATGGTGTCGCCAACGCCTTTGAACAGAACGGTCGCCGTGTGGTCGAGGTTGTCGATGAGACCGACCCCGCCAATCGCAGGCGTCGGCAAGATCGCCTTGCCGTTGGTCTCGTTATAAAGCGACACGTTGCCCGAAATGACCGGGTAATCGAGCGCCTTGCACGCCTCACCGATACCCTTAATGGCATCGACAATCTGGCCCATAATTTCGGGCTTCTCGGGGTTGCCGAAGTTGAGGTTGTCGGTGATCGCGAGCGGGCGCCCGCCGACGGCGGTGATGTTGCGCCACGTCTCCGCGACGGCTTGCTTGCCGCCTTCGAACGGATCGGCCTTCACATAACGCGGCGTACAGTCGGTGGTGATCGCTAGGCCGCGATTGGAGCCATGCAAGCGCACGACGGCTGCATCGCCCCCTGGGCGCTGCGTGGTGTCGGCCATGACCATGTGATCGTACTGTTCCCAAATCCAGCGACGGCTGGCGAGGTCCGGGCAGCCCATGAGCCGGGGCAGGGCCTCGGTCCAAAGGACCATGTTCACATTCTTGGTTTCGAGGGCCGGCAGTTTAGGCGATGAAACCCACGGCCGGTCGTATTCGGGCGAGGCCTGTGCGAGCGGGTCGATCGGCAGATCGCCGACCACGTCGCCGTTCATTTTCAAAACCATGCGGCCTGTATCCGTCAGATGGCCGATGATCGCGAAATCCAGCTCCCACTTTTCCATGATCTTGCGGGCAATATCTTCTTTGCCGGGCTGCAAGATCACGAGCATGCGCTCCTGGCTTTCCGAAAGCATCATTTCGTACGGCGTCATGCCGGTTTCGCGTTGGGGCACTTTCTCCAGATTAAGTTCAACGCCCATGCCGCCTTTCGACGCCATTTCGAAAGACGAACTCGTCAGACCGGCCGCACCCATGTCTTGGATAGCGACGATGGTTCCGGTCTTCATCAGCTCAAGGCAGGCTTCGATGAGAAGCTTTTCGGTGAACGGGTCGCCAACCTGGACGGTCGGGCGCTTCTCCTCGGAGTCTGCGCCAAATTCCGCCGACGCCATGGTGGCGCCGTGAATACCGTCGCGCCCGGTTTTTGAACCGAAATACACAACCGGATTTCCAACGCCCGCGGCAGCCGAATAGAAAATTTTGTCCTTGTCCGCGAGGCCGACAGTCATCGCGTTAACGAGGATGTTGCCGTTATAGCTGGGGTGGAAGTTTACTTCGCCGCCAACTGTCGGCACGCCCACGCAATTGCCGTAACCACCGATGCCCGCGACCACGCCGGCAACGAGTTGCTTGGTTTTGGGATGCTTCGGGTCGCCGAAACGCAAAGCATTCATATTGGCGATGGGACGTGCGCCCATGGTGAATACATCGCGCAAGATGCCGCCCACGCCCGTGGCCGCGCCCTGATAGGGCTCGATAAAGCTGGGGTGGTTGTGGCTTTCCATTTTAAAGATCGCCGCCAGGCCTTCGCCGATGTCGATGACGCCGGCATTCTCACCGGGGCCGCAAATGACCCAGGGGGCCGTTGTCGGCAAGGTCTTGAGCCAGCGCTTGGACGATTTGTAAGAGCAATGCTCCGACCACATTACCGAGAAAATGCCCAGCTCAACGAGGTTGGGCTCGCGGCCCATGATCTCGAGGACTTTTTTGTATTCGGATTCGCTCAGGCCGTGGCTTTTGACGTCCTCGGGCGTGATGCCCGTTTTTGGCTGGTGGTTCACGACAAAGTCTCCACCAGGCTTTCAAACATCTTGCGGCCGTCGATGCCGCCAAGTTTCGGATCCGACAGGCGCTCAGGGTGCGGCATCATGCCCAGCACTGTGCGCGACTTGTTGAAGACGCCCGCGATATTGCGTTGTGATCCGTTCGGGTTGGAGAAGTCGCTTAAGTCGCCGCGCGGCGAGCAATAGCGGAATGCCACCAAGCCTTCACCTTCCAAGCGATCAAGCGTTTCGGTATCGGCATAGTAGTTGCCTTCACCATGGCCGATCGGAATGCGGACCACTTCGCCGACGCTGTATTTCGACGTGAAGGCGCTCTGCGAGTCTTCGACCTTGAGATAAACGTCTTTGCAGATGTACTTGAGGTTCTTGTTGCGCATCAGAACGCCAGGCACGAGGCCCGCTTCCGCGATGATCTGAAAGCCGTTGCAGATACCAAGGACGCGCATGCCCTTTTCGGCGCGGCGCTTTACTTCATGCATGATGGGCGAGTGCGCGGCCATGGCGCCGCAGCGCAAATAATCGCCGTAGGAAAATCCGCCCGGAACGACGACAAGGTCCACATCGGGGAGTTCCGTATCCCGATGCCAGATCATCTGTGTGGGTTTGCCGAGACTTTGTTCGAGGGCGACGGCGATGTCGCGATCGCAGTTCGAGCCCGGGAATACAATAACCGCTGCCTTTACCGACATGGCGTTAGTCCACCACCTCGACGCTGAAGTTTTCGATCACGGTGTTGGCCAGCAGCTTGCGGCACATGTCCTCGACCGTGCTCTTGGCTTTTGCCGCGTCGGTCTCGGCAATATTCAATTCTATGAACTTGCCTTGCCGCACGTCGCTCGCGCTTTTGAAGCCGTGACCGTGCAGGGCGTTTTCGACAGCTTTACCCTGGGGATCGAGCACGCCGTTTTTCAGCGTGATGTGGACTCGTGCCTTCAATGCCTACTCCTCAGACTTCAATCCCGGGACTTGGCCCGGGATTGGTTCATTATTGCAGTGTGGACGGACCTTTTACGTCGGTGGGCCCGCTCTCGGGCAAGATGCCTAACCGTCGCGCCACTTCCTGGTAGGCTTCCTCGATCTGGCCGAGGTCGCGGCGGAAGCGGTCTTTGTCCATCTTTTCGTTGGTCTTGGAATCCCACAAACGCATGTTGTCCGGCGACAGTTCGTCGGCCAGAACAATTTGCACATCGCCGTTTTCGTGGAACAGGCGGCCGAACTCGACCTTGAAATCGATGACGCGAATGCCGATGCCCAAGAACATGCCTGTCATGAAATCGTTGATGCGCAAGCTCATGTTCAGCATTTCGTCGATCTCGTGGATCGCGGCCCAACCGAAGCCCGTGATGTGCTCTTCCGAAACCATCGGATCGCCGAACTGATCGTTCTTGTAATAGTACTCGACGATGGAGCGGGGCAGGCGTGTGCCCTCAGGAATATGAAACCGTTCGGAGATGGAGCCGGCGGCGACGTTGCGCACGACCACTTCCACCGGAATAATCTCAACTTCCTTCACCAACTGCTCGCGCATGTTCAGGCGGCGCACGAAGTGCGTCGGGATGCCGATCTCCTCCAAGCGCATCATCAGGTATTCCGAGATGCGGTTGTTGAGCACGCCCTTACCGGTGATGGTGCCCTTCTTCTTGTTATTGAAGGCGGTCGCATCGTCCTTGAAGTACTGCACCAAGGTGCCGGGTTCGGGGCCTTCGAACAAAACCTTAGCTTTGCCCTCGTAGATCTGCTTGCGCCGCGCCATGGCGTTTTCCTTAAAAACAGCGGAAGGACCGGTGCGTTTCCGGCGTTATGGGGTCGATATAGCAGGTGGGGGCCAGGGCTACAACGGATGGGGTATGACGATCAAAAAGCCCCGAAAACCGGGGCCTAATGGCGGGCTGCGGAGACCGCGCCAAAAATATCCACAGGCTGAAATCGCGTAGACTCGGGCGGGCCGGCGGCAAACAGCCACACGGGAAACGTGCCGTCATGGGCTGCTTGCGCGGACGGAAGCGCCATCAACGAGGAGGAGGACGTGCCAAAACCGCTCTCTAAGCGAAAGCTCATCGCCCGGCTTTCCGTGGCGTCATTCGATCCCAGCAGTTTTTGCCAGGCGTCCCATTGGTCGGCGCCAGGATCGGGACGTGCTGCAGTTTCGAAACGCGGGAGATAGTTGGCAATACGCGGGTCGCCAATATCGTTGCGATCGGACGCCGTGAACATCGATAGGCCGGCGGGCACTTGTTCGACGCGGACTCGTTTGGCGCCATCCGTCGATGACAGCCACCATGCGTCACGGTTATCGGCGATCACCAGATTGAACGAGCGGTAAGCGGTTGGGTCAATGTCGCCGAGCGCCTCGGCTGCGTCGGCATGATCCAACGCCTCGAGTACCAGCTCACCACGCGAGCGCTTACCGGGCGCAGGCCCCAGCGAGCCGTACCGATTAAGAATGCACGCAACAACGCCGTGATCGTTCAATCCCATCCAGGTGCCGCCCGCAGTCATATCGAGCCCGGCGACGGCCTCCGGTCGATCCGGCCAGTGCCGCGCCGGCGGTTGCCAGGAGCGATCAAGCATTTCATCGCGGTTGGCGCCGATAATCACGGGCCACGCATGACCGGGTTGGCGAAGAAGAACGACGGTGCACATAGGCACAAGTTAGTGTCCCTCATAACTTCGCGCCAGCCGTGAAGCGCAAGGCCCTTCGATCCTTTGTGCAGCGTGCTATCTTTTGGGAATGACGTCTAAATCGCCTTGGCTTCCTATGCCCGCGCGTGATCGCTTGACCGCGACACCGGCGGAGATGTTGAAGATGTATGGCGCCGATTTGCCCCGCATCCCGGACAGCGGTGTCTTGCATCACGGGCGCGGTATAGCGCTTTGTGGCTTAAACAAATTCGACGAAGCACAGCACGCATTTACAAAAGCGCTGGAAATGGCGCCGCTCTATGCCGACGCGTGGGTGTCGATGGGCGATTTGCATTTTGCCCGAAAAGAAAAACGGCTTGCGCGTGCAGCTTTTCTAAAGGCATTGGCCATTGATGCGTTGACGCCTGGTGCGTGGGCTGGGTTTTGCGATACGTCGAGTTGGGTATCGCGGTGGATTTGGCGTCGGAGGCTTTCCGCCCGGGAGGCGCTTTTGCGGCAGCGGCGCCGGGACAAACACCCCGAGGCGGCGGCTGTGATCAGCGAAGCGGCGCGCCTTGGAAAATCGGAATACCATGCGGAAGCCATCAATGTGCTGCGGGCGTTTCTGGAAACGTGCCCGGGACATGTAAATGCGACGGCGACGTTGTGCGCCCTTTTGGCGGGACTTGGAAACGTCGAGCAAGGTCGACGCGGGTTAGAACGCCTCGTCCAATGGTGGCCGAGCAGCGCGTCGGCCAGCTACTGCCTCGGGGCCTATCTCATGACGGTGGGTGAGAAAGAAGCCGGTATAAAAATGCTTCAGCGTTCTCTGGCGCTTGATCCTGAGGACAAGGCCAATGCGCGCTTTGCCCTGTCTACATTGGGCGTGGCTCCATTGCCGCGTCTCGCCGACGCCGAGGTCCGCGGCATTTTCGACGCCTACGCCGACAAATTCGACCACGACCTGAGAGACAATCTTGAGTACCGCGTGCCCGAGATCATCGCGGCCCGTATTGCTGGCGCAGGGCGACGTTGGCCATGCATGTTGGACCTTGGGTGCGGAACGGGTCTATGTGGCGTGCAAATGCGCGCCCATGTTGATCGCTTGATCGGCGTGGATCTGTCGGAAAAAATGCTTCGAAAGGCCCAGACGCGGCGCATCTATGATGTTTTGCAGGTCGGTGAAGCGGCTTCCTATCTTGAACGATCATCCGAAAGTTTTGACCTGATGATCGCCGCCGATGTCCTCGTTTATATCGGGGATGTAACCGCCCTTTTTGGCGCGGTCGCCGCCCGGCTCGCGCGCGCCGGTGAGTTTTGGTTTTCGGTCGAAGTGTCGGAACGCGAAGGTGTTCACATTACGATGTCGCGCAGATACCAGCACAGTCTGGGGTATCTTGAATCCTCCGCCCGCGCAGCGGGACTTCGCGTGAAGCACCAGCAGCCGACCGATATTCGCAGGCATGCGAATGAGATGCAGAAGGGTTTGTTAGTCGCACTCGAACGCGACGTTTAGGCGTTTTCAAACACCCGCTTGAAGATCGTGTCGACGTGCTTGGTGTGGTAGCCCATGTCGAACAGCGGGGCGAGATCTTTGGCCGGGATGCGGCTGGTGACGTCCTTGTCGTTGCTGAGAAGATCGAGCAGCTGCCCGCCTTCATTCCACACTTTCATCGCGTTGCGTTGAACGAGGACGTAGGACTCTTCGCGGCTCACACCGGCTTGGGTCAATGCAAGCAGGACACGCTGCGAGAACATCAAACCGCCGGTCTTGGCGAGGTTGCTGGCGATCCGTTCCGGATAAATCACAAGCTTGTCGACGACGCTGACGAGGCGTGCCAATGCGAAGTCCAGGGTGATGGTGGCATCTGGGCCGATGTAACGTTCAACAGATGAGTGCGAAATATCACGCTCGTGCCACAGCGCCACGTTTTCCATGGCGGGAACCACGTATCCACGCACAACGCGCGCGAGGCCCGTCAGGTTTTCCGTCAGCACTGGGTTGCGCTTGTGGGGCATGGCGGACGAGCCCTTCTGCCCCGGCGAGAAATACTCTTCGGCTTCGCCGACTTCCGTCCGTTGCAAGTGACGCACTTCCGTCGCGATGCGTTCAATCGAGCTGGCAATGACGCCGAGAATGGCAAAGAAATGGGCATGGCGGTCGCGCGGGATGACTTGTGTCGAGACAGGCTCGGCATGCAGGCCCATCTTCTCGGCGACGTATTCCTCAACCGATGGATCGATGTTGGCGAACGTACCGACGGCACCGGAAATAGCGCAGCTGGCGATGTCTTCGCGAGCGGCTTTGAGGCGCGTCAGGTTGCGGTCGAATTCAGCGTAAAAGCTCGCGAATTTCAGGCCAATCGTGACGGGCTCGGCGTGAATGCCGTGGCTGCGTCCGACCGTGACGGTCATTTTGTGTTCAAGTGCGCGGCGCTTCAGCGCCGCCAAAAGATCTTCCACGTCCTTCAAAAGAATGTCAGCGGCTTGCACGAGTTGAACCGACAAGCACGTGTCGAGCACGTCCGATGAGGTCATGCCTTGATGCACGAAGCGCGCTTCGGGGCCCACGTGCTCTGCGAGGTTGGTCAGGAACGCGATGACGTCGTGCTTGGTTTCTTTTTCGATCTCGTCGATGCGCGCGATGTCCCACTTGCCGCGTTGCCACACGGCTTTAGCGGCTTCGCGCGGAACCACGCCTAAAATCGCGAGCGCATCCATGGCGTGCGCTTCGATTTCAAACCAAATGCGGAACTTGTTGTCCGGCTCCCAAATGGCCGTCATTTGCGGGCGGGCGTAACGAGGAATCATGCGCTTTGTCCTTGTGTGTCTGCGATGTATAGGAGGCCGGGCCGCAGATGACAACTGGCGCCGTGGCGCCGGCCGAAAGGCTGTCATAGGTTATGGGGCGAGGCTCAGGAGACGATCGTAATGCGTTTAAAGAAGTTGTTGGCGATAGGGCTTTTTGCGGCATTCAGCGCGGTTTCTCCGGGCCATGCGGCCGACGGCTTTCACTTTGGCGGCGACTCCGGTACGCAATTTTATGCGGGCGGACAGGCGGACGTGTCCGAAGGGGCCTCGACCGTTTTCGCGACCGGCGGCGAAGTTAACGTCGAATCAAAAGACATCGGAAAACTCATCGCGGCAGGTGGCCGGGTTTCGGTCCAAGATATTCGCGCGAACGAAGTGACAGCGGCGGGCGGGCACGTAACGGTCGACGGCGTCGTGAATAAAAGCGTGACGCTGGCCGGCGGCCAAATTGAAATCACGCCCCAAACCAAAGTTGGCGGCGACGTGGTGGTAGCCGGCGGCAATGTCACGATCGGCGGCGATGTGGGCGGCGACGTGATTGTCGCCAGCGGCAACATCGCACTTTCCGGCCACGTCAAAGGCGACGTGCGGCTGCGCGGCGGAAAAATCGCCATTGCGCCGGGGACGCAGATCGACGGCGATCTCAATTATCGCAGCGACGAAGAACTGCAGTTGCCATCGGATATTCGCGTTGGCGGCAGCGTGAACCGCGAAGGGGCCGGCAAGCACGGCTACCGCTTCTGGGAACACTTAGGCGTCGTTCTGCTCGGCTTCGCGACGCTTGCGTCCATCGGCTTCATCGTGATGCTGTTTGTATTCGCGTTCCTGATGCTTTTGCTTTTCGGAACGCTCCTGGGGCGCGTCAACGACACGATGGATTTTGCGCCGGTTAAAAGTTTTGGCGTTGGGCTTCTCGTCACCCTGGCGATGCCCATGGTGTTTGTTGTTTTGCTCATCACCATTATCGGAATCCCACTGGCGCTTTTGTGCCTCGCGGTGTTTCCGATCATCTACGGCCTTGGCGTGGTGGCAGCGGCGCACTGGATCGGCTTGCGGCTGCGGCGCGCAATGAGACCGGCGGCCACCGATATGGGGTTTGGCCGGCGCGTTTTATGGACCTTCGTTGGCGTCGTCGTGTTCGTGCTTGTCGGCGTGGTGCCGTTCGTTGGGAATCTGGTTCAATTCGTTGTCGCGACGATGGGCCTTGGTGGCCTGGGCGTGACGATGACGCGCGCCTAAGCTCGCATTACACCAACAACGCGGCGCTGCTATTTACCCTCGGCCATTTTGACCATTTTTTCGACGCCGCCCGTGAAGGTCTTCGTGCGCTGCGCTTTGTCGGCGGCTTTGGCTTCCGCAGTGCCGGTGGGTTCCTGATCGTAGAACAGCGTGTAAACGATCTTCGATTTATTGGCGCCGTCAGCAATGGCTTCCAGATGCCCGTGATAAGACGTCGGGTTCGGCGCGATGAAGGTATAGGTGTAGGAATACTTGGTCGTGCTGACGAGCACTTCGGTCACGCGGCCGCCGGCGATGCTGCGCACGGAGCCCACATCGGTGCCGTTGCCTTTGGTGATTTCGCACGCTGGGCCCAGCCACTCGCTCAATGAGCAATAAGGGCTGATCTTTTTCCAGGTGTCGTCGACCGACGCGTTGACGGGGCGTTCGATCACAATAGAGGTATAATCGGCCGCGGCGGCGGGACCGGCGATCAGCAGTCCACTGAATGCCACGAGTACATGTTTTTTCATTTGATCCTCCCCAATTGAATTTACGCGATCAGTCGTTCGATGGCGTGGCGGAATCGTGCGGCCTTCGGATTGGTGATGCTCGCGAACCAATCCATCATCTTACCGTCGCGGTTAATCAGATATTTGTGGAAATTCCAGCGCGGCCGCGAAAAATAACCGCCTTGCGTGGCCAGCCAGGCATAGAGCGGGTGAATGCCTTCGCCGCGCACGTGAATTTTGCCCGTCATCGGAAATGTGATGCCGTAAGCACGCTGGCAGAAAGCGGCGATGGTGGAGTCCGTGTCGGGCTCTTGCCGGCCGAAATCGTTGCAGGGAATCCCCAAGACGTTGAGGCCCTGGTCCTTAAACTCATCCCAGAGCAACTGGAGGTCCGCATACTGCGGCGTAAAACCACATTGCGAAGCCGTGTTGATCAAGATCGTTGGGCGGCCGCTGAATTGGGCGAGCGGAAGCGGCTCACCTTTAAGGGTCGTTAGCTGAAAGTCATATGCAGTTGTCATGTCTTCGCCGCCCGCGGGTCCAGGCCTATTAAGACACCTAAAGCGCGACTAACAAAGGCGTAACCGCTTTTTATACCTCGCCGGGAACCAAATTTCATGATCGGCGTTTTGTTTGCATCGACGGCCACAACCCCCATAGCCCCCCCCAATGTGGTCGTCAGATTCTTAATCGCCCCTCCGTTCCCCCCAACGGAGGGGCGTTGCTTTTTGGGCTACACTGATCGTCCCGAATTGAACCGTCTGGGCCGTTTACCTGAGAAAAGCGCTCATTTCCGCCAGATTTACCGGTCCTTCACGTGCTGCGGCCTGGCCACGCGTGGGGATTTCCTTTTGGTTGAATTCCATGCCTAATTGTTTCCATTACGAGCTTGCGGGGACCATGGATGTTCAAAAACTATTTAGCGGCGTTCTGTCTGGTGACGGCAACTGGCGTGGCGTACGCGGCTGATCCGGCGTCGCAACGCCTCCGCATGATCGAAATCGCGCCGCTGGTGTCGGCGCTTCCCGTGACGCCTGCCGATCCGTTGGTCCTCGACACGCCTTCGTTGAAGGCACCCAAAGAGCAAGCGTTGTCCGCGCGCGGCGTTGCGCGCTCGCGCACCGTGACGGTATCGCCGGAAACGGTTACTGCCTTACGCGACAGCCCCGCGCTTGTGTTGGACGGCGCCGGAAACATCGCGGGGCAACCCGAGCAGTTTGTTCTGCAATTGTTTGACGATGTCGCCGTGCGCTTGGTGAAAGTCGATCTCACGCAAGATTCACAAGGCAACGATGTGCTGCGCGCGGCAGTGGTGGGCGATGCCGGCGGCGACGCCACGTTGGTGATCGCCGGCGGTGAGATCAGCGGCAAAGTGCGCGCGGGCGGGCGCCGCTACAGTCTACAGCCGGCAGGCGGTGCGCTACATACGGTGATCGAATACGATCCCGCGACCATGCCGCGTTTAACCGATGACGCGAAGCATGTGCCGCCGCTCACCCTCGAGAAGTCACACTCTCAGGCATCACCCGACATCGAGCGTCCCACCGCCATATCCGATATCCGCGTGCTTGTCGTTTACACGGCCAAAGCATTGGCCAAGCGCCCGAACATCACCCGGGATATCGCGACGACCATCGCCGAGTTCAACACGGTGTTGTCCAACTCCTATGTGGACAGCAACGTGAATATCGTTTTGGCCGGGACCGATATGGTCAACTTCACCGAGATCTCGACGACCTCGACGGACAACATGATCGAAACGGCCCGTTCGCAAACGGGTGACTTCGCGCGCATCGCCACCTTGCGCGCATCGTTGGGCGCCGACCTCGTGCAGGTCTGGATCGCCCCGAACGACGATCCATCCTGCGGCGTCGCGTATACGAACCGCGAGACGAATACCTATGGCTATACGTTAGCCCCGGACGCCAACGCGGCCTCTTATGGATTTAGCTCGGTGTTCATCGACGCGAGTGGGAGCTGCATTCTGGGGCAGGAGACGGTGCCGCACGAACTGGGCCACAACATGGGCCTCGATCACGACCGCTTCGTTCTGACTGATGATCCGCCGAAAGCGGGGTCGTACGGCTATGGCTATGTCGACCTGGTCGGGCGTAAGCGCGACGTGATGGCCTATACCGATGCCTGCGACGCGCAGCATTTAGATTGCGCGGAGCAACCGTATTTCAGCAGTCCCAAGGTGATCATCAACGGCCGGCCGCTTGGCATCGCCTACAATCAAACCAACGCCGCCGACGCGGCGCGGTATCTGACGGAATCGACGCCGTTTGTCGCGCGCCTCCATACCGCCCTCACGAACCCCATCGCGACCGTAAACCTTGGGCCGGTCTATTCGACGGCCTCGACGACGAAGCAATCGTTTCTGCGTGTTGCTAATACCGGCGCCAGCGCTGGCACCGCGACATTCACTTTCATGAACAGCACAACGGGAAATGTGGTCGGCACCTGGACCACGCCTTCGCTGCCGGCCGGATCGCAGGCCCAATATTATATCGGGGTGCTTGAGGACAACGCGAAGATCACCGCCGCCAATCGTCCGCTTTTTTATACCGTCACGATCAAGTCGGGCCTCACCGGTTATATCCAGCACGTACTCTATCGTCCCGATACGGGCACGCTGACGAACCTCAGCACGTGCGATGCCGCGGTCGCCTCTTATCCAAAAGAGCTCAGCGGCGTTCACACAAACCTGATCACGCAGTACGGATTTCCGAGCACAGTCGTGATCAACAACACCGGATCGACGGCGGCCACGGCCAATCTCGGCATTTACGATGCGCGCGACGGAGTGAAGCTTGGGACCTACTCGGCGCTTATCGAAGCGAACGGCGAAGCGCGGCCCACCACCCAAGCGCTCGAAAGCGCGCTGCCGACCGTGCCCAAGGGTGATCAAAACTATTTCATCGTCAAACTCGAGAACGGCTACAACGGTTTCTTGCAGCACCTGGTGACCAGCACGCAAGCGGGCGTGGTGTCGGATATGTCCACCGTGTGCGCGCTCAATTCGCCGGCGCCGACCCAAATCCCGACGACCTTGCGTCAGAGCATCATGTATTCGACCGCCGGCCTGCAGCAGCAGTCGTTCGTGCGCTTCTTCAATAACGGATCGAACGCGGGCGTCGTGCGCGCCACGTTCTACGACTATGTAACCGGTCTACAACGCGGCCAATGGACCAGTCCCAGCATCGTGGTCGGTCAAGATCTGCAATATTTTATCGGCGAGATCGAAAAAGAAGCCAACATCACAGGCACGAAGCCGGCGGCTTATACGATGTCGGTCACGTCCGATATCACCGGCTACTTTCAGCACGTCCTCTATCGTCCAGCGGACGGAACACTGACGAACCTCAGCACCTGCAGCGCCGGCGTCACCGCCGACCCGCGCAAGCTGGGTGAGGTGCACTCCTCACTGCTTGAGCAGTACGGACTTCCAAGTTCCATCGTGGTGCGCAACACCGATACCAACGCGAATGCTGGAATCGATCTCGGCATTTACGACGCGCGCGACGGAACGAAGATCACCACCTATCGCACGGCGGCCATTCCCGCCAACGCGGCGATCATCATCCGCATGTCGGATATCGAAAAAGAAAAAAACAAAACACCGACGGGCGGACTCATCCATTACGTGGTCAAGGTCGAGAGCACGTTCACGGGTTTTCTCCAGCACCTGCTCGATAACCTTCAGGCAGGCATCACCACCGACATGACAACCATGTGCGCGCTGCGCCCTGCGAGCTAAGGGCTGGCGGGGACGCTAAAAGCTTTTCGGATTTGAATGAGACGACCCGTCGCATCGGGCAAGCGGCCCGACATGATCGGCGCGCCGCACAAGATCTCTATTTTTATGCTCTCACAGCTCGTTGTGCGATGCAATATAATTCATGCTGCGTTGCGATATCTGTGATTGTAACACCCGATCCCGGGGCATCTACTTGGTCCCGAAGAAGGAGATGGGGAGGAAGCTAACCCACCCACTCACAAGGATCGTTACATGAAAAAGGTATGTTCTCTCGTTGCCGTTGCTCTCCTGACCTCGGTTTCGTCCATGGCCCTCGCTGCCGACCCGACCGGTCTTCTTTCCGCAGGCTTCTCTGCCATTAAGCACTCCCAATGGGTCAGCGGGGCCGAATTTTCCAGCGCGGCCCTCAAAATGCCCGGCCTGACCGAAGCCCAGGAAATAATTGCTTTGAATAACCTGTGCATTGCCATGGGCAACTTGCCCGATAAAGGCAAAGCACTGGACGTTTGCGACAAGGCGGTCGAAGCCGCTCCTGAACGTTGGAGCGGTTATTCAAACCGTGGCTATCTCAAACTTTCGATGGGCTTGGCGTCTGCTGCCGCGACCGATTTTGCACAAGCCAAGTTGTTGAATCCCGACCAATATCTATCGGACCTCGCGACCAGAACGCCGATGGAAATGCCTCAGAACTATTTCCTCGCGATGCGCCCTCTCCAAGAGACGGGTGTCCAACAAGCCGAAATGAAATAGCGCATATTCTAAAAATGGCGGCCTTCCGCCGCAGAACCTGAGACAAGACCGCGTCCGGAGAGCCGGGCGCGGTCTTACGTCGACCGGCTTTCATCAGCTGCGGCGAAATGCGCCACTTGATCGGCGCGCGCCTTCCTGAAGCCGGGGCGATCGGTCACGCGGGTCACATATGCCTCGGTCGCGGGCCGGTCACCGAACGCGCGCACTTTGGGAATGCGCAGGACATCTGCCATCAACAAATCCGCAGCGGTGAAGCGATCGGCCGCCAGCCATGCGCGCTCGGTCAGCACTTTCTCGATCTGCGCAAGACGCTTGCCCATCCAGTCAGCAAGACCATTGTCCTTCGCACCGGAGATTTCGAGGAACCACCAGGGAACCGTCACCATCTCGATGGAGTTGAGCGCGGCCATCATCCATTGAATCGTTTCCGCTTCGCCAATCGATTCGCGCGGCATCAAATCCTCGCTCTTGCGCGCTAAATGCAGCAGCCCGGCACCGCTCTCGAATGTCTGCAGTTTGCCGTCGCTCAGGAATGGCACCTGGCCGAAAGGCTGGTGCGACAGGTGATTGGTCTCCCGTCCCTCGAAGGCGACCGTGCGCACGGCATAAGCCAGTCCGGCTTCTTCGCACGCCCATCTAAATCTGAGGTCGCGAACAAAGCCACGGGGGCCTTTGGGCACCCAGTCGTACGTCCAGATGATCAGTTCGCTCATATGATTTCCCCCACCGTCCTGCGCGCGCCTTACAGCAATCCCTCGGACTTGAACGACACATGCCCGCCACGACCAATAACCACATGGTCGTGCAGCGTGATGTTCACGGTCGCGAGGGCGTCTTTTACTTTGCGGGTCATGTCGATATCCGCGCGCGACGGCTTGGGATCACCACTTGGGTGATTGTGCGCGAGGATGAGCGCACTTGCGTTTAATTCCAAAGCGCGCTTCACGACTTCGCGCGGATACACGGGCGTATGATCGACGGTGCCGCGCCCGAGCGCTTCGTCGAGGATCAATTTGTTTTTACGGTCCAGATAAAGAACACGGAATTGCTCGATGGGTTCGTAACCCGCCTTCACGGTCAGGTAATCCACCAAGGCCTGCCATGACGAGATGATCTCGGTGTTCTTCATCTCAGTGCGCAGGAGGCGTTGCGCGGCGGCTTGCACAGCCTTCAGTGCTGTAGCGCCCGTATCGCCAAGGCTAGGAAAGTCCGCCAACTTGTTTGCATCCGCTGACACCACTTCGGCCAATGAGCCGAAGGCCGCGATCAAGTCCTTCGCAAGCTTCTTGGTGTCCTTGCGCGGAATGGCGAAAAGAATGAGTTCGAGCAACTCGTAATCGGGCAGGCTTTCGGCGCCGCCCTCGAGAAAGCGTTGGCGCAACCGCTCGCGATGGCCGTGATAGTGGGGCTTCTCGTCTTTGGGGTCGTCTTTGGAACTGGGAGCGGCGGCAAACACTGCCGCATTGGTTGCTTCCCCCAGCCCCCGCCGCGCCACGGGTTAAGGTGCTTCAGACGCCTTAGCGTCTTCAGAACCGAAAGGCGGGAAGGTGTAGCCCTTCGGCGATAGCGTGAAGATCTCCACGCCGGTTTCCGTGACGCCGACGGTGTGTTCGAACTGCGCCGACAGCGACTTATCGCGCGTCACAGCCGTCCAACCGTCTTCTAAGATTTTTGTCTCGAAGCGTCCGGCGTTGATCATCGGCTCGATGGTGAAGATCATGCCGGGCTCCAGCATCATGCCTTCGCCGGGCACGCCGAAGTGCATGACGTTGGGTGCTTGATGGAAGATGCGGCCGATGCCGTGGCCGCAGAAATCGCGCACCACCGAAAAGCGCTGGCTCTCGGCGTAGCTTTGAATGGCGTAGCCGACGTCGCCCAGTGTGGCGCCGGGCTTCACGGCGTGAATGCCGCGCATCATGGCGTGGTAGGTGGTTTCCACCAGCTTGCGCGCTTTCAGCTTCACGTCGCCGACATAGTACATGCGGCTGGAGTCGCCGAACCAACCGTCGAGGATGGGCGAGACGTCGATGTTGACGATGTCGCCGTCGCGCAACGTGCGGTCACCGGGAATACCGTGACAGACGACGTGGTTGATCGATGTGCAGATGGATTTCGGATAGCCGCGATAATTCAGCGGGCCCGGAATGGCGTCGTGCGCCTTATGAAATTCGTGGCAGAGGTGATCGATCTCGCCCGTGGTGACGCCGGGCTGAACGAAGGGTGTGATGTAATCCAGAATCTCGGCGGTCAGGCGCCCAGACCGGCGCATGGCCGCGAAAGCCTCGGGGCCGTGGATTTCGACATCACGGGGACGTTTGAGGGCCGCTTCTCTCATCACTTCAACTCTCAGATTCGGGCGGGACCGGGGCCCCAATTTTTATCTATGCCCTATGTATGCCCTCAGACTGGTAAATCCAGCGTCAACGGCTTGGCCAGGGTTATAGCATCGGGCGTTACCGTACAGCCATAGCAGACGGCCTCAACCCCGGCCGCCGTGGCGTCTTTCAGGGCGGCGGCATAGCCGGGATCGATATCCGCGCAAACCGTAAAACGGCTGCAATCCGCCCTTTGGACCAGATAGACCATAACTGCCCGGCCGCCGGCGCGGACGATATCTGTCATTTCCCTCAAATGCTTGGCGCCGCGTTCGGTGACGGAGTCGGGAAATTCGGCGGGATGGCCGTCGAAACCGCGCCGCAGCGTTACGTTTTTCACTTCCACGTAGCAGGGGGGCTTTCCGCCGCCGCTCAGCAGAATATCGATACGGGAATTTTTTCCGTATTTTTGCTCGCGTTTGATGTCGGGATAGCCCGCGAGTTCGGGAATTTGCCCTGCGGTGATGGCGTCGGCCACGATGGCGTTGGGATGCGATGTGTTGATCCCAACCATGTGGCCGTTCACCTCGATGATCTCCCAGGTGTAGCGCAGCTTGCGCTCCGGGTTGGTGGCCGGCGACACCCACACGCGCGAGCCCGGCTCCTTCACCGACAACATGGAACCTGAATTGGCACAGTGGGCCACGACAATTTCGCCGCTCGGCAAGCGTACGTCGGCCATGAAGCGTTTGTAGCGTTGCAAGAGAACGCCTTCGATCAGCGGGGTCTCGAACTTCATCAGGGCTTCTTGGGAAATGGCGTGGAATCGTCGAGCGTGATTTCGGATGTTTTGAGCGCATCGGCAAGGCGCGTTGTGGCGCTGCCGGGCCGCAAGGCTTTTTGCTGCGAGCTGTGCGGCACCCACGCGGTAAGGCTGATGATCTCGAACGTCGCGGTGAGGCGGCCGCGCGCGTCTGTGAAGCGTTTGGCGTAAATGTCGGCGGCGCGCAGGAACAGGTCGCGGCGCGCCGGTTTTTTTGGACGCTCGATAACGGTGTTGGTTTCGCCCATGCCGCGCAGATCGGCCATGAGTTTGAAGAGATCGGTATAAGTCACCGTGATGGTATCCGCATCGACAACGGGTAATGCGAAACCGGCGCGTGTCAGCAAGTTGCCGGCATCGCGCACGTCGGTGAAGGGCGAGACACGCGGGGCCACGCCACCGCTGGTGTCGCCTTCGGCCTCAAACAGCGCGATGCGAAGTTCGCGCAAGGTATCGCCGCCGAACATGTGGGCGAGAAACAATCCATCCGGTTTCAAGGCTTGGCGAATTTGCGCGAAAGCTCCGGGCAAATCGTTGACCCAGTGCAGCGAGAGATTGCTAAGGACGAGATCGAGCGCGTTCGCGGCGATGGGCAAAAACTCCTCATCGGCGCAAACGGTGCCAAGGCCGTTCGCGCGGGCGTGTGCGGCCATGCGCGGCGATAGGTCCGACTGGAAGAGCGTACCGATTTTCGGGTGCTGGGCCAGGGCTTCGGCCATCTGGCCGGTGTGACAGCCGAGGTCCAGCGCCAATGGAAACGTGCGCGCCATGTCCAGCAAGCGATCCGCGAGACGCTCGGCGCTTTCCTTGAACAGGAAATCGGCATTCGGCAATGTCGCCACAGCCCGCTCGCGGCGCTGGCGGACAAGGCCTCGGTCAAAAACACGCATACTATCCATGGCGCGGTTATGGCATTTTTATTGGTACCAATGAAGTCACCGATGAGTTCAATGACGTTCATAAAGGAAGCAGCGCGGATGACGCTGGATGCGGTGCTGCCGCCGCAGTGCCTGGCGTGCAACGCGTCCGTGGATCGGCCGGGCAATCTGTGCGCGGGCTGCTTTACCAAATTCACATTCATCACGCCGCCCCACTGTGATTGTTGCGGCGTGCCGCTGGAGACACCGGTCATTGAAGACGTCCTGTGCGGCGCGTGTTTAAGCGACCGGCCAGCCTTCGACCAAGCGCGCGCGGTTTTTCTGTATACGGCCGATAGCCGTCATCTGATTTTGAAACTCAAACACGGCGACCGCACCGACGCGGCGGTTTCGTTGGCGCGGTGGATGCAGCGCGCGGGTGTAGCTTTGATCGCCGACTGCGACGTCATCGTGCCGGTCCCGCTGCATCGCTGGCGGCTGCTGTCGCGCATGTACAATCAATCGGCTTTACTGGCGAATGCGCTGGGCAACGAATGCGGCAAGCCGGTTATTCCCGATGCTGTGACGCGTGTGAAAGCAACGCCCGTTCAAGGCGGACTTGATCGCGCGGCCCGGCGCAAGAACGTCGCGCGCGCCTTCGCCGTCAAAAATCCAAGCGTGATTCAAGATCGCCGCGTTTTGCTGATCGACGATGTGTTGACCACGGGCGCCACGACCAGTGCGTGCGCGGCCACGTTGCTCGGTGCCGGCGCGGCGTCGGTGAGCGTGCTGGTGCTGGCGCGCGTGCCGCTTACGAACGCCTGAGAAAGATTCCGCACGCCCGGTCGCGGCGCGCGATTTCGGTTTCGTCCATTTCGGGAGTAAGTCGGCACAGGTCTTCGCACTGCGCCTTGCTGGTCTTGCGTCCACTCCAACGATACATGAGCTGGGGCAGCGGTCGGGTCACGTTCACCATGTAAGGCGCCATGCGCTGATACACAGCCAACAGGTAGGCCCGCGATAAAGATTCTAACTCGCCTAAGTCCGCGCCTGTGGGGATGTCGAACCATTCAGCGGTGACGATGGGGCCTGAGTCCACCCGCGGAAGCATTTCGTGCACCGTCACGCCGAACCGCGCGTCGTTGTCGTAAAGGGCAAACACGGACGGATAGCGGCCGGGGCGTTCCGGCGGTCCGGGGTGAAAATTGTAAGCGGGGCTCGGCAGGGTCGCCAGCAAGGCCGCCGGCACAATGACCGGAGAGCAGAACGACAAGAGCCGGGTAATGGGGGGCAGGTGTGCAAAAGCGCCGTGGAGCGCCTCCAGGGTGGCCACTGGAATTACGTCGATCGCGGAATTATGTCGGTGAAGGACATCGACCAGGATCGGTGCGTCGGCCTCGCTCGTCAGGAGAATGATCCTGGATATCGACATTTTGCTTCCGCCCACGGGCCCCTTTAGACTGCCCATCATTACTGGTGTTGTGACCATGGCCAAGATCGAAATCTATACCTCGCCTTATTGCGGCTATTGCGCCCGTGCCAAGCGGCTTCTCGACTCGAAGAAGGCGGCTTACACGGAAGTCGACGTCAGTTCCGATAATGAGCTGCGCGACAAAATGATTCTGCGCGCCGGCGGCAGGCGCACCGTTCCGCAAATCTTCATCGACGGCAAACACGTAGGCGGCAGCGACGATCTTCAAGCGCTTGATGCAACGGGCGGACTTGATCCGCTTTTGGGGAACTGATGGTGTCTTTTGTCGCGGCATGTATTCAGGTCAACGCGTCCAATGACCTTGCAGCGAACATCGCCGCGGCGAGCGATCTGACGCGCAAGGCTGTCGCGCAAGGTGCCGCGCTGGTGCTGATGCCCGAAAACGTTTCGATGATGGAATGGGGCCGCGAGAATGTCGTGGCCAAGGCTTTACCCGAAGAGCGCCACACAGCGCTGACGGCGTTTCAGGCGCTCGCGAAGGAGCTTTCCATTTGGCTTCACTGCGGCAGCCTCTCGGTGTTGTTGCCGAGCGGCAAGGTCGCCAACCGGACGTATGTGCTCGATCCTTCCGGAAAGGTGGCGGCGCAGTACGACAAGATTCATATGTTCGACGTGGATCTCGGCAAAGGCGAAACCTACCGCGAGAGTGCGACGTTCGCCGCCGGCAACGAGATGTCTTCGGTGGATCTGCCGTGGGGCAAACTCGGACTGACGATTTGCTACGACCTACGTTTCCCGCATCTCTATCGTCAGCTGGCGCAAGCCGGCGCCGACTTTCTGACAATCCCGGCGGCCTTCACGCAAATCACCGGCGAAGCGCATTGGCACGTCTTGCAGCGCGCCCGCGCCATCGAAACCGGATGCTTTGTGTTCGCGCCCGCGCAAACCGGAACGCACGCGGGCGGGCGCAAGACCTACGGCCACGCGCTCATCATCAATCCATGGGGCGAGGTGCTGGCGGACGCCGGAACCGAGCCCGGCTTCATCACGGCCACAATCGATCCCGCCGAAGTGGCGAAAGCGCGCGGTCGCGTGCCGGCAATCAACCTAAACGTTCCTTTTGCCGCCCAGCGCTAGCGCCGAACGGTTGAAAAACCCCGCGTTTGTGCGTACATCCTACCTATGATCCTTTACGACCTGACTTGCCCAAAAGAACATCTGTTTGAATCGTGGTTTCGCAACAGCACTGTTGTCGAGAAGCTGATTAAAGCAGGCGAAGTGTCGTGCCCCGTGTGCGGCAGCAAGAAGGTTCAAAAAGCGCCCATGGCGCCGCGCATCGGAAAGTCATCCGTCCGCGAAGAAACGCCGAGCAACGACCAAACCGAATTGCGTGCGGCCATGGAAAGCGCCACGAAAGCGCTGACGGAGCTGCGCGAAGTGATCGAGAAAAACTTCGACGATGTCGGCGAGAAATTCCCCGACGAAGCGCGCAAGATTTTTTACGGCGAATCAAAACCGCGCGCCATTTACGGCGATGCCTCGAAAGAAGAAACCGAAGCGCTGCTGGAAGAGGGCATCGAAGTGCGCGCGATTCCGTGGAAAAAGCGTCCGCGTAAACTGTCTTAGGCCGCCGCCTTCTTCGCATAAGCCATGTAGTTCACGTCGAGATCGGGGCCAAGCCGCCAGCGATCCGTCATGACGTCGTAATGCACGCCTTCCATTTTCTGAAGATCGAGGCCCGCCCGGCGTAATCCGCGCGCCAGTTCGCTGGGCCGCACGAACTTGCGCCAGTCGTGGGTGCCTGCGGGCACCCAGCGCAAAATGTATTCCGCCGCGATCTTGCCCAAAGCCAAAGACTTCAGCGTGCGGTTCAAGGTCGCGGTGACAAAGGCGCCGTCCGCTCCCACGCACGCCGCCGAAGCCGCGAGGAAAGCATCCACATCGGTCACATGCTCGACAACTTCGAGCGCCAGCACGGCATCGAACTTTACGCCGCGCGCCATCAATTGCTCGGGCGTCGCCGCTTCGTAAGTAATGTCGAGGTCCATGCGTTCCGCATGCACGCGCGCGACGCCGACGTTTTCCTCGGAGGCATCGATGGCGGTCACGCGAAAGCCCAGGCGCGCCATGGGCTCGGCTGTCAGCCCGCCGCCGCACCCGATGTCCAAGAGCGTCAGGCCCTTAAAAGGCATACGCGTTTCTACGTCGCGCCCGAAGTGAGCCGCCAGCCGGTCGCGGATGAACAGCAGCCGCGCTGGGTTCAGCTTGTGCAGCGGGCGGAAGGGACCTTGCGGGTCCCACCACTGATCGGCCAAAGCCGAGAATTTGGCCACTTCCTCTGGCAATGCGGTCGAAGTCGTCATGACCCCACTATAGACGCGCAAAGGACCATGGGAAACCAATGGCTTAGACCTTCGTTCCGGCTCTTGTTCCAGCGATGCGCTTTGGTTATCTATACGCGCCCTTGAAAAGGGGCGGTTTCTCAAGATCTTAAGACGGAGTGGTGCGCTGCTATGGCGCGGATTGTACAAAAATTTGGCGGGACTTCGGTCGGCGACATCGCCCGCATTAAAAACGTGGCGAAGCGCGTGAAAGCCGAAGTGGATCGCGGCAACCAGGTTGCCGTCGTGGTGTCGGCCATGTCCGGCGTGACCAATCAACTTGTGGCGTACTGCACGGAAATCGCGCCGCTGCACGACCAGCACGAATACGACGCTGTCGTCGCGACGGGCGAACAAGTGACCAGCGGCCTGTTGGCCATCGCGCTGCAAGAGCTCGGCGTTCCGGCGCGCTCGTGGGCGGGTTGGCAACTTCCCATCACCACCGACGACGCTCACGGCAAGGCGCGCATTATGTCCATCGACGGCGCGGGCATTATCAAGCGCATGGAAGAAGGCCAAGTGGCGGTCATTGCCGGTTTCCAGGGTCTCGGCCCGGACAACCGCGTGACCACGCTGGGCCGTGGCGGCTCGGATACGACCGCCGTTGCCGTGGCTGCCGCCGTGAAGGCCGATCGCTGTGACATTTATACGGACGTGGACGGCGTCTATACGACCGATCCGCGGATCGTGCCGTCCGCGCGTAAACTCGATAAGATCACCTATGAGGAGATGCTGGAAAGCGCCTCCTCGGGTGCGAAAGTTTTGCAGACGCGTTCGGTCGAAATGGCCATGAAGCATCATGTGCGTGTTCAGGTGTTGTCCAGCTTCAGCGACGCACCGGGCACGCTTGTTTGTGACGAGGAAGAGATTGTGGAAAAAGAACTGGTAAGCGGCATCGCCTATAGCCGCGACGAAGCCAAGGTGACACTGGTCGGCGTCGAGGATCATCCCGGCATTGCCGCCGGCATCTTCGGACCCTTGGCGGCGGCGAACATCAACGTCGACATGATCGTGCAGAACATTTCGCACGACGGCACCACCGACATCACCTTCACGACCACCCGCACGGAACTCGACCGCGCGCTGCAGGTCGTGAAAGATAATATGAAGGTGCCCTACAAGAGCCTGTCGTCGGACAAGTCCGTGGTCAAAGTGTCGGTCATCGGCGTCGGCATGCGCAGCCACGCGGGCGTCGCGCAGACCATGTTCAAGGCGCTGGCCGATAAGAACATCAACATTCACGTGATCTCGACGTCTGAAATCAAAGTCAGCGTGTTGATCAGCGAAGAATATACTGAACTGGCGCTCCGCGCGCTTCACACAGCCTACGGGCTGGACGCTGCATAAGAGAGACATAGATGTCTGAAGCGGCCGCCACCACAGAGACCTCCAGGACGGCGCAGCACGTTTCAGCGCGCATGGCCGCCTTATGGAAACGCGGCACGGATTACCTTGGCTGCGACGTCGCCATTTTGTGCGGGGCCATGACGTGGGTGTCCGAGCGCAATCTCGTCGCGGCGATTTCAAATGCTGGCGCTTTTGGCATCATTGCGTGTGGCGCCATGACGCCCGCCTTGCTCGATGCCGAGATTAAGGCAACGCGCGCCCTTACAAAGAAGCCATTCGGCATCAACCTCATAACCATGCATCCTCAGCTCATGGAACTGGTGGATGTGTGCGGCGCCAATCATGCGGCTCACGTGGTGTTCGCGGGCGGTGTGCCGCCGGGCGAAGCCATCAAGCGCGCCAAGGCCTTCGCGAAAGTCACCTGCTTCGCGCCGGCTGCGGTGTTGGCCAAGCGCCTGATCAAAAACGGCGCCGATGCCATCGTCATCGAAGGTTCGGAAGCTGGCGGCCACATCGGCCCCGTTTCCACATCCGTGTTGGCGCAAGAAATTCTGCCCGTGATCCGCGACGTGCCGGTGTTCGTGGCCGGCGGCATCGGTCGCGGCGAGGCGATTGTGTCGTTCCTGGAAATGGGCGCGGCCGGCGTGCAGATGGGCACGCGTTTCGCCGCTGCAACCGAAAGCATCGCGCACCCGAAATTCAAGCAGGCTTTTATCCGTGCTGCGGCGCGTGAAGCCATGCCCACCGTTCAACTCGACAAGCGCTTTCCTGTCATCCCTGTGCGCGCGCTGATGAATCAGGGCACGGACGCGTTCATGGCCATGCAACGTCACGTTCTTGAAAAATTCATCGGCGGGGAGCTTGATCAGCAGGCCGCGCAGCTTGAAATTGAACACTTCTGGGCGGGTGCCTTGCGCCGGGCCGTCATCGACGGCGACGTCGAAAACGGCTCATTGATGGCCGGCCAGAGTGTTGGAATGGTGACGGCCGAGTTGCCGGTTGCTACTATTATCGCCGAATTGCTCGCCCAGGCCGACGCTGCTTTGGCCGCGCGCGCAGGATAGGGGACGCCGGGGGAGCTCTCTCATGACCGCCTTTAGCGCCGTCGATCTCAGACGCATGCTGTCGCGTTTGCGCGACGTCATGGCCGGCATCGGCGCGGTGCAGGAACGTCTCGATAAAGTCGTGGCGCTGATCGCGCAGGATATGCGCGCGGATGTGTGCTCGTGTTACGTCATGCGCGCGGGCGAAGTGCTCGAACTGTTCGCCACGTTCGGTCTGTCGCAAAAAGCCGTTCACTTAACCCGCCTCCGCGTTGGCGAAGGTCTCGTCGGTGAGATCGCGGCCCACGCCAGGGCCGTGGCCCTGGCCGACGCCTGGTCGCATCCGCAGTTCGTGTATCGCCCGGAAACCGGCGAAGATTTTTTCCGCTCGCTCATGGGCGTGCCCATGCTTCAGGCCGGCCGCGTGGTGGGCGTGCTTGTGGTACAGACGCGCGAAGAGCGTCCGTTCAACGATTGGGAAGTCGAGACGCTGGAAACCGTGGCCATGGTCATCGCCGAGTTGATGGCCGCGGCTCAGGTCGTGAAGCGCGAAGAACTGTTCGAGACGGAAGGTAACGCTTTGCTGCCCGTGCGCCTCACGGGCGTCAGTCTCCATGCGGGCGTCGGCATCGGCCTCGCCGTCATGCACAAGAGCCACGTGCGAATCGGACGCTTGGTCAGCGACGATCCCGTCGCCGAACAGCACCGTTTGCATATGGCGCTGGAGACCTTGCGCCAGGAAGTCGACGCGCTCATGGACGGCGCGCGCGAAGACACCGTGGGCTTTCGCGACATTCTCGAAGTCTATCGCATGTTCGCCGACGATCGCGGCTGGATCAGCCGTATCTCGGAAGTGATTGCCTCGGGCCTCACGGCCGAAGCGGCTGTTCAAAAAGTCCACGACGACACGCGCGTGCGTATGATGCAGGTCCTCGATCCGGTCTTGCGTGAACGCCTGCAGGATTTGGACGACCTCGCCAACCGTTTGATCAACATTCTCGCGGGCGGCACGGCGCGCATCGAACTGCCCGAAAATGCCATTCTTGTGTGCCGCTCCATCGGCCCCACAGAATTGCTTGCCTACGACCGTCGCCGCCTCAAAGGCCTGGTGATGGAAGAAGGCTCGCCGACCATGCACGCGGCCGTGGTCGCGAAGGCCCTGGATATCCCGGTGGTCGCTCAGGTCGAAGGCGCCACAACCCGCATCGACGCCTTCGGCACCATCGTCGTGGATGCCAACGCCGGCCAAGTGATGCTGCGGCCGTCGGAAGAAGTGGTCGATCTGTACACGGCGGCCATCGAGGCGCGCACGAAACAGAAGGCGGCCTACGCCGCCGTCAAAAATTTAGCCGCCGTGACGAAAGACGGCATGCAGGTGTCGTTGTCCATCAACGCCGGCTTCCTGCTCGATATGCAGGGCGTCATTGAAACCAATGCCGATGGCGTCGGCCTCTACCGCACGGAAATGCCGTTCCTGACATTGTCGTCGTTGCCCGACGTCAACGCGCAATTCGCGCTGTATCGCCAGGTGGTGGCCGAAGCGCGCGGCAAGCCGGTCACGTTCCGCACACTCGATGTGGGCGGTGATAAAATCGCCGCGTCCACGGCCAGTATGCCGGAAGATAACCCCGCGATGGGGTGGCGCTCCATTCGTTTAACCTTGGATCGGCCATCGTTACTGCGCCAACAGTTGCGCGCGCTGATTCGCGCCACGGCGGGGAAGGAACTGCGCGTCATGTTCCCCATGATCGCGGCTGTGTCGGAACTCGACGCGGCGCGGCGGATCTTCGATATGGAAATCGAACAACACCTCAAAGCCGGCGGCGAAGCCCCGGCGTGGATTCGCATCGGCACCATGCTCGAAGTGCCGTCGCTGCTGTGGCAAATGGAAGCACTGGTCGAGCGCGTCGATTTCATCTCCGTCGGCACAAACGATTTGATGCAATTTATGTTCGCGGCCGATCGCGGCAACACGCGCCTCGCTAATCGTTACGACACCTTGACCCCCGCTGTTTTGCGCATGTTGCGTTATGTCGCCGATCATTGTCACAAGGCGGGCGTACAAGTTTCGGTTTGCGGCGAAATGGCCGGCCGCCCACTGGATGCACTCGCGTTACTTGCAATTGGGTATCGCCATTTGTCGATGTCTGCTTCAGGCGTGGGACCGGTGCGCGCGGCGATCCGCAGTGCGCGTTTGTCCGATTTGGAACCGTTCGTGAAACAAAGCATCGCCACGGGCCAATCATCATTGCGTGAAAAACTTCGCGCTTTCGCGTTAGATCATGGCATTGCCGTAGGTTAGCTGCCGCTGATTGCGCTCTTTCCATCCGCGCGCGACCTCTATAAGTTTTAACGAGTTTCAGGCGCGCGACATTTTTTCGCGAACATACGGGGGCGTAGTCATGAAAGGAGCGGAGAACCAGGCGCGGACATCTAATGTCCAGTCGATGCTCCGCTTTGACGAAGCAACGCTGCCGCCGGTTCAAGACGACAAAGTTCCTCAGTCCAGCGTCGGCACATTGCTGTGCGCCACGCGTATGCGCTTGGGCAAGGATTTGCAGCGCGTCGCCGAGGTGCTGCACATCCGATATAATTTTCTCGTGGCTATTGAAGACGGCCGCTACGAGGATTTGCCCGGGCAGGCCTATGCGATTGGTTTCGTGCGTGCATACGCCGATCATCTTGGTTTGGACGGCGACGAAGTTGTTCGCCGGTATAAAGAAGAAACCTCGGGCGTTAAGCGCAAAGCAGCGTACGAATTTCCGCTGCCCTCGGCTGATTCCGGAATTCCTTCGGGTATGTTGCTGCTGGCCGCCGTCGTTGTCGGCATGTTGGCTTACGGCGTTTGGTACTCGTTGGCCGGGTCTGACCGCAGCGCCATTGAGTTGATCCAAGAAGTTCCCGACCGCTTGGCGGCAACGATTCAGACAGCGCCGCCGGCAGAACCGGTGGCTCAGGAAGCTGCCGCGACGGCCCAAACGGAAACGCCTGCGACAAGTGTGGCCGCCGATACCGCGCCCAAGACTGGCGAAGCCACAGCCGATGCCCAGGGGGCCGGTACGCCCACGGCGACCTTGGAGCAAAATGAGGACGACACGGCGGGTGTCGTTGATCTGCGCGCCAAGTCCGACATCTGGGTGACGTTCCGGGAAGCGCAAAAAGGCGAGCGGACCCAGCTCATCAAAAAGAGCGAGCTTTACCGCGTGTCCGACCCGCGCTCGACGATTCTGGTGACGGGCAGCCCGAAAGATCTGGAAATTTTGGTGGACGGCCAAGTAACGCCCACTTTGGAAGACGGCCTTTTTACAAAGGGCGTAGTCCTTGATCCTCAACGACTTAAGGGTCCCGCGCCGGCTGCCGCCGCGCCTGTTCCCACGCCCGCCAAAGCCCCTTAACCCTTTGGCTACGCGACGAATTAGGGTATAAGCCGGCTTATGAGCCTTCGCCCCTATCGCGATATTCAGCGCCGCAAATCGCGCCAAATCCACGTCGGTAAAGTCGCCGTCGGCGGAGACGCGCCCATTTCCGTGCAGACCATGACCAACACCCTCACGCACGACGTGGCGGCGACGGTTGCGCAGATTAAACGGTCCGAGGAAGCCGGCGTCGACATCGTGCGTGTCTCATGCCCCGACGAAGAGTCCACAGCGGGCCTCAAACACATTGTGAAGCAGGTGTCGGTGCCGATCGTGGCCGACATTCACTTCCACTACAAACGCGCCCTCGAAGCGGCGGCTGCGGGCGCTGCGTGCTTGCGCATCAATCCGGGCAACATCGGCTCGGCCGCGCGCGTGAAAGAAGTCGTGCAGGCCGCCAAGGATCACGGCTGCTCCATGCGCATCGGCGTGAACGCCGGAAGCCTCGAGCGCCATCTGCTCGAAAAATACGGCGAGCCGTGCCCCGACGCCATGGTCGAGAGCGCCCTCGAACATATGAAGATTTTGCAGGACCTCGACTTCCACGAATTCAAGGTCAGCGTCAAAGCGTCAGACGTTTTCCTGGCGGTGGCCGCCTATCAAGCGTTGGCCGATGCCTGCGATTATCCGCTCCACGTGGGCATTACCGAAGCCGGCGGTACGCGTTCAGGCACGGTGAAATCGTCCATCGGCATGGGCTCGTTGTTGTGGGCAGGGATTGGCGACACCATTCGCGTCTCGCTGTCCGCCGAGCCCGAGGAAGAAGTCCGCGTTGGCTTCGAAATGCTAAAGTCATTGGACCTGCGTCATCGCGGTGTCCGCATTGTGTCGTGCCCCTCGTGCGCGCGGCAGGGCTTCAACGTCATCAAGACCGTCGAAGTTCTTGAAAAGCGTTTGGCGCACATCGCCGAACCGGTATCGCTGTCCATCATCGGCTGCGTCGTGAATGGTCCTGGCGAAGCGCGCGAGACCGACATTGGTCTTACGGGCGGCGGCAGCGGCAGCCACAAGATGTATATCGGCGGATTGGCCGACCATAACGTCAACGACGAAGAGAAAATCGATCACATCGTGAAGCTGGTCGAAAAGAAAGCCGCCGAAATGGCAGCCGCGAAGCTGGCCGCCGCGTCGCAATCGCACGCCGCCGAGTAGCGGGCCTTCTTGGCCTGCTTCTCCCCCGCTTTCTTTCATGATGGAATTTACCAGTGTCTAGCCTTCAACCCGTCCGCGGCACCCACGACCTGATGTTCGAGGACATCCGCCGTCATCGCCACATCGAGGCGACGGCGTTCGAAGTGGCCGCGCGCTATGGCTACGCTGAAATCGCAACACCGGTCTTCGAATTCACCGAGGTGTTTTCGCGCACCCTGGGCGACACCTCCGACGTCGTCACCAAGGAGATGTACACCTTCGACACCAAGGGCGGCGAAAGCATCACCTTGCGCCCCGAAGGCACGGCGGGTGTTGCACGCGCATTCATCTCGGGCGGATTGGCCCAGCAAACGCCGCTGAAATTCTTCTATCGCGGCGCGATGTTCCGCCACGAGCGCCCGCAAAAGGGCCGCCAGCGCCAGTTCCATCAAGTGGGTGTCGAGTTGCTCGGTGTCGAAAGCCCCCAGGCGGATGTGGAAGTGATCGCACTGGCCGCCCATATTCTTTCAAGCCTCGACTTGAATGGGGAAATCACTCTGGAGATTAATTCGCTGGGGGATGTTGAAAGTCGGGCTGCCTATAGAGAGGCGTTGATCAGCCACTTCGCGCCGCACAAAAACTATTTGTCGGCTGAAAATCAGGAGCGCTTGGGGAAAAATCCGCTTCGCATCCTCGATTCAAAAACCGAGATTGTGGACGAAAAGCTCCTGATCAAAACGGCGCCGAAGTTCGAGGCATATTTAAACGAGGCGTCTCGGAACTTCTTCAAGGCCGTTCAGGATGGTCTCGCGGCCCTCGATATAAAATTCAAAGTGAACCCCGCGCTCGTGCGCGGCCTAGATTACTACTGCCACACGGCGTTCGAGTTCACGACCGGCGTGCTCGGCGCGCAAAGCACGGTGCTTGCCGGAGGTCGTTACGACGGGCTCATAAAGCAAATGGGTGGACCGCCCACCTCTGGTATTGGTTGGGCCGCCGGGGTTGAACGCCTTGCCCTCATGATGCGCGAGATCGCGCCGGCGCAGCGTCCTATTGCCATCATCCCCGTCAGCCCCGCCGAAGAAACGGTCGCAGCAGCATTAACGCACGCGCTTCGCCAAGCGGGCCTCACGGTCGATATCGGCTACAGCGGCAATATGGGCAAGCGCATGAAGCGCGCCGACAAGATCAAAGCGGCCGCTGCGGTCATTCTCGGCGGCGACGAAGTGCGCGACGGCACGGCAACGCTGCGCAATCTCGATAGCGGCGAACAGGTCAACGTGAAGCAAGCCGACCTCGCGCGCCAGTTGACGGCCTGGGGACTTTGCCCGCCCAGCGGGGCATAAGTTCATGGGCTCGAATGCCAGGGCGAAAACCGCTGGGAAATCAAAAGCCTCGCGGGATGAGATTCATAAGTTCATGGGGTCGTTTTAGTCGTTATGCACGCCGGTTTTGAAGACAATCTGAATAAGCTCCTGACGCGCTACGACGAGTTGCAGGCGCTCATGAGCAGCAGCGACGCGGGCGGCAAGTTCGCGCAGCTCAGCAAAGAGTTCTCGGACCTCGGCCCCATCGTCGAGCAAATCCAGACTCTGCGCCGCACCGAGCAAGAGCTGGCGGACGCCGAGGCAATGGCGGCCGACCCTGAAATGCGCGCGCTCGCCGAAGAAGAAATCCACCGCCTGAAAGGCGAAGTGCGCGATCAATCCGAAAAAGTTCAGCTCGCGCTGATTCCGAAAGACGAAGCCGACGCCAAAAACGCCATCCTCGAAGTGCGCGCCGGAACCGGCGGCGAAGAAGCGGCCCTGTTCGCGGCCAGTTTGTTTCGCATGTACGAGCGTTACGCCGCGCGCAAGGGCTGGAAGTTCGAAGTGGTCGATCTCAGCGAAACCGGCCTCGGCGGATTCAAAGAAGCCATCGCCGAGATCACCGGCCGCAATGTGTTCGCGCGTTTAAAATTCGAGTCCGGCGTGCACCGCGTCCAACGCGTGCCCGAGACCGAAGCCAACGGCCGCGTTCACACATCCGCCGCGACGGTTGCGGTCATGCCCGAAGCCGAGGACGTGGACATTCAGATCAATCCCGCCGACCTACGCATCGAAACGATGCGGTCCCAGGGTTCTGGCGGACAGCACGTCAATAAAACCGAAAGCGCCATCCGCATCACCCATATTCCCAGTGGCTTCTTCGTGAAGTGCCAGGAGAACAAGTCGCAACATAAGAACCGCGACCGCGCCATGAGCATCCTGAAAGCGCGCCTGTACGATGTGCAGCGACAAGCGCTCGATGCCAAGCGCTCCGCTGACCGCAAAAGCCAAGTGGGCAGCGGCGATCGGTCCGAGCGCATCCGTACTTACAATTTCCCCCAAGGCCGCGTCACCGAACACCGCATCAATCTGACGCTCTACAAGATCGACGAAGTGATGGACGGGCAGGGGCTCGACGAACTGGTCGACGCGCTCACCGCCGAGGATCAGGCGGCGAAAATGGCCGCGCTCAATTGAGCACGACCGTCGGTGGTTTTCTGACGGCACTGACGGCGCGCTTCTCCCAAGCCGGCATCGACACGCCGCGTCTCGATGCCCGTGTCCTCGTGGGGCACGTACTGGGCATCGATCCTTCATTGCTGTTCGCGCGCACCGACATGGCGATCGACGATGCGCAATACGTCGCCATCGAAAAGTTCGCAAAACGCCGTCTGGCGCACGAGCCCGTCACGCGGATCATCGGCCAGCGCGAATTTTGGAGCATGAATTTCGACGTGACGCCCGATGTGCTCGACCCGCGCGCCGACACGGAAACGCTCGTCTCAGCCATCCTCGAACAAAAGCAGTTGTTCACCGGACCGGTGCGCGTCCTCGATCTCGGCACTGGTACGGGGTGCATCCTGCTTGCGATTTTGAGTGCGTGGCCCGAGGCGACAGGCGTCGGCATCGACCTCAGTGCAAAGGCTGTAGAGGTCGCCACAAAAAATGCCGAGCGCCTCGGATTTGCGCATCGCGCCGCATTTCATGTCGGCAATTGGTGCGAAGGGATCACGGACACATTCGATATCGTCGTCTCCAATCCGCCTTACATCTCTGTCAGCGAACTCGCGGAGCTACAACCGGAAGTGAAGAACTTTGATCCGCGCATGGCGTTAGAAGGCGGCGCGGATGGCCTGGACGCCTACCGTTCGATTCTCGCAAATGCTGGGCGCGTGCTCAAAGCAGGCGGGAAACTAGGCCTGGAATTCGGCTTCGGGCAGGAAAAGGCCGTTACACGCCTGGCGCAGGAGAATGGCTTCGAAATCGCAGCGGAATATCGCGATTTGGCGCGAATCGTGCGGTGTGTGGTCGTGGGCATAGGCTCTGAGATTCCTGCGAAAACCGTCAAATAACAGTTGGAAAAACCCTCCAAGCTGAATACGATTGTTGGTGTAAAGCGAAACTCGCGTGTGCGTCGCCCCTGGGAACGGGGTGGGTCTTAGGGGCCCTGATGCAAAAGGTTTCGCAAATGAAGCGGTCTAGGTACCGCTTCCGAGCACCCCCGAAAAATGATCGTGCTGTTGCGGCAGCTGTGCTGCGACATGTGATGAGGGCGGACGTCTCGACCGGAGGGGAAGTGCGTTTAGAAGGTCTACAAAACTTTGATGAATAATCAGAACAATATGAACAAGAACCGTCAGCGCGGCCGTAATGGCGGCGGAGGCGGCGGCGGCAAAAATCATTCGCAGCGTCCACCTGGGCGCAATCCGAATTTTGGCGGTGGCGGTGGCGGCGGCGAACAACGCCCGCGCGGCAATGCACAGCAGCTCATGGAAAAGTATCTGCAGCTCGCCCGCGATTCCGCCATGCAAGGCGACCGCGTTTTGGCCGAGAACTACTTCCAGCACGCGGACCATTATTATCGTGTGCTCAATGCCCGCTTCGAGCAGAACGGCAATAACAACAATAACAACAACAATAATAACGGCCAGCGCCGCGACAACGGTCAGAACAACGACCGCCAGGGCAACTACAATCAAAACAACTACAATCAGGGCGGCTATAACGGCGACCAGCCGTCGTACGGCAACGACCAACAGCGCCAGCCCGATCACCAGCAAAACGAGTCGTACCAGCAGCAGCCTCAGCCGCAACAGGTACAGCAGCCGCAGCAACCGCAACCGCAGCCGCAACAGCAGCAGCCGGAAGGCGATATTGGTCTTCCGCCGGGCATTCTCGCGAATGCGGCGCCGTCGATCGCCCCCGAACCTGCCCCCCAACTTGAAACCGCCGATGCCGGTGGTGAGGGCGATGGGGCGCGCACCAACCCGGGTGGTCGTGGCCGTCGTGGCCGGGGCCGTGGGGGCGAACGTGCCGCGGGCGGTAACGCGGGCGAATAAATCTCGACCGCAAGGGCACCTAAGTCCTTGCGATTGGCCAGTTGCGTCCCACATATGTTTCACCGAGGGGTTTCAAACCCGTCGTTGAGGGATGACGCATGGACCTTGAGAAATTCACTGATCGAGCCAAAGGCTTTCTGCAGGCAGCGCAAACCATCGCGCTGCGTGAAAACCATCAGCAGGTCACCGGCGAGCATTTGCTGAAGGCGCTCCTTGACGACAAGGAGGGCATGGCTGCGCAATTGATCGAGACGGCCGGCGGTGATCCAGCCCGCGCCCTCAATGCCACCGAAGTTGAATTGAAAAAGCTGCCGCAAGTGCACGGCTCGGCTGCGCAGACGTATTTGTCGGCGGATCTATCGCGTCTGCTGGATCAGGCGGCGCAAGCGGCGGAGAAGGCGGGCGACTCCTTTGTCACCGCCGAATACCTGCTCCTGGCGCTCACCATCTCCAAGACAGGGGCGACGAGTCAGATTCTGAAAAACGCCGGCCTGACGCCGACGACGCTCAATGCCGCGATCAAAGATTTGCGCAAGGGCCGCAAGGCGGAAACAGCCGGGGCCGAAGACCAATACGACGCACTGAAGAAATATACCCGCGATCTCACGGCACTCGCGCGCGACGGCAAACTCGATCCTGTCATTGGCCGCGACGAGGAAATACGGCGCACGATCCAAGTGCTCTCGCGACGCACCAAAAATAATCCCGTGCTCATTGGCGAACCGGGCGTGGGTAAGACCGCGATTGTCGAAGGTTTGGCGCTGCGCATTATCAACGGCGACGTGCCCGAGAGTCTGAAAGAGAAAAAACTTCTGACGTTGGATCTCGGCGCATTGATCGCCGGTGCAAAATTCCGTGGCGAATTCGAAGAACGCCTTAAGGCGGTTCTGAACGAAGTCACCTCCGCCGCCGGTCAAATTATTCTGTTTATCGACGAAATGCACACGCTGGTGGGTGCGGGCGCTGCGCAAGGCTCGATGGACGCGTCCAATCTGTTGAAGCCCGCCCTCGCGCGCGGCGAGCTGCACTGCGTGGGTGCGACGACACTCAACGAATATCGTAAGTACGTCGAAAAAGACGCAGCCCTTGCGCGGCGGTTCCAGCCCGTTTTCGCCAATGAACCGTCGGTCGAAGATACGATTTCGATCTTGCGCGGCATCAAGGAAAAGTACGAGCTGCATCACGGCGTACGTATTTCCGACAGCGCGCTGGTGGCGGCGGCGACGTTATCGAACCGCTACATCACCGATCGTTTTCTGCCCGATAAAGCTATCGACTTGATGGACGAAGCCGGTAGCCGTCTGCGCATGCAAGTGGATTCAAAGCCCGAAGAATTGGACGAACTCGACCGGCGCATCGTGCAGCTCAAGATCGAGCGCGCGGCGCTGCAGAAAGAAAAAGACGACGCCTCTCGCGACCGCCTCAGCAAGCTTGAGGTGGAGCTAAGTGGGCTCGAAAAGGAATCCGCCGATCTGACGGGTCGTTGGCAGGCAGAGAAAAATAAGTTGGCCGACGCGACCAATGTTAAAGAACACCTGGAACGCGCGCGCGCCGAGCTGGATCAGTCGCTGCGCAAAAGCGAATACGAAAACGCCGGCAAGCTTCAGCACCAAGTGATTCCAGAACTGGAGCGTCGCCTGAAAACAGCGGAGAGCCGCGGCGCGGGCATGGTCGCTGAGGAAGTCACACCTGAGCATATTGCCGGCGTGGTCTCGCGCTGGACCGGTATTCCGGTGGATAAAATGCTCGAAGGCGAGCGCGAGAAATTGCTCCAAATGGAGAGCGTGTTGGGCAAGCGCGTCATCGGTCAGCGAGAGGCCATTGAAGCCGTCTCGAACGCTGTGCGGCGCTCGCGCGCAGGATTGGGCGATCCCCATCGCCCGATCGGTTCTTTCCTTTTCCTTGGGCCGACTGGCGTCGGCAAGACTGAGCTAACCAAGGCACTCGCGTCATTTCTATTCGACGACGAAACGGCGCTCGCGCGCATCGATATGTCGGAATACATGGAAAAACATTCGGTCGCGCGTCTCATCGGCGCGCCGCCGGGGTATGTCGGTTATGAGGAAGGCGGAGCGCTGACCGAAGCCGTTCGCCGTCGTCCGTACCAAGTGATTCTGTTTGATGAAGTCGAGAAGGCGCATCCGGATGTGTTCAACGTTCTGCTGCAGGTCCTTGACGACGGTCGCCTGACCGACGGGCAAGGCCGCACGGTCGACTTTCGCAATACACTCATCGTGCTGACTTCGAATCTCGGCGCCGATGTGCTCGCCAATCAAAAGGACGGCGAGGATTCCGGCGCGGTGCGCGGCCAGGTTATGACGGCAGTTCGTAGCGCTTTCCGTCCTGAATTCCTCAATCGCCTCGATGAAATTTTGCTGTTTCACCGTTTGTTTAAGTCGCAAATGGCCAGCATCGTCGACATCCAAATTCAGCGCGTGGCGAAACGTTTGGAAGAGCGCGGTGTCACCATCGCTCTCGACGACAAAGCGCGTACCTGGCTGGCTGAGCACGGCTATGACCCGATGTATGGTGCCCGCCCATTGAAGCGCGTGATCCAGCGCAATTTAGAGAACCCGCTTGCCATGGCGGTGTTGGAAGGTCGCGTTGGTGCTGGGGCCGCGGTTGAAGTTTCGGCTGCTGCCGATGGCTTGGTGATTGATGGCCGGACGATTAAAGCAGCCGCTTAACAGCTACTTCTTCGCAGTTGTTTGCGCCGTCGCCGCAGACGCCATTTTGACGCCGTTCGGTTCAATCGAGGCGAAAGTCTGATCGGCCTTTTGCTTGGTGGCGCGGAATTGCGCCAGTAAGGTTCCGTCGAGTTTTTGGGCGGCCGGGAATTTCACGTTGATCGGATTGACCTGCTTCTGATTTTGCATCACTTCGAAATGCAGATGCGGGCCGGTCGCGCGCCCGGTTGCACCGACGTAACCGATGATCTGGCCTTGGCGCACACGCTTGCCGATGGCGAAGTCGGGCGCGAAGCGGTTCATGTGCGCGTATGCGGTCGCATACTCGTTGTTGTGACGGATGCGGATGTAATTGCCGAAGGAGGGGCTCAACTCGCGCTTCTCGATGATGCCATCGCCCGCGGCCATGATAGGCGTGCCTTTCGGCGCACCAAAGTCGACGCCGCGATGCATGAGCGAGTATCCGAGGATGGGATGCATGCGCAGGCCAAAGCTCGACGTCAGTACGGCGCCGTTTACAGGCGTGCGCAAAAGCGCTTTGCGAACGCCTTCACCTTTGTCGTTGTAGTATTCGTAAGAGCCGTCTTCTTGCTTGAAGGCATAGAACTTCAGCGGTGAACCGCTCAGCGTCATGGCAGCGTATTGAATGGTCAGATTGCGCACGGCGCGACCATCGTTGGTGGCGTTGCGTTCAAACATGACTTCAAACTGATCGCCCTTTTGTACGTCGCGTTGAAAGTCGACGTCGTAGGAAAAGATCTTCACCATGGCGGTGAGAACATCCATCGGCAGGCCGTTGGCTTGCGCGGATTCAAACAGGCTGGTCGAAATCGTGCCCTCGGTGCGCACGAACTCGCGGTGCGTTTCGGCGACAATTTCCTTGGCCTCAAAGGAGCCGTCGTCTTGACGCACGACGGCGATGCTGTAGCCGGGGTTGAGTTCGAAATCGAGGCGCGTCAGCGATCCGCCGTCGCCTTCGACAGCAAAATTGTCGTAAGCGAGCGCCAACTCTTGGCCGGCTTGAAGGCGCTTAGGGTCAAAGACCCCGCGTACGGCATCCACGACGTTTTGCGCAGTGAAGCGGTCGGCGCCGGTGCGCACGAGCACATCGCTCAAGGTGTCGCCGGCGCGCAAAGTCACGCTCCGTGCCGCGGGCTCAATCGCCGCATGGACGATCGCGCGCACGTTTTCGGACAGCGTTTCGGCGCCCGCGAAATTTTCAGGCACCAGCGAGAAAAGGGATGGCGTGAGCAGGGATAGCTTACTTGGGGTCGTGGCGGTGGGAATCATCAACGTCGTGAGGGCGCCGACGGCGGCTCCAGCGAACGCACACAACCAAGCGTCTGGAAGAAGACGAGTGCCCAATAAACCCCCAACCGGTTCGCCGCTTTCGCCAGGTTACGCTCCCGACCAAAAGCTCATTTTTACCCACTCGTTTTTTTAGATGGCGTCCCGTGGGTGGCTGGGATTCTGAGGGAGGAGAGAGTCGGTGTCAAGATTCTCCATGCGAATCAAGAGATTGCTGCCTTAATTCGCATGGAGTTTCGCGTTGAGGTTTTAAAATGCGCCGCAGCTCGTTCCTGAGAAAGTCCCCGCGGAGGGCCCCCCTGAATAGCTGCCGCTAAACGACGTTGCCGTTAATGTGCCGCTAATGCTCACCGTGCCCTCATCCACCGGAGCGTATCCCGTGAACGAGGTTCCGCTCACGGTGCCGTAAATGGGGCCACTGTCGCCGTCAGAGTCGCGGTGCGAGCCCGTAAACGTCGTGCCGGTTACGACGAAGCTTAATGAGCCGGACGTTACCCCGTCGTCGTCGTGGCCCGCGTAGGTGCCGCAATAGCCCTTCGATGTGACTCCGGACGTTTGCTTACCGCCGCCGAAGGTGCCTGTGATTGATGGGCCGGTAAAGCTACCCGTCACTGTACCCGTGCCACTAACGGCACCGGTGAAGGTGTAACCGCCGCCGCTCAAGCTGATCGCGCGCGTCACCGTGTTAGTACGTGCCCGTCAGTGTAACCGCGCTCCCCGTTGGCGGCTTATAGCTGCCGCTGATGGTCACGCTAGCTTGCTGATGTTCCACCGCCGAAGCCTTTTCAACCGCGGAAGGCGTTTCGACAGCCGAAGCAGTGCTCGCGCTGGCGGGGATCGTGAGCGAGAAGGTTCCGGTTGTCCCATTGCTCAATGCGACCACGCCGTCGAAGGCCGCCGTTGTCGTGATCGCGGTGCTGACCGGCGCATTCAAAGCGCACGCCGTGGTCATGGCAAATGAACCACCCAACGTGTTGTTCCCAATGGAATGGATCGCTGTTGCCTGTGGCGCTGCACCGGTGCTCTCGGTGATGAGAAGGTTGGCCCAAAGCTCGAATATGCTGCCCGACGACACGGGTTGCCATCCAAACTGGGTTTGCAGCGAATTCGACAAGGTGGTTGCATTGGCTCCATTGTAAAACGGCGCGCTGAAGGTTTGATTGGCCTGAATTGTCACGTCTTTGGTGCCGATGGTCTCACCGGTGCGCGCGTTCACGCCGACGATGTGGTAGGTCGCCGCGGTTGCCGCATAATTATGGATCAACACGCTCGTGGGATAGCTGTTGCCTCCGGTTACCAAGAGCGAGCTCGTGAGGTTGGTGAGGACGAGCGTGTTAGACGCGGCTAGGGTCGATTGATTCAACAAGTTCGTACAGACGCTCGCGTTCTCGAAGAATTTCGTGCCGTCGTTATAGTAGACGTGCTGATAGCCGGCTCTGGCTTCGCTTGATTTCAGATAAACGATCCATCCGGTTCCATTCGAGACCGTGGTGTTCGCATACTGTGAGCCGAACAACTCGCCGATCCTGAATTGCAGTGAAGCATGCGACGGAACGCTGATGCTAAAGGGGCTACCGACTGTGACGCCGGTCGCGGGATTCACGATGATGAGATCGAATTGCGCGGAGGTAATCCCGCCGTTGAAGAGGCGGATATAAGAATCAGTTTGGCCACTGGTCGTGACGATGGTGTTAAGCACGCTCGGAATAATCGAATATGTACTGCCGTCGATGGCGGCTTGCGCCTTCTCAACGGTCGCGCTTCCTAACAGCGCGACAAATAGACATGCGAATAGTTTGCGCATTGTGCTTCCCCCCAAAAACGGCCTTACAGGCCTAAGACCCAGCTTTTTGCCGGCTAGTTGATAACGTAGCGGCCACGAATGAAGCCGCCAACACGAATAGCTGTAACGTCATGCACGTGTTCCCGACCTGGGTGTAGTGCGTGGCGGGCCCCACTGATTTTAGAGTGCCTGGGGTCAGAATTTTCCCTACGAATCAAGCCACTGCTGTCTCAAGTCGTATGAACTCCCACGTCAGGTGTTAAAAACTACCGCAGTTCGTACCCGTCCACGTGCCGGTGCCATGTGCCGCTGAAGGCGGCCGTGGTCTCGGATCCCGTCGCGTAACCACTCACTAATGTCGCGCTAGCGGTCCCTGTGATGCGTGCAGAACTGCCGTCGTCTGAAGCAATCGAACCGCTAACCGCTCCGCTTCCGCTCACAACGAAGTTGAACGTTCCCGATATTGCGCCTTCGTTATCGTGTCCGGAAAATGTTCCGCAATATCCTCTACTCGTCACAGTCGCTGATCTTTTATCGCCGGCGAACCCACCAAGGGCGCCACCCGGGCCGGTATATGTGCCGGAGAAAGTGCTTCCCGCGATAACGCCGCCGGTGAAGGTGTAGCCGCCGCCGGTGACGGTAAGGCTGCGCGTCACGGTGTTGTACGTGCCGGTGAGCGTGATGGTGGTGCTACCGATCCTGAGTGTCCCTGTGACGTTGGTTGTTGCTTGTGGTTTCTCGATTGCGGCCTTCGTCGTCATCATGTTTTCCGGAGCGGCGCTGGTTGAGCCGCTGGCGGGCACGGTGATCGAGAACGTGCCGCTTTGACCGTTTGCACCCGCGATTGCTCCGTCAAATGTTGTTGTCGTGGTTGCGGACAGTGCCGTTGAGATCGGCGCATTGAGTGCGCAAGCAGACGTCATCGCAAACGACCCGCCCAGCGTGTTGTTTCCGATGGAATGCGTTGCGGACGCTTGGGGCGTCGCACCACTGGTGTCGATGATGAGAAGGTTCGCCCAAAGCTCAAAGGTGCTTCCCGATGAAATTGGTGTCCAGCCGAAATTGTTTTGCAGCGAGTTTGCGAGCGTCGTTGCATTCGCGGGATTAAAGAAGGGTGCGCTGAAGGTTTGATTGGCTTGAATAGTGACGTCTTTGGTGCCGAGTGTTTGTCCGGTGCGCGCGTTCACGCCGATCAGTCGATAGGTCGCCGCCGTCGCCGAATAATTGTGGATCACAACGCTCGTCGGATAGCTGTTGCTTCCGTTCACGAGCAGCGAACTCGTGAGATTCGTAAGCACCAACGTGTTCGATGCAGCAAGCGTCGATTGATTCAATAAATTCGTGCACGAACTCGCATTCTCGAAGAATTTCGTGCCGTCGTTGTAATAAACATGCTGATAGCCGGCACTGGCTTCGCTCGATTTCACGTAAACAATCCACGCGGTCCCGACAGACACGGTGGTGTTCGCATATAGCGCGCCGAAAAGTTCACCGATCCTGTACTGCAACGAGGCGTGCGAAGGAACGTTGATGCTGAATGGGGTGCCGACCGTCGCGCCGGTGGACGGATTTACAATGGTGAGGTCAAACCGCGCAGACGCGAGTCCTCCATTGAAAAGTCGGATGTAGGAATCGGTTTGGCCATTTGTCGTGACGACTGTGTTGAGCACGCTTGGAATAATCGAATACGTACTTCCATCGATAGCTTCAGGTTTTTCCAAGCCGGCATGTGACGTCTTCGGCATCGCGCCGATCAAAATGGCGGCAACGAAATAGACCAATAGTGGACGCATGTGCGCTTCCCCCTAAATTTCCTCGCTCGCTCCGGATGCTCCCCAACCAATTGCGGGGCTTAAACTACCCGCCAGGCCCCGGACTGCCAATTCCCTGTTCCAATTGCGGCCTTTAATGGCTGGCGTCGTAGGATCGGCGCGCCATGCCCAAAGGCTTCGTGGGCGACTCTGTGGCTTCGGATCACCCCCTTAAATCACGCATTTCTCGCGTTTCTAGAGCGAGTGCGGGCTCTCGCGATTCTAGGTCTCTGAGGAATAACGGTTATTTCGGACGCAACTTTTGCGTTTTCCACAGACATGTGGATAAGTTTTTTGGTTAAGAAAATGCTAAGCCATTGTTTATGCGCATTTTTTTTATCGTCACATCAGCGTCAAAATGCGCTTGACGGGGGATGGGTGAAGCCTTAGAACCCGGCCTCCCAAGCCGAGGGGCGTTAGAGAGTTCTCGGAGCGGGCGGGTTTCGCCCCCTCTGAACGTTTCGCTTCGCGCGCTTGGTCGTTATTTGACATTGTGAAGAGATCGAACGAAAGGGATGCGTAGGCGGCGTCACGTTGCGTTAACGGACGTCCTTATAGCATCCGCGCAAATCAAAGTAATTGTGACGCAAATCACAAGAGTCGTGATGTGTGCGTTTGTGTTTTAGGATCTCCAAATCAACTTGAGAGTTTGATCCTGGCTCAGAACGAACGCTGGCGGCAGGCTTAACACATGCAAGTCGAACGAGCTGAGACCTTCGGGTCTCTATGCTAGTGGCGCACGGGTGAGTAACACGTGGGAACGTACCCTTTAGTACGGAATAACCCAGGGAAACTTGGGCTAATACCGTATGACTCCTTCGGGAGAAAGATTTATCGCTAAAGGATCGGCCCGCGTCAGATTAGGTAGTTGGTGAGGTAATGGCTCACCAAGCCGACGATCTGTAGCTGGTCTGAGAGGATGATCAGCCACACTGGGACTGAGACACGGC
>CANJMF010000006.1 GCA_947475895.1 Fidelibacterota bacterium
CAACTTGCCGGCCCTGTGCCAGCAGCACATCGACCTGCCGTAACTTCGCAACAATCTCTTCAGCTGTATGCCGCTTCCTTGCCATTGGTCCTATCCTCCTTGTCAAAATCATACTTCAGGGAGGACCACTTCAAAGGGGGCAGATCAAGGTCACGGCCACCGGTTCTCTCGACGCCAACGCTCTCCCCCAAGTATCCCGGGAGTCGCGTGAGCGCGGAAACCTTTGCCGCCAAGATAGCGTGACGCTTTCGTTCTTAGCCGCGATTCATCAGGGAAACACCATGGAACAGATCATCGACAATCTATTGGGCGACTTTGAACGCGGCAAAATGAGCCGCCGCCAGCTCATTCAAGCCTTGGCTGTCGGTACCTTTGCAGGAGCCGCGCCGCCGTTGCTGTCCGCGACGCCTGCACTGTCTGCGGAGCCTCTGAAAATGAAGGCTGTTTGGGTCAATCATTACGCGTACCGCGTCGCAGACTACGCGCGGACGCGCGACTTCTACGCCGATCTTCTTGGCATGCAGGTCATTAATGACGACGGCAAAGAGTGCGGACTTAAGTTCGGTAACACGGTCATTAAGGCGCGCAAGACGCCCAACCCTGACGGCAAGCCTGATATTGGCCATGTCGCATATGTGATAGAAAACTGGGATGAGAAGGCGGTGGAAGCCGAATTGAAACGCCGCGGTCTGAACCCCCGGACGGATACGGGCGGCGCCACGATAAGTTTCCACATCAAGGATCCGGATGGGTACGACGTGGAATTGACCTCACCTAAAGGCACATGACGACGGCTTTGATCTAGAGATCGCAGGGCCGCCTGACGCGGTGATTATGGCATGACGACATCGTCCTTCAGAACAATCGCATGTGCTTACCAGGGCACGCGCCTTTCATTGGTGAGGGCCTCCCCCAATCGATTGACCGTGTGCGTGTGGTTGCGGCGGCCGGACCTTAAGCGGCGCGTTACAATTCGGCACAACGATCTGAAAGATCGTCTAGGCGCACGTCACTCCTAACATCCGTCGCTGCTATCACGCCGTCGCTTTTAAAGATTCCAGTATACCGGCGGCAACCTCAGCCGGTTTTTCATGGGGCAGGAAATGTCCGGCGCCTTCGATAATGCGCCGTGCGACCAATTTGGGAAACTTCTCACGCTCCAAGGGCGTTACGTCCGCCGCCGCGCGGCCGGTGCCGTCGTCGCCGCCGTACAACAGCACGGTGGGCACATCCACCTTGGGGCGCTCCGCCAATTTCTTTTCGACTTCCAAGAAGCGCGCCTCGCCGGGCGCGATCCAACTGCGGTGACGGTAATTATGAATCACGCAATCCACGAAGTCCGGATTATCGAACGACGCCGCGGTGAGTTCGTACGTGGCGTGGGAGAAGTGCCAAGTGGGCGAAAGGTCATACCAAAATAGCTTGCACAGACCCTTCCCGACCGCTTTGAAGGCACGACGGCCATCGTCAGTACTGTAATACCACGGCCACCACCACAGGAGGCTTCCGGGCGGGAAGTTCGGCGCGCCCGGCGTCACTGTATTCTGGATGGTATAACCGCTCATCTGCACGACGGCCCGAACGCGGGCTGGATTGAGCGCGGCCGCCACAAGGCCCGCGCGTCCGCCCCAATCGAAACCAGCCACCGCGAAGCGTTTAATCTTCAATGCGTCCGCAAGGTCGATGATATCTTGCGCGAGCGCGGCTTGCTCCGCCATGCGCGGCGTGGCCGCATCGAGAAACCGCGTCGGGCCATAGCCGCGCAAATAAACCGCGATGGCGCGAAAGCCCGCACCTGCCAGAATGGGCGCCACACCGTCATAGGCGTGCGCGTCGTCCGGAAAACCGTGCAGTAGAAAAACCGGAAAACCCGTCGCGGGACCGCTTTCGTGGTAGCCGATGTCGAGAACTTTGGTGCGCGCTATTTTTATCGGTACCGGCGAGATCGCCTGCGCGTAAACACGCGTTCCAGCAGCCAGTGAAAGTCCCATTCCGACGCCCTGCGCCAGAACGTCTCTGCGTGCGAGCTTCATGAGTGCCTCCCCTTTGGACGTGAAGTAGCCGTCAGCCAGTCCACGATATATCGGCGATTGCGATTTTCGCGTTGTCCGGCCCGGTCACCGTCAAGACCTCGCCGGCCTGCTCGACCGCAATGCCCGCCGCTTTTATGCGTGCCGCGTCTTTCTTGGGCAGTAGTTTGTCCACTCCGATGCAGAAGTGGTTGATGCGCACCGCCGCACCGGGCTCTTCGTCGAGCAGCAGGAAGCTAGACCCAATGTCGAGCGCCACGGCCTTGCCCGGCCGGCCCCTCAGCGGACGCTCGGGCGGTAGGCCGAAGACATTGCGGTAGAACGCCACGGTTTTGGCGATGTCGGTGACCTTGAGATTGACGTACTTGAACGCGCGCGCCTGTAGAAGCGGCTCCCGCTTAACATAAGCCGGGACTTTGGGCTTCTCGCAGTAATCACATACGGCCGTGAAGCGCGTGTCGCTAATTTGAATGCCGACGCCGTCAGGATCGGCGATCGATACCCACTCGTCAGACTGGCCGCGCGCAGGGAAACCCGCGGCCTTCAGCGCATCGCCGTCGCGCTTCGGCTGGAATCCCAAGATACCGATGTCGAAGTGGTTGCTGATGCCTGCTTTCAAATTCAGATGGAGCGTGAGCATGACGCCCCCAAATTCGACGCTGTAGGCATCGCCCCCAGGTTGGAGAATGGTGTGCACGGCCCCCATACCAAACACGCGCTGAACGAAGGCGCTGCTGGCCGCCAGGTCAGAGACCTCCAAGTTGACGTGATTGATATTCACGCCCTTTAGCACCCCGGCCGCCTGGGCAAAGGCGCTGCGTGTCCCCAGCGGCGCAAGTCCCGCCAACGCCGCAGCTGCAAGCAACTTCCGGCGGCTCAATCCCTCAGCATTTACAAGATTTCTGCCTGTAATTTCGCAATCTTTGCGCACCATTGTCATTTCGTTCCTCCGTTTGCTCGTGAAGGCCGTTAACGCTCTTTCGGCCAGGGCACACCTTTTAAAAGTTCAGCCACGGGCCGAATGCCTTTGAAAATAAAGCGCTGCACGCGTGCGCCCGTGTAGGTTTCCGCAGCGTAGAGATTTCCTTTTGAATCCGTCGCGAGGTTATGGACACCAAAAAACTGCCCCGGCTGGCGCCCTCCATCACCGAATGACGTGAGCACCTCGAGCGTGCTGCGCAACAGAACGTTGATCTTCTGATCCACCCCATTCGCCACATAAAGGTAGGTCTGCTGAGGATCGCTGGAGACCGCGATATCCCACACCGATCCCGATCGATAGGTCTTGGGATCAATCAACATTTCTCGAAGGAACGTTCCGTCTTTGCGAAAAACCTGAATGCGGTCGTTCACACGGTCACACACATAGACCAGCCCGTCAGTGGAAACGACGACGCAATGGACCGTGGAAAATTGCTTGGAGAGTGGTGACGACGGATTATACGGCGGTAATTTCGCGTCGTCCGGTTTCCCGCCATAAGCACCCCAGTGACGCTTGTACGCCCCAGAATCCGCATCCAAGACAACGACCCGTCGATTACCGTAGCCGTCGGACACATATACTTCGTTAGCTTGAGCATCAGCAAAGATCTTCGTCGGCTTCCAGAAGTTCTTCAGATCATTGCTTCCGGTGCGGACGCCATGCGCGCCGATTTGCCGAAGAAACTTTCCATCCGCGCTGAACTTTAGGATCTGGGTATCTTTTTCCCCCATGCCGGCAAGCCAGACATTGTTGTGGTGATCGACGGTGATGCCATGATTGCTGTCGGGCCAGTCATAGCCCTCGCCTTTTCCACCCCAAGATTTGAGTAGTTTTCCAGCGGGGTCGTAAACCAAAACAGGGGGCGCCGTTTTGCAGCAAACCCCGATGGGATCCGTTGGGTTAATTGGCCCCGGAGCATAGGCGCGCGATTCCGGATCAACCGCATCGGCCACCGTCAGATCCGCCGCTTTGAAGTTCGCTTCCACTGACTCTGGGCGGTGCACCGTCCAAACGTTATCGCTCGCATCGACCGAAAGGCCGACCGTCGATCCCGTCACCCAGTGATTTGGAAGCGGTTTCGGCCAGAAGGGATCGACTTCAAAGTACGGCGCCATTTTGGGCGACTCTGCAGAGGCCTTTTTCGTCTGCGCGAGCGCACATGGCGTTACCGCACACAAAAATGCTACTGCCGCCAAGAATGATCGCATGTACATCGCGTTCACCGATATACCCTCCTGCAGTGGGATTTGCGTTATCGGACTTTGACGTATTTTTGCAAAACGCGGGGCCTCGGTTCACCGGCGAAAATGTTTCCGTTCTTATCCACCGCGACAAACTCCGCGCCGCTTCCCGTTTGCGTATTGGGGTTGCCGCCTGGGTCGAGGATAAACGCGTTTACGAAACCCGTCTTGAGATCGCCGATACGGATGCCCTGCTCCCAACCCGGATTATTGACGCCGTCCGACTCTGAATCCGCCACGTAAATCTGGCCTTTATTATCGAATGCTATTCCACTCGGCGTACCAAATTGCGTCCACGTCGAAAGGTGTTTGCCTTCCTGGTCGAAAATCTGAATACGATTGTTGTCCCGGTCGGCGACGAAGACGCGGCCGGAGGGATCGATGGCGATCGCGTGCAAGGTACGAAACTCGCCCGGTGCGTATCCGGTTGCTCCCCACGCCTTGATAAACTTTCCGTCTTTCGTGAGCTTTACGACACGATTGTTTCCGTTTACCTCATGGCCGTCAGCGACGAAAATGTCGCCATTGGCGCCAATGGCCACGGCGCTCGGCGACATAAAATGGGTTTCGTCTTTTCCGGCGACACCCGCTTCGCCGAGCCGCATGAGAATTTTTCCATCTGGACTGAACTTGATAATTTGGTGTCCAGCGTTCACGCCGCCTTTCGCGGCCATCTCGACGGCTTGCGGGCTGGCCCCGTCGGTAACCCAGACATTGCCCTCGTTATCCACGAGCAATCCGTGCGGCCAAATGAATAGCCCTCGGCCGAAGCGTTTAACGATATTGCCCTTGGGGTCGAATTTAAAAATGGTGTCGAGATTCTTGACCTTATTGTCTTCGGTCAGACAGTCGACGCCGAAGCGCCCGCCTTTTGCGAGTGGCACGGGGCTCGTTCCGTCGCAGCGGATGAAAGCCCAGACACTTTCGCCGTCCACATCGATATACATCGACGCGGGTGAGCCAGCCGGCCTTGCCGTCCATTCGCTTCCCGGAATAAACGGACCACCGCCGTCGGCGAGACCGCGTACAGGACGATAGGGGTTGGGCAATCCCTGAGAGAAAGCCGTGTGATGCGCCGCAACAAGGAAAAATGCGCTCGATGCGACAACCATCGAGAGTCGACGCATTTTTGACGCGACGACACCGCCTTTCGAAATACGCATAAATCCCCCCTCTTATTCCGCTAATGGCCTCGCCGGCTCAATTGACCGCCAAGCCCAAGTGCGCGCGGAAGCGATTCTTTAAGTAGACACCATCACGAGACGGAAGAACACGCTTCGGATTCTCGGCAGAAATCCGCACCGTTGCGAAACGCGGCTTGCCGCTCAGATGCTTCAGCGTTCTCCGCAAACCCGCGATCCCCGCCATATCCTTTATTTCCGTGGCCTCCAGGCCGGCGGCGTCCGCAATCTTGTGCAGGTCGATCCCCAACCCCGTATGGCTCAGCTGCATACCGGTTTCACCGTAATGGCCGTTATCCAAGACCACGACAGACAAATTCCCCGGCTTTTTTGTCGCAATAGTTAAAAGGCCACCGATCCCCATAAGCTGCTCACCATCGCCCGTGATCACAAGCACGGGACGCTGGGGCTGCGCCAGCGCAAGGCCAAGCCCCACGAGCGCCGCACCACCCATAGCGCCCCACAAGTAGAAATTTGCATCGCTATCGCCAACTGCGAAGACGTCGTAAGTTGGCGAGCCCAAACCGGTCACGACCAAAATATTCTCGCGCTCTTTTAGCAATTCCTGCACGGCCGAGCGGCGGTCCAGGCCTTCGCGCGTTGGGTTGGCTGTCATGGCTTCACCACTTTTTCCGTCCCAACATTTTTTGAGAAAGCAGTACGGCCACGGATCGGTCGCTTTCGAAAGCCAGAGTCGCCGCCGCGTCAATGGACTTAGCCGCATCAACTGGATCGTCAACGCGCAGTGTTTGCAGGCCCATCATTTCGCAGGCCTGCGGCACGGCTTGCCCCATGGGAATTTGCCACGGATTGAATTCGCTCCATTCGCCCCGCATGGTCACAAGTGTCAGAAACGGAAAGCGACAACTTGCCAGCAGGGAAAACATATTGATGCAGTTCCCAACCCCGCTCGACTGCATGAGGAGCGCCGCGCGCTCACCACCAAGCCAAGCTCCGGCGGCAATGGCAATCCCCTCTTCTTCCGTCGTGAGAACAGTGGTGGTTATGCTGGGATCGTTGTGCGCCATTTCGATTAATTGCGCGTGCCCGGCATCCGGCACATATACGATCTGACGCACCTTGGCTTTCTTTAGCGATTCGAAAATCGCGAGAGGCCAATCCAATGTGCCTTGTGTCGCGTCAGTGTACATTCGAAACGCCAACTTTTTTGTTGCGATCTCGTTTCTTCGCAGCAGTCCGCCCGTAGGTTCAATTCAACAATCTTCGCCGATCAATACCGGCACAGCAGTGAACGCTTAGCCCTTGAGAGCCCGCTGATACGGCGTCGGATCCGGCGGCATGAGCGGGGTATCGAGAGAGCGCTCGTTGACCGTCAAATCCACGCTCTCGGCCATAAAATCCTGAGCGATCGCCAAAACCAATTGCGGCTGAAGCACCATGCTCGGCACATCGCCCACGAGAATGTTGAAGCTCGCACTCGCCGCCAGATTGGCGCAGTGGATGTTGCGCAGCAAAGCCGAGTCCTTTTCCTCGCGCGCCAGGAATTGAAAGCCGGCGCCAAGATACGGATAAGCGCCGCTCACTTTATCGCTCTCGCCCACCTCGGGCTGATAACGATCGCGCCACAAAGCGATGGATTGATGAATACCTGCCAGCTCAGGCTGCGCCGCTAAATCGATCTGATAACCCGTACCGGCAATCACATAGTCGAAGTTATACGTCGCGCCGCGCGACTTCACGGCGACTTTACCGCCGCTCATGGCCGCGCTGTCCCATGGGCTCTCCACGTGCAAACGAAAGTTATCGTGGCCCACGGCGCGATTCATAGAATCGAATGGCACGGTGGCCACGGACCGCTCGCGCGCCAGCTGGCTACGCCAGCGCACGGCATCCGGAAGAACATAGGACCACTCAATCATATTCGGAAAGCCCCGGTCGATGGGAGGGCGTGCGGGTGCCGTCGGTGGCGCGTTCGTGTAGTCGATATAAGCTCTACGGCTGAACAAATGGACTTCTGCCGCGCCGCGCTCGAGCGCCACACCTGCGGCATCGAACGCCGACGCACCGGCACCCAGGACGCCGATCACTTTGCCTTTCATGGGCTCGAAGTTGATAGGCTTTTCGGTATGCATCCACTTCTCGGGTGGCAGAGCACGCAGGAAACCAGGCACGCTGGCGCCACCGGCGCCGTTGTAGCCGTTGGCGAACACAAGCTTGCGCGTGGTCTCCGTGCGAGGCTTACCATCGGATACCAGGTGCAGACGAAGCACATCGCCCGTTGGCTCGATGTCCACAAGCCGCGTGCGGTAGCGCGTTTCCGATGCCGTGATCTGTTCGTACCACGTTAGATAATCGGCCCATGCGGTCCGTGGAATGCGGTCCAGCCCGTCGAACGCGCTCGGGCTGTTATTCGTTTCGAACCACGCCCGGAAGCCTAGGCCCGCGTTGCCCTGCTCGGGACCGATCAGCATTTTTGGCGTGCGCAGCTGGTGCATGCGCGCGACGTCTCGCCAGATTCCGGCCTTGCCCGGCTCGGCCTGGTCGATGATCTGCACCTTCCCGATCCCTTTGCGCCGCAGTCCATAGGCGATGCTCAAGCCGGTCTGCCCGCCGCCGACGATGACGACGTTATGATCGACCGCGCCGCGTGGCCGCACCCAGTCGTTCGTCGTTCCAGCCCAACGCAACACGCGCTGGGTCTGAGCCGACAAGGTTTCACTCGCCGCCGCGTATTGTTGGGGTTCCGCCGCGAAGGCGCGCCCTGAGTCTGCCGGCTGCAGCAAGCCTGCTGCAGCCAAGCCGCTCAACATCGCCGCACCACCGCGGAAGAAATAGCGCCGGTCTATTCGGCCTGGGGCCTCTAATGAAACCGGCTGGGCTGAGCGCTTCAAATCGTCACGTGCAGACATGCCGGTACGCTCCGCAGTGATGGAGTTGCGATGGGAAGGCGTTCAGTCCGCGCGGTGTTAGCGACTTTTTCCGCCAGCGTGCTGTTTCGATTCCGCAGAAGCCTGAGAGAGGTATTTCGGCTGTCCGCGTCCGATCAAGCTGCCGTCCGCGATAATAGCCGCCCACTTTTGAAGACCCTGCACGCCGACGTCATAGCCGTCGACCATGCCCGGAAGATCTTCGTAGCCGTAGGTGAACACGGGACGGCCTTTATAAGCCCAGACCTTCTGGCCCTTCATGCCTTCCGGCGCGACCACGGGACCCCACGGAGACGGAATAGTCACAACCGACCACATGTGTCCTTTCCAGGACTTTTCTTCGCCTTCCGCGACGACCACGGGGCGCCACACATTCGGGCACGTGGTTTCGTCGCCGCAGGTCGCATACCACCAGAAGTCGGTCTTTTCGTTATAGCTGTCGCAGGATTCCGGCATCTTCGGTGTGCCATGTTCGCCAATCGGGCGGCACGACCAGTTGTAAACCGTCATGCCCGCCTTATCGGCGTAGAACCAACCGAGCATCGTGCGCGAGACGGTAATGTCCTTCGGCACGGCCGGAAGCGGAACGGCAAGCGCCACGACGGCTTTATCAACGCCGTCACCGGTGATACCGGAGTCCACGGTATCGCCTGCGTACGTATAGAGCGGCTTACCCTTGAACGCCCACTGCGATTCTTTGCCAGAGCGCTGAGCAACCGTCCAATCGCCCGCGGGACGCGCGAGCGCCGAGGCCAATAACGGACGCCATTTTTCGAGACACTTTTCGTCGCAATTGGATTTGTTGCGTGAGTCGCTCGGAAGCGCATAGAGCGAGTGTCCATCCTTACTTGTCAGCACGCGCGCGATGCCGACCTGCTTGATCATGACTTCCGCCGGCAGAATGACGGGCGCAAAAATTGGCCCCGTTTCGCTGCTGCCGTTAGCGCCGCGGCCGCTGCGGCCGCTGAGATTGCCATTCACATCGCCAGGAGCGCGGTCATGTTCCGATGTGTACATCGCTCTGCCGCGATAAGCCCATTGCTTGAGACCATCCGGACGATTGATGACCGTCCAAGCGCCGACGGGCTGCGCATCGCCGACGAGAACCGGCGGCGTTTTCTGAATGCATGACTTAATGCGATCTTGATAAGGCAGCACATAAACGTCGTTTTGAACGGTCGAGCCCTTCTTCACGATTTCATTCGTGCAGGTCGAGGCGCCGGGTTTCGGATCGTTACCCGAATATAGCGTCAAGCCTTTCGCATCGGCGAATACCGCGCCCTCATCGGTCATTTGCACCGTGATGTTCGCGGGATGCGGATCGTCTTGCAACGCAACCTGCGCGGACGACTGTCCCATTCCCAACATCGCGAACGGAAGCGTGAGAGCCGCGATATACGCCTGACGAGACAAAAACTTTTGAATCTTTTTCATTTTTACTTCTCCGCCGAAGAAACGCGTGTGACTTTTTCCACTTCCGTCGAACTCACTGTCGTCGGCCGAGACGGCAACGGCGGCAGGATCGGATCCAAAACGATCTTAGTGTTGGTCATCTCTACGGTCCAAGCCGCCGAAATCGAATTGCACTGTCCGGTTTTCGGATCTTTCATCCCGTCGGCATTACGTTTCAGCGAATGCCAGAACGGCGCTGCCGCAAGCGCCGTCGCACGGGGCTTGTTGCCGGCGGTTTTGAGCATAAACCGGAAGAAGCGGTCCGTATCCTGATAGGCGCCAAGAATCCCCTTGGCTCCGGTGTCCGTCAACTTGAGCCGCCAGCGCGCCTGCTGGAAGCCAATTTCGCCCGTATCAGTGATGGCCGTCGACGGCATGCGCATATCGGAAATCGGATCCGTAATGAGCACGCCGTTTTCGATCCGGCCAGTCGTGTAATAGACATATCGCGGGATCATGGTGTCGACGCGCTGGCTTAAGCTGGGAAGAAATTTCCCGCTCGCGTCCTTCACGACCTTATCAAGGCCATGCGCGACCATCACGTCAACATGGGTGTCGTTGACTCGGCTATCGACGCCTTTAATTTCGATCAACCAACGATCCGGCGCCGCTGTTTCAAATTCTGCATTCCAGTACTGAAAGAACACGCCTTCGGGCCGTGTGCCGCGAAAACAACCGACCGAGCGATAAAGCTGGTTGTCGATGTCCTTGCTCGCACCATCCGGCGACGAAAGTTTATTGTGCTTACAGGTGCGGTCTGTTTCTTTGCCGTCAGCCGTGCCATCTAAGTTGAGGCCTTCGCTCATCGTGCCAATGGCGTCAAACGATGGCGCGGTTTCGTTGACGAGCTGCGGCGCGAAGCCCACATGAACGCGCTTGCCACCTTCGACGGTGCGGAAATTACCTTCGTGGTTCCCTACCCAATCCGCATCGCGCTCAGCGTCGGAATTAAACTTGATGGCCTTCCAGCTGCTGATGGTGTCGGGATTGTAGCCGTTGGGACATTCGAGCTTCATGTCCGTCGTGTAGTGGCCTGCAATCGACCAGCCGCCTGTCACCACGAGACCAATGGTCTCAGCGCGCGCGCTTGCGGATAAAAGGAGTGTCGGCAGCACGACAGAGAGGAACAACCGTGACTTCAAAATACGTTTGGATTTGCGAAAAAAACCAAAGCCTTCGCTTTTCATATCCTGTGCCTCCCGCACAAACGCCGAAACGCTTTATCGTAAAATTGGATCAGATGATCAGCATCCGTCATGACACGGGTGGGCCAAAACGAACCCGCCGCTCCGACTGTAAGCGAATCACTGTAATCCCTTTCATTATAGGATTTTTTTCCTTCCGCCGCCCGTCTTTCTTCCTGAAGAAACGGGGCGTCCATCGGGGATATGGGATTGTAACAACGCGCGTTTATTCACCATACGCGCGATCAGCCGGCGGGCTGTGACCGAAGCGCCCATTATGTTGCAACGCACAAATAGATCGGGCGCAGTCCCGGTTGTGGAACTGCGCCCGATTTGTCGCTGCAAGTTGATGGGCTTGCTTAAGCTTTAATACGACGGATCGAGATGGACGAAAGGTCCTTCACTGTCGCAGCGCCGGCTTGATGCAATCCGAACATTGTTTCGGTCCGCAGCAGTTCGTAAACGCGGCGCACGCCGGCTTCGCCGAACGAGCCAAGACCCCAGAACCAGGGCCGGCCGATACCGACGGCGTTCGCACCCATGGCGAGCGCTTTACAGACGTCCACACCACGACGAATCCCGCCATCGAGGAAGACTGTGGCCTTCCCGTTCACGGCCTTGACGACTTCCGGCAGCATGCTGATGGTCGAGACGCCGAAATCTTCCGAACGGCCACCGTGGTTGGAGACGAACACGCCATCAACCCCGTGCTTCACGGCCAGCGCGCCATCTTCCGGCGCCATGATGCCTTTCAACACGACCTTCATCTTCGTGTTGTCTTTAACGCGGCGGATATAATCCCAGTCGTAATCGTGCTTCATCGCCAAAATGGCCGACGTACCGGGGTTACCACCCAGCGGTGTGTCATGGCATTCGATGCATTTGCGTCCGTCAGAGCGGCGCAGACGTTCGAACGTTTCAACTTTGCGCAAGCCGATGATGTCGATCGTCAAGACCAGCACTTTTGCGCCGACGTCTTCCGCCTTCTTGAAGGCTTTGAAGTTCACTTCGTTATCCGGCTGCGAATACCACTGCGCCCACGGAATACGGCCACCGGTCGCTTTGGCTGCGTTTTCGAGGCCGAAAATCGACAGCATCTGCATGTTATTGGTGGCATACGTCGCCTTCGAGAGCGCTTCGTTGCCGTTCTTGTCGAACATCGTCGGCGGGCCGGCGGGGCACGTGAAGATGGGCGAATCATATTGTTCGCCGAACAGGGTCGTTTTCAGAGCGGTATCGACAGCGATGGGACCCTTCATGCGGCGCGGCACCAAGCCGACCTTTTGGAAGTCGGCGCGATTGGCTTTCAGCGTCGCGTTGGAGTCGGTACCCGTGGCCATGAAGCCCCAGTGAGCCGGCGCCTGAGCACGGCGCGCGGCGAGTTCCAGATCGAAAAGATCGAGCGCTTCAGCGGGCGACTTGATGGCCGTATTGCGCAGCTCCTCGTCCCAAATACGAAGATCGCCTTCTTCGAACGAAAAAGGCGATGCATCCGTCGGTGACAACCCTCCCCCAACGGCATAGGCATTTGCCGCACCGGCAAAAACCGGGCTGGCGGCGAGATATTTTAAGAAGCGACGGCGATTGGTTTCTAAACGTGAAGACATATGTCTCCCCCCTTGTAGTGACATGTAGCTGTCGGAATACCGCTACCTTATAGACTAGAATCTTCCCGATTTTGAACAGGCTTGATTGCTGCGGTTACAAACAATGTTCCCCGCACCTCAAAAGGCTGTCTGGGACGCGGCAAAACCCTATTTCTCTAAAGCCTTCTGATCATTGCCGGCGACAGGTCCTTCAAGGTCGCCGCGCCGGCCTGATGCAGAGCGAACAATGTTTCCGTACGGAGAAGTTCGAACACACGGCGTACGCCGGCTTCACCGAACGAGCCAAGACCCCAATGCCAGGGCCGGCCAATGCCCACCGCTGTCGCGCCCATGGCCATCGCTTTGGCGACGTCCACACCGCGCCGAATTCCGCCATCGAGCAAAACCGCGGCTTTGCCGTTCACGGCTTTGACCACTTCCGGCAGCATGCTGATGGTGGAGACTCCAAAATCCTCGGACCGGCCACCATGGTTGGAAACAAATACGCCATCGACGCCGTATTTCACCGCCAGCGCTCCATCTTCCGGCGACATAATGCCTTTGAGGACGAGCTTCATTTTCGTCGTGTCTTTAACGCGGCGGATAAAATCCCAATCGTAGTCGTGCTTCATCGCCAAAATCGCTGATGTGCCGTTGCCGCCGCCCATGGGCGTATCATGGCATTCGATACATTTGCGCCCATCGGAGCGTCTTAAACGCTCGGCCGTTGCCACCTTGCGCATGCCGATGATGTCAATCGTCAGCACCAGAACTTTTGCGCCGACATCTTCCGCCTTCTTGAAAGCTTTCGCGTTCGTATCCCAGTCCGGTTGGCAATAGAATTGCGCCCACGGTATTTTGCCGCCGGTCGCTTTCGCGGCGTCTTCAAGTCCGCCGATGGCAAGCATCTGCAAATTATTTGTCGCCGCCGTCGCCTTGGCGAGAGCCTCGGGGCCATTGTTGTCGAACGCCTTCGCACCGCCGCAGGGGCAGGCAAAGATCGGCGAGTCAAATTGTTGGCCCAAGATCGTCGTCTTCAAACTGTCTGTCGTGGCGATCGGGCCTCTCATACGGCGCGGCACCAAACCGACCTTCTGGAAGTCGGCGCGATTGGCGCGGAGTGTCATGTTGGCGTCTGTGCCGGTCGTCATGAAGCCCCAGTGAGCCGGCGCGACCGCGCGGCGTGCAGCGAGTTCAATGTCGAAAAGGTCGAGCGCTTCAGCGGGCGACTTTATCGCCGCGTTACGAAGCTCGTTGTCCCAAATACGAAGGTCGCCTTCTTCGATTGAAAAAGGAGACGCATCCGTCGGTGACAATCCACCCGAAGCGGCCAACGCACTATGCGCCATGCCTGCAAAAACCGGGCTGGCAGCGAGATAGTTTAAGAAACGACGGCGGCTTGCCGTTTTACGCTCAAGTGGGCTCGGCGTGGACGACGACATTTTATTTACCCTCCCAGATAAATGCGTGGCGCTCGAATTCCGTCACAGGACTGGCATGAGGACGCGCACGACGCCAATCGGTGTCATGCGAACGTACGGCCAAGGCCTGCCGCATTCAAGGGCTGCCGCCATGTCTGGGGGTATCGCAGTGCACCAGGTTTAGGTCGGCTCAAAGCTGGATTTCCAGCTGCGAGCCTGTAGGCGCTACTTCAGGGTCGCCATAATCTTCCTGATTTCCTCGGCCGTATGCACGCCGGCCAACGGCGTTTCAGGCACAAGATAATTGCCCATTTTTACGCCACCGACCAAGACCGGCTCGAAGCCGGTTTCGCGGACCAGTTCGGAGGCGATCGCAATGGCATTCTTATCCTCGCCTGCGATCGGCAAACCCACTTTGTTGCCGTCGGGGCGCGTGCTGCCTTCAACAATACGGTTCGTGCCGCCTAAGTTATTATAGCAACGGACAATGCGGACACCCGGCAACAGGTTCGCTGTGTATTGAGCCGCGCCGACCTTCAGCGCTTCAATGGCCAATTCCTTTTCACGGTATTCCCGTGGATTGGTGGCGTCGAGCACGCAGGCTTTCGCGACCAACGACTTGCCGTACTCTTTGCAAAAATCCGGCATCGCTAAATATGGAATCGCGAGCAAGATGACGTCGGCGTAAGCGATCGCCTCCGCGACCGTGCCGATATGAGCGTGGGCACCCAAAGGCGCGATCGTCGGCTTCAGTTCTTCAGGATGGCGCGAGGAAAACATGACCTCATGGCCGCTCTTGAGCCACATGCCGCCCAAAGTCTGGCCGATATGGCCGGCGCCGATGGTGCCGATTTTAACTTTCCCCGCGGCAGCAAAAACAGATGGCGCCACACTCACGGCTACGGCTGCCGTACCAAGCATCCGCAGAACATCGCGTCGCTCATAAGAAATAAAATGGCTTTCAGTCATATCATCCTCCCCTTTTGACGAACGATTGTAAAACCTAGCCAAACCGCAGCCATGTCCTTACGGTACAATCCTCAATGCGGTAGCGTCGCCGCATGTTTTCTCATCACTGCGATACTTTTGCGCATTGGCATTGGAGGGTACCGTGTTCAAATCTTTCGTCATTTCAAGTCTCCTGCTCATAGCCGTTCCAGCAGCTGCCCAAACGGCGCCCGTGATCGACAATGAACGGGTTACGGTCTGGGATGTAAAACTTCCCTGGGGAATAACGGGCCCTACGACACCGCATGATTTGGATGCCGTGATCATGTTCCTCGACGACGGCATTGTGTCGACGACCCATGCCAACGGGAAAGTCACGGAGGCCATGCGCAAGGCGGGCGACGCGATATTTGTCCCTGCCGGCAGCGATCTCAAAGACACCGTAACGACCAATGGCGGCATCCATGAAGTCGTCGTCGCGCTCAAAAACCACCCCGTCCCGCCGCTCAAAAATACGACCGGACTTCCGCGGGCGTTTCCACGTGCGGGTTCGAAAAAAATATTCGAAAACAAACGTGTGGCGGTATGGAACAACACGTGGACACCGGGGGTCCCGACGCCCATGCATTTTCACGATACGGATGTGGTTGTCGCCATGTTGTACGACGGAACAAACAAATCGGTCACAACCGACAACACCGTGACTACGACCACGTCTAAAGCCGGAGATATTCGCTTCAACAAGCGCGACCGGGCTCACTCCGAAGAGCTGATGACGGAACGCCAAACCGGCATCATGGTGGAACTGAAATAGCGCGCTTTTTTCGACTCAACAATTTCGCGCTGCGCCATCGCTTACGTACCTGCCGGCAGCCGCTGGCGGGTACTTTCTTTTGCGGCCCCCTCCCCCCCCGCTCTACCCGTCCACAAATCGCGATCAGTGAGGCTCTAAAAGCATATGACGCGGACGCTACCGGCAGAATGCCGGGCGTACCGCGCCATACAGCGTTTATTGCGCTTTAAGTTTACTTCGCGTCGGCAAGCTGGCCTGCTGACGGCGCATCATCGATTTTCGCGACTTCCTTCTGCGGGTGCAGGATATGAACCTGCACCAGCTTCACGGTATAAGCGGCCGAGATCGCGGTATTTACACCCGTCTTTGGATCAGGAAAGCCATCCGCTAATTTGCGCAGCTCGCGATAGACCGATGCGGATGCCTGCTGGCCATAGCTGAGATGGTGTGTGCCCCAGGTCCGATTGCGACTGCGATAAAATGATTCAATGTCGGCGTAGCCGCCAATAACGCCCTGAGCACCGTCCGGCGTCAGCTTTAATTCGAAGCGTGCGTCGCGCATCCAATCGTAAGCCGCGTCTTCATAGCGAACTTCGTGCGGATTTTTGAAATCCATCGGCTGCGTCGTCAGCACGCCGTTGACGATCTTGCCTTTTGCCGCATGCATAAAATCCTTGCCGAAGCGCGTATCAATCCGCTGCGTGCCGCCTGGCTGGAACGTGTTGCCCGTCGCATCCGTCACAAGCTTGTCGCGACCGCGATACGTCGTGATCGTCACGTCGTCGTCGTTCACGAGGCTATCGACGTCGGTCAACTCAACGATGAGGCGATCAAACTCCATCTTTTTTTGAAAAATCTGATCGAAGTTTTGGACTGAGCCGCCGACGCGATAATTGAAGATGCACCCAATCACGCGGAACAGCTGGTTGTCGACGCCGGGTTTTCCCTCCGGCGAAGTAAAGTCCGTGGGCTTCACTTTTCCGTCAAGGTCGAGACCGAACGCCGTCTTTCCTGCAGCGAGACGGAATGGAAACTGATCCTGTTGCGCGCGCGGGAACCAGACATCCGCCTCACGGGCGAGCTGCGTGTCCACAAGCTTGCGCTGCGTACCGTCATCCGGGAACTGAAGTTTGTACTGCTCACGGGGCCCCAATTCGGCGAGCCCTTGAGGACACTCCGCTTTCGTATCCTTCGTCTGGGTAATGCCCCATTCGATGGCATAGAACGCATACCCAATGGAACGGCCCGGCGGGGCGGTATCATCGGCGCGTACCGTCGCGCTGCCACCACCCAGCACCGCAAACGCGGCGACCGCGATCACGAGACGTGATGCTGACTGCCAGAGCAGCGAACGATCTTTATTCATGGGTATCTCCCAATTCGAGTAGGTGTTGTTATTGGTCACGCGTGGAGTACATGTCGCGATAGACGATTGCTCTGTATCCGTTCCGCTGGCCGTTGAATTCGCCCCACGCCATCGCCTTCATATCGCTGGGCGTTTCGTCGCCGTAACCATTGTAGCCGGCGAACGTGTAGACAGGCCGCGCGCGGAAGGTCCAAACATTCAGCGCGCCCGGAGTTTCCGCAGTCGCCGCTTTGCCGGTCTTGGGATTGATATACATCGTGCCCCAAAGCGTGTTGCCCGATTTCGCGCCCGCAGGCGCTATGACATAGGGGAACACCTTCACGCACAGCTCGGGATCACCGCCGCCACACACCGTGAAGCGATACACCTGCGGCGCGCCGGGATGGTCGCACGCCAATTGGTCGAGGGCATCGTCGGTGCATAAATAGCGATAGACGGTCTTGCCTTGCGAATCACCCAAGACCAAACCAACCAAGGTTTCCTTGATTGTGAAACCCTTCGGCGGCTCGGGCGTTCTTTGCGTGTAAACGTTATGCCAACGCGGGATATCGCTCCCGTCGAGGGAGTCGATTTTCGGATCGCTCAGATGCCGGTAAACGGGCTTGCCCCGGAACGCCCATTGCCGAACGCCAGGCGCGCGTTCAAACGACGTCCATTCACCGATCGGACGCGCGTAGTCCGCGGCCAAAACGGGCGACCAGCCATCAAGACACGCATCGAAACAGTTCGACTTGTTGCGGCTGTCGCCATCGTGCGTATAGACGGACCAATGGTCCTGCAGCACAAGAAGGCGGCCCAGCATTGTCGTGCGAACCGCGAACTGCGAGGGCACGTTGGGCTCGGCGACAAGCGGGTGCCGCTGAACACCGATCTCGCCCATGTCATACATCATGACGGAGCCGCCCAAGGTGTCGCCGGGCTTCTTATCCAAAACGGACGTGTACAAAGCCCAATTGTCATACGCCCACTGCTTGCGTCCGTCGGGGCGGTCAAGAATGGTCCACTTTCCAACTGGCTTCGCGTCGGCCGCAGCAAAAACCGGTGGCCACACGGTCGTACAGCTCGGGCGCGTATCGACTTCAGGCATCTCAAGGCCGCCCGGATACGGGCTCATCAGCCCCGCGTTCACGCGCTGAACTTTGTCCTCGCACGCCGGCTTACCCTGCACTTCGCCGGCATCGCCGTTACGCAAATTTGTCTGCGGCCACTTATAAAGCGTCCGACCTTGCGCGTCGGCATAGACAGGGCCTTCGAGTTCCGACGGGACAATTTGAAAGCCCGGCGGCATCGGCGCGCGAATGGAATCTTCCTTCTCGCCGGCAGCATAGGCGTGCACGCCCGCCGTCATCGCAAACGCCACGGCCGAAACAGTGAGAACACTTCGCAACAGTCTCATCTGCAATCCTCAAATAAGCGCATCGTTATCTTATCGGGCATTCGCCTGACTGGATTTACGCACGTCCGATGCTGTCTTCGGCTCGTCGTGTTGAACATAGACCTGCTTAAAGGTCACCTCTTCCACCGCGGAGATGGCGGTATTCTTTCCATTCGCATCCGGATAAGCGTCGGCCAATCGGAACAGGGCGCGATACAGCGACGGCGAAGACTCTTGGCCGTAGCTGAGAGAGTGTGTGCCCAAAGCACCGTTGATGGCCCGGTACCAGCTCTTCACATCCAGATATCCCGCGATGACGCCCTTCGCGCTTTCAGGCGTGAGATTCAATTTCACCCGCCCGTCGCGAAAACGATAGAAGGTCCGATCTTCAAACCCAAAAATATACGGTCGGTTGATTTCGCCGGGATCGGAGGTCAGCACACCGTTCACGATCTTGCCGTGCGCAGGTCTTTTGAACAGCTTCCCCCACCGCTCGTCGACGCGCTGTGTGGCGTAGGGCAGGAATTCAGTGCCGCCTGCGTCCGCCAGCACAGCGTCGAGGCCGCGATAGAACGTCACCGTCACATCGTCGTCGTTCACAAGGTCATCGACATTGGTGATTTCGATAACGGTGTGCGGGTAAAAATAGCGCGTCAGGTACTTATTCCAGAGGAAGTACAGGCTGCCGCCCGGACGCATGTCCGACACACAGCCGTAGACGCGATTGAATTGGTTATCGATGCCCTTCTCGCCGTCCGGGCTGGTGTAATCATTCGGGCCGACCTTACCGTCGAGATTGAGGCCCGGCGCAACCGTGCCGACCGGCTCCTTGAATTTGAACTCCTTGGCGGTGCTCGGCTCCGGCCCTGTATCTGGAAACCAAACAGCGGCTTCACGCGTCAGCTCCGTCTCCGCGACCGTGCGCTGTTTGCCGTCCTTCGGAAACAAAGCAGAATACTGCTCGCGCGGGCCGTCATTGAAACCGTCGGGGCATTCCGTCGCTTTCTCGGTCGCATATGTCGCCCAGTGCACGCCGGTCATGACATAGCCGATCGAGCGATTGCGGATCGCTGCAGACGGCGCATCGGCATTTGCGCTCGTTGCTCCCAGACCAACAACGCCCAACGCCGCGATCAGCGCTTGTTTCGTCAACATTGCTTTTTTCATCTTCATTTCCTCTACGACAGAGTTGCCAGCTAGTTGCCGCGGCCTGCGCCGTCCAACTCTCCGCGAAAATCATCTCGCACCCAAAACGCCTGGAATCCGTTGCGCACGCCGTGATCTTGGCCCCAGCTATCGCCTTCGATATCGCCCTTCACTTCGTCGCCGGCGAAATAGTAAAGCGGACGACCGCGATAGGCCCAAATGTGAAGTGATCCCGGCGTGCCTGCCGCCACATAACGGCCGGTCATCGGATTGATGTCTCTGACGCTCCAGCTCACGCTCTCGCTTTTGGCGCTCGCTTCGGCGATCACATAAGGGAACGTTTTTAAGCAGCGCGTCACATCGCCGCCGCCGCACATGGCCAAGCGATACTCCTGCGGCATGTCGGGAGAGTCGCAATAAAGCGTATCGAGCGTGTCCTCATTGCACGAATAAAAGTAGACCGTTCGACCGTGCGCGTCGGTACGAACCAAGCCGCCGCGCGTATCCGCATAACCCCACCCAGCCGGCATCGGCGGTGCCGGTTGCGTGAACACATTGTGCCATCCCGGCACATCGCTTCCTTCATAGCTGCGATTGCGCGTATCAGCTGCGTGCGTGTACAGCGGCTGACCGCGATAAGCCCACTGCCGCTTACCGTCTTGGCGCTGAATGACAGTCCACTCACCTTGTGAGACCGCGAACTCAGGCGCGAGGATTGGCGGCCAAGTGTCGGCGCAATCTCCCGTGCAATTCGACTTGTTCGCTTTGTCCTTGTCGCTGACATAGACCGAAGCGCCTTTGGTCGTTTGCAGCATGCGTCCCAGCGCCATCGATTGGGCTTTCATCTCGACCGGAACCAGGGGCATTGGAGCCACGGGTTCGCGCGGCGCGCCGCCAGAGGGTGCGTCGCGGACTTTGCGATAGGACCCACCATTGGTCTCGCCCGGCAGGTGATCCAAATGCGAGGTGTACAAAGGATACCCTCTGTACGCCCACTGCTTGATCCCGTCGGAGCGGCTGATGATCGTCCACTTGCCCACGGGCTTCGCGTCCGCGGCGGCCGCGAACGGCGGCCAATGTTGCGTGCACGTGGGATGATGATCTGCATCGGGAAGCAAATTGCCGGCCGGATATGGGCTCGTATAGCCGACCGTTTCGCGCGTCGGCGTATTGAAGCACGTGGGCTTGCCGACGTTGTCGCCGGCTCCGCCGTTACGCAGGAATTGAACGGGCCAACGATAGATCGTGCGCCCTTGCGCGTCGGCGAACACATTGCCTTCCAGCTCGGTGTTGACGACTTGAACGCCCGCCGGCATCGGCTCGCGGATATAATCTTCCCTAAGCACCTTCGCGCTTGCCGCGAATGCGCCGCTGCCATAAGCCGCAACGCATCCCGCAATCACAGAAACGAGCGTCAGTATCCGGACGAAGCGCATTCAAAGCCCTCCCAAGGCTGATGCAAGTATTGAGGCTTACCGGCGCGAAGCCCCGTTTCGCCTGGAGTCAAAACCCTAAACCAGAATGTCGCTGATCACTTTCGACGTCGTGTTGCTTCTCGTGCCCCACCGCGGCAGATCGAGACCCATGACGCGCATGGCGGTGTAGCCGATTTCCGTGATCGCGGAATCTTTGCCGTCGATGTGATAACCGGTTTTCACTTTTCCGCCGGCGCGGCCGGCCGTAAATGCCGCGAGACCGTCGAGCGAGTGAATGCGCGCGAAGCCCTGCTCCGAGTGACCATAAATCAGCATGTTGTCGAGCAGTGAACCATCGCCCTCTTTGATCTTTTCGAACGCCTGCACGAAGTACAGCCAGCTTTCCATGGAACGGCGCGTGAACCACGACACGACCGGCTGATATCCAAGTGCCGCATCGACCGGCTCTTCATGCGTGCAAGTATGATGCGGCTTCTCATAGCCCTGCTTCACGGTGTTCGCCGTCGAAGCGGCATAGAACATATTGAAAACGCGCGTTTGGTCGCAAGCGATCGCCATGGCCAACAGGTCGGCCATCATGTTGTGACGCTCGGACAGCGTCTTCACTTCGATGCCGGCAATGGGATCGTGATCGGCGGCGGTGCCGGGGTGGCAAGCTGCCAGCGGCTCGGGCTTGGCCAATTGCTGATCCATTTGGTGTTCGATCGCGCGCAGGCCGGTGAAATACTGATCGAGCCGCGCTTTATCTTCCGCGCCCACATAACGGTTGATGTCTTTAATGTCGTCGGTCACAGCCGACAACGCGCTGCGGCGAAGCATGATTCGCGGGTTCGGCGTGAACGTGGTCGCGTTCGGATCAGGGAAGCTGGGTCCAAACAACCGCGTGTAGAAATCGATCGGCGAAGATTCCGCCGGAACCGGAGACGTCTGCCCTTCATAAGACAGGCTCGCGCGGCCATCGCCCGTTGCGGTCGCGGTCAGCATTTTGAAGCGCGTGGTGCGGCCGATCTTGTTGGCGATCGTGACGTCGAGCGTTTCGCCCGGTCTGTCATTTTGCTGCGCCGGCGCCTGCCCCGTGCGCGTCGTCACCCAGCCGGTGTAGTGGCAGATGTTTTCCGACGCATCGCGGAAGGCTGTGTAGTTCGTGAGGACGTTGATCTGGTTCTGAATCGGCTTCAGACATTCGATTTCCTCGGGGAACTCGTAATTGGTGCCGACCTTTTTGGGAACGAACACCGACTTGCTGATGCCAAGACCCCAGGTCCAGGTCCCGAAGCGCACCGGAAGCGGCTTGCCCGACGCCAGCGCCGTGCCGTTGCCATTCAGGAAACAATTGAGAAACGGCAATGCCACGGTCACCGCGCTCCCGCCCAGCATTCCGCGCAGGACTCTGCGTCGATTGAAACCCGTCATGACACTCTCCTACTTGTTTCCACTAGTGGTCTGTTCGCTCGCAGGCGATGCGCTGGCTGTTTTCACTGGCGCTGCCGGTGCGTCTTTCGGCTCGGCGGCGGCGAATGAATTACTGAGCGCAATCGCCCGCATTAACTCGGGCATCCGATAACCTTCGGCCGCAAAACGCTTCGCGAAATAATCGACAATCGGCTGCTGTTCCCGGTCAAGTCGACCACCGGTCGCATAAGTATAGACGCGCTTGACCAAGCAGGCCGGCACCGCCGGGTTGTCGTGGAGCGCCTGACTCAAACCAACGACGTCTTTGAAATCTTTGCCGTCCAAACTGCCGCTGGTGTCGATGGGCGCGCCGTTTTCCGTCTCACGATATTGCCCAGAACCGTCGAAATTCTCAAGGGCGAGCCCCATAGGATCGGTGATGCGATGGCAGCCCGCACACACGGGATTGGCGCGGTGCGCCGCCAAACGTTCGCGTGCCGTCTTCAAGGTCACGTCCGGGTTTTCGACCGCCGAGAAATCAACGTTTGCGGGCGGACGCGGCACCGATTGGCACATCAGCAATTCCCGCAAGGCCTTACCGCGTAAGGTGGGCGATGTCCGGCCCGGATGCGAGTGTAAGGCCAGGAAACTGATTTGCGTCAGTAACCCGACGCGCTGGCTGTTCGGTGCGGCTTCATATGGTCGCCAGGTCACACCCGCCGGCAGCTGATAAAGCGTTGCCAACGACGGTGCGATGAAGCTGTCGCGGGTTGTAAAGAGATCTCGGTAGTCGCCTTTATGAGTGAGAAGATGATCCGTGATCATGCGTAAAGTTTGCTCGCGCGCTTCCACGACCGCTTGGCCCGTAAAGGCGGGATAAACCTTCGGGTCCTTCGCAAGATTTTCGAAGGCATCAAATCCAAGCATGTCACCGAAGAAAGCGCGCACGCCGTCTTCGAGTTTGACGCTCGCCAGCATCGCGTCGACCACGCGTGCCCGCCCCTTCATGCTGTAGAGTTCGCCGCTCGCGGCCGCTTTCAGCATTGCGCTGTCGGGTGCCGTGTTCCACAGGAAGAAACTTAAACGCGAGGCGAGCGAATAAGCGTCGAGGCGCATTTGACCGGGGTGCTGCGGATCAGCTTCCCAAAGCTCGTCGATGAACAGAGTCTTCGGGCTGACCAGCATGGTCTCCAGCGATACTGAGAGACCGACATAAAAATCCTTCAAACGGTCGGCGCTGCTGCCTGCGATCCCAACGACCTCGTCAAGCTTGGCCTGTGACAACGGGCGGCGGAATAAAAGTGTACCGACGCGCGACAGGAACATCGTCGCGCACGCTTTGTCCGATGCTCTTTCCTCGACGGGCTTGCAGGGAATGAGAAACTCGCGGCGCTCGGGCGCGACAACCATGTCCGCAACCAGCGAAGCGATGCGGTGATAGTTTTCAACTTGGCTATCGGTGAGCCCAATGTAGGCCCCGCCGATTGCGATCAAACCTTCGGTCCGCTCTGCCGGCGCAAAGCTCAGCGCGGGAACCGCATCGGCGCCAAAAATATTGGCCAGTGTATTGCGGTACTGCTCTTGTGAAATCAGACGCAGGTGGCTTTTCAAGGCAATTTGCGGCTCTTTGCCGGCGACGACCGCCCCACCGGCATTTTCATGAGACGCGGGCTGAGAGCACGACGCCAAAGCAGCCAAACTCGCCAACGCGAAAACACCACCCTTCAAAGAAGGCAGCAATTTTCTAAATCTCGTGGTGCCGCTCTGATGTGCCTGCTGCTGAAACAAAACGCGCCGCTCCTTTAAGCCGTCTATCGAACCCGGAGCTTCAGCTGCGCGCCAAGATCAGCGCGCAGCCTCCGCACTCTCCGAGATTAGTACTTACCCAGTTCTCCGTTGTGCTCCATCTGGATGAGCTGGATCGAAATGCCATCCGGATCGAAGAAGTAGAGTCCGTCGCCGGCGTCCTTTGTGTGGAACGGGCGTGGGTCCTTCACTTCCGGGAAGCGCTTCTTGATCTCTTTAGCAATGCGCGCGAACTCCGCCTGCGGAACCTTCGTGCCGTACGCCGCATGCGTCATCACGCCCGACTTCCCTTCATCGCCGCCATCCGGCGAATCCGGACGCGGGCCCGTGGGATTGCTGAGCGTGATCCAGCAACCGTTCCCCGGCTTTGCACCCGGCAGAGACATCGTCAGGTAGCTGGGAAGACGATCGCCCTGCGGTTTCGCGCCGAAGATAAACGAATAAAACTCGGCCGACTTTTTCACGTCTTTCACAAGCAAGTGAACGTGATTGATCGACATCGCAGGCGCAAGCGGCGCTGGTTCTGCCGCTTGTGCCGTAGTGGCACCGGCTAAAGCTCCACCGGTTGCCAGCGCCAACCCCGTCAGCAATTGCCGACGGTTAAGTTGGCCTTTGTCGTACTGGTCTAACAAACCATCCAAATTAGCAGCCATTATCTCTCTCCTATGAAACGTATGAAAATGTAAAAGCTCTCACTTTCCTTACATCTTGAAGCGAAGACCCGCGCGATAGACCGTACCGAATTGGTCATACAGCGTGGGGCTGCTGCCAATGCTGATGAAGAACTGGTTGCCGAGGCCGCGGCCCGACAACGGCGGATCAGTGTTGAGCAGGTTCTTCGCGGAAATGAAGAACTCACCCGACGTCGTTTCGCCGAATGTCATTTTGTAAGTGACGTTCGCGTCCATGTAGAAGCGACCGCCAAGGAAGTTGTTATTGATCGTCGGGCGTGTCGCGGTCGACGTGGGGCAACCAGACGTACACTCGATGTAAGTCGAGTCGAACTTGCCGCTGCTGACGCCGCGTCCCGTCACTGAGACCACAACCGGGTCAAGTGCATAGGTCGCGGTTACGTCGAACTTCCAATTCGGCGGGAAGCCTTCACCCAACGAGTAGCCGTTTTGACCAACGCGGTCATAGGTCGGAATGAAGGTGTTGTTGATGCGGTCGCGCAGATAGAACGTCATCAAGCCATGCAGAGACAGATCGCCACGCCAATCGTCGACGACCTTCGACATCGGAATGCGATAGCTTGCTTCCAAATCCAGGCCGCGGACGTTCTGCGACGCTAAGTTGATGGAGAAGACGTTGATCTGCGAGATGCGGCCCGTGCTGTCGCGGGTAATGTTTCCGCAAAGCTCGGGGTGCGTTCCGTCAAAACATGTATCGATGATTTGCTGGCCGCCGAAGGCCTGGAGCGCGCCGCTGATCGCCACATCCCAGAAGTCGACCGACGCGGTAAAGCCATCGATGAATGTCGGCGAGAACACCACGCCGATCCCCGTCGTATCGCCTTTTTCCGGCACGAGGTTGGGGTTGCCGACCGTGGCTGTTCCCATCGTACCCGGGGTCGTTTCATTACTGCGGAAACGATCGAGGAAGATGCTGCCCAACGTGATCTGAGGCGTGAGGAACAACTCATACAGTGTGGGCGCGCGAATATCGCGTGACCGTGTGATGCGGAACTTCAAGTCGTCGATCGGCGCGTAAGTCGTGCCGAACTTATAAGTCGTCACGTAGCCCGCGAGCGAGTAGCCCGTGAAGCGCACGGCGGCCGTGAAGTCCCAGCTTTTGGCCCAGCTTTCGTTCTTCGCCAACGGAATGACTGTTTCCAAGCTGCCTTCCGTCACGGATTGAGAACCGTTCACCGTTCCGTAGTTGCCGACATAGTGATCGAAGATGGTCGAGTACTGGTCCGCCGCCGAGGCTTGGCTGTCCAAACGATGTTCCAAGTTCACCGCGACTGAAACCGGGCCGGCTGGAACCGAGAACGGCTCGCCGGTGATGGAGGCGGAGTAAACCGTTTCTTCGTTCAGGATGTGCTGGAAGCTGCCGATACCATTGTTGTTCATCCAATTATAAGCGGCATCATTTCCGGTGTTCACACCGATGCCCAGCGCATTCCAGGGCTTACAGCCGTTCGTCGGATTGGTCAGCGTCGAGCGGCAAACGATTTGGCCGTTCGCCGGATTCACAACCGCATCGATCGCCAAGGCAAAGCGCGATTTCTGCACGCCGCCCGGGTTATGCATGCCGCCTTTGGTGGCGCCGTAGGCGTAATAAGTGCTCCAACGCCACGTCGTATCCATGGCTTCAAAATTGCCTTCAACGCCCGCGTGGATGCTGTTCGTGACGCGCAAATCGTCGTCACCGAACGACGTCTTGAAATCGGCGCTCAAGGTGCCGAACTGGAACGTCGTAAGACCATTCGCGGTCATCGCCGCGCGAACCGAGTCCGGCAGATAGGCGTTATCGATTTTAATCGTCGGACCGGTCGCTCCGCCAAGAATGAAGTTGGTGTTCATGTCGTTGCGGTCTGTCATCTGCGACCACGAGTACTGAATAAACATATTCAGATTGTCGGTTACGTCGTAGCTGACGCGGGTGAACACGTTCTGCCGCGATTGAACCGGATCAAGATCGTAATTTGGCTGCACGTTGTTGGCAGCCCAATCGCCACCCTGCATGAAATTGCCCGATACGAGTGGACCGTATTGGTATTTGTAGGGTGTGCCGCCGGAACCGAAGGCCGTGCCTTTCAACGGACCAGAAACAATGACGCCGCCCAGCGTTGCATTGGCGACGGCAACTTGATCTAGAAGCAGGTACTGCGGTTGGCCGTTCGTCGCCGAGTATGTCGGGTTAGTGATATACATCACGCCGCGCTTGTTCCAATCCCGGTCGCCGCTCTTTTGGATACCTTTGTTGAACAATTGCTCGCCGGACAACAGAACGTGTCCGCGGTCATCGGCGAAGCCAAACCCGGCCGACATGTCGACCTTATAGTTCTTGCCGTCGCCGTAATTGGTCAGGCCGCCTGAGATTTCGCCTTTCACGCCGGTGAATTTACGATCGAGAATGAAGTTCACTACGCCGGAGACGGCGTCCGATCCGTAAACGGCCGATGCACCGCCGGTGATCATGTCGACGCGCTGGACCAACTGCTGCGGGAAGGTGCCGACGTCGATGGCACCGGTGACCGAGGAACTGACCACACGTTGACCATCGAGCAGCACGAGCGCGCGCGCGGTTCCGAGCGAGCGCAGACCCAGGATCTGCAGACCCACTGTTCCGGTGTTGACGAGGTTCTGTCCGCTGGACGGAAGGTTGCTTCCCGACACCGCCGGCATCGAGTTGAGGAAGTCGACCAAGTTCGCATCCGGACGCGATGCAAGCGCTTCCGCTCCGACCACCGTCAGCGGCGTCGGCGCTTCATAACCTTCGCGAATGATGCGCGATCCGGTAACGACAATTTCTTCAACTGGCGCTGCTTGCGCGGCCTGAGAGGACGCTGCCGGCGCCGATGACGCTTGAGCGACCTGAACTTCGACCGCAGCGATTTTGCTTAAGGTCGGCGTTGCTTGATTGCGCAAGGTTATGAACTTGCCCTCTTCCGACGCGATCGTCAGACCGGTGCCGGCGAGCAAAATTGCGAGCGCTTCATGCACATCGTACATGCCCTGAATGGCAGGCATGCGCACGCCTCTGAGTTTTTCAGAGGGCGCTAAAATTTCAATGCCGGCTTGCCGGGCAAATTCCGGGATCGCGCGGCGTGCATCTTGAGCGGGAACATTAAAAACGCGCTCTTGAGCGAGTGCGCTGCCACTCCAGATCATCATTGCCAAAACGGTCGGCGCGGCCGTGCGATAGTAATAGGATTTCAGTGAGCGCGATTTCATCAAGTCCCCCCAAATTTAACGTCTGTATCTAATACTCTCCTGCCCCGGAGACGCTGTGCATCGCCGGGCCACAAGCAAGATGTATGGGCCGCCGATTTCCGCCGAAGCGCGAAGCAGATTGGAAACTTTTTTTGACGTTAAAAAGCGTGGCGCAGTGCAGCAATTTTGGTGCAACGCAATATCGCGCAGAACGGCGAACGCGCCGCAGAAAACTAGAGTCGCAGCAGCCGTATTTCCTGGCCGTTGACGTCGACTTTCAAGCCAAAGCTTGCAGCTGCCGCATTTGCGAAGCCGATAGGATTGGTCGCAAAGAAGCGCCCGGTGATTGTGAGTTCCGCAACCTTACGATCCGGAATCACAATACGCATGTCCGAATAGCGTACATATTCTTCCGCCATCATCGCGAGGCTTACGTCCTCGATTTCGAACAATCCCTGTTGCCAGGCCAGTTCGTGCGAGAGTTCGGTCGGGTCCACTGACATAACGTTCAAGGCCGGACCGGAAATCGACGCTATCACACGCATGTCGGCGCCAACGCGCACCGGAACCGTGTCGATGTGAGCGCCGACGTCGACAATTCCTTCATACACAAGCACTTCGGGAGCGCGCGCCTGCGTGTTACGGACGACGAAGCTCGTCCCGACCGCCCGCACCTGAAGCCCACGGGTCGAGACGGTGAAGGGACGCGCCTTATCTTTCGCGACATCGAACAGCGCCCTGCCCTCGACGAGCTGCACTTCGCGCGCGTGCTGAAGATACCTCACGGCAATGGTCGATGCCGTATCGAGGGTCACGAGCGTGCCGTCGGAAAGTGGGACTTTCAAAATCTCACCGCGTCGTGCGCTATAGGTGACGACGGGCACGCTAGGCTTCAACATAAGTGCGGAAACCGAAGCCGCCGCGGCAGTCGCAATGCCGCCGCCAAGCCACAGAAGACGCCGACGCGAGACACCTCGGACCGCTTGCTTGCCCCCGGCATCCCGCGCCATGAAAAATGACGTAATGGCTTCTTGATTGAGTGTTTGGACGGCGTTGTAATCAAGATAAGCCAACGCGGCTTGCGCGCGGGCATGGGCCCCGCGATGGCGGCTGCTCGTCGCGAGCCATTGCGCAAGCTTTTGGGCGCCTTCGGGATCCAACGGGCCGCGGTCGACACGCGCAACCCATTCGGCTGCGACGGTATCTAGCTGGTCGCTCGACTCCTGTAGGCCTTCACTATTCTTGTACATGCCGCCAACTCAATCCAAATCGAAGCGATCGCTTCACGCGCTCAAACAGACGTCTTGCTGCCACTGCCTAACAAAGGAGTGATCGGCAAAGGGTCTTTCGAGACGTGGATCGCCTCACTACTTGGAGTGTCGGCGGAAAGTTTTCCGCCACGCTTAAATGCAGTCATCAGAGCTTCTACGCCCTGGGCTACACATTTTTCAACGATATTTTCTGATATTCCAAGGCGTTGTACGACTTCTCGCTGCGACAGGCCATTAATACGGCGCAAGACAAAAACATCGCGGACGCGCTGGGGTAGCGCCTTGATCGCCTCTTCGACGCCCCGCAACTCCTCCCGGTCGCACACTTGGCATTCCGGAGACGGCATGTCGGTGGTGGCCTCGAGAGCGTCGAGATTGGCGACCGTGGTGATCGAGACAATCCGGGCACGCCGCAGCTGCGCCAGAATAATCGAGTACGCCGTTTGAAAGGCGTACTGCTTTGGATTGCGTATGTTTTCGACGGACTTGAGTTCGGAGAGGATGGCGTAAGTCTCTTGAACGACGTCGTCGACATCGATTTCTCTAAACTGACGACTCTTCAACCACCGCCGTAATGGTAGCTCATACGGCATCACGAAACGCGCAAGCCAAATAGCCCGGTCGTTCGAACTCTCTCCCATAGCGAGATCATATCCCCCGCCCCTTACCAGGCAAGGCGTTTACCCATCGGAAACGCGATGCCTAGAGGATAGATGCAAAAATCCCACAACCCCTGGATGGCCTTCGCACGGCGACCTGGAATACTGTCAGTCTCGACAACTCTGGACTGTATCGACCGCTCTCACCGTCATCATCTCATTACCGCTACACATGAAATGTACTCACGTGCCGCGGATGAAGAGACGTGCTCAGACTTTCTCGAGATCGTTCTTGTAGGTCTCTTTGACGAGGAGCACGGAAATCGTGGTGATGGTGCACACGATCGCCATGTAAACCGATATGGCGAGCGTCGTTCCAAACTCTGCCAGTACGGCGGTCGCAATGAGCGGTGCAATGGCGCCGCCAAGTACCGTACCGATTTGATAACCGAGTGACGCGCCGGAGTAACGCACCTTGGTCGAGAACATTTCCGAGAACAAAGCGGCCTGCGGTCCATACGCGAGGCCGACGAAACAAAGGCCAACGCTGATGGCGATGACAATGTTTGCGAAGCTCTTCGTCTGGATCAGCGGGAACATCACAAACGCCCAGATGCCGAGCATCACTGTACCGAAGAGGTAAATACCGCGTCGACCCAGCTTGTCGGAAATGGCGCCGCCCAGAAAAATCATAGGCCCCATGAACACCGCGCCGATCGTGACGGCGATCAACATGGTGTTGCGCGGAATCCCGAGACCGGCGGGGTTCGCCGCGTACCCGACCGAGAATGTAATCAAAATGTAGAACGCCATGGACAACGCCATCATCGCGCCTGCTGCCAGCGCGATTTGCTTCGGATAAGTCGTGAGCACTTCGAACATCGGCGGCTTCACCGGCTTCGCAACCACTTCCTTTGTTGCATCCAACTTCTTCTTCTCTTCGATCAGATGCTGGAACGCAGGTGTGTCTTCAAGATAAAGCTGAACATAGAGCGCGATGCCGATCAGGATGACGCTCAACAGGAACGGCACGCGCCAGCCCCACGAGATAAAATCTTCTTCCGCAAGTTGAGTGCTGAAGGCGAGAAAGATGACGTTCGCGAGAATGATGCCCAACGACACACCGGCCTGCGCAAAGCTGCCATAAAATCCGCGGCGCTCAATCGGAGCCACTTCGGTCACGAGCAACACAGCGCCGCCCCACTGACCGCCGAATGCCAACCCTTGCGCGAGACGCAGCGCAATCAGCAGAATCGGCGCCAACACGCCAACGCTTTCATAGGTCGGTAGCAGCCCGATCAACGTTGTGGCGCCGCCCATGAGCATGAGCGCAACGACCAATGCTTTTTTACGGCCATACTTGTCGCCGTAGTTTCCAAACAGAATGCCGCCCAAAGGCCGCACGAGAAATCCGAGAGCGAACGTTGCAAACGCGGCCACGAGGGCTACCAGCGGCGGAAGGTCGGCCGAGAAGAAAACCCGGGGAAAAACGAATGCCGCGGCGCTGCTATAGAGCGAGAAGTCGTACCACTCGACGCTGGCGCCGCCGAGCGCGGTAAACGCTACTTTATTAATCGACCGTTTTGTTACCTGCTCCATCGCCTCGTCCCCTAAACCTAAATAAATGCGCCGCCGACACTACGTGTGCGGTCCCGGATATCCAATAGTTTAATTGAGTTTTACAACCGATCTGCGGCCCGGCGCTGCTCATAGGACTTCAAATGTAGGTGAGCAACCTCGAGTATGTGCGCCCGCACGCCATATTGCTTCGCCACATTGAGCATGTACCCCAAAATGTGGTCGCTTTCGATAGGTCCGCCGCGCTCGATATCGTAAAGCATCGATGCACTCACCCCGTTATTCACATCGGTCAGGACTTTCCGCGCGCGTTCAAGAAAGGCCGCTGACGGACGCCGCCCCACCTTCTCCGCAATCGCCGCACTCTCCTCCAGCGTCTCGACCATCATATCCGCGCCGCCCGCCAGAATGATTTCGCGTACCGTCGCGCGCATCAAACATGTCATCGTCGCGATTGTACAAAGCTGCACCACCTTGTCCCACATCTCTTGCATGATGTGCGGCACGGCCGCGGCGACCACAGCCGTTTTTCCGAACGCCGCGACAAAAGATGTTACCCGGTCCGACATCTCGCCAGTTTGTTCACCTACGGTGATGAAGCGCCAGTCATTGTGATGATTGATCGTGCCGTCCGCGCCCAACGTCGCGGAAATACGCACGACGCCGCCCAACACCCGCTCCGCACCAAAGCGTTTGTTCAACACCTCCATGTGCGCGAGGCCATTCAAAAACGGCAGCACGGCGGTCTTCGGACCAACCGCCGACGCGATGGCTTCGATAGACGCGTCGAGGTCATAGGCCTTGCACGCCAAAACGACGATATCGAACGGCGCCTGTCCAGCGAGGTCCTTGGCAGTGATCGCGTTCACAGGCGCTTGGAAGTCCCCGCACGCGGGGCTGTTGATGACGAGACCGTTCTTATCCAACGCGGCCTTGCGGCCATCGCGCACGAGAAATGTAACGTCCTGTCCTGCTTCCACCAGCCGGCCGCCGAAGTAACCGCCCATGGCGCCGGCGCCCAGAATCAAGATTCGCATAAATTGTCCCTTCAAAATCCTGCCGCACCCTGCAATACCGTATGACGGACTGTAAAGCCGCTAATGGAAGGAAAACCCCATGCTGAAATTCTATTTCAACGGCTCGCCCAATCCGACCAAGATCGCGCTCTTCCTCGAGGAAGCCGGCATCGACTACACGCCCGTACCGGTCGATCCGCGCAAGGGCGAGCAACACCAGCCCGCGTTCCTCGCCGTCAATCCCAACGGCAAAGTCCCCGCCATCGACGATAACGGCGTCATCGTTTTCGACAGCAACGCCATCTTGCTTTATCTCGCCGAGAAAACCGGAAAGTTCCTGCCGCAAAACCGCGCGGAGCTTTTGTCGTGGTTGATGTTCGTCGCAACCGGCATCGCGCCCTACGCTGGCCAAGCCGTGCACTTCAAACACTTCGCGCCGGAGAAAGTGCCCTACGCGCATAACCGCTATCAGTTCGAGGCCACGCGCCATTTCTCCATCGCCGATGCGCACCTCGCCAAACATCGCTACATGCTTGGCGACACATACACCATTGTCGACATGTCGTTGTGGGGATGGGCGCGCATGCTGCCCTTCGTTCTCGGCGAAGAGGCCTGGGCGAAGTTGCCGAACTTAAAGCGCCTCACCGACGAGATCACCGCCCGGCCCGCGGCCGCGCGCGCGGTCGCGTTGAAAGAGAAGTTCCCTTTCAAAACCGAAATGGACGACGACGCGCGCCGTCACATGTTCAAACACCTGGCGAGCGCCGCGTCGTAGCTAAACTTATTTCCAGGGCGTGACCGGCGGCACAGCGCACGGCGCTTCGGCATCCACCGTGCCGAAGTTCGCCGGACCGACGATTTCGAGATATTCCATATCGGGCGAGTAATCGAACAGGTAGTGCGTGATGCCCGGGCGTTGGTGAACGCAATCGCCCGCTTCCACCAGCGTCACCTTGTCCTCATACATGAACTTGGCCCAGCCCTTGGTCATGATGACGATCTGAAATTCAGCGATATGCTTGTGCCAACCGGTTCCGTTCGAGGGCGGTGCCTTGGCTTTGACCAAGTGAGCGATGACTTTGCCGTTGGTCGCGGCGGCGACGCCAAGATCGCGATACTGGAAAAAACCGCGCAGGCCGCCGTCTTCGAAATTCGTATCGTTGGGTTTGACGTGGGAAAATGTCGTTGCACTTCCGTCGAGCATTGCATGTCTCCTCTGGATCGAACTGATCAACCAAAGGCTCGCGCTCTCTCCGCCGCTGCATCCTTGCGAGCACTCGCTTCACAAGCGCCGGGCAACTCCCCCAAACGTCATCCCGTGCTACGGATTGTTCGAACAACCGTCCGTAACGCTAACGCGCTTCATGTTGCGGTGCAATATAATCCACGGCATTTCTGCTGGGCGCGCTTTGTCGCTGAAAAACCATGCAATATCCTGATTTGGCTCGCGATTTACCGGAAGACGTTTGTCAGCCCGTACCGCTCGGGCGACCGAACGCATTGTAATAGTAACCGCCCGCCGGCAGTTCTTGCGCATCGGCCTCCAGCGCCCTTTGGTGCGACGTGGCGATTTGCCCAGGCGCGTGTCCATTGAGACGACGCAAAAGTCGATTCCGGAAGCGCCTAACACCCTCTGCAGCTCAGACGTATGCAGCGGCGTAAAAAACGGGTTGAACACCTCGTGATAAAACGTGGCGTCCGGCAGCGATGCTGTCTGCTGCATTCCGTGCAACATCAAGGACGGATGCCTTGGGTCGACGCCCTGCGCCAGGGTTTGTAGTAACTGCCGCGCACGGGCTACGGCTTCAAGTGGATTGGACGTTGGCGCAATCCCATTGCGCAGCAGCCCGTGCACATAGGCGCGCATAGCCGGAAGTGTTCCCGAATAATAACTGATCAACGCCACACCGCCTGGGCGCAGGCAATTCGCAATCACCTCAAAAACGCGCGCCCTTACTTCCGGCGGCACCACATAGACGGTGCCCACGGCGTAAATGACGTCGAAGGTTCCAAGCTGCTCGGCTTTCACGTCGAGCAAATCCGCATTGAGAATCTGCGCACGGTCGCCAAATTCACGGCAGCGTTCAACGGCACGGCGGCAATTCTCCACGCCGAGATCGACGCCGACCAGTCGACCCGAGGCTTCGCGCCCCGCGCGGCTGAGCTGCACACCCGCCCCGCACCCCAGATCAAGAATGTCTCCCGCCGACGCGTGACACCCGTAAGTCCGCCCAACGTTCAGCACGTTCTTCGGATCCAGCAGCGGTTCCGGGGCCTCTTCGTAGTGCAGGGCATCGTAGTCGTGGGCGATACGCGCGTTCCCCGTCCGAACCTCGGCTAAAACGCGCGCTTCCAATTCAGGTGAAGGGCCGGTCATGAGTGCCGGTTAATTCGCGGGCCGCGGTGCGGTTTCTTCCAAGTCGGGAAATTCGCTCGGCGACGATCTGCGCGGCGGCGCGCTTGATTCCGGTGAACCGCTCGTGTGTCCTGCATCTTCAAGCTCGGGGAATTCACTTTGCGGCGGCGTTCTCCGATAAGCAGGTCGCGGCACATCGAAGCGCTGAGTGCCCGCATCCGGTCCCGGTCCGCGCATCATGCCGGGTCCGCTTATTCCCCCGCGCATTCCCATACCGAAAATCCCAGGCGGCCGTTCCCCAGGATGCTTGGCGCGATAAATCGCACCCGCCGACATGCCCAGAAACACCAACCCGCCCAAAATAAACATCCAGATCGCAAGATATTTCCCGAACGTACGCAGCGGCCCGTCCGTCTGGCGCGAGAGCACCATCACGATGTAGGCACCGGCTACGATGGCCGTCGCCGGAATCAAGATCGCGAATAGGAACATGCTCATCCTCCCTCACACGGCGCCGACAAAATTGCGACGCCGCGCAGCGCCTCTACTTCCCTGGAAAGATCTTCGAACGGAATTTTTCCAACACTTCGGGATTGGCCATACGCACCGGCGAGCCGAGCGCGAAGGCGTGCACGGTGTCGATGGTGTCCGTATAGAAGTAGTGCATGGCTTCGTTCACGTTGTAGCCCAAGTGCGGGGTCACGATCACGTTGTCCATGCTGCGGAACGGATGGTCCTTCGGTGGCGGTTCTTGCCAAAGCACGTCGAGGCCGGCGCCCGCGATCTTGCGATTTTTCAGCGCCTCGATCAGCGCGGGCTCATCGATCAGCGGTCCGCGCGACGGGTTGATAAGATAAGCCGTCGGCTTCATGCGTGCGATGTCTTCCGCGCCGACAATGCCGCGCGACCGGTCGCTGAGGATGTAGCTAACGATGATGACGTCGGATTGCTTGAAGAGCTGTTCCTTCGTGACGTAACGCACACCGACAGCGGCGGCCGACGACGCGTCGAGGTTTTGGCTCCAGCCGACAACGTTCATCTCGAAGGCTCTGCCGAACTTGGCCATGTGTTGGCCGATGTTGCCCACACCGCACAGTCCCAGCGTCTTTCCTTTGAGAATGAAATCGCCGACGGTGTGTTGCCAGCCGCCGTTGCGGAAGTTGGCAACTTCCTGCGGGATGTGACGGACGGCCGCGATCATCAGGCCCCACGCCAACTCCGGTGTCGCCGTATTGATATGCGGCATCGTGCGGCGCAGATAGTCGTGACACACGAGCACGCCGTTCTCGGTCGCCGCCGGTAAGTCCATGCCCACCAAACGCGGCGCGATGGTCGTCACCAGCTTCAAATTGGGCAAGGCCGCAAACAGGCTTTTCGGAAACAACATGCGCTCGCGAATGCTGCACACGATGTCGAACGGCTTCAGCACCGTCTTGGCTTCATCTTCGGACAGATGCTTGTTGATCGACGTGATCTCGCACGTGTTTTTGAGCGGCGACCAGTCGGCGTTCTTTTGCGCGGTACCCGTATAGTCGTCGAGAATTGCGAGTTTCAGCATGGTGTCCTCCCCAAATTTTCTGCTGTCCAGCACGGCGCGAAAAAGCGTCAGGCCAGCGTACCGATGCGCGAACGTAACAGGCCCCTCAGGCCCGAGGCAACCCGCAACCGGCCCGCACTTTAACGTGCTTTTTAAGATGCGTTTTTAAAGCGAAAATGTTGCGTTGCACCGGTATGCTGTTGCCTTGGGGATATTTGGACATAAGGGGCGCACATGGTTCTGGGAATGTCGTTAGCAGCGTTCACGACGCTGCATGTTTTAATCAGTATCGCGGCGCTTTTATTGGGCATCGCCTTTGTCGTCACGCTGCTGCAAGGCAAGGAAGTCCCATCGGTCACCGGACTCTTTCTTCTTTTCACCATCGCTACGAGTGCGACCGGCTTTCTTTTCCCCGCCGACACACTCTTGCCCTCGCACATCACCGGGATCATTTCCCTGGTCGTGCTAGCCGCCGCAAGTGTCGCCCGCTTTACATTTCGCCTGGCGGGACACTGGCGCTTAATCTTCATCGTCACAGCAATCATGAGCTTTTATCTCAACGCCTTTGTCTTCGTGGTACAGGCGTTTTTAAAGGTACCGAACCTGCACGACCTTGCGCCCACCGGCGCTGAGCCGCCCTTCGCGGCAGCCCAAGGTGTCGTGCTCGTCGCTTTCGTTGGGCTGGGATTTTTGGCGGTCCGGCGTTTTCATCCCCGCGCCGTTGGGTAGACAAAGTCCATGAACGCATCCCAGAAAATTGATCATCTCATCGCAAGCATCGCCGACTGGCGCGGCAAAACCTTTGCTGCCGTCCGGAAGGGCGTCCTCGCGGCCGACAAGGAGATCATCGAGGAATGGAAGTGGATGGGAAGCCCCGTGTGGTCGCGCGATGGCATGATCGCAGTCGCCAACGCGCACAAAGGAAAGGTCAAACTCACCTTTGCTCACGGAGCCTTTCTCGCCGACCCCGATAAGCTGTTTAACGCCGGCCTTGAAGGCAACATGCGCCGCGCCATCGATTTTCTGGAAGGCGACAAGGTCAAAGAATCCCCACTCAAGGCCCTCGTCCGCGCGGCGATTGAATATAATCAAAGCCGTTTGAAGAAGAACGCGGCGAAGACGACCGTCAAAAAGACGGTGCTCAACAAGAAAGCCCCTGCCAAAATGAAGAAGCGTACAAAGACATAACCTAGCGCGGATCTGGATATGGCGGACGAAAAACAGAGCGGCAAGCAGATCGACTTTTGGCCCGATTTCCGTTCGTTCGCGACCTACCCCGTTCAGCGCAAGAAAATCTTCGGCGCAGCGCCCAAGCTCTTCACCATCGGCAGTTGCTTCGCCATCGAGATCCGTAAAGCGTTCCAAGCGCGCGGACTCACGGTTTATCCCGACTACACCTCGATTCAGTTCGACCCCGCGACCCAAATTCTCGATAAGCTGCCGCGCCAGCGCGCCCTCATGCACTACGACACGTTTTCCATGCTTCAGGAATTCGAGTGCGCCTTCGACCTTTGGACCGACCGCGCCGCCAGCTTCATCGAGGTCCGCAATGTGGAAGCCAATTCACTGCTGGGCTCCGACCTTATTTTCAAAGACCCCACGCGCCGAATGATCTACGGCAAGACGCGCGAAGCGTTGGCCGACGTCAGCACCAAGGTCGATCAAACATTCCGCGCGGGGCTAGATGCTGCCGACGTACTCGTCCTCACCTTAGGACTAACGGAAGTTTGGCGGCACACCGTCACGGGCCGCTATTTTGGCGCGCAGCCCGAGTTCGGTTTTGGCGGCGGCATCGGCAAGGCAACGTTTCATCAAAGCTCGTACCCCGAGAACTATGCCAACCTGCGCATGATGGTCGAACTCCTGCGCACCAACTATCCGGCAAAGCCCATCGTCATTTCCGTCTCGCCCATTCATCTTGAATCGACGTTCAGCGATTTGGACGTGGGCACCGCGACCACCGAGAGCAAAGCGATTTTGCGCGCGGTGGCCGGCCAAGTGTGCCGCGACTTCGCCAGCCGCAACGTTCACTACTTTCCAGCTTATGAAATGGCGCAGTTCTCGCACGAGCCCGTGTGGGCGCCCGATGGACGCCACGTGCGTCCCGAATTCGCGGCCAGCGTAGTGGCCGCGTTCTTCGAAGCCTTCGGCGACGAGGCCGTCGCGCCGTAGCCGCGCTTTACGGCTTCGGCGGAACGTTCATGCCCTTTTGCACCGCCGGACGCGCGCCGATCTCATTCTGCCAACGCACCACATTCGGCCACGGGCTGAGATCGGGAATAATGAACAAAGCACTGACCGTCCACGGATAGGTCAGGATATCGGCGATGGTGTAATTCGGCCCAGCCAAGTACGCGCTTTCGCCCAGGCGCTTATCCATGACGCCCAAGATGCGCTTGGCTTCGTTGGTGTAACGATCCATGGCGTAGGGAATTTTCTCAGGCGCGAAGCGCACGAAGTGATTCATCTGGCCGAACATCGGCCCCACGCTCGCCATCTGGAAGAATGACCACTCCATCACTTTGCTGAAGGCGCGCGGGTCTGTCGGCAGCAGCGGGCTTTTGGTTTTTTGCGCGAGGTACATCAGGATGGCAGCAGACTCGAACACCGAGATCGGCTTTCCGTCCGGGCCTTCGGAATCGACGATGGCCGGAATTTTATTGTTGGGGCTGATCTTCAAGAACTCAGGCGTGAATTGCTCGTTCTTCGAGATGTTGATGACGTGCACATTGTACGGCAGGCCCAGCTCTTCCAGCATGACCGAAACTTTGTAACCGTTGGGCGTAAACAGCGTGTAGAGGTCGATCATGTTTTACTTCCTTGCACAAATGTTCGCGGGCGCGTCCGGCGCAGGCAGCAGCACATAAGTTCCGTTTTTCACTTCCGCCACGAAAACGGCATTCGCGGGCGAATAACCTTCGGGGCGCACCACGGCGTCCAACTGAGCCCAGAAGGTATAGAAAAGCTGAGCGTCCACAACGACATTGTCTTTCACCAGCGCCACCAATTGGTAACGGTTGTCGCGCTCCAATTCACCGGCGAAGCGCTCGAACAGGCCTTTGGGCCATGTGGCTTGTGCGAGGATGGGTTGATCGCGCAGCGGCAGGTCGGTCGAGATGAACACAAGCTTATCCCACGCCGGATCTTTCACGACGTTCGCGACGCAGATGTAAGGATGCGGTGCTAAGCCGCGCGGCGTTTCCTGGCGGCTGTCTTCAGGCAGCGGCGCTGCCGGGTCGGGTGTCGCGCGTAGCGCAATCTCAGCGCCGAAGTCGCGCAACCATGTGGGCGGAATGGCCGCGCGGTAGATGAACCAGCCGACGACGAAGATTGTCACCAGACCGATGATCAGTACGGTGCCGGATTTCAGTCGAGGCGACATTTTCATAGGGGGCTTTCTAACAGTCGAAACTGCATAAGTTCATGGGCTCGTTTGCCGCGAAGCTAACCATCTGAGCTTTCGGCCAAATGTTCGATTTCGGCCATAAGTTCATGGGCTCGTTTTCGCGCGATCGCTAGGACGCCAGCTTTTTCCGCAGCAAATCCGAGCACGTGGCCGGGTTGGCCTTGCCCTGGGTGGCCTTCATCACCTGCCCCACGAACCAGCCGAGCACCTGCTCCTTGCCGGCACGGAACTGCTCGACCTTTTCCGTATTGGCCGCCAACACCTGATCGACCGCCGCTTCGATCGCGCTCGTGTCGGTCATCTGCTTCAAGCCAAGTTCGCTGACCAGAACGTCGGCGTCCTTGCCCGTCTCCACCATCGCCTCGAACAGTTCTTTAGCCTGACGGCCCGAGATCGTGTTGTCCGCTATGAGATCGAGCAAGCGCCCGAGGTTGGCAGCACTCACCGGACTCTCGGCGATGCTCAAGCCCTTCTTGTTCAGAACCGCGAACAAGTTCGTGTTCACCCAGTTGGCCGCTTGCTTCGCATCGCGGCCCTTGGCGACGACTTCGAAAAATTCCCCGTTCTCGCGCTCACTCACCAACACGTCCGCATCGTAAGCCGACAATCCGTATGCACTGATAAAGCGCGCCTTCTTATCGTCAGGCAATTCCGGCAGCGTCTTTCTGATGCTCTCGACAAAAGCGTCGTCGAATTCCAACGGCTGCAAATCGGGATCGGGGAAATAACGATAATCGTGCGCCATTTCCTTCGAGCGCATGGTGCGCGTCTCGCCTTTGTTGGAATCGTAAAGGCGCGTTTCCTGGTCGATCTTTCCGCCGCTCTCGTACACATCCACATGACGCCGCGCTTCGTACTCAACCGCCTGCATCACAAAGCGCACGGAGTTCACGTTTTTGATTTCGCAGCGCGTGCGCAATTCCGTCGCGCCCACCGGACGCACCGACACGTTGGCGTCGCAGCGCATGGAACCTTCTTCCATGTTGCCGTCGCAGGTGCCGAGATAACGCAAGATCGAGCGCATCTTCTTCAAATACGCACCCACTTCCTCCGGGCTGCGCAAATCCGGCTTGGACACGATTTCCATCAACGCCACGCCCGCGCGGTTCAAGTCGATGAACGACTTGGTGCCGTGCATGTCGTGAATGGATTTGCCGGCGTCCTGCTCCAAGTGCAAACGCTCAATACCAATCGCGCGCGTCGAGCCATCCGCAAGATCAAGAACAAGCGTGCCCTCGCCCACGATGGGCTGATCGTACTGGCTGATCTGATAACCTTGCGGCAGATCGGCGTAGAAGTAGTTCTTGCGCGCGAACACGCTGCGTTTGTTGATTTGCGCCTTCAAGCCAAGCCCGGTTCTCACCGCTTGTTCCACGCATCGTTCATTGATGACCGGCAGCATGCCGGGCATGCCCGCATCGATGAATGAAACATGCTCATTGGGACCGGCGCCGAAATCGGCAGAGGCGCCTGAGAACAACTTCGCTTTGGAAATAACCTGGGCATGAACCTCAAGCCCGATCACCACTTCCCAATCGCCCGTCTCGCCTTTGAGGATGTACGACATCAGAGCGCCCCCAACGTCGGGAACTGCGCGGACTCTTCAAGCGTCTGACACACGCGGAACATCGTCTCTTCGTCCCAGCTCTTGGTCAGCACTTGCAAGCCCAGCGGCAAACCTTCCGCCGTCAAACCCGCCGGCACGGACGCGCCCGGAATTCCGGCCAGTGACGCAGGCACCGTGAACACGTCGTTCAAATACATGGCCACCGGATCGTCCATCTTTTCACCGATGGCAAACGCGGCTGTTGGCGCCGTCGGCGTCAGGATGGCATCGCATTTTTTGAACGCATCGGTGAAATCTTTGGCGATGAGGGCGCGGACTTTTTGCGCCTTCAAATAATAGGCGTCGTAATAACCGGCCGACAAAACGTAAGTGCCGATCAAAATACGGCGCTTCACTTCCGCGCCGAAACCGGCCGCACGCGTCTTAGCGTACATGTCATCCAGCGATTTGCCGTCTTGGCGCAAACCAAACCGCACGCCGTCATAGCGCGCGAGGTTCGAAGACGCCTCGGCGGGCGCCACAATATAATAAGTCGGCAGCGCGTACTTCGTATGCGGCAAACTGATGTCGACAATGGTCGCGCCGGCATCTTGCAACCAACCGATGCCCTTGTTCCAAAGCGCATCGACTTCCGCGTTCAAACCATCGGGCCGGTATTCTTTGGGAATGCCGATGCGCAAACCCTTCACGCCTTGGCCCAGCACTGCTTCGAAATCCGGGACCGCCATTTGCGACGACGTTGAGTCCTTCGCATCGTGCCCGCACATCACTTTGAGCATGATGGCTGCATCGCGCACGGTGCGCGTCATGGGCCCTGCCTGATCGAGCGAACTCGCGAAGGCGACGACGCCCCAACGCGAACAACGTCCATACGTCGGCTTCACGCCAACAATGCCCGTGAACGCCGCCGGCTGGCGGATCGATCCGCCCGTATCCGTGCCCGTAGCACCCATCACAAGGTGGCCAGACACCGCCGCCGATGAACCGCCCGACGAACCACCCGGCACCAGGTCGGCGTTGCTGCCGCCCTTGGCTTTCCAGGGATTCTTCACCGGCCCGTAATAGCTGGTGATGTTGGACGAGCCCATGGCGAACTCGTCGAGGTTCATTTTGCCGAGCATCACCGAGCCGGCATCGCGCAGTTTCTGACTGACGGTGCTCTCGTAGCGCGGCGTGAACGCATCGAGAATGTGCGAGGCCGCCGTGGTCATCACACCTTCGGTGCAAAACAAATCTTTAATGCCAAGCGGAATGCCCTCGAGCGCGCCGGCTTTACCAGCCGCAATACGTTCGTCCGACGCCTTCGCACGTTCGCGTGCGAGTTCAGGCGTCGTGGTGATGAACGCGTTGAAGTCTTTGTTGCGCTCCATCGACGCCAGGTGCGCCTCGGTCAATTCAAGCGCCGAGAACTCTTTGCGCAGCAGCCGGTCGCGCGCCTGAGCGATGGTGAACGATGTCAGTTCGGTCATGGCGCTATTCCACAACCTTCGGCACGGTAAAGAAGCCGTCGTGCCCATCGGGCGCATTGGCCAGCACTTGATCGACCTTATCGCCGTCGGTGACTTCGTCCTTGCGCCACGGAAGTTTGAGATCGGTGCCGCCGCTCATAGGAGCGACGTTGTCGGTATTCACTTCCTTCAGCTGCTCGATCCAGCCCATGATGCCCGACAACTGCTCGGCTACCGTGCCAAGGTCGGCGTCCGGCACCTCGATACGCGCGAGGGTGGCGATCCGGCGTACAGTGGCTTTATCTAATGACATCCGCTAAAGGTCTCCGCGATTTGGCCAGTCCGTAACACCCGCTATGGCGATCTGCAAGCCCACTGAACTTAAGGCGAGACTCGCTCGGAACCAGGTCATTTTAGGCCTCGATCTGGGCGCGAAAACCATTGGGCTGGCGCTGTCGGACGCAGGCTACATGATCGCCTCGCCCCTTCTCACCATCAACCGGCGAAAATTCAACCAGGACTTTGCAGAGTTGGAAGCCGTCATCACCAAACATAATGTCGGTGCGCTGCTCCTTGGCCTGCCCCTGCAAATGGACGGAACCGAGGGTGCCCGCGCCCAATCCACCCGTTCCTTCGTGTCCGAACTCCTCAAACGCCGCGAAATGCCCGTGGCCTTTTGGGACGAACGTCTGTCGACCGCAGCCGTACAACGCATGCTGACCGACGAGGCCGACCTATCACGCAAACGCCGGGCCGAGGTGGTCGACAAAGCGGCGGCGGCCTACATCCTCCAGGGCGCCCTGGACGGCATGCGCTAACCCAGATCCTCGCGGGCTTTTTCCCAGTCCTGTCCATCGTAGGGCGTGATGGTCAGGCCCGCTAAGTCGATCCCCTCCAAGCAGCGCGCGTTGACGTCGACCATGTCCGGGTGGGACCGCGGCGTATAAAACGGGTGCATGCCGCAGGTCCTGCAAAAGGTGTGCTTCGCTACCCCTGTATTAAAGGTGTAGGTCGTCAGCGCCTCCGGATCGGTCAACAATTCAAACTTTTCAGGCGCAACGATCAGGTGAAGGAAGCCCTTCTTCGTGCAAATCGAGCAGTTGCAATCGAGGATGCCAGTCAGGTCCGTCATGACCCGGAACCGCACCCCGCCGCAATGACAACCGCCTTCATAAATCTTTTCCACAGGCTCATCCTCGCGGCTCATAAAAAAGAGTCAATTGCTTGCCCTGAACAAAGCTCACTCTTATAGTCCGCCCCCATGCGTGACCCCGCCTTTCCGCATCGTCACCTCCTCGGTATCGAGGGGCTTTCTCCCGCTGAAATCAATTATTTATTGGATCGGTCGGATCGTTACGTGGGCATTAACCGCGGCGCGGAAAAGACCAGCGAAGCCCTGCGCGGCCGGACCACCGTCAACCTCTTCTTCGAAAACTCAACACGCACGCGCACGTCCTTCGAACTCGCGGCCAAACGCCTCGGCGCCAGCGTCATTAACATGCAGGTCGAAACCAGCTCCGTCACCAAAGGCGAGACCCTGATCGATACCGCCGTAACGCTCAACGCCATGCACCCCGACGTGCTGGCGGTGCGCCATCCCGACTCAGGCGCCGTGAAGCTTCTGGCCGATAAAGTGAACTGCGGTGTGGTGAACGGCGGCGACGGTAGCCACGAACACCCGACGCAGGCATTGCTCGACGCACTTACCATTCGCCGGCGCAAAGGCCGGCTGAACGGCTTGCTCGTGGCGATTTGCGGCGACGTGCTGCACAGCCGCGTCGCGCGTTCGAACTTCCTTCTGCTCCTGACGATGGGTGCCCGCGTGCGCATCATTGCCCCGCGCACTTTGATCCCAAGCGCGGTGGAGCGCCTTGGCGTCGAAGTCTTCACCGACATGACCGCCGGGCTTAAAGACGTCGATATCGTAATGATGCTGCGCGTGCAGAATGAACGCATGCGCGGCAGTTTCATTCCATCGATCCGCGAATACTTTCACTTCTTCGGCCTGGATCGCGCCAAGCTGGCGCAAGCCAAACCCGATGCCTTGATCATGCATCCCGGCCCCATGAACCGCGGAACGGAAATTGACTCCGACGTGGCCGACGACGTGGAACGCAGCGTCATCCGCGAACAAGTTGAGCTTGGCGTCGCCGTACGTATGGCAGTGCTGGAAATCCTTGCCAACAATGCCGTCGCTCATAACGAAGAAAGCGCGAACCTGCGCAAGGTCGGCACATGAGCGCCATCAAAGCCGGCCGCACCGCCTATGTGAACGCACGCATCCTTGACCCCGCGTCGGGTTTCGATGGGCCGGGCGAATTACTGACGAACGGCGAAGACATCGTCGATCTGGCGCCGTCTTTATTCGACGGTAAAATTCCATCTGATGTGGAAATCGTCGATTGCGGCGGACACTGCCTCGCGCCTGGCTTGGTCGATATGCGCGCGCAGTTGCGCGAGCCCGGCGAAGAGCACAAAGAAAGCTTGAAGAGCGGCGGCGAAGCCGCGGTCGCGGGCGGCGTAACCACCATCGCGTGTTTACCCAACACCAATCCCATCATGGACGACGAAGCGACGTTGGAATTCGTCGCACGGCGCGCGCGCTTGCTGCAGCTGTCAAAAGTCTATTGCTACGGTGCTGCGACCAAAGGCCTACAAGGCAAAGAGTTGGCCGAAATGGGCCTGCTCGCCAAAGCCGGGGCACTGGCCTTCACCGACGCCACCAAAGCCATTGCCGATGCGCAAGTCATGCGCCGCGCGCTCAGTTACGCTGCGACCTTCGGCTTACTGATCGTTCAGCATGCGGAAGAACCAACACTGGCCACGGGCGTCATGGCCGCAGGCGAAATCGCCACGCGCATGGGCTTGTCGGGCATTCCGCGCGAAGCGGAAATCATCATGCTTGAGCGTGACATGCGCCTCGTCGCCATGACCGGCGGACGCTATCACGCTGCCCATATCTCGACGTCTGATAGCGTCGCGATTATCGCCAAAGCCAAAAAAGACGGCCTGAAGGTCACCTGCGATACCGCGCCGTTTTATTTCGCATTGAATGAACTGGCGGTCGGCGATTATCGTACCTTCGCCAAGCTTTCGCCGCCCTTGCGCGGCGAGGAAGACCGCGTGGCGATTGTCGAGGGCCTGCAAAGCGGCGTCATCGATGCCATCGCCAGCGACCACGCGCCGCAGGACTCCGACAGCAAACGTCTGCCTTTCCCGCAGGCCGCGTTCGGCGGTAGCGGATTGGAAACGCTTTTGGCCGTATCGCTCGGCCTCTATCACAACGAGGACATGAAACTGCTCGACGTGATCCGCCGTCTGACGGTCGCGCCCGCGCAAATTCTCGGCCTCGATGCCGGACAGTTGGCGAAAGGCAAAAAAGCCGACCTCGTGATCTTCGATCCGGATCGCGGCTGGAAAGTCATTGCCGATAAATTCAAATCGAAATCCAAAAACTCGCCGTTCGACGGCCGCCCGGTTCAAGGGCAAGTGCTGCGAACGGTGGTCGATGGCCGTACCGTGTTCGATGTATTGGCCGCGGAATCAGCAAGCACGTCCGAACCAAAGCGTGCGACCGCCAAAAAACGATGAGCTCCGCCATTCCGTTGTGGGTCTATTTCGACGCGCTGGTTGGCGGCTACTTCATCGGCTCCATTCCATTTGGTTTGCTGCTGACCCGCCTCGCTGGTCTTGGCGACATCCGCGCCATTGGCTCGGGCAATATTGGCGCGACCAATGTTTTGCGCACCGGCAATAAGTGGCTCGCGCTTGCCACATTGTTGTTGGACGGCGGCAAAGGTGCGTTCGTCGTGATCGTCGTCAAAGCCCTCGCTGGCGAGGAAGCAATCGCGCTGGCGTTGCTCGCTGGTATCGGCGCCGTCATCGGTCATAACTTTCCGGTCTGGCTGAAATTCAAAGGCGGCAAAGGTGTCGCGACTACCATGGGGCTCATGCTCGCGGCAGCGCCTTTGGTCGGACTGCTGGCGATTCTCACATGGGGACTAATGGCAGCGCTGTTTCGCCTTTCCTCACTGGCGGCCTTGGTCGCCCTTGGCCTCGCACCGGTCTACGCGTTCGTCCTAGGACGTAAAGAAGAAGCCATCGCTTTCGCTGCCTTGGGCCTCCTCGGCTGGGTTCGCCATCACGCCAATATCAAGCGGCTCTTGAAGGGCGAGGAACCGCGCATCGGCGCAAAGAAGGCCTAATGCCGCAGTACGACGAACTGATCGATTGGATCAGACTCACCCGCACGGACGGCGTGGGTACGAAAACCTTCCGCCAAGTTATGGACAGGTTCGGCCACGTCAGCGAGGCCATCGCGCGCATGCCGGAGTTCGCCGGCAAACGGATCTCCGTCGTACAGCCGTCTGTCGCTGAAAAAGAATTCGCGGCGGCGACAAAAGCGGGACTGCGATACCTGACCTGGAGCGATCCCGAATATCCCGCACCACTGAAAGCCACCGAAGATGCGCCGCCGCTGCTATTGGTCAAAGGCGACATCAACGTCCTCGCCCAGCCGATGATCGCCATGGTCGGCGCGCGTAACGCCACCATCAACGGCAAGAAGTTCGCAAAGATGCTCGCCGCCGATCTCGCCAAAGCCGGTTTGGTCGTCATCTCGGGCATGGCGCGCGGCATCGACGGCGCAGCGCACGAAGGCGCTTTGCTTCACGGCCAAACCGTCGCGGTCTTGGCTGGTGGGGTCGATGTGATTTATCCGCCCGAACATCAGGGTCTTTATGAACAGATCGCCGCCAATGGCGCGGTCGTCTCCGAGATGCCACCAGGCACCGAACCCCAAGCAAGCCTGTTCCCCCGCCGAAACCGGATCATCTCGGGTGCCAGTGTTGGGGTGGTGGTGGTCGAGGCCACGCCGCGTTCCGGATCGTTGATTACCGCCCGTTATGCCGCCGATCAGGGACGGGATGTGTTCGCCGTACCGGGCTCGCCCCTCGATCCACGCGCCCAGGGGCCTAACAGCCTGATTCGCGATGGTGCCACCCTCGTCCAATCTATAGACGATATTTTGGCAATTATTCCCGCAGAGAGGGTATCTGCGATTAATATTTCTTCGAAACCAAATCTTTCGCCACAACCAATTGAAAAGACGAAGGAAAATAATAGCTCGTCTATACGGCTTACAATCGAGGCGGCCCTAGGCTCAACCCCTGCCGCTGTTGACGAACTGATACGCCAATGCCAAGTGTCACCCGCCGTTGTGGCCACTGTGCTCCTCGAGTTGGAGCTAGACGGACGGCTGGAGCGGTTGCCGGGCAACCGCGTGGCTTTAATCGGAACGGTTTGAATTTTTTAACTTTTCCGCGCTAACAGCCAGAATCCAACGCCAGATACGGACCTTTTAGGCAGGCTAACAGCCAGGGTTCGAATGCGCGAAAACGGGTAGGAAAAGAACGGCTCATGCAAGTCGTCATCGTAGAGTCTCCAGCTAAAGCGAAGACCATCAATAAGTACCTTGGCGACGGCTATAAGGTGCTGGCCTCCTACGGTCACATCCGCGATCTGCCGCCCAAAGACGGTTCGGTCCGCCCCGACGAAGACTTCGCCATGACCTGGGCGGTCGATGACTCGTCGCAAAAGCACCTGAAAGAAATTATCAGCGCCTTGAAGGGCGCCGACGGCCTGATCCTCGCAACCGACCCTGACCGCGAGGGCGAAGCGATCTCCTGGCACGTCATGGACGAACTTGAGCGCCAGAAGGCCATCACCGGCAAGACGGTGAAGCGCGTGACCTTTAACGCCATCACCAAATCGGCCGTGCTCGATGCCATGGCCCATCCGCGCGATCTGGACCGCGAGTTGGTCGACGCTTACCTGGCGCGCCGTGCGCTGGACTACCTCGTGGGGTTCACACTCTCGCCTGTGCTGTGGCGCAAGCTGCCAGGTTCGAAGTCCGCCGGGCGCGTGCAATCAGTCGCCTTGCGCATGATCTGCGACCGCGAACTGGAAATCGAAAAATTCAAAGCCGACGAATATTGGACGGTCAGCGCCGACATGGCCACGACCGCCAGCGAGAAATTCGCCGCCCGCCTCACCCACTTTGAAGGCAATAAGCTCGACAAGTTCGATCTGAGCGACGGCGCGAAAGCTGAACGCGCGGCGGCTGCCGTACGCAGCGGGACCTTCACCGTTACATCGGTGGAAAAGAAGACCAAGCAACGCCGCCCCTACGCGCCCTTCACGACATCCACCTTGCAGCAAGACGCTTCGCGCCGCCTGTACTTCTCGGCGCGTCAGACGATGGATCTGGCGCAAAAGCTCTATGAAGGCTTCGAGATCGAAGGCGAAACGGTCGGCCTTATCACTTATATGCGTACCGATGGCGTGCAGATGGACCCGGAAGCGGTTGTCTCCGTGCGCAAGTTAATCGGCGAACGCTACGGCCAGAAATTCGTGCCGGCAGACGCCCGCGTCTATAAAAGCAAAGCGAAGAACGCACAGGAAGCGCACGAAGCCATCCGCCCGACGGATGCGCGCCGCACGCCCGAAGACATTGCGAAGTACGTCAGCCCCGACCAACTCAAGCTGTATGAGTTGATCTGGAAGCGCACCATGGCGAGCCAGATGGAATCCGCCGTTATGGATCAGGTGTCGGTGATTTCCGCCACGTCTGACGGTCAAACGCAATTGCGCTCGAGTGGTTCGACCATTGTTTTCAAGGGCTATCTCGAAGCCTATGACGACGTGTCCGCCAATAGCGGCGCGAAGGAAAAAGAGAAAGAAGCCTCTGAAAAGGGCGAAGACGAAGACGAGAACGAAGGCAACTTGTTGCCCGCGATGAAAGAGGGCCAAGCCCTCAACATCGCCGCCGTTACGCCGGAACAGCACTTCACCCAGCCGCCGCCGCGCTTCTCGGAAGCGAGCCTCGTGAAGGCGCTGGAAGAAAAAGGCATCGGCCGCCCGTCGACGTACGCCTCAATCATTCAAGTGTTGCAAGATCGTAAGTACGTCCGCATGGACGCGCGGCGATTCATTCCCGAAGACCGCGGCCGTGTTGTGATCGCGTTCCTGGAAAGCTTCTTCCTGCGCTACGTCGAATACAATTTCACCGCCGAGTTGGAAGAACAGCTCGACGACGTGTCCGGCGGCCGTCGGAATTGGAAAAAAGTTCTGGCCGATTTCTGGCTGCATTTCGCCGCGGCCATCGACGGCACCAAAGACCTCACACGCACCGCCGTGATCGATGCCGTTGATGCGCTGTTGGAGCCACACCTTTTCCCGGTGCGCGCCGACGGTAGCAACCCACGCAAATGCCCGGCTTGCGCCGATGGCCGCATCGGCCTGAAGTTCGGCAAGTTCGGCTCCTTCATCGGCTGCAGCAAATATCCTGAATGCCGCTACACGCGCCCGCTCGGCGCACCCGAACCCGTCGACGGCCAAGTCATGGACGGCCCGAAAGAATTGGGTCCCGATCCCGTGACCGGCAAGATGGTGACGTTGCGCATCGGGCCCTACGGCCCCTACGTTCAACTCGGCGGCGAGATCGCGCCGCCTCCACCTCCTCCGCCACCTGTGGACGAACCGGTAGAGTTGGATGCCAAAGGCAAGCCGAAGAAGAAGAAAAAGAAAGCCGCGCCCAAGGGCGAGAAGCCCAAACGCGCGTCTTTGCCTAAAGGCACCGCACCGCATGAAGTGGATTTGGAGCGCGCTCTGAAACTGCTGTCGCTGCCGCGTGAAATCGGCGTCGATACCGACAGCGGTGAAATGATCTTGGCTGGCATTGGCCGTTTTGGACCTTATCTTAAGGTCGGCCCGCGCTATCAGTCGTTGAAAGACGACGACGTGCTGGAGATCGGTCTGAACCGCGCCATCGTGGTGCTTGCCGAAGGCAAAAACCGTCCGGGCCGTAAAGGCGCGACCGCTGGTAAAAACCTCGGCAATCATCCCGAAGATGGCAAAGCCATTACAGTCAAGTCAGGGCGCTTCGGCCCCTATGTCCAACATGGCCAAGTTCGTGCCACACTGCCCAAAGACATGGATGCCGAGAGCATCAGTGTCGAGGCGGCAATAGCACTGCTGGCGGCGAAAGCTGCCAAAGGCGGCGCTGCTCCGCCGAAAGCCAAAGGCCGCGCCGCCTCATCGCGCAAGGCGGCGAGCGCCTGATACATTTTGCGCTCATTCTAAAACTGGAGTCCTACCGTTAAAAATTCCAAGACACCGCGTCCCGCTGCTCTTCCGAGCCGGGACGAGATTCTGAAATTCATCCGCGAATCAGATCAACAAGTCGGCAAGCGCGAAATCGCGCGCGCCTTTGGCCTCGAAGGCCCTCAGAAAATCGCGCTCAAAGCGCTTCTTAAAAACATTACCGCCGATGGCGAGGTGGTTAAAGGCCACAAGCAGCGCGTTGGCATGCGCAGTTTCCTACCAAACACCGAAGTCATCGACATCACCCACACCGACAAGGACGGCGACTTGTTCGCCAGGCCGACGAAGTGGGAATCGGACGCACCGCCGCCGAAAATTCTTGTGATCCAAGAAAAGCAGCGCGGCCCCCGCAAGAAACATGATCGCAAACTCACTGTGGGCGTGGGCGACCGGATTCTCGCGCGCATCAAACCCGCCGGCGACGATGCTTACGAGGCCCGCCCGATCAAAGTGCTCGCTGCTGCGCCGACCAAAGTCGTGGGCGTTTATGAACCCAATAGCGACGGCAAAGGCGGCCACTTGCGCCCCGTCGACAAACGTTATCGCTCGGAGGTCCTGATCGCGGCACATGATGCACGCGACGCCAAACGCGGCGACCTGGTGTCGGTCGAAATTTATGGCGGAGCGAAATACGGCCCCGAGAAAGGCCGCGTGCTCGAAACGCTCGGCCAAATAGACGCGAGCAAAAACCTCAGCCTCATCGCCATCAAGACTCAAGGAATCCCCGACGTCTTCAGCGAGGCAGCGCTTGAACAAGCTGCGAAATCCGTCGGCGCACCGTTAGGCAACCGCGTGGATTTGCGAAACGTGCCGCTCATCACCATCGACGGTGAGGATGCGCGCGACTTTGACGACGCCGTTTGGGCCGAGCCTGATACTGATCCCGCCAACGAAGGCGGCTGGCACGTGCTCGTCGCCATTGCCGACGTGGCTTGGTATGTGCGCGATCGCGATGCGTTGGATCGCGACGCTTATATTCGCGGCAACTCTGTTTATTTCCCCGATCGCGTCGTGCCGATGCTGCCGGAAGAATTGTCAAACGGCTGGTGTTCGTTGAAACCGAACGAAGACCGGCCCTGCCTCGCCGCGCACATGTGGATTACGGCAGAAGGTAAACTGATCCGCCACAAAATCATTCGTGGGCTTATGAAATCCGCAGCGCGGCTGACCTACAACCAGGTGCAGGCCGCGAAAGATGGTCATCCCGACGACATGACCAAGCCGCTCGTGGAAACGGTGATCGCGCCGCTGTATGGCGCCTATGCATCATTTCTGCGCGCGCGCGAAAAACGCGGCACGCTCGAGCTTGATTTGGTCGAACGCAAGATCATCGTCGATCGCGAGACCGGTGCTATTAAAGGCGTCGTTCCACGCGAGCGCTACGACAGTCATAAGTTGATTGAAGAATTCATGGTCTCTGCCAACGTGGCGGCTGCGGAAACCTTGGCTGAGTCCGCCTATCCATGCGCGTATCGGGTTCACGACAAGCCCGATCCGGAACGTGTCGACGCGTTACGCGAAGCGCTTTCCACCGTAAATTTGAGTTTTCCCCATGCGGGGAGCGTTAAGCCACAGGACTTCAACCGCGTTCTCGGTCAGGTCCGTGGCACGCCCAATGAGAATATGGTCAATACGCTGGTACTGCGGACGCAAGCACAGGCCGTCTATAGCCCTGAAAACATCGGCCACTTTGGATTGGGGTTGAGAAAATACGCGCACTTCACCTCACCGATTCGTCGTTATTCCGATCTCCTGGTGCACCGCGCCCTTATTGCGGCGTGCAAGCTCGGTGAAGGCGGCTGGAATGAAAACCGCGATCCGGACATGGTGGACATGTGCGAATACATCTCCATGACCGAGCGGCGCGCCGCGGCAGCCGAGCGCCAAACTGTGGATCGCTTCACGGCGGCCTTCCTTGCCGACCGTACGGGTGCGGTGTTTCGTGGACGCATCAACGGCGTTAGTAGGTTTGGCGTGTTCGTCAACCTGGACGAAACCGGGGCTGACGGCATTCTCCCCATGCGTAATCTGCCCCACGATTTTTACGAGGTGGACGAGCGCACCCATAGCGTCGTCGGCCAGCGTAAGGGCCTACGTTTGCGCGTAGGCGATATCATTGACGTTAAATTGCTGGAAACAAACGAAATCGCCGGCAGCATAGTATTTGAATATAGCGGCAGGATCGATACTGTGAGGCCAGACAATAACGAGGCCCCACGCCCGCGCGCGCAACAGCCGCGCGGGAATCCGCGATGGGGTAAAAAACACCGCCGGAAATGATGCACTCGCTCGTCCATCGTCTCGCCATTGCCGCCAGCGCCGGGCTTCTGCTCGCGGCGTGTGCGACACTACCGCCAAAAAACGTCCCGCATGTGTATGTGGACAACCTCGATGTCACGGCAATGCGAAGTGTTTTTCGCAAAGGGCTGGATGAAATCAAGGCGCGCGCTTACGACGATCAAAATATCGACGACCTTTTTAAGAGTGCGGTCGCAAACTTCCCTTCGCTCGATGCAGCAGTGACCGTTACTTTCGCCAACGATCATGTAACGTTCGCGCGCGGAGATCTTACCAGCGATGTGACGATCGCCTTCGGCGACCCCACGACCCTTACGACAGGGTTCATCGACGCGGTGCTTGCCGCACGCAAAATTTCGACCCCGCTCAAAATTGCGGACGAAGAAGCCTTTTACAAAGCCGCGTTTGCGCCGATGCTAGCTAAGGTAGACTTGTATTCGCGTTACGCCACGCGCCAAGATGCGGCCCGTAATCGCCTTATCCGCGACGGTGTGATTGGGCTCGGCCTTCAAGTTGTTTCAGTGCCGGCTGGCGCCTTAGTCAATGCCATCGTTGTGGGCGGACCGGCAGATCGGGCCGGCATCAAATCCAATGACGTTATCGTCAAAGTCGATGGTACGCGCATCGCCCGGCGCTCGCTTACCGAGATGCGGGGACTTCTCGACGGATCAAACGATACGGTGGTGAATTTAGAAATTCGCCGGCTCCAAGAACCCAAACCGATTTTTATTGAGGCGCGGCGCGACCTTATCGTCCCTGATACCGCGACTTATACTTTGAACGACGGCATCGCCGAACTACATGTTCGTGGTTTCAATCAGCGCACAGGCAGGGCCGTTAGCCGCGCTATCACCGAAGCCCGTGTCGCAAATGGCGGAAGTCTTAAGGGCATCATCCTCGATTTACGGACAGACCCAGGTGGGCTTCTTGATCAGGCGGTCGAAATGGCCGACCTCTTCTTGGACAGCGGCGTCATCGCAGTTCTCAAAGGACGCCATCCCGGCGCACAGCAGTTCTACGCCGCACACCGCGGCGACATCTCGGACGGCGCGCCAATCGTGATCATTGTTGATGGCCGAACGGCGTCGGCGGCCGAAATCGTCGCTGCGGCGCTGCAGGATAACGGCCGCGCATTGGTGGTCGGCACAGAAAGCTTAGGCAAAGGATCGGTGCAGACCGTGGTGAGACTTCCCAATGGCGGCGAGTTGTCCGTCACCTGGGCCCACGTTACGACCGCGCGCGGCACGTTGCTTCATGGCCTCGGAATTCTGCCGGATCTATGCTTGGCTGGTGACGGCATCTCCATTCAAGGCATATCTCAAGAAACCATCGCCGGCCTACTGCTGCCCGCCGAAACCCGCCATCAATGGGTCGTTGCCGGGCCTGACGAGGCCGTACGCAAGGATTTGCGCACCGCCTGCCCTGCTCAGGCCAATCCGGAGCGTGCCGCGGAGACTGACCTCGCCCACCTCTTGTTGAGCGATCGCGCGCTTATGGCGCAAGTTACGGTCGGCGGCAGCCCTCAGTTAGCGGTAAAGCCTTGATTAGATAGAGATTTGTCGCCGGGGGCGAACCTTGACACCCTGGCTGTACGGTGTATTGTCCGCCGCTCATTTTCAGGGATAGCGACCTATGGCGAAGCCAGCGACGATTCAGATCAAATTGGAAAGCACCGCGGACACCGGGTACTTCTACATCACCAAGAAGAACCCCCGCACCAAGACCGAAAAGCTGGAATTCAAAAAGTATGATCCGGTTGTGCGAAAGCACGTTGTCTTCAAAGAAGGCAAAATCAAATAAGGTCGCACTGACCCAATAAAAAACCCGCCGAACCGGCGGGTTTTTTTATGCCCGGCTGTGATTGCCTATTGAGCTGCCTGCGGCTCTAGGAAACGTGAAACAGTCTGTAGGAAGCTCGTGACGGAAATAGGTTTGGCGATATAGCCATCGCAGCCGCCGTTACGGATTTTCTGCTCGTCGCCCTTCATGGCGAATGCGGTAACGGCCACGACCGGAATGCCGCACAGGTCATCGTCAGCTTTCAGCATTTTCGTAATTTCGAGGCCGGAAATTTCCGGCAGCTGTATATCCATCAAAATCAAGTCTGGACGGTTCTTGCGCGTTACGTCGATTACCACGCGCCCATCCTTCACTTGCAGCGTGTTGTAGCCATGCGCTTGAAGAAGATCGTTGAACAACTTCATGTTCAACTCATTGTCTTCAACGATCAGAATTGTCTTCGACATCGTGCTTCCATCGCATTGCGAAGTTTGCATTTCCAAAGCGATAAGCGGGGATGCGTGCACCCCACATGCTTTCGAGTCAAACCCAAGGTAGCGGTTTCATCCCAATGGTTCAAGCCACGCAAACGCAATGCATTCACGAGTAACTGATTGTTACTTAAGAATTATTCTTACGTGCAACGCCGTTGCGAGCGGCCACCACGTTTTGCGCCAGCTATAGCGCATTACGGGCGGGGTTGATGATTTGACGAGGTGGTCTGCTCGCGGACGAAAGCCTCCCGAACACGGCCTTCAATCTTGCGGTAACGGTAAAGGTGAGTGCGTAAAACTAACTAACCCATAGGCGTAGCCGGGGGCATGCGCCAAGCCGGTGTGCGTCTAGGCTATAGCAGTTAAAGTAAGGCGCCGCCGCGTTCTCGTATGAACTTCGATTTTCAAAGGGGGATTGATTCGATGAGCGCACACATTCATCAGCCTCAGCGTGACCGAAATCTTCGCACATGGCGCGTTGCCCCGCTCGCGTTCGCCGCGATGTTGGCCTGGTCGCCGACCAAGGCCGAAACACAGCCGACGTTTACGGAGTTCAAAGGAACGACGCCCGTTCGGGAAACCACGTTTGCGATGCGCGTGCCGACCAACTGGAATGGGACCGTCATCAGCGACCTGGACTTTGCCTCAGCGACCGGCGCGAGAGCGACTCTGTTCATGTACCTCTTGGATAAGGGTTACGCGACGGTTGGCATGGCGCGCCGCGCCGACCGCGCGCTCCATTATGATTCGTCTCGTGAAATCACCGACGCAATAACCGTCCTCGACATCTTTGAAACCAAATTTGGGAAACCAAAACGGGTTATTCAGATGGGCATTTCCGGCGGCGGCCATTTGGCTCTGCTCATGGCTGAAAATCAGCCAAATAGGATAGACGGCGCTATCGCGGAGTGCGCCCATGGTCCCATTTGGCAAGCAAATTCAGATATGGACCTTTGGTTCTCGCTCCGTGCGCTGCTGGGTCGGAATGACCTTGTCGTAGCGAACTTGCCCCTGGATACGAAGCAGGTCGTCGCGGACTGGAAGCTCGCACTTCAGAATGCGCAGGCGACACCCGAAGGGCGCGCGCGCATCGCGCTCGCCTATACGATCGCGCAATATCCGACATGGGTGGACCCGTCAGGGGCGGTGACACCAGCACGTCCCGAGCCGAATGTGCACGACTCTGTCGCGCTCGAGAAGGATATGTACGAAGGTATTCTTGGGTCGCTCGCGATGCAGTTCGCCCCGCTGCGTCTCATGTACGAGCAGGCTACGCCAGGGGGTTTATCGTGGAACACAGATGTTGATTACCGTGCGTTCTACAAAAACGCCGATCCACTTCAGAAAAGTGCGGTTGACGCTTTGTATAAAGCGGCGGGTCTCAAAGTGGCGAAGGATATTTCCACGATCAATGAGTCCCCGCGCGTGAAGGCGGATCCCAAGGCGCTCAAATTCTGGAGCTCGCCCGGCCGGATGTATGTTGGAAAGCCCAAGGTGCCGGTTATGCGGATCCATACCAGCGGCGACCCCTTGGCTCTTTCGACGTTGGTCCAGGGTTACGACGCGGCTGTGAAGCGCAATGGGTTTGAGGCGCTGTATCGCACGGCGTTTGTTCACAACGCCGGTCATTGTTCCTTCAGCGTCGCAGAGGCAGCTGCGGCCGTTGAGACCATCCAGCGTCGCCTCGATACGGGAGTCTGGGGCAGAACCGATCCCGAGGCTATGAATGCGCTGGCGGTGTCGCTGGTGCCCAACGACCCTGCGCGCTTTTTCCAATTCAATCAGCTTGTTTATAACCGCGCTTGGTTTGCATCCGTGCCCGACTATCTCTCAGGCGGTTCAGGCGAACGCGACCGGTGACTAATAGCCGTGAGCGGACCATCTGACGCTATTTCAAAAGAACGCACTGAGGAGCGGCGTTGAGAGGCGTTTTATGTCCACCAAGTTCATTGGTGCGGCTCCTGCATAAAAAATGGCCCCCACCGCGAGGAGGGGGCCGCTTTTATTTGCCCGACATCAACAATTCGTATCGGACATCACTGTACCCCCCGCTCGGCTGAGCGGGGGTTTTGAAGTTGATCCTACGCGTTATGCACCTGCAAAGGCTGGCTTGGGCAGTGCACGAGCGGTCGTTGCCTCCAGTGTCCGTGCGGCTTGCACGACGGCCTTCTGAAGCTTGGTAAACGCACGGTTCTCGATCTGGCGCACGCGTTCCCGGCTGATGCCGTATTCAGCGCCGATTTCTTCAAGCGTCCGCGGACTTTCCGCTAAGCGACGCTCTTCAATAATCCGGCGTTCACGCGGCGTTAGGCCCGACAACGCGTCCTTCAGCAGTTTTGTGCCGAGCACGCGGTTTTCCCGCTCGCCTAGAACCGTTTCTTGGTCCGGCGTATTGTCCACAAGCAAGTCTTGACGCTCGACGTCGCCGTCTTCAACGACCATCTGATTGAGCGATGCATCCGACCGCGACAGCCGACGATTCATATCGATGACGTCTTTGGTCGTGACATCCAAGCGTTTGGCAATCGTCTCAGCCGCTTCGTAGGGAATATCGCCCTCTTCATAAAGGCCGAGTTTGGCCTTCAACTTGCGCAGATTGAAAAACAGTTTCTTCTGCGCAGCGACCGTGCCGACTTTCACCAGCGACCACGAATTCAAGACGTACTCGTTGATGGCGGCTTTAATCCACCACATGGCGTACGTCGCGAGACGGAATCCGCGATCGGGCTCGAACTTTTTCACGGCGCGCATCAAGCCTACATTCCCTTCCGAGATAAGGTCCGACACCGGCAAGCCGTAGAAGCGATAACCCATGGCAATCTTCGCGACCAAGCGCAGATGGCTAGTGACGAGCTTGTGCGCGGCATCGCCATCGGCGTGCTCCGCGAAGCGTTTTGCCAACATGTATTCTTCGCCGACTTCCAGAAGCGGGAATTTCTTGATGGCCGCCATATAAGTGGCCAAACCGTTTTCTGAAGCCAGGACGGGTATACGTGAACTAGACATCTCAAACCTCCTTAACTGGGCCCCAAGGCCCCCAAACATTCCCTCGCCGAAGCGACAGGTCGTACGTCAGCTCGTGCCGCAGAATGCTGCTTGCACGTGCACTGATGCTCTGGATTGGAGATGAGTTTTATGCGGTCTCATGGGTCATATCCTTCTCGAGCAACATGACGTTTTGGCCCACCCGAAGGTCTGGCCGATCGATGGATAGCCCCAGAGGGCACTACCCAAGACGCAAATATTAACAGAACATTGGCGCGGCCGTAAAGCATTCAGAGCATGACTGATATGCAGAAATAATTGTTTATTTTCAATTACTTGTTAGAAAATAGCTAGTACCAACGCCGTCTCTCGGCAATTTGTGCGACGCTCTCAGAAGCTTTCCACGCTGCCAGCGCTTTAGATCCTCTTTTGTATTAACGCCCGTCAACGAAGCGCGTTCGCATGACACGGCTAAGCGTTTTTCAATTCCCATTGCGAGTGCTCTCGGTTCCCCCATCTCGCGAGCACGTTTCTATTTTGTGCTGATGAGAAGATTCGGATTCGCTTCGACAAGCGCGAACTGACGACGACACCTGTCTAACCTTGCCGTCTTGAGGTGATGACATAATTTGTAACATCGCTGTTACGACCACGTCATACAGTCGCCACGAAGTTTGCCGAAATTATCCGGTGATTGGGCATGAAGAAGGAGCTGGCCGTGTTTAATTTGAGCAAGTCATTCAAATCCGTGGTGGTGGCCGGCATGACGTTGGCCGCTGTCGCCGGTTCAGTTGCGCCAGCAGCCGCGCAACGTTTTGACCGCAATCACGATGGGCGTCCAGACTGGAGCGGCGACCGTCGCTTCGATGGCCCGCGTCATGACGTCATCATTCGTGAACGGCCGCGATATTATCACTATCGTCCGATGCCGCGTCAGCGCTGGTATCACAATACTTATGTGTATCGTCCTTGGGGCCGCCCGTATGTGGGCTACGGCTTTTATTATCGCGATGACGATGCGTTGCGCTTCCTAGGCCTGACCGCACTTAGCTTTGCGGCATTCTCAGCAATGTCGGAATCACAGCAACGCGCTCACGAGCAAGCCGTCGTGGACGCGACTGCTGCGCCGGTCGGAGAGCCCATCTCGTGGAACGACGGCAACGGCTCGGGTGAAGTCGCGACTGTACGCGAGGGCCACACCACCGACGGGCGCCAATGCCGCGAGTTCCAGCAAAGCGTCACGATTGCTGGAAAAAAAGAACAGGCTTACGGAACAGCGTGCGTCCAACCCGATGGGTCTTGGCAGGTGGTTGGCGAAAAATAGCAGAGAAGCGCGATTGCTCATTTGTGCGCAAAGAAAATCCCGCCGCCATCTTTCGATGGGGCGGGATTTTTTCGTATCAAGTCGGGAATTATTTCGCAGCGATGACGGCGATTTCTACCAAGTATTCCGGCGCCGCCAACTTAGCTTCAAGTGTCGTTCGACTGGGGCATTGCCCCGCCACTACCCACGCGTCCCAAGACTTATTCATATCGGCAAACGTTTTGATATCGGCGAGATAAATTGTTGCCGACAGGATTTTCTCCTTCGAAGAACCCGTTTCCTTCAAGAGGTCATCGATCTGCTTGAGCACAGCCTGCGTCTGGCCAGCCACGTCGCCAACGTCCTTGTTGACCTGACCGGCGAGATAAACGGTATCGCCGTGAACGCTGGCTTGACTCATGCGGGGGCCAGTTTGGAAGCGAACGACAGACATGCTGATTCTCCTTGATTAGGTCGCGGCTTGGACAAGCTCGCGGGTTTTCAGAAACTGGATTTTTGGATTGTCGTCGATGGTGCGGCCCAAGTGCCAGGCATTGCGCGCCAAAAACACCGGTTCGCCGTCATGGTCGTCGGCGACAGCAATGCGGTTGCTGTCCATGAATTTCTTGAGGGACGGCGCGTCGTCGCTGTGCAGCCACCGCGCGGTATAGAGTTCGGATTGTTCGAACCTCACCGGCACGTCGTATTCCGTGCGGATACGATCCGCGAGAATTTCGAACTGCAGCGCGCCCACAACACCCACGATCCAGTCCGTACCGAAGCGCGGTTTGAAAACGCTTGCCGCTCCCTCTTCCGCCAGCTGCTGAAGGGCACGGCCCAGGTGCTTGGCTTTCAGCGGATCTTCGGGGCGAACGGTTTGTAGCAATTCGGGTGCAAAAACCGGAATGCCGGTGAAATGCAGAGTCTCGCCCTCGGTCAGGCTGTCGCCGATCCGAAGATTGCCGTAGTTGGGAATGCCGATGATATCGCCCGGCCAAGCTTCCTCAGCGCGTTCGCGCTCCTGTGCCATGAAGATCTGCGGATTGGAAATCGCAAGTGTCTTACCCGAGCGGACATGAAGCAGCTTCGCGCCGCGCTTGAAATGGCCGGACGACAGACGCACGAAAGCAATGCGGTCGCGATGCTTTGGGTCCATGTTTGCTTGAATTTTAAACACGAACGCGGCGACCTTGGTCTCCTCTGGATCCACGATACGCTCTGCCGTTTTTTGCGGCTGCGGCGCAGGCGCGATTTCGCCAACGCCTTCGAGAAGCTCGCGAACACCGAAGTTGTTCAAGGCACTTCCGAAGTAAACCGGCGTCATGTGCCCTTCGAGATAAGCCTGTCGATCAAACGGTTTACACAGCGCGCGTGCCATCTCCACGTCTTCGCGCAGTTTTGTGACCGCGGCGGGCGGCAGCAATTCATCGAGCTTCGGATCGTCGAGACCTTGGCACTCGATCCCCTCATCAATGCGCTCGCCTTTGGTGCGCGCCATGAGGATCAATTTGTCGTGCAGCAAATCATAGCAGCCGAGAAACTCGCGGCCCATGCCAATGGGCCAGCTAACCGGCGACACATCCAAGGCTAGCTTGTTTTCGATCTCCTGCAAAAGCGCGAACGGGTCCTGCCCTTCGCGATCCAGCTTGTTGATGAAAGTGGTGATCGGCATATCGCGCATCCGGCACACTTCGAACAACTTGAGGGTTTGCGTTTCAATGCCTTTCGCGACGTCCAAAACCATGACCGCGGAATCCACGGCCGTGAGCGTGCGGTAAGTGTCTTCGCTGAAGTCTTCGTGACCCGGCGTATCGAGCAGGTTGAATGTATGCGGGCCATAATCGTAAGTCATGACGGCGGACGTCACGGAAATTCCGCGCTCTTGCTCGACTTTCATCCAGTCGGAGCGTGCGCGGCGGCGTTCGCCTTTTGCTTTGACCGCACCGGCAAGCTGAATAGCGCCGCCAAACAGCAGCAGCTTTTCCGTGAGCGTCGTTTTACCCGCGTCGGGGTGGGAAATGATGGCGAACGTGCGCCTGCGCGCGACCTGATCTTGCAAAACCGACATGGCTATTCAAGCGCATCGAGTTGAAGCGCAACAGCAAGCCCATCTAACGCCGGGGTCATTCTGATCTGGCACGAAAGGCGCGAGGTTTCGGTGCGGTAATCGGACATATCGAGGAGATCGCTTTCTTCGCTTCCCGCCCGCCCGGTTTTTGAAACCCACACGGGATCCACCTGCACATGACAGGTGGCACACGCCATGGCACCGCCGCACTCGGCCCGCACGGGAAGGCCGGCGTCGCGCATGGCCGACATCACCGAACTCATGGGCTTAGCGATCACTTCGCTTTTGGAACCATCGGGGAGCGTAACAACGATTTTCATTCCGGCCTTCGCTTGATCGGCCGGCGGCACATCCTTTTAGGAAGCGCCGATTTTGGCCTGGATGGCAGAGCTCGAGGTGGTGTGCTCGAACCGCAGTTTCTGGTTGGGCCTTGCATAATGGAAACAGCCGTGCGCCATCAAGGCGGATTCGTGGAAACCCGAGAGAATCAGCTTCAATTTGCCCGGATAAGCACACATATCGCCGATACAGAAAATGCCGGGCGTGCTGGTCTCGAAATTCTCGGTCGAAACCGGTACGTGGTTGTGCTCGAGGTTAAGGCCCCAATCGGCAATCGGTCCTAGTTTCATCGTCAGGCCGTAGAAGGCGAGCATGGCATCACAGGCCACATCCCACTCTCCTTTTTCAGCGTTCTTAAGCGTGACCGACTTTAGTTGGCCGTTATCGCCATTGAGGCGCAGGATATCGCCGATCTGCAAACTGACTTTGCCGGCCTCGACCAAGCTGTACATCTGGTCGACGGTTACCTGCATCCCACGGAATTCGTTGCGACGATGCACGAGGCTCATTCCAGCAACGACCGGTTGAAGGTTGACCACCCAATCGAGCGCGGAATCGCCGCCTCCGGCAATCAATACGTTTTTGCCGCGGAACTGCTCCATTTTGCGCACGGAATAAAACAGCGACTTATTTTCGAATTCTTCCAAACGCTCGAGTTTGGGCTTCTTGGGCATAAAGCTACCACCGCCACCGGCAACGACGATGACCGGCGCTTCGATGACCGTGCCGAGATCTGTGACGAGGCGCCAATGGCCGCTCTCGAGCTTCTCGAGCTTCTCGGCCATCTGCTGAAAATGAAATGTGGGATGAAACGGCGCGGCCTGCGCCATGAGATCTTGCGAGAGTTCTTGGCCAGTGATTTTCAACCGGCTCGGAATATCGAGGATCGCCTTCTCGGGATAAAGCTCGGCGCACTGCCCGCCCGGCCGATCAAGAATATCGACCACATGGCTTGAAAGTCCGAGGAGACCCAATTCAAAGATGGCGAAGAGACCAACGGGTCCCGCGCCGATAATGATCACGTCAGTCTTGTACGACTGGCTTCCGGCGTCAGGCATTGGATCCTCCCCAGTGCAACTACCGCGGGGCGGATCTCATGCACGGGGCTTAGACAGATAGTCCTGCCATTGCTCGGGCGTATCGAGATCCGTCAATACGGCAGTGTCACCAAATTCCACTTCGTAAACAAGCGATTCGTTGGCGCCGATGAGATGCCGGGCACCCACGTCGCCGGCCACTTCTTGCATTTCCTCAAAGAACCGCCGCGCCCAAAGCACGGGATTGCCGCGTTTGCCATTATGGGTCGGCACGCCAATGGCGCGGTCGTTCTCGGGATCGAACTCCGCAATGAGCCGCGCGATGTGTTCCGTCGAAACGGCAGGCATATCACCCAAGCAGACCAATACGCCGTCGATTTCAGGCGGTAGCGCTTGAAGACCTATCTTGAGCGACGTGGAAAGGCCCTCAGCGTATCGCGGGTTATGAACGGTCGTGACGGCTAGGTCGCCCAACGCCTCAGCGACCTCGTCGCACTGATGACCTGTAACGATGACAACTTGATCGAGATGCGCAGCCTGAACAGTCTTCACGGTTCGCCGTACAAGGAGTTCACCCCTCACCGGCATCAAAAGTTTATTGGCGCCGGCCATACGCCGCGACTGACCCGCAGCTAAAATGATGCCCGCAACACGACGTGCGGGCTGCGCGCGCACAGCCGTGGTGCGCGGCAATGGGCGGCTTGGAATGTCCACGAGCAACCCACCAACGCCCATACGCATGATATCTGCGGCTGTCACGGCGATGCCGGCAGCAAGGCGCTGCATAACCCAATCAGCGCCGTTCAGCTTGGGTGAACGCGCGCATCCCGGCAGCACCAAAACCAGCACGTCTCCTATATGCGCGAGGACAAGCAGATTTCCGGGATCGACGGGCATGCCAAAATGATCAACCACCCCACTCAGTGCGGTAATCGCGGCGGGCACCACGTCTTTACGGTCGACCGTGGCAGAGGCTCCCGCGATCAAAACAACGTCGGGACGCCGCGCCAAGGCATCTTGCAATGCGCCCACAACATCAGACGTTTTGTGCTGGCTTTGGGTAGAGGAAATAACTGTACCGCCAAGCGTTTCAACGCGATGGCGCGTGATCTCTTCTGTCGATGCGAGAACTGATGGCTTGAGGCTCGCCGACAGAGTGCTAATCAGCGCGAAGTTCAGGGGGCGATATGGCGTGAGGGAAATGGCGCCTTCTTTCAAAACCGTGAGCACTTGGCGCATGACGTCGCTTGCAACAGCGAAGGGGATGATTTTCACCGTGGCGAGAATCTGCCCGGCCTTTGCCGCCTGCTTATCCGGTAGCGTTGCAATCGTAACCGTTTCGCTGATGAGATTTGCCGCCGCAATCGAGGCTTCGTCCAGGCGGACAATGCCATCTTGCGCGGCTTCGATATTACAGCGCCCCGTGCGTGCTTCCGACAGGCGGACATTTGACCCGAGAATACGCGCAGCAATTTGTGCCGCGGCAACATCTTCGCCGATATCGTCCGGCGCCAAGCGCGCGCCCATAACGTCTTTAACACCCGCCGTTTTCAATGCCGCTGCATCAGCCTCGGTAACGACATGACCTTTCTTAAACGTCAGCGCCGCAGATCGAAATGTATGGGCGAGAATAACGCCAATGCTGTCGTCGATGGGAAAGACGTCGAACTTCATGCGGCCTCGGCACGCAAGACTGCGATAACTTGCGCCAAAATCGACACGGCGATCTCGGCGGGTGACGAAGCATCGATATCGAGACCGACAGGTCCATGAATACGGGCCGTGACAGCCGCACTGAAGCCCGCGTCTTTTAAGCGGTCCAAGCGCTTTGCATGCGTCTTCCGACTGCCGAGCGCGCCGATATAAAATGCTGGCGATCGCAATGCTGCACACAACGCAGGGTCGTCGAGCTTCGGATCATGTGTAAGCGTGACAACGGCGGTGCGCATATCCGGTTGAACTTTTTCCATAGCGTCGTCGGGCCAATCGATAATGGCGGCAACATTGGCCAAATTGCCTGAGCGAACGAAAGCTTCACGCGGGTCGATGACCGTCACGTCGAACCCCGCAAGTTGCGCCATCGGCGCCAACGCTTGCGCGATATGGACCGCACCAATAATGATCATGCGTGTGGGCGGGCTGTACACGCGAACAAATAAGCCGCCATCCAGGACTCCAGAGCGATCCGAAGCAATCCGCGCTCGCACTGTGTCCAAAATGGCGGGCGCGAGTTCCAAATCGCCCACAACACTGTCCGTCACCAGCGCCTGTTTTCCTGATTGCGTATCGGTCACAAGCGCACACGGTTGTTTGCGCGCACGAAGACTGCTGAGCTGTTTTAAATTGTCGAGATTCATGCCGTCACAGGCTCAACAAAGACCTGAACGCGTCCACCACACGCAAGTCCCACTTCCCACGCCGCCTCGTCGGTGACGCCGTACTCCAGGACTTTTGGCGATCCGGTTTTGATCGCATCTAACGCGGCCGCGACGACTGCTCCCTCAATACATCCGCCTGAAACAGAGCCCGAGAAATCGCCGCTTTCACGAACGGCCATATGACTGCCGACAGGACGGGGACTTGAACCCCATGTCGCGATAACGGTGGCCAGTGCGGTCTTGTGACCGCTCGCGATCCACTCCTGCAACTGGGTCAAAGCATCCGGCGTCATACGCTGTCCTGAACTTTTTAGCTTCTAGGTACCCGCAGCGCGCTTAATGGCTTTGCGGATGCGAGAATACGTTCCGCAGCGGCAAATATTGGTGATGTTCGTATTGATGTCTTCGTCGGTCGGCTTGGGATTGGTTTTAAGAAGCGCTGCGATGGCCATGATCATGCCCGGCTGACAATAACCGCACTGCGGAACATCCTCCGCGATCCATGCGCGTTGCACCGGATGGCTGCGATTTTTAGAGAGACCCTCAATCGTTACAATGCGCTTGCCCGCAAGTGCTCCAATCGGGATCGAACAGGCTTGTTCGGCAACGCCGTCGACATGCACGGTGCATGCGCCGCACGCACCAATACCGCAGCCAAACTTGGTGCCGGTCATGCCGAGCGTATCGCGTAAAACCCACAGCAGTGGGGTCTCCGGATCTACGTCCAGCTTCTTCGTTTCGCCGTTCACCTTAAGCGTAATCGCCATTCAATCTCTCTCCGCGAGCCCCTTCTATATCACGCCCAAATCCGCCTCACCGCCGCCGGAAATACCATCCCGCATATTGGCGAGAGGTTATGTGCATCGCTTCCGTTCCCTCGTCCACCCCCCTATTTATTGTGGTGTCATAAGCCTGACATACAAAATAGAGTGACAAGGTCGGAATTGTCTGAGACTATACTGATGAATTATTTGGGGGTTAGCGCCTGTCCGCTCATGCAGACGGTTCGCCAACGAGAGACAGAGATCGGCGCCACGAGCGCCACCCCGGCCGCAGAAAACCGGCTTACGCACGGTTTTGGCGAAGACAGCGTTCCAGCTTTTTTTGAAGCGCCTCCCTCTGCGGGAGGCGTTGCCGTTTCTACCACCTCCGACACATGGAAAGGAGACCCGGATAACTCGGTGTTCGACACCCGTCGGCACGAGGTTTCACGCTCAGTCATTTTTCAGGAGCACAGCATCCAGATGGGAAAGCGGTCAGCAGCCCGTACCAACAAGAAGCAGTTCCGTGACAACAATGGTGATGGTTTTCAACTTCACGCAATTGACGGCGGATGGGATCCGATCGAGGAGCGGCGCGACCAGAGTTTTATTCGGCATGTGAAACCACGAAGTGAGGGCCAACAGGCCCTGATGGAAGCCATAGACGGCGGCGCTTTGACGCTCGCCCTTGGGCCAGCGGGCACCGGCAAGACCTATTTGGCCATTGCGGCAGCGGTAAAAGCCCTGGAAGAGGGTCGTATCGACCGCATCGTTCTTTCGCGCCCTGCCATCGAGGCCGGCGAAGCGCTGGGGTACTTACCCGGCACGATGGAGGAGAAGATGGCCCCCTATTTGCGGCCTCTATACGACGCCTTAGCGGACCGCATGGGCGGTAAGCGTCTGCGTCAGCACTTAACAGAAGGCACGATTGAGATCGCCCCTATTGCCTATATGAGGGGCCGAACGCTGAACAACGCATTTGTGGTCATCGATGAAGCCCAAAATTGCACCTATGGTCAGATCAAAATGCTTCTGACTCGCCTGGGCTGGCATTCCACCATGGTGATTACGGGCGATCCGGATCAGAGCGATCTGTTGCCGGGCGTCTCGGGCCTCGCGGACATCGCCACAAGACTTGAGCAGGTTGGCGATATCGCGATTGTACGACTTTCGAAGCAGGACGTGGTGCGCCACCCGTTGGTGGCCTGCATGCTCGCCGCTTTGTAGAAACACTTCCGCCCTCACGGGGTTTTCCGGAGGGCGGTTACGAGGTGCGTCCCTGAAACTTGGGGCGGTGCGCAAGCGCCGCCCCTTTTTTTTGTGACTTCTTTGTAGATCAAAAATACCGCCCGCGCCGAATGAAGATCTGACGACACCACTAATCGCGGTTTTGGAGGGAATACGGCGATATCTTGAGTGAATCGCCGCCTTGCGAGTGGCTCACAAAGCGCAAGCCGGAGTGGAGTCGCGCATTTACATATCCGGAAGATTCTTGGGAACACCCGACCCGATATCTATCCAGGCGCGCTCGGCGTGACCGAGCGTCTTCTTTCCCGATACAAATGTGCCGGCGCGAAGAAGGTGACCGTATGCCAAAATGCGGCGAGGCTTGTTTAAGTCATTCGCCGTTGGAAGAATGATCGTTTCAATTTCAAAATCGCTGCGCGGCGGTGCGGCATACAAGGAGCGCGTCCAGAGGCCACACGAGAAATCTAGAATGGTGGACAGGAATTCGCGGGTCGCGGCGGCCTGCTTTGGTGGAAGTAGCGCGAGTCGATTGTCCCCCGTCAAGTCCTTGCCGCGCAACTCCACGAAATACGTCCCCATAAAACGAAAGACAAAGTCATCGTCCACCTCCTCAAGAATAACGAGGTGCGGAATGAGTTCGCTGCTGAGATGTTGGAAGAGCGTCCGATAATGGGGAATGGAGTTGTTTTCGCGCAGTGCAGTCCAAGCCGCGAAAAAAGCCTCAGCTCCGGACGTCCTAAACATATGCCCCGCCTCAAGAAGGCACAGAGCATGCGGGGTCTTGATTGGGCGGAGCAAGAAAAATATTGATTAACAAGGACTTGCAACACATATGTGTGCAGGCGCGGTCCTTTGGAACGAGTGCGTTTTTAGGCTCCGAAAAGCGATGTCAAAATCCGCATGACATGTGTTTGTGCAAGTGGGTCGAGCTTTATCCCCGTCGCCGCAAAATAAACCGTGAGATTATTTAAGGCGTCGTCTTTTTGTTCAACAGGCGAACCCGTAACACCCGTGTCATCTCCATCCATGACCAAGCTATAAAGCGAAAGGGTTTGCAGCTGCTCCATGTCCAGCTCGGCCTGCTTGACGCGTTCGTGCAGGGAGGAGGCTGCTGCACGGTCGGCCCCGGCCATCGGCGAGTTTTCGAGTAATTCCTTTAAATTGGTTCGGCAAAGTCGTAGCGGTTCGACGAGATTCTTTTGCCAATCGCGCGATAGCTTCAATGCCGCGGCGAGATACTTCGCCAAACTGTTGCTGCCGGTTCCTCGGTAGGCAAGCCACGCACAAAACAGCACGATATTAACGTCCGCGCCCAGCCGATTTTGCAATGCGAGACAGGCCTTCTCCACCCCCGCCTGGCTGTACGCCCACGTCGCGAACTCCCACAGGGGATTGCCCTTGATCTGTTTTGGTTGCGGCATTTGATTCATCAACGTTTAGCTTTCTTCGTAGGCTGATCAGGGGCTTTCTCCCGCCACCGTCGCACGAGACCCGCATCGATGTCGAAGAGGTCGAGCACGCGCCCGATGGTATGTGCGATCATGTCGTCGAGGTTGCGCGGCCGAGCATAGAACGCAGGAAGCGGCGGCGCGATAATGGCGCCAATCTCCGATGCCTGCGTAAGTGTTCGCAAGTGGCCGGTATGAAGCGGGCTTTCCCGAACCATCAAAACAAGCCGCCGACGTTCCTTCAGCACCACATCGGCCGCCCGCGTCAGCAAGGTGGACGTCACGCCGGTGACGATCTCGGACACTGTACGAATAGAACACGGCGCCACGATCATGCCCCGGGTTTTAAACGATCCTGAGGAAATAGCCGCCGCCATGTCGGTATTGCGATGAACCACGTCGGCGAGCTTACGTACGTCCGAAACCTTGAGATCAGTTTCATGCGCCAAAGTCACCTCGGCCGAAGGGGACATGACCAAGTGCGTTTCCAATCCAGTTTCACGCAGTGCTTCCAACAAGCGCACGCCATAAATAACGCCGGATGCGCCGCTGATACCGACGATGAGTCGCTCCTTGATGGTCATGAAATGCCGATAATTAGGTCGAAATGGCTGAAACCGAATAAGTCAGATTAGAGTATTCCTGCAGGTAGAGAAATACGGCGCCGCTGGTATTCGCACGGGAATTTTCCTAGAAGGAGATATCGGGCCGCATACAGGGATGCCCTGCTTGAGCCAGGACCGACGATTTAAGAACACGCCGGCGTATTCATGCCGGTTTTTGGGGGAAACAATGGAACTCTACGGCCTTATATATTCGCCATACATGGCCCGCGTGGTCATCGCGGCGCGCCATAAGAAGATCAAACACAAAATCACGCTTCCGAAAGACGGGATAAAAAGCCCGGCTTTCCTGAAGATGAACCCTTTGGGCAAGATGCCGGTTATGAAAGACGGCAAGACCGTCTTATTCGAGTCCAGCGTCATTCTCGAATACCTGGATGCCAAATTTAAGAAAAACCGCATTATTCCAGCAGCGGCCAAAGCGGGCGCTCAGGTTCGCCTCATCAGCGCGATTTTTGCCGAATACGTTCAACCGGCAATCTTCGCCTTGTTTGCGCAACGCGACCCGGCCAAACGCGACATGGCCGTCGTGGAGGCGAAACAGGCCGAATTGAATCGATTCCTTGATATCGCCGAAGGACTATTGCTCGCTAAGCCATACGCCGCGGGAAATAAACTGACGCATGCTGATTGCGTTGCCGTACCGGCTCTGTTTTTCCTTGATATCGTTGGTCGCCTCTTCGGTATTCAGAAGCCGCTCGGTGATCGCAAGAAGCTGAGCCGCTATATGGCAAAGGCCCGCAAAGACAAACTTTTGGGCGGCGTCCTCAAGGAAATGGAGCAGGCTATCAAAGCCGTGATTCCGGGCCTCTAAAACGCATCTAGTTCCGCTGATCGACGTCAAATTTCCGTCACATACAGAGCCCTGCCCCCAGATACGTCTGCTCCCGGGGGCGGGGTTCCATTCAAAGATGCCTGGTCGGAAACCATTTACCGGCTTGAAAGCGTCTTTATGCGTCCGTCCCACATTGGCCGCCACTCGTCCCGTTTGTTAGTGTAAACAGTTCACGCAGTGGGGAGATTGCGCGGCTTAGACACCTATGCGCGCGATTTGCGCAGGTATTCGGTCTCGCATGAGCGATACCATAAAAACATTTTTGTAGGCGACGACAGCGCGCATGGAAAGTATCGAACTCGCAAACGGCGTGCTGCTGCTAGGTGCGGTTCTCGTCCTGGTGGGGATTCTTTCGAGTTTGGTGGCCACACGCTTTGGCGCACCTTTGCTGCTTATCTTTTTAATTCTGGGGATGCTCGCCGGCGAAGATGGGCCGGGCGGCATCAAATTTAACGACTACCGCCTCACCTACATGATCGGTTCGTTGGCCCTCGCCGTCATTCTTTTCGATGGCGGATTGCGGACAAAGATCAGCACCCTTCGCGGCGCCGTTGGTCCGGCAATATCTCTTGCGACTGTGGGCGTGCTGATAACAGCTGGTTTAACGGGCGTGGCCGCCAGCTATATTTTTGATCTTCCTCCGCTGGAAGGTTTCTTAATCGGCGCAGTCGTCTGCTCTACAGATGCGGCGGCCGTCTTTTTTCTTATGCATGCCGGCGGACTCCAGCTGAGACGACGTGTCGGCGCAACGCTGGAAATGGAATCCGCCACTAACGATCCGGTGGCCGTTTTTCTGACCGTCATGGTCGTTCAAATTATCCAGGCGGCCCCCACCAGTTTCGTGGATCAGAGCCTGACGATCATAGAAACGCTGACGCTGCAGACGGTTATTGGCGGGTTAGTCGGCATATTTGGCGGGCTTGCGGCCTCGTCCCTGCTAAACCGCATTACGCTCCCGGGCGGCTTACACCCTGTGCTCATCATTGCCTTGACGATTTTACTTTATGCCCTTGCGACTGTTCTGCATGGCAGCGGGTTTCTCGCTGTCTATCTTGCTGGTTTAGTTTTAGGTAATCGTCCGCTGCGCGCATCGGCCAGCATCATCACAGTCAACGATGCGGCAACATGGCTCAGCCAAATTGTCATGTTTATGGTCTTGGGATTGCTTGTTACACCCAGTCGGTTACTAGACTTTGCCCTCCCCGCCGGGCTCATTGCAGTCTTTCTCCTGCTCATCGGCCGGCCGGTCGCCGTGTGGCTGTGCCTCTCTCCCTTTGGATTTTCGTGGAAAGAAAAAACGTTGGCGTCGTGGGTTGGTTTACGCGGCGCTGTGAGTATTTTTCTTGCGGCCATCCCAACGCTTTCGGGCGTATCTCACGCGGAACTCTACTTCGATGTGGCGTTTGTCGTCGTTTTGGTCTCACTGCTCGTCCAAGGTTGGACTCTTACTTGGGCTGCATCAAAACTGGACTTAGCGCTGCCCCGGACAGGCGCACCCATTCATCGCTCCGAGCTAGATTTGCCGGGGCAGTTGGCTCTTGAAATGGTCGGTTATCCGGTCCGTGCCGAAAGCGCTATTGTGAATGGTGCAGCCGTGCCGCCATGGGCACGCGCCGCGTTTGTCGTGCGGCATCAAGGTATATTGACGCCGTCCCAGGCGGGTCGTCTTCAAGCAAATGACTATGCTTACTATTTAGCTCCACCTGATCGCGTGGCCCGCCTCGATCAGATTTTCGCGCCGCATGCTGAGTTGTTGGCGTCCAATGAGCCATTCTTCGGTGAGTTCACCTTTAAAGGAACAGTCACTTTGAGGGAGGTCGCAGCCTTTTACGATCTTAACCTCGAAGCGGGCTTGATGAATCGAACCATTACCGATTTATTCGCGGCTCGCTTCGAGAATAAACCCGAAGTTGGTGACCACCTTCGCCTCGGAAGCGCGGAGATTATCGCACGCGAAGTTGATGATGATCGCGTGCTGTCTGCCGGTCTTCAGCTGGATGTGCTTTCGGCACCAGCAGTTAAGCCGAAGCGCGTCGGTATTTGGATGAGAAAGATTCTGAGATTAAACTAGTAGTGATCAGTGCGCCTTGTTGGCGATCAAATCCAGGCAGCGGATACACTCGACAACTTCGACCCCACCATTCCCTTTACCGCTTTCCATATTCAACGCATGTGTAAAAGCCGCCACCGCAGCTTGATTTGCATTGCGCGGAAACATCGCCTTCCAGTTGCGAATACTTTGAAGGATGATATCTGAACGAGCCTGATTTTTCTCGGTGTTGCGCAAAGCCGTCAACAGCCCACGAACTGCACTATCTGCTCGACGCGCCACTTCAGGCTTATTCGCGATGTTCAGAAAGAGTGTCATGTACCCTCTCAATTGAGATGGATCACACTGACAACGTGCAGTGACGTCATTAGGTTCCCCTTCTGCGCGGTAAGCCACGTTCGCTTGCGCTAGCTTACGACCGATTTTCTCCCAGCGATCGCAAGGAGCCGCCATGAAATAGGAGCGGCGCCTTCCCTACATTAAAAATGCGCCGCACGCGCCCGACCACAATGTCGTGGTCGCCGCCAGGATAGCGGGCCTCGGTTAGGCATTCGAGATAGACGACACACCCTTCGAGAAGCGGTACGCCGTCCAACCCGCGTTGGATTCCAATGTTCTCGAATTTGTCGCTGCCGGGCCTACTGAATTTAACGGCCAGACTCTCCTGGGCTTCCGATAAAACATTCACGATGAATGGCGCCTTAACCCGGAAGTGGTCGTAATATATTGAACCGTTAGCGATGCTCCACAGTATGAGTGGAGGATCTAGTGACAACGAGTTAAACGAACTAACCGTCAGTCCCAGGTCTATTTTCGAGTCCGAGACTGTCGTCATGACAGTAACGCCGGTCGCGAAGTGACCAAGCGCGTCGCGAAACGCGCGGCGCGCTTGATCTGTCGCCGCCGGTTCTATGCCGGCGATGCCTTCGATAATAAGCGTCATCGTGTTTTGTGCGCGGGGTCGCCTTTAACGACGCTCATCTAGGCCGTGCGCCGCCGCTTCCATCGCCGTCGGCAATGGCGCGTCGTCGATGATGTCCAGACCCTGCGCGAGCCGCGAATTGGGAAGGCCATAAAACGCATAGAGTGCTGCGCCAATAACGAGATACCCGCCCAGAATAAACGCCGGGATGGGGTCGCCATGCGTCGCTTTTAAAATGATATCGGCAATGAGGGGGGCCGCCATGATGCCCGCAAAAATGATGCCCAACACGGGTATCCATGCGCCGCCTGGTGCGCGGAAAGGCCGGTGAAGATCCGGCCGCGTTTTCCGAAGCCAAAGCACACTGAAGCAAACAATACCGAAAGCAAAAGCGGTTCCCAAACTTACCAAGTCGCCAAGAATGGTGATTGGCAAAATCGAAGCCGCAATTGCTATAAGCACGCCGAGAACAATCGTACCCTTCCAAGGCGTGCGGAAGCGGGGGTGAATTGTTGAAAACATGCGCGGCAAAAGCCCGTCGCGCGCCATCGCAAAAAATACGCGCGATTGCCCGTATGTCAGAATCAGCATGACCGACGTCAAGCCCGCAATAGCGCCGACCTTGATGAAAAATGAAAAACTGGGCATTCCCATTCGATCAACCGCAATAGCAATCGGTTCTGGCACGCCCAAATCTTTATACGAGACGATACCCGTAAGGACGGCCGCCACAGCCATATAAATGGCCGTACACACAAACAGAGAACCCAATATTCCAATTGGCATGTCGCGATGCGGATTTTTCGCCTCAGCGGCTGCGGTGGATACGGCTTCAAAGCCGACATAGGCAAAAAAGATGACCGATGCTGCACGGAAAACCCCGGGTATCCCGTACTTAAAGTCACCTTCGCTTTCCGGAATAAAAGGGATCCAATTGTCTGTGTTTATAAAGCTGATGCCCATGGCGATAAACACCAGCAGCACACCCACCTTGATGAACACGATGACGTTATTGACCCGTGCCGATTCTGAAATCCCGATGACAAGAAGCGCCGTAACGGCGAGCATCGCGAGGGTCGCAACCAAATTCACACTGTTTGTAACGTGGAAGACCAAGCGGCCCGTTTCGTCTGCCATGGACTGAATAGTGGAGGTCGCAAATTCTGGGGGAATTATAACGCCCAGTCCCTTTAGGAAGCTGGCGGCATATCCGGACCATCCGACCGCAACCGTCGCCGCAGCGACGCCGTATTCTAAGACCAGCAGCCACCCCATAATCCAAGCGAAGAGTTCACCCATCGTGGCGTAGGAATAAGTGTAGGCCGAACCGGCCACGGGCATTGCTGAGGCTAGCTCGGCATAACAAAGGCCCGCAAACGCACAGGCAGTGCCGGCAATGATGAATGAAAGCATAACGGCCGGACCCGCGAAATTCGCGGCGGCGTTTCCGGTCATCACATAAATGCCGGCGCCGATAATGCAGCCAATGCCCAGGAAAACCAGATTGACAGGACCAAGCACGCGTTTGAGGTGGTGGGCTGAAGCTTCTCGTTGAATTTGATCAACGGACTTCTTCAGAAATAATCTACCCGCCATGTAGTCCCCTTTTCTTTAAATGCGTCGGTGGATGACGCTGTCCTAAACATTCCCCTCTCCGACGTTAAAGATACGCGCTCACAACCGCAACCAGCGTGATACGCAGCGTGCTCCATCAAGAACGTTCACATCCGCACGATGCTCGGCAGACCTTTCCTAGAAGCCTATGTGCGCTCGGCACCTCATGCAGGTCTCTGCAGGCTACGCCTTCACCAGCCACCATTTAACTCATTGATATATAGAGTTTTTTTAAGAACATGTAGATGGCACGAAACTTGCTTACACAAGAGCGAAAGGCGCCCTGTTTGCGCCCAAGGCCAAGAAGGACCGGAAAAGTCATGTCTGTGATCGATTTTATCGCCGTTCGCCGTCGTAACGGCGATGTCAAAACGGAAAGCACGCCTGCAGTGGCGACGAAAACGCGCGCACCGGCTGCACCGCTCACGGCTAGTCAATTTAGCCGCCACATCTCTCACATCATCGAAGACGAGATGCGCCGGTCCTTGAAACGCCACGTTGAAGTAATCGATCCGCGCGAAATGATCGACCTTGCGAAAATGGTCGCCGATCTCAAGGCAAAGTATATCGGAACAACGTTAGCGATCGCGTCCAATCGCCAACCCATTACGGATTCTGAGCTCGAACAGCTCAAAACGTTCCGCATCAAAATTCAAGAACTCGAAGCCGCCCATAACGAGCTGAATGAAGCGATTGCTGCTCAGCTCGTTGAAGTTCGCGGCGTTATAAAGGAATAGCACCGTTCGCGCTGTGCGCGGGCGAGATGCTTAAGAGGTGACCACTACCCCGGGATTTGGCCAGAAGGGCCGGCCCGGGGATTCTATTTTTGGGCTTACAAATCCAGCTTCGCGTTTTTGATCAGCTCCACATTCTCTTCGATCGTGTAGAGATTGTGATAAACGGTATCTTTGAAGAAGTTATACTTCTGTTCCCATGTTGAGTCGCGACGACGTCCACGTTCATCCCAAAAACGGCGCCGCCATTCATTAATCTTGATCTGCCAAAAGCAGACGATCATCCCAATTGCACGATAGTGAATTTCAACGCTCTCGCGCATTCCGCAGAATTTTTCTGGCGTAATTTCGTCGAAGAATTTTTCGATCTTATGGAATTGGTCGAAGTAGCCATTGAGCGTTAAAATCGTTGTCCGGCCAGCATTAAGCGCTTCCTGTGTTTCGTCCTTCATGCCGGGGAAAGCGCATCAAAAGGCTATTTTGTTCCTGAAGCTTCTTAACGTCGATCAATAGCTCGCGCAGATCTTCCATCATACTGTCGTAAATGCGCTGATAGTATGAGATCGCCAGAATAATTTCGCTGAGCTTCGAAATGTAGACGACAATTTCAGAAGGCTCTATTCGCAGCCGGCCCGCGATGTCGATCAGATTTTTCAGGACTGCGCCGCGGTTTTCGCCTTCTAAAATGCTGGAGAGCGAGGAGCGATCAGTGACCTTCGTATTGGTGCCTTCGAGAACGACCTTCAGAAGGCCCTGTGAGTAGTTATTCATATAGCCCTGGAGCCGTTCTTGTTCCTTTTTTCCAATTTGAATCTGAGTGAGTTCGGCATCACTCAGAAAATCGTTCAACGCCGCCCGCACGGAGTAGACGTCAAAACTGCGCGCACTCATGAGCGCGACAAGCCGACGTCGATCGTGATCATTTAAACTGAGTTCGCTGATAACTTCGGTTGCTTTACGAATGCCAATACCCACGCCCTCGGCATTGAACATGTCAACGACCGTCTTGAGATCGCGCAACAGCACGATCTTCGAATTGGCGAGAGCCTTACTATTGAAAATCTGCCACTTGTTCAGCGGCATTTCGAAGAAGATATTGATTGGTTCAAGCTTTTTTGGCATTGCCCGGCTTTCCGAAGCGACCATAGTAAGCGAACGACTTAAAGAGAAGCTTACTTATGCTCTTCTGATACCAGTGCCCGTGATTTACCGTCCGGAAAAGCAAAAATGTTGCTTTTCCGGGATATTGGCGCTCTCTGCCAGGCTCGGTTTCCGGGTTTAATCGATTTATGATGATACCGTGAGCAGCCTTTCAATACCGCCGAACGACGTCGAGATCCTGGAAAAACGTACCGTTTTTCAGGGGTATTTTCGCGTCGATTCCTATCGCCTCCGGCACGCGCGTTTTGATGCGGGCTGGACATCCCCTATGGAACGCGAAGTTTTTGAGCGTGGACACGCCGCCGCGCTGCTGCCTTACGACCCCGCCCGCAGAGAGTTCATACTCTGCGAGCAGTTTCGCGTGGGGGCTTTGGCCGCGGGGATGTCCCCTTGGCAAGTGGAGATAGTTGCTGGAATTATCGATGAAAACGAGACACCCGACGACGTAGCGCGTCGTGAAGTACAGGAAGAAGCCGGATTAACGGCTTTGGAATTGTGGCCTATTCAACGGTATCTCGTCAGCCCCGGTGGAGCGTCGGAGACAGTGTACCTGTACTTGGGGCGAATTTCCTCTCTTGGGGCGGGAGGTATTTTTGGGCTCGCTTCGGAAAATGAGCATATTCGCGTGAGCATCGTGAGCGAAGATGAACTCGAGCATCTCGTCGACAAAAACAAATTAACAAACGCGTCGACCATTATCGCCGCACAATGGTTTTTCTTAAATCGAGAGAAAATACGCGCACGATGGGACACAAGCACATGATTACCGACGGCCACAGCCCCTTTGTCAGCACCGAATGGCTAGCCGACCACCTTCGGGACCCCGCGATACGAATTCTCGATGCTAGCTATTTCGTTCCCGGAGGTATCGACCCGGCCATCGAACAATACCGCACCGGTCACATCCCAAATGCTATTTTTTTTAATGTGAATACCGTTGCGGACACAAAAAAAGCAAAAGAACACGCATTTCCCGATGCAGCGACATTCGCCGCCGAAATTGGGAAACTAGGTATCGAAAATCGACACCATGTTGTCGTCTATGATCATATTGGGGGGTGTATCGCCGCTGCACGTGTCTGGTTTATGTTTCGCGCATTTGGCCATACGAGCGTGTCTGTTCTCGCTGGCGGGCGACTAAAATGGATTTCTGAGGGCCGTGCCCTAACGACTGAGGTGCCTCAATTTTCACCTGCCAGCTTCAACGCGCGGCCGGCGACGTCCACCGTGACAAAAGAAACAGTGCTGGCCGCGTCATTGAATGGCGCAATACAAATACTGGACGCTCGCTCTAAAGGGCGCTTTGAGGGTACAGAATCCGAGCCGCGCCCCGGTCTGCGCTCCGGCCACATCCCGCAAAGTCGCAGTCTTCCCTTCACGTCCCTTTTCGACGCAAAAACGCATCTTTGGAAGACGCCAGAACAGATTGCCGCCCTTTTCGATGAAGCGGGGATCAATCTCGATTCCCCCCTCATCACAACATGCGGCTCGGGCATCAGTGCCTGTACGGTAGCGCTGGGTGCCTACATGGCAGGAAAATCAGATACGCTTATATATGACGGGAGCTGGGTGGAATGGGGCGCCGATACCAACCTTCCAATTGAAGTGGGCTCGGCTAAACCGGGCAGTTAAGCATCCAGGTTAGTGGCGGAGTATTGCCGCGAGCCCGGCCTTGTCGGCATTACATGTCGCCAACGCCTCACTGAAAATCGAAAACATTAGCGCAGCATCTCGCCGCGTTGCATCGGGACCAGGTCGCTCCGGGAAATCATTAGGGGCGAGTAGATCCAATGGAACGGACGGCGGCGGCATTGGAATGAATGTCGTCGTCGGCGCGCTCTGGTAGCTCGTTAAGCGGCCGGCGCAAAGCAGGAGCAAGAGGAGGCATCTTCATTCGGAAAGAAGGCATAAAACACTCCTGCATTTAGAATCGTTTATCCGCACGAAGCGATTTCGCTTGTTGGCTTTCCTCGTCTGCGAATTGCTCCGACCAATACGCTTCGGGCTTCGCGCCGCCTGGCTTGTCGTTCAAACGTCGGCCATAGCCGATGCACCAATAGCCGTGCGCATCGCGCACAGGCTCGGGTTCATAACCGATTTGTTTCTTCAAACGCGCGATGCGGGCTTCGTCATTCAACGCCATGGGCAGATCCAAATGAAAAACCCCGCACGGGGGTTCCCGGCGGGGTTTTATGAGATCTCGACAGTGAGAATTATGTCAACGTTTCGAGATTTTGTCAACGACGCACGCCTGCGTCAGTATTCTTTTTTCGAAAAATCGAGATACACATCGAGACTGTCGCGCAATGCACGCACCACAGCGCGCTCGTTCAGCCCCGTGTTCGCGGCGATGAAAGCAGGCGGCCAATTCAAATTGCATAAACGCCAAACAATTCCGTAACGCGTCACGCCCGGCGCCAGCGTTTTTTCAATTTCGCGTGAAGCCCATGGCTGATGGCATTGATGCAAACGTCGCGCGATGGCATGCGACATCGCATCGGGTAATTCGCGGTGCGAGGCCGTGATTCGCATCAGCTCGATCGTGCTGGTGCGGGCCATAGATCTTTCGAGGGCTTCCCACACATCGTTGATCTCGCGGCCCGCGCGTTCTTGATCGACCGACAAATCGCCGCGCTCCACCAAACCGAGCAAGGCGTCGCATTCCAACTTCGCGACGGTTTGCGCCGTCGGCCCAACATGTTCCGCGAAACGCACTTCGGCGCGCGACGGCCGCCCCCTTTTGCGTCCCATCGTTCACGCCTCGTGCGTCGTAATGAAAAAGACCGGGAGCCCGTTGGAGAACCGGGCCCCCGGTCGAGGACCCGCGCCACGCCGGTGGGGTATGGGGAGAAACATGGCGCGGGGAAAAACGGTGGCCCGGATCGCGGGGACAGCCTCCCTTTCCGATGAGCAAGGGACAGGCTTGGGGACGATCCGGGCCATGCGCCGCCGGGTGAAGCGGCGCATATAGGAAGCAGAAAATAGGGGGTGTTTTGCATAGACACAGCACTGCGCATTAAAATACACTTGTCTAGGACAAATCGCATTTTTATTCGCTGGAAAGGCGTAGTGCAATGCGGGATAGTAAAAGAAAAGCCCCCAAGCCAGATGTGCTGCGCTTTCAGCACACTTAGGCGGGGCGAATGGGTGATATGGCGGTCATCGAGGACAAAACGGCGCTTCAACGTCGCCGTGACTTAGAGGCATTTATCGAGGTGCGTGGGCTAAAGGTTACGCCCTGGGCGAAGCGTGCAGGCGTGGCTGAGGGCACCGTGCGCAATTTCCTGGCCGGGCGCTCGGCCACACTTACCCAGGCAACAGTTGAAGCCTTGGCCGCGGCGGCCGATGTTTCTCCGGCGGAAATCTTTCCTTCCGCCTATCACAACTATAGCGGGAATAAATTAAGGCCGCCCAACGAGCAGAATATCGTTGCGCCTCCGAACAAAACTCCTCTAACGTTTATTGGCAGGGATCATTCGACCTCCACGGGCACAAGGGATCTACCAATCCTTGGTTACGTGAAGGCGGGCGAGTTGGGGTTCTTCCTCGATAACGGCGATGTTCGGGGGTATGCCGTGCGCCCAAGCTCTCTGGTTGGTGTCAAAGACGCGTATGCCGTCTATGTCCATGACACATCAATGATTCCGGCCTTCAAGCCCGGCCGGATTGTCCACGTAGATCCCACCCGTCCCGTCAATCCGGGCGATGATGTCGTCTTTGAATTGGACGACGGCCAGGCCTTCATCAAAGAGTTGGTGCGGCGCACGGAGAAGTTCGTGATCTGCCGCCAATGGAACCCAACTCAAGAGGTCCGTTACGAAGCGAACCGCGTGAAGTCCTTACATCTTATCGTGTCCGGCGATCGTATTACGGCTTAGAGAACGCCGAGTCTCGTTCTAATGCGTGGTAATAAATCCCGCCAATACGTGCCTGCGCGCAGTGTTGGCGCTGCTTTTGATAAGCTCTCGGACTAGTTGTAGTGATAGAATCGCATCAAGTCGCCGGAATTCTCGTGACAATATCGCATAATAATGCGATATTAATGGGGTCATGGCCGAAAACCCCCTCGCCTCATCCAGCCACTTAACCGACCTCTCTCTCCGCTTCGACGGCCCCGTCCCGCCGCATCTCACGGACTCCCCCGCTGCGTCTGCATTGGCCGAGCGGGGCGCTTTAGCGATGCTGGAACGGATGCTGGCCGAATACCTAGATGAAGCGGATCGGCTCGAGCGGCGCATGTCCGAGCTTTCCGAGACCGCGGCAGATCACCGCCATGAATGGGATGTAGCTCAAGCGCGCTATGCCGCGAGCGTGCGCTCAGCAGCGTGGGCGATGAAGGCTGTCGCCGCTCAGCGCATGAAAATGGGGCTCGCGCCCCATCCCATCGCTGCCGCGCTTTTGATGTCTCAGGCCGCGGAGTAGCGCTTACTTCTCTTCAGCGGGCACGACTGTGGCCGGCCCCATGCCCACGATCTGAATGACAGCGGGCTCGTCTTTCGCACCGTCGTAGTGAACTTCTTTGGCGAAGTGGGTTACGAAGCTGCCGGCTTTCACAGGCACCATGGTGTCGAGATTATACTTGGCGCCCGTGTTCACCCACCATGTTCCCGACAGGACGGTGATGAAACGGTCATTGGGATGAAAGTGCGGGCGGCTTGTATTGTTCGGCGACCACTTGATGATCTGGATATAAAGCCCCGGCTTTGTCGGATCACCAACAAGCGTGACGGATTGCGTTGATCCCTTAATCGTTGACCCCGCCGGTGGCCCGCCCCATGGCATTTGATCCAAGGTTTTAATCGAGATCGCAGCAGGATTGAGTTCAGCCGCGCGCGTTTGCGTAAAGCTGATGACCGCACACAAAACCGCAGCACTCAACATTGATAGTTTCCGCATGATCTTTCCCTCTCTTTGCAACTCAAAAAACTCGATGCTCATTTAGAGACGCAGCTAAAATTCGCCGCATCGTCTGTGCTGCCCTGCCCGCTCCAACGGGCGAAGTTCGGATAGGCACACAGCGGTCGCGTGCGTGCGACGCCTTTAGATGAGTTATCATCAACGTGCTTTGTCGCAATAATGCGCTCAGGCGCCACACCGTCGCTCACCCACTTATCCAAAGCTGCAAGAATATTGTTCTGGGCATCGAGCTTGGTCGCCCGCTCCATGCTTTGCCCGAATGAATTTGGTCCGGGCCCTGCTCCGCAATGGTACATCCCGGGCACCATGAACAATCGCGCAAAGCCCTGTGCCTCTTTAGCGCCAACGGTCTTCTTCACATTCTCATAGTAATTAATGATGTCGTAGGGATTGAGATTAGGATCCGCCCACCCCGTGAACATGATCAGCTTCCCGCCTTTGGCATGGAACGCTTTCAAATCGGGGTTAGCGTTTTCATAGGGCGCATAGTCGGCAAGATATTTATCCGTATCGCTTGCGAAATCGAACATCATCCAATCCGCCGCCTTGAACCCTTTTGGTAGAACCCACACCAAAGCGCCAGGCGTGTTCGCATTGATCTCCGACCCCGCGAACTCATTTGCCACGCGCGCCTTTGCGCCGGGCGTTAATTCCGCGCCAATGGGAAAGCCGGGATAGATCATGGCCTTGGTCAAAGGATGGCGAAACGGCGAGTAAATCCGGTTCAGAGCTTCAATTTGCCGCGCATTAAAACACTCGTCCGTCTTGCCTTTCGCGCATTGCATGGGCGTAAAATCGATTTTGCAAAGGCGCGGGTCGTTAATCACGCCATCTTTAACGCCGTCGAGCGCATCGCACTTTTCCATATAGTGCTTGTAGATCACCGGAAGCATTTCAGAGGGGATCGACGCATCCGGCTCCCGATGTGTCGCCACATAGCTGGCACCCTGCCAGATGCTGACCTTGCCGAAATTAATGGCGGGGTCACCGGAAATAATTCCGTCGTAATCTTCGGGATATCGCTGCGCTTCAGCCATAGCTTCCATTCCGCCGCCCGAGCACCCCATAAACAACGAAGCCTTTGGCTTCTTCTCGTAGAACGCTTGCACCACCTCTTTGGCGACAACCGCCATGGTGTGATAGCCACGATGCGAGTAATTGATGGCCCATTCCTTGTTGATCGCGCCGAACCTCATACCGATTGCTGTGCCGTTCGCGCCCAACTTTTCACGCGAGTGGCTACCCGCGTCGGAATGTCCCGTGGCGTAGCCCTGGGCCAGGCCACTGGCCAAAGTACCGGGACTGAGCACGCCGGCCGGCCCTCCGTTCCCAGCGCCGAGAAACCGTCCGTTCCATTTGGAGGGAGACGGCAACCAGACTTCTGATTTGATTTCGGCGCCGGCGACGGGCGTCGACGTAATTTCGACACGGCAAAAAGGGAGCGGCGCTTCGGCAGGCTGGGCGGCCACATTCTCGAACAATGGCCGGGCGGTCTCGCCGATATTTTGAATCGTGGAGTTGGAAAACTCACTGGCCGTCGTGATGTACGTCGCTTTGATCGTACTGTTGGCCGTGGTTATTTTTGCGAGGCTTTCACATGCGGCCTTCGGTTCAGCGGCATTGGCCGCGCCTCCAAAACAGGCAATCGTGAATGGAATCGCACTGCAAAAAAGAGAAATTCGAAACGCTGTCATGCTGCCCTCCCTGTCGGCGGGGCCATTTTGTCATGAAGCAGGCGTTATGGCGACAGAGCCCGTGAGCGGGTTAAAGCATTGATTCCAAGGGTGGCCACTCCAACCGTCCCAAATTAACCGAGAGAACGGCCCTAAACCTTAAATCTCCCGAACGCGGTACCATGCTCACGCGCTTTTTGCCGTACGAATTTGCGCGTTTTCGTGCCGTTTACCTCAACCGCGCGAGTTCTTCGCGACAGCGGAAGCGTCTAAATTTTTTGTAAGGGATTCTTGACCCGAATAGGCGGTCTCCTAACTTCTCAATAGTTGCCGAACGTTTCATTTTTCGTCGTGAAGCGTCGGGCTTGTTGGAGAGGAAAAAACAGGAGAATGCTCTATGAAGTTTAGCTCACTCGGAATTTTGCCACGTGCTGCACGTGTTGGAACGACCGCCTGCTTAACCTCATTCACCATGTGTCTTGCCGGAAATGCTTTTGCCTATTCCCCGGCTTGGCTGGCATGCACAGGAGATATCACCCTGACATCTGGCACTACGGCATCAAAACAGGCAACCAATGACACCTATGTTTACGATGCAGATGCAAAAAATCTTTTCCAATACAGCGAACCCCGCAAAGCGTTGTCATATATCGGGCACTCCCCGAACGCGGACGGGAAGGTGAGCTGGAGCGGAAGCGGCGGCGAAGACAATGGCCGGTGGAATGGCCAATTTGATAACAACGCTATGAGTCTGCGCATTGAACGCGTTGGAGACAATGCCACGCGCGTTTGGTCTCTGCGGTGCAAACCAACATCGCCTCGTGAAGAGGCATCATAATCGATGATCTGGTGTCAGCGGGGTCCCTGCCGACAAATAAATGGCGATCCCAGCAGGACTCGAACCTGCAACCCTCAGCTTAGAAGGCTGATGCTCTATCCAGTTGAGCTATGGGATCCGCTGACGGCCGCTTAAGTTTGCGCGCGTTTATACGCGAAATTATCGGCGTAGGATTTCGGCGTCACTTTACGCTCGTGGGGCTCTTCGACGCGGTAAGCAAGATTTTTGCCTTGGGCGAAAGCAATCGCTTCGTCCTTGGTTGCGAACCACAGCTTCAGTTGCCGGTTGGTATCATGCGATCCCGCCCAGCCCATGAGTGCGCTGGGTTCCTGAGCGTCGGCTGGGTCAAATTCCAGCAGCCAGCGCGTCGCATTGCCGCGACCCGATTGCATCGCGTTCTTCGCCGGTCTGTAGATTCGCACCATGGCCATGCATCACCCCTTCGCTGCAGCGTCTCGCGAAATGATACGCACGATTATTGGTCGGGGCGATAGGATTCGAACCTACGACATCCAGCTCCCAAAGCTGGCGCTCTACCAGGCTGAGCTACACCCCGAACCGATGGAGATTCGTGCAATCGGGCGGGAAACTATGCGGGGACGCGCCGCGAGGCAACAAAGAACGCTCGCTCCCACCAGGAACAAGGCCCGATACCGCTCATTTCGGTGCCAAGGCTCCAATAACGGCGCTCCGAACGCCTTTTAGGGCCCTCCACCAGCGTGTCATAGTTTCCGCCCCAATCGAGGAGAGACCCCATGTCACGCGACACACTCAGCATGAGCGACGAACTCCTGGCCTATATTCGCGCTATTGGGTGTCGTGAAGACGCCGACCTTCGGCGATTACGGGAGGAAACAGCCGCACACCCGGCGGCTCAAATGCAGATATCGCCGGAGCAAGGTCAATTCATGGCCCTCCTGGTCGAACTCATTGGCGCACGCAAAGTCGTCGAAGTTGGAACTTTTACCGGCTACAGCGCCATGTGGATGAGCAAAGCCATGGGGGCGAATGGACGCGTCGTTTGCCTCGATGTTAGTGCCGAATTCACAGCTATCGCGAAACACCACTGGGAGCTGGCCGGCATTAGCGATCGCATTGATTTGCGCCTCGCACCGGCGGCAGACAGCCTCAAGACTATGATCAACGCTGGCGAAACGGGGCAGTATGATTTCGCTTTCCTCGATGCCGACAAAACTGGTTACGACGCATATTACGAAGCAGCACTCGTTCTTTTACGGCCAGGTGGGCTTATCGCGATCGACAATGTTTTGTGGAGCGGCGCCGTCGCAGATCCCAGCGATCAGAAAGCCGACACGAAAGCCTTACGCGCGCTCAATGAAAAAATCGCGACGGACGCGCGCGTCACGGTATCGCTGATACCAATTGGAGATGGGTTAACCCTCGCACGCAAACGGTAGGCGGCTACTTCGCCGCCGTTTTGAAAATAGTGTGCGTCACTTTGTCGCCCATTTTCAGATCTAATCGGTCCGCGGTTCCCGCAGCGAGTTCCAATACCGCTTGAACACGCGCGTTCGGCCCGACAGGCGCTTCATCATGTGGCCTGACATTTTTAAAAACCGAAACCACGGTTCCATCGCCGCGTATAAAAAGCATATCGAGTGGAATGAAGGTATTGCGCATCCAGAACCGGACGATTTGCGCGTCGTGAAAATCGAACAGCATTCCGTGATCGGGGGCAAGCTGCGTCCGGTGCATAAGACCGATATCGCGCTGCTCGTCAGTCTCGGCAAGCTCAACAGTGAATTTATGTGTTTTGCCGTTGCTAATAATCGTCAGCGGCGACGTGGTGAGAGTCTGCGCTTTCGCTGGGTTCAGCGGCTCATATGGGCGCAAACTCTGTGCCCACCCCTGTTGAGGGGCCGCCAGCAACAATAGAACGGCGGTAACGGCGGCGAATACCTTTAGAGTGAGTTTCATTTCAATCGACGCGCTTCGGCATCCAGCGCGTCGCGCTGACCGGCTTGCCACTATGATTACGCATCACCTTCGGGCGCAGCACCTTACTCGCTGAAGGCGCATCTTGCGCGACAACGGCCGACTGTTTGCGCGTCAACCCTTGCGTACCGTAGAACTCAACCATGCCTTCGTAAGAAATTTCAGTGTTTGGCGCCGCAGCTAATGCATCCGCATAAGGTGGATGCCGTCGAATAAGCTTATTCAGATAATCCACCGAATGCGCACCGAACTGTCGCCACACACTATCGAGAATGTGACTGGGCACTTCGTCGATAGGCGTGAGATCGATCATCGGGCGTCCACGCGCAAAGGCACGAAAAAGTGTTGGCTCGACAGGCCCCTCGTCTGCGGCAACGAACGTCGCAGGCATGAGCTTGGCACCGTGCTGCAACACGCCAAAATATGCCTGCGCGAGATACAGCAAACGATGCAGCTTCTGCGGCTGGAGGTATTCATGATCCTCCATAGCGCGGTCGAGGAACCAGAACGCGACCTCGAAAGAAGATGGAACCGCTGTGGGACGCATCGCTCCTCGTTTCTCCGCCTGCGCGGTGTCATCGCAAGCGTCAATGAATGGCGCCACGCATTTTTATGGCAACACATCCAGACTTATAAAGGAAAATGGAAAAGAGAAAAACGGCGCGTGGACGCTATCAGCGGCCCGAATTAACGGACATGCCGATATCCGTTGAAACTTCAGCCGCGCCCATGAGCGCCTGATTAAACTCATAGATCGCAATGCCACGCTCGGCTTCCGCCGCCAGAGGCGTGGCGCCGCGCAAGGAGGTGGCAGCCTGCTCTTTCATGATCGTCGCGCCCACTTCATGCGACACCAATACACCGCCAAAGCTGACGACGTGATCTTGATAGGGGCTAGAGCGCCGGCGACGGCGAAAATCTCCGCCTTCGTGATCTTCGTCGAAATTCCGTGCCTGATCGCGCGCCGGCGGCGCATAAGCCTCTGCCAGCGGATCGACAAACTGCATAGACGACGCCACTGCACCGCGCGCATGCGCCATGCGTGTCGTCGAACCTACAATCCCGGAGTTTGCGACCTGAGCTGTGCTCATGGCGCAAACACGCGATCTGCAGAAACGAATTTTTGAGAGTTCTTCACAGATCCTTTATATGGTTCGCCCGACGGCAGAGTCAACAAAAGCTGCAAAAATCCCTTTTGTTTCGAGTATTAACGACTCATTAACACGCTAGGACTGGAGGGCAAAAGCCAATACCGACCATAGGTAAAGGGTGAAGAATAAACCCAGCAAAGCCGTCGCTTCTTTCAAAAACCCGGATGCAGACATTGTTGACCCCCTAAATAATGTTCGTTATTTGTTCTCGTCGCTAATAGAACAAAGTGGGAACAAGTTGTCAAGCGCTCTTCTAACCCTTAGGGGATGCCATGCTTTCGCAACCGGTCCCTGAATCGCAAAATGCCCCCGCGCATCGCTTTTGCGTGGCCCCGATGATGGACCGCACGGACCGGCACTGCCGCTACTTGCTACGGCTGATGTCGCGTCACGCACGCCTTTATACCGAGATGATCACAGCCGCCGCCCTGACGCATGTGGTCGATCCGCGCCGCTTTTTAGATTTCGATCCCTCGGAGCACCCGCTTGCACTCCAACTGGGTGGAAGCGATCCAGGCCGAATGGCCAAGGCTGCCAGCCTTGGCCAGACTTGGGGGTATGACGAGATCAATCTCAATATTGGCTGTCCAAGCCCCCGCGTGACCGTGGGACGTTTCGGGGCCTGCCTAATGACGGAGCCGGCCCTGGTGGCGGATTGCGTACGTGCCATCGGCGCGGCCGTGACGATTCCGGTTACAGTCAAAACACGCATCGGCGTCGACATGCACGACAGCGATCAGTTCTTAGACGATTTCGTCGGTACGGTTTCGGCCGCCGGCTGCGACGTTTTTATGATCCATGCACGCAAAGCTTGGTTAAAGGGCCTGAGCCCTAAAGAAAATCGGGAAATCCCGCCGCTTAACTACGACCGCGCCGTTCGCTTGAAACGCGCCTTTCCTCATTTGACCGTCATTTTGAACGGCGGCCTCACGCGCGCCGAAGAGGCTCTCGCATCGATACGCACGACCCCAGCTTTAGACGGCGTGATGGTGGGCCGGGCCGCTTACGATACGCCGTTTCTGATGGCTGAAATCGATCGTCTTTTCTTTGATCATGCGCCCACGCCTCCCAACCGCGCAGCCGTTGCCGAAGCTTATGTCCACTACGTCGAACGCAGCGTCGCAAGCGGAGTAAGCCAGCACTTGGCTTTACGCCATATCTCGGGCTTGTTTCACGGGTTGCCTGGCGCCCGCGCATGGCGGCGTGCCGTCTCGCAAGTTTGCCAAGCCACTGCGCCCCTGTCGGATCTTATCCAACTCGCCTATATCCTCGAGAAAGGCGAACCCCTTGCCGCATAAGGCGGTTTCGTGTCACTGAGGAAGAATGAGTCAAGTAGCCCCTCCGCGCTATGCCATCTACTACGCGCCTGAACCCAGCACCCCGCTGGCACAGTTCGGTCATGCGTGGTTGAGCCACACCAATGGGGCAGCAAACGCCGCCAAGATCACGACCTCACGGCTCGATCCCGCACGCATTTCCGCGCTGACCGAAAGCTCGCGCCGGTATGGCTTGCACGGCACATTAAAGCCGCCATTTGAACTCAATCCTGTTTCCACGCTCGACGCCCTCATTGCCGCCGCCAAAGTATTTGCGCGAAGCGTTGCGCCCGTCGAAATCCCGCCGCTTGAGCTTGCCGTCATCGGCAAATTCATTGCGCTGACGCCGACCAGTCAGTCGGCCGCGCTTGAGAAGCTTTCAGCGGCCTGTGTGCGCGCCTTCGAGGCATTTCGGATGCCGTTAAGCGAGCAACAAGTCTCCAGCTACAAGCACAACAAGCTCACGGTGCACCAAGAGCAAATGCTTGAGAACTGGGGTTATCCGTATGTCATGGAAGAATTCCGCTTCCACATTTCGATGACAGACCGCATCGACGACGACAACGAACGCGAAGCTGTGATGGAAAATCTGCAAACGCTCGCAGCGCCGATCTTGGGCCACCCGATCAAGATCACTGACATTACAATTTTCAGTCAGGCCGCGCGCGACGAACCAATGACCGAAATCGCGCGCATACCCTTCGGCCACAAATAGACTCGCGACATGTTGTTTCGCTTGGCGCAGTGGGCTTTTAGTTCAATCACCCGCTTATTACGCGCAGCTTTCTCCGGGAAACAGTCTGAACAAATCGAGGCACGCGTTTATTGGAATGATGGGGTTGCCCTCACGCTCCAAAATCTTGTGCATGAGTCGGAAACGCAGGCCAGCGGTCGCGTTCAGATCTTGACGCTTGCCGCATTTCGCGCATCGATTCCCGACCTTTGGGATAAGTACAAAGACCGCATCCTCATCATCACCGAGTCGACGATCTCTCGATTGATCGGCAAAGGGAATACCTTCATTCCCCAGGGTGACGACGCGTGGCTGCTATTATTCCCAGCCGTCAGTGAGGAAGAAGCGCAAGCGCGCACCGATGCTATGGCCGTGAAAATTGGTGAGAAGCTCATGGGTGCTCGCTTCACGCCAGAGGCGCCGCCGATGCCAGCAACGGCAAAAATTGATTTGAACGGCGTTCTCCGAGCCGATGGCACTGTCGATCAAGCTGTTATCAACGCCGCGGTCGATAAGGCTCGCCACGCTCAGGCGGGAGCGTCCGTAACTCAGGCCCAATCGCGCGCCACCCCAAAAGTGGTTCGGCCAAAGCCGCCGGCGGCCATTGCTCCGCCTGTGCCAGAGTTAACGCTCTCGTTTCGGTTGGCGTGGAGCGCAGAAACACAGAGCCTGGACACATTTTCGCTTCGCGCTTTGAACGACATGGGCGTGAATGTCTTCGCCGACGGCGCGCCGTCCATGAGCCCACTTGCTGCTGTCGCCGTGGTGCGCAATGGTGCCGTGTTCTTCCGAACCATGTGCGCAGCCGGTGTTCGCGCTAAATTTTCGATCCCGATTCAATTCTCGGTTCTCGCCACGCCGGCGCTGGCCGAAATCCAGCAGACGATCGCTGAGATCAACCAGCAAGCACGGCTTGTTCAATTACGCATCACATCACGCGCGTACCGGCGCGAGTGCCGATTGATCACATCGTCGCAATCCGCGAGCTATTTCGTCCCTTCGTGCGCGAAGTCGCATTTGCGATTGATCCCTTCCTTCTCCAAGATCAAGCGCTCGCGCTTGAACATGTCGTACTCAGCGCCGACGTTTCGACCCACGACATTCGAAACGAGAGCGAATTCCATCAGGCCATGCTGCTCTTGCGACAGCGCAGCGGTGGAAAAACGATTCACGTAACGGGGTTGCAAAGTCACAAGCAGCTTGCAAGCGCCGTAAATGCTGGAATCGATGAGGTCAGCGGTCCGGCCGTTCACGAGGACCTCAAAGTTCTTCCGCAAAGCGTTATGGTGGTACGTAGGCAGGATTTACTGTTGCCGTAATTCCACCGTAACCCGGTGTTATAGGAGTATCCTGTAAATCCGGAGCATTCCCATGACCTTGAACAAACTCATCCCGTTAGTCGCCTTGTTCAGCCTAGCCGCCTTTGGCGCGCGGGGAACTGACCTACCTCTTCAATTTAAAGACATCGGCGGCGTCAAAGAGTGGCGCGCTGATGGCGCAGCGATCGTGTATGTGAAAAACGACTCTAACCAATGGTACAAAGTCGAAATGTACGAAGCATGCATGACCCAGAATACGCAAAAGGGTGTGCAATTCTTGACGGAGCGCGACTTCGATACAAACCAGCCCGTCAGCAAAGTCGTCGTCGATCATCACATTTGCGTCGTGACATCGATCAGCAAAGTCTCAGCCCCCTCGCCGACAGCGAAGCGGAACGCGCAATAGGCGATCTAAAAAGCGCCGTGCGTCCCTAGAACCTTATCTACATCCGCGCCCATGATAATGGCGTAACGGATGTCGAATTCCTTTTTCAGCGTCGCCATAGCCTCATCTCGGATTTCAGGCCAAAGCGCTTGCGGAATCGCAAGCACGCCGTCGTCGTCGGCGTAAATATAATCACCGTTATTCACGACAACGTCGCCGATCGTGATGGCCCGGTTCATCGCATGAACCGTGCCCTCGTATTTGATGTCATCGCAGTTGATACCGTGCGCGAAAACCGAAAACTCAAGCCCATTCAGCTCGACGGAATCGCGCGTGAAGCTATCGACGACCGCGCCAATGGCGCCGGAACGGATGGCGATGTTGGCGTTGAGATCACCGAAGTATGCCTTGTCCTTCACGTCGTTTTTCACAACGATCACATCGCCCGGACGAAGGAAGTTATAGGTGTCCAGGGCCGTATAAATACCTTTCCAATCATCGCCTTTTTTAAGCCGACGCAATTCCAGCGTCTTTGCGACACCGAGCATCGACCGACCGCTGACGCGTCGGAATTTAGGCGGCAAAAGAGTCCGCAGCCCGCGCTCTTTGCATATATCCGCGAGCAATGACGAACACAGATGCGGACGAATAGCGTCGAGTTTTGCGTTATGCGCCGCGCGATAACCTGCCGAGATCCGTTCGGCTAAAGCCAAATCATCCGGCCAATTCACATCGAACGCTTCTTCATCGGTCAATTCGAATAGCACGACCTTGTCGCCAAAGCGGCGCTTGGGCTTCGCCTTGCCGCTGCGCTTCACCATGTAAAGGCCCATGGACTCAATGATGGTCTCCGGCAAATCGACCGAGTTGGGAATGCGCCCTTCGCCGTAAGCCGGCCGCCCCTTAGCCCAGGTGTATTGTTTGCGCTTCTGAACAGCGACCAGCGAGTCCGCGCCCTTTTGCGCTTTCAGTGCTTTGATCGCACGCGTCATGGTTTCTGCCGTCATAAACGGGCTGGTGCAAAGACACTGGATATAAAGATCCGCATTCACCTGCGCGCATTCGTTGGCAAACAACTCGTGGCCGTCGGTTTTGTTGGACGCCAGTTTCGCATCGCGCTTCAAAACCTTGATCGGCAGGTCCGACGCCATTTCGATAATCTTTTCTGATTCCGTATCGAGATAAACGTCATCGATCTCCGGACACGCCAGCAGCTGGCGCAACTTGCGCTTGAAAAGATATTCGCCATCCAGGATGGCCGTATTCTTGCTGTGAATACGGCTGCTTTCGCCCTTGGCAGGCACGAACGCCACAGTGCGCATGAGGTTCTCCGGCGGAAGAAGTTGATTTTCCCGCATTATCTTAGGATCGGGCTGGTTAAAAAAGGGTTCCACATGCGGATTTGGCCACCCCTTATCCGTTTGAAACATCAGTCTATTCAGCTACCGTGACGTCTTAAGTACAGGATCGAAAATGAAGACCGAAACGCCCCCAAAAGCCCAACCCAGCGTCATACAGCTCGCAGACTACACCCCCCCGCCCTATCGCATTGAGGCCGTGGACCTCGAGTTTGACCTGGTCCCAAACGCAACGCGGGTCAAGGCAACGCTCAAGATCGAAAGCGATCATGACCGTTCCAAAGGCGTGAAGGCCTTGGTCCTCGACGGAGAAGATCTCAAGCTCCTGAGCATTGCCATAGATGGCAAGCAGCTAGCCCCGAGCGAATACACCCTGTCCGAGCGCAGCCTAACCCTGCCTGTGCCCCCCTCTTCGTTTACGCTCCAAACCGAAGTCGAAATCAGTCCCGAAGCCAACAAAGCGCTCGAAGGCCTCTACGTCTCGCGCGGCGTGTTCTGCACGCAGTGTGAAGCGGAAGGTTTCCGCCACATCACCTATTTCCTCGACCGCCCCGACGCGATGACGGTGTTCCGTGTCACCATGCGAGCGCCCAAAGCGACTTGTCCCGTTCTGTTGTCGAATGGAAATCTCGTCGAGCGCGGAGATTTGCCCGACGGTCGTCATTTCGCTGTCTGGCACGATCCGTTCCGCAAACCCTGTTACCTCTTCGCGCTTGTTGCCGGCGACCTCGCCCACATCGAGGACTCCTTCACGACAGCATCGGGTCGCAAGGTACGCCTTGGGATTTACGTCGAGCACGGCAAGGAGTCCCGCGCCGGCTACGCCATGGGCGCACTCCAGCGTTCCATGAAGTGGGATGAAGACGCTTGGGGGCGCGAGTACGACCTCGATATTTTCAATATTGTCGCCGTCAGCGACTTCAATATGGGCGCGATGGAGAACAAAAGCCTCAATATTTTCAACGACCGCTATATCCTTGCCGATTCCGACACCGCGACAGACATGGATTATTATTTGATCGAGTCCATCGTCGGCCACGAATACTTTCACAACTGGAGCGGCAACCGCGTTACATGCCGCGATTGGTTTCAACTGAGTCTCAAGGAAGGGCTCACGGTCTTCCGCGACCAAGAGTTCACCGCAGATATTCGTAATCGCGCGAACAAACGCATCGACGACGTTGAAGTTTTGCGTGTGAGTCAATTTCGCGAAGATGCCGGCCCCCTCGCACACCCGGTGCGGCCAGACAGCTATATCGAGATCAACAACTTCTACACGGCGACCGTTTATCAAAAAGGCGCCGAAGTTATCCGCATGATGCAGACTGTGTTAGGGCCGGAGAAATTCCGCGCTGGCATGGATCTTTATTTCGCGCACCATGATGGTCAGGCCGTAACCTGCGACGATTTTGCCGCCGCCATGGAAGACGCGTCAGGCATCGACCTGAGCCAATTCAAACTTTGGTACAGCCAAGCCGGCACGCCTCGGCTCGCGGTAGAAACAATATATGACGCGGCCGCCAAAACTTTCGCCCTGAAGCTTACGCAAAGCTGCGCGTCGACGCCGGGGCAGCCAACGAAACAACCTTTCCAAATTCCTGTGGCCATGGCGCTCATTGCACCGAACGGTGGCGAAGTTCCAGGCGCGACCCAAGTTCTTGAACTCACGCAGCCGACACAGACTTTTACCTTTACGGACATTCCGTCGCAGCCGCGGCTATCGATCAACCGTAATTTCAGTGCGCCGCTCGTGGTGAACTACGATCAAAGCGACGCCGAGAAAGCATTTTTAATGACCCATGATACGGACCCCTTCAACCGCTGGAATGCGGGTCAGGACTACGGTAGCCAAGTCATCTTGCGCGGCGTGACCGCATTGCAGGCGGGAAACGCACCAGCGATCGACGACGCCTTCCTAGGAGCCATCGCCGGCGTTATCGCCGACCAACATATCGATAACGCCTATAAAGCCTCCCTACTGTCGCTTCCCAACGAGGACTACCTTGCCAATCACATGGCCGAGGAAGACCCCGTCAACATTCACAAATCGCGCAAGTTCCTACGGCAGACGGTCGGCCGCCGTTTCCAACGCGAACTTCTTGCTTTGTATCACTCGCTGGCAGCGAAAGAGCCGTATCAGCCCGACGCTGACGGTATGGGGCGCCGGCTACTAAAACGCGCCGCACTGTCGTATTTGGCCGCACTGGAAACGCACGACTCAATCGCACTACTCAAACAACAGTTCGATACCGCCGACAACATGACGGATCGCATGGATGCGCTGGCGCTTCTCAATGGCATCGACACACCAGAACGCGCTGAGGCGCTTACTGCGTTTTACAATCGCTTTAAAGACGATCACCTCGTCGTCAACAAGTGGCTGACGGTTCAGTCGGCATCGCCTCTCGCCAGCACTCTCGCCACCATACACACGCTTATGAACCATCCCGCGTTCGATCTAAAGAATCCGAACAAGGTGCGCGCTGTGGTCGGCGCTTTCGCCAACAGCAATCCGGTCAACTTCCACGCGGAGGATGGCTCGGGTTATGCCTTCTTGGCCGATCAGATTCTGGCAATCGACGCTTTCAATCCCCAGACCGCGGCACGATTGGTCCCGCCGCTGGGACGTTGGAAGCGCTTTGCGCCCACGCGCCAAGCGCTCATGCGGAGCCAACTGCAACGGCTGGCAGATTCAAAAGTCTTGTCGTCCGACGTCGGCGAGTTGGTGATGAAAAGCTTGGCGCCTTAAGCTTCAACGACCATGTGCTCCGGGTCGAGCGCGGCCGCTTTCTTTTTGGGACGCAAAAGCAGCAAGAACGGCACGCCCGCAATCGAGGCGTACGCCATCAGACGGAAAGCGTCGACATACGCGATCATAGATGATTGACGATTCACCTCGCCCACCAGCGCCGCCCCTGCACGCCAGGGTGATTCGGGTGCGAGATTTTGGATTGAGCGGCTGAATGGCGTAATAAACTCGTTCAAAAGCGCATGGTTAATCTGCATGTGCTGCGAGATGAACGCGATAATCACGGAAATGCCGATACTGCTGCCCATATTGCGCACGAGACTGAACATGGCGGTGCTGTCGGCTCTGTATTTTGGGTCCAGCGTCGAGAATGCCAGGGCGTTCATGGGCGGGAACATGATTCCAATACCAAGGCCCTGGAGCACGCCGCTGATGGCAAAGTCTACCATTCGGGCGTTCAAATCGAAGTGGGACATCTCCCACATCGCGAAAAAATTCAATAGCAGGCCCGAGAGAACGAGAAGCCTTGGATCAACCTTGCCGATAAGACGGCCAGAGAGTCCCATAGTGATCATGGTCGCGATCCCGCGCGGCATCATAGCAAGCCCCGTCGTGATAACGGGATACCCCAAAAGATTTTGCAACATCGTGGGCAGAATCGTCATGGTCGTGAACAGCGTCATCCCCATGACAAAGAACAGTATCGTTCCGACGGAAAAATTGATGTCCTTGTAGATCGCGGGTGGAACGAAAGGCTTTTCCGTTGTGAAGATGTGCACGATGAACAGATAGAACGCCATCAATGCGACGAACAACTCGACCACGATTTCGGGCGACGAAAACCAATCAAGCGTTTCGCCGCGATCAAGCATTAGTTGAATTGATGTCAACGCAACCGCGAGAAACGCAAAACCTCGCATATCGAAGGCCTTGAGGCGATTACGCGCGGTTTCCGGCAGCAACCACACAACGCCCATCGCAGTGAGCACACCGAACGGCACATTAATAAAAAACACCCAGCGCCAACTGTAGTTTTCAGTCAGCCACCCACCAAGCGTCGGCCCAAAAATCGGCCCCAACATTACGCCCATCCCCCACATGGACATGGCGGGGCCAAACTTCTCACGCGGAAAAATATCCATCATGATTGTTTGCGACAACGGCATCAGGCAAGCGCCCGACAGGCCCTGCAAGGTTCGAAAGATCACAATTTCCGGCAATGACTGCGCGATACCGCACAACATGGACGAGACCGTAAAACCGATAATCGAAAAACAAAAGAGACGCGTGCGGCCGAGGCGCGCAGTCAGGAATCCCGTCATCGTCATGCCGATGGCGGTCGCGATCATGTACGACGTCAGAACCCAGCTGATCTGATCTTGCGCAGCGCTCATGCTGCCTTGCATATGCGGCAGGGCAACGTTGGCAATGGTGGAGTCCAATGCCTGCATGATCGTTGCCGCCATAACGACGGCGACCAGCAGCTTCAGTTTTGTGGGGTGAAGCTTGAAATACTCGTCAAGTGGCATCGCCATTTGCACGTTGTCCTTACTTGGACAAATACCCGTCAATCCGACGAATTTTTGTATCGACGTCAGCGTTGACGCTCATGCCTGCACGCAACGGCGGCGTATCCGCTGTCGCGTCGACGCTGATACGAACCGGTATGCGTTGAACGACCTTGATCCAGTTGCCGCTCGAATTCTGTGGCGGCAGCACGGCAAATTCTGCGCCGCTCGCTTGGCTAATGCTGGTCACCTTGCCGGGAAATTTTCGCCCAGGGTATGTGTCGACCGTCACCTCAACATCCTGCCCCACGCGCATTTGCGTCAGGTCGGTTTCTTTGAAATTGGCTTCGATCCACACGCCAGCCGTCGACACAATGCTCAGAAGAGGCGCGCCCGTACGCGCAAAATCACCGGGCTTTGGTAGCTGACTGACGATGCCGTCAAAGGGCGCGACAATCGTCGCGCGCTCAAAAAGCCGCTCCGCGGAAGCCTTAGCCGCCAACGCCTGCTGATAGGTCGGGTGCTTCATTGGATCGATGTTTGGATCACCCTGCAATGATGCCAGTATTTCCGCCTGCTCTTGTTTGAGGAGCGCGATATTGCGCTGAGCCGTCTCTAAATTATGTTTTGCATCGTCGAGCTTGGCGGCCGCGACATAATTACTCGCCGCCAAAGTCGCTTGGCGTTTGTATTCGCGCTCAGCGAACGCAACATTGCTTTGCATCAGCGCCGTGGATTCCTGCTTCTGACGATAACGCGCCTTGGCTTGTTCAATACTGGCGAGCGCGGCACGCATATTTGCTTCGGCGCCCGCGAGGGCGATCTGATAGTTCGACGAATCAATCGCCACCAATGGCTGCCCTTTGGTGACCTTTTGATTTTCGCTCACGAGCACGTTCAAAATGTTGCCCGACACTTCGGGGCTCAACGAGGCGATATCGGCTTTGATATAGGCGTTATCGGTGCTCACGAACCGTCCGCCGGACAGATAAAGCGCGCCCGCGACCAGGACGACAATCAACGGAATCACGAACATAAGAACGCGACGCACGGTCAGGAAGCTGCGTCCGTCGCCATGCATGACAGTAGATTGAAGTGATAACTGTTGAGGTTCTGCGTTCATAATCCTTATCCTTCGGCCGATTTTTTGGCCGGCACACTCGCGGTTAAATTATAGCTATCGAAATTGGCCCTCATCCGGCGCAACAACTCGATCATTTGAGATTGTTGCTCCGGCGACATACCTTGCGTCGCGAGGGCGCGAAGCTCTTCAAATTCCCGTTGAAGCATTTTGATGATGGGATCGGCTTGCGGCGTTAGAAACAATTTCAAAGCGCGCCGATCATGCGGATCGGGGCGACGTTCGATGAGGCCCGCAGCCGCCATGCGGTCCAGCGTGCGCGCTAATGTGATCGGTTGAATATCGAGAATGTCGGCGAGGCCGGCTTGCGTAATGCCCTCGTTGAGATTGAGGTGCCACAAGGCCCGCCACTGTTCGTTCGTCTGACCCACCGCGCGCGCGCGCATTTGCACGTACCGCGCCATGTCGCGCGACAGTTCGTAGACTTCAAGTCCGATAGGAAAAACGGGTTTGTTCATGACCATTACTTAGCGTGAGGTCATTAATATACAAGGTATATAATATACGCGATATACTATGTTGCATGGCAGCATTGCGTGCCGTGCAAACCAAATAATATTAGTTATCAGGTGCTTATGGGGTTGTAACGTTTTGCGAGCGCTGGGACAAACGATGGTGTCCGAGCACGCACACTCGCTCCCGCGCCTGCTGCGGCCGCCAGGATGTCTTCCATATCCTGGCAATAGCTCCAGAATTCTTCCTCATAATTGCGCCGCCAAAACCCGCCATGAACGCGGTGCGTCACCGCCATCTTGCCCATGTAGTCGTCTTCATTGGCATGGGACCACGGCTTGGTTGCCACTGCGAACGACATTCCGTCGCACCCATAGATGTCCACTTGCTTCGAGATCGTGAGCGCGACCGGAAGCACCAGCATCGTAAAAATATTGGCCGTGGCCGCAGTCAAAAATTCCTGCGTCAGATCCAGATTGAATTTCGGCCGCCGGTCATTGCCGATGCCGATGATGCGTTCATGCGCACTCTCCGGCACTAGAAGCCGGAAATATGGAACATAGCCCAGCTGCGTGATGAGCACGCGCGACGGAACTTCCATGGCACGCGCCATGTCTTGCCGGAATTTCCCGGCATAAAGCGATGCGCCGCAATGCTGAACCGGATCGCCGCAAAAGAGAATTTCAGGATTCAGGTGATCGAGCGCAGCCTCATCGCCGAGCGTCGAATTGCAAATCATACGCAAATCCGCTTTTGGGTCGACCCTGACTGAAACGACTTTCGCAAGTGAAGGGCCGTTGCCGAATGCGGCAACCGACTTTCCTTTCCATGCTTTCAAGCGCTGCTGAAAGGCGCGATAGCACTGCATTACAAGCTGCTCGAGTTCACTCTGCTCAAAAAGCTGGTAGACGAACCGAATTGTTAGCAAGGTTTCTTGTTGAACAGTTGCTGGATCAGCGAAAACGATTTCGGCGCCGGTCTGCGCCGCAATCCGGCGAGCTTCCGTTACCGCTTGATCGCTCGTTTGCCAAACCACAATCCCCTTGAGGCGATAGCGTGCCGGATCAAACGACTTTGCGTCCGGGAACTCGACCTTGCCCTGATAGCTCGGCGCAAAATCGGCAATAGCCGGATCAAGGTCGCGATTAAGATATAGCTTAGCCATGGACAATATTTGCGCCGTGTCCAGCAGCGCGTAATCGTCACCGCTATAGGGGAAAACCAGTCGGTCGATTTTCTGAAGTGCCGGCAGAAAATGCCACACGCTGCGAAACAACTGGTCGAACAGTTGTGGCCGGCTGGGAAACGGCGGGTAAAAAAGGATGTCGGCCATGGCCCATAAAACCAGCGTCAGATAGCGCCGATTCTACCCACATGCCGACATTAAGCAAACACTCAGCTACGCCGCCGCCGGGAGGTCGAAAAGCAGCAGTTCAGTATCGGTGCTTGCTACCAGCTTCAGCGCCGTCTCTTTTGTGACGGCTGCGCCATCACCGGCGGTTAAAGCTATGCCGTTCACCTCAACGTCACCTGCCGCCACCTGAATCCAGGCAGCTCGCTGCGGCTTTAACTCGTGCGTCACGTTTTCCGCCGGCCTGAGGACAGACGCGTACAAATTTACGTCTTGGTGAATCGTCACCGACCCATCGCGACCGTCCGGTGAACCGACGAGGCGCAATTGTCCTTGCCGCTGCTCCCAAGGAACAGCGATTTGCTCGTAGCTCGGCTCAAGATTCTTTTGGTTAGGCAAAATCCAAATCTGCAACAACTTGGTCGCATCAGCCTTGGACGGATTGTATTCGCTGTGTTGAATACCGCTTCCCGCGCTCATGCGCTGGATATCGCCGGGCTTGATCACGGAGCCCGTTCCAATGCTGTCCTTATGCTGGAGCGCACCCTCAAGAATATAGGTGATGATCTCCATGTCGCGATGGCCATGGGTCGGAAAACCGTGCCCGGCCGCAACGGTATCTTCGTTGATGACGCGCAGCGCCGAGAAACCCAAATGCTGCGGGTCATAATAATCGCCGAAGGAGAATGTGTGGAATGTATCGAGCCAGCCAAAATTGAAGTGGCCGCGATCGTTACCTTTACGTACCTTGATCATGACGCCTCACCCTTTTGCACTCCGCCATAGATAGGGTGGCAACACTGGAACGGCAAGGTTACCGATCAGCCAGCAATGTCATCAACGACGAGGTGTCGAGCCGTCGGCCGCCCTCGGCTTGGACGTTGGCGTAAAACTGATCGACCAGGGCCGTAACGGGCAGCCGCGAACCATTGCGGCGGGCCTCCTCGAAACAAATGCCGAGGTCCTTGCGCATCCAGTCCACGCTGAAGCCGAAATCATATTTGTTCTGAAGCATAGTCTTGGCACGGTTTTCCATCTGCCAGGACTGAGCCGCGCCTTTTGAAATCACATCGACAACGGCCTCCATATCAAGCCCTGCCTTCAATCCGAAACTCATGCCTTCGGCAAGCGCTTGAACGAGGCCGGTGATACAGATTTGGTTGACCATCTTTGTGAGTTGGCCGGAACCGCTGGCCCCCATCAGCCGTGACGCGCGGGCGTATGCAGCCATCACCGGTTCCGCCTTGGCATAATCCGCGTCGGCACCGCCGCACATGATCGTGAGAACACCTTTCTCAGCGCCGGCTTGGCCGCCGGATACGGGCGCATCGAGGAAACCGACACCGAGGCCCGCGCACTCCGCAGCCATTTCGCGCGCAACGTTCGCCGAGGTCGTTGTGTGATCTGCGATCACGGCTCCTGCAGCGACACCCGCCAGAATACCGTCCGGGCCGGTAACCACGGCGCGCACATCATCGTCGTTACCGACGCAGCACATGACAACAGAAGCACCCGCGCTGGCCTGGCGCGGTGTAGGTGCAAAAGCCCCGCCGTGCGCTTTCGCCCACGCCTCGGCCTTGGCTAGCGTGCGGTTATAGACGGTGACGCGATGGCCTTTAGCGACGAGATGCCCGGCCATGGGAAAACCCATGGCGCCGAGACCTATGAATGCGACTGTAGCCATTAACCGCGCCTCCTGTTTCAGAGAGGCGCGAAGAATGGCGAAAAAACTGGAAGAGCGCTACCCGCGCTTTGGGTCTTAGCCGCCGTCGGCGCTGGCGCGACAGAACTGATTGTTCTGCTTCAGCTGTATGCAGGCCGTTTCTGCCGCCGACATGGAAGTATACGAACCAGCCATCAATCGAAAGAAGATGCCCTTTTCACCAAGGTCCACCTTACGGATGATCGGTTTTACGCCGGTCAAAATCGCCTTGTTATGCGACATGACTTCGTCCCAGCCACGCTTTGCCGAAGCTTCCGAACTAAAGGACGCCAAATGTACAACCGGGCCCGTGATTTCCGTTGTCATGGGATCGGCTTCTACCACGGCCGCAGGTTTTACAGACGCGGTTTGGGCCTCCGCGGCCTTTTTACTGCCCTCGCCGCCATTTCGGCCTATCGCCTGCGACGGCAATAACCCGGTACGAAGCACCTGATCGATGGCGACCTTTTCCGCATCGAACTCATTCGAGGTGATCAATCTGTCGGTACGCAAAGCCTCGAGATAACCGACCATCGAGGCGCCTTCGATGACGTCGCGCGGCGGCGGTTGTCTGTTCGAGCGCTCGTCGGGGATTTCGGGCAACAGCGCATTCAAAATCATGGTGCGTTCCAGCGCATGCTGTTGAGCTGTGATGGCGCGCATTTCGAATGCGCGGCGCAAAGCCGTCAATCGCGCGCTGATTGCATCGGCACCAGGCACACTTCGCTCGAGGCCGATGCCGGCTGGATCGCGCGTATAAGGAAGAAGCGCGCCAATATTGGCGTTACGACGACGATTGAATTCTTCTTCCGTGATGAGCGCTTCTTCCTGCAAGCGCCGCAGAGTCTGAAAACGCTGCACGATATTTCGCTGACCGGTAGTAAGCGACATGTCGCCCGGACCCAGCGCCGCCGGTCTCGGCGGATCAGGCATGACTGAAGCGGGGACAAATCCGCGCGCCTGCAATGGTGCCTTAGCGGCGGTCGTCGAGTTGATCACGACCGTCTCTTCTTCGTCTTTGCTGACCTTCGCCTGAGGAACAACCATGACCTGCGTCGTCATTTGCGCTGGCTTACTTGTGACCAAGGGCGGTGCTTTTTCGGCAACGACTGGCTGCGGTACGATGACAGCGGCCGTTGGTTGTTGCGTTACCGGGGCCCGAACTGCGGGAGCGGTCGCCGGAGTATGTGTTTCACTTGCCATTACCGGAGTTTTCGCGGGGGGCGGCGCAAGCGGTACGGGTTGGCTGGGCGCTGACGTACTCAAGCTGCCGAGCGGTACGCGCTGCGATGTTTGTGAGTGGGCGGCGTCTGTGGAAGGCGCCGGGAGGAGCATCGCATCTGAAGAAGGAGGCGCAGGCGTCGCTGCAGCCGCACTTCCCGGAACCGGCGCATTCAAAGGGTCAAGCGCCGCAACCGCGATGGGCGGCGTAGACGCAGCAGCATCAGCCGGCGCTCCGGGTTGAGCCGTATCAGCCATGGCCGACTCTTGCTGCTTACGCGCGCGAAAATCGAACATTTCTTTGGCGCTCATGCATCCGCTGAGCGCCGCCGAAAATCCGATCGCAAAACTTATTTCGATGATATGGCGCGTCGTCGCCATGATCTTCCCTCGCACCCGGTACGCTCGCTATCCGTCAATCATATCGCAGCACGATTATTTTTGCGACGTGATCAGACTCCCGACCGAACCCTGACGGACGCCACTTAACAAACTCTTAAGTCACCGTCGCCCTAAGCCAGCGACGTTAGAAAAAAACCCGCCGTTCAAGATAACGGCGGGTGGAGTCTCAAAGAGGAGAGGACCGATAACATACAAAACGGGCCCGAAACCCGTCGTGAAAGCCTAGCTCTAATGGGAACAACTGTTTACGCCCTCAAGCTTGAACTTCACGTCTCCATAATCTCAATCAATATTGCATATGTCAATAGCTTTTTTACCTTTCATTGCACATCGACGGAGTCCTCTTACGTCAAATCCTTATATTTTCTCGCAATTATGCGAGTAAGTTCCAAACGAGGCTTATACCCGAGATGAATTTTTAATATATCTGATAGAATTAATACGCTCATTCGGCGCTTTTTTTAATAAGAGGCGCAATGTTACATTGGCGGCTTCATGGACGGAGATCGCATTACCGCGACTATCCCCGACGCATCAGCTCATCAGGAGCAGACGCGTCAGCTCGTCCGCGCCATGATGGCTCTGACCGGCGATACCGCGAGCGGCCTCGCGAAGGCGGCCGGTCTTACCGCCTCGACGCTCAACCGCTTCATGCACAAGCCGGTACGTCACACGCTGAGTCAGCGGACAATGTTGGCGTTAATGACCGAAACGTTCCGCCGCATTAAAGACCGGCCTCTACAATCATTGTCCGCAACCGCGTTAAGTGCGCTTGGGCCTGCGATTGCAGTTTATGAACATGGCATTGTTGACCTTGCACCGGATGTGAAGCCCGCACTACAGGCCGCCAAATCCGCCGTTGCCGCATCGATCCGCCGCCAGGCCCCGCACCTTGAAAGCGCCGCTCCTGAATTACCGGTTTTGCTTGCGACGACCTGCGGCGTGAATATTAGCGCAGCCGACTTTACTCAGGCGCCACTGACGACACCTCGCCCGCCCTTCCTCGAAAGCGATGCCGGGGCCTTTGCCATTTTAATGCCCGACCAAAGCATGGCGCCGCGCTTCGATGCCGGCGATATGCTGTACGTCAGCCCAGCCCGCGCGTTGGAGGGTGAACGCCTCGATGTGGTTGTGGAACGGAAAGTCGGCGGGAGCGTCATCGGCACCCTCGTCGCGATCACATCCGACACTGTTCGGATCGCGACACTTCAGCCCCGCATGCGCCAGTCTTTTGCGCGGGATAAAGTTAGAGGCCTTTACCGGATTGTCGGTGTGCAGCGGCTTGGTGGTTAGCCGCGCAGCGTAACGGTCATCGGCGTCAACGGGCCTTTTACCTCAAAAATCGCCTCATCCAAGCGTGGCGCGCGCATCTCAAAGCGCGGATTGTTTGAAGTGCCGTATGGTTCTGCCGGCAACCCGATCCAGGTTTTATCAAACTTTGTGTTGTCGTTGCGGTCATGAAAGGACGCGATGGCGTATCCGCCGGCCTTTGGCACGGGAACGCACACTGTCACTGCTCCCTTCGCTGCCGGAACACGAATCCGATCCGACCTGAAAACGCCTTTCAAAAAGTGCTCTGGGACGTCGTCATAAAGCTCGACGACCACAACGCCACGGTCATCTTTAATGTTGTTCACCGTTACAAGGATAGAATAGGGCCGCTGTTCGCACGGCACCGCCGCGGCAGAATCGTGATTGTCTTCTGCCATAGCCATAGGCGCAGCGAGCGCAAACGCCAGCAAGGCCGTAACCGGCCAACGACGAACAAAGCTCATGCGAACTCCCCAAAGGTTGCCCGACTATACCGACCTCAGGTATGCACGGGAATAAGGCTTATATTAAGGCGGCATGAACAAACCCTTTTCAGACGGCACGGCGCCCCCAGCCGCAGTACGGAATACGCCAGCGATTTGTGACGTGTTGCAGCGCGTGCTGCTGCCCCGCCTCAAAACGGGCGCGCTGGTACTCGGCATTGCGGAAGGTTCGGCCTATCACGCTTTCCAGTTCGCGCAGACGTTTCCGAACCTCTTCTGGCAGCCAAGCGACGGCGATGCGCAAGCTTGCCGCCGCATTGGCGAAGTCGTTATTGCCGCGCAGCTTCCTAACTTAAAGCCGCCTGTACACCTCGACGTATGCAGCGCACCGTGGCCCGTCCAACAGGCTGACGCGATCACGTGTATCAACATGATCCACATTTCGCCGTGGGAGGCGACGCTCGCCCTTTTTAATGGTGCCGCAAAATTATTGGCCGCAGGGCAGCCTTTGTTGACCTACGGTCCATATGCGATCGCCGGGGATTTTCTTTCGCAAAGCAATGTGGATTTCGACCAGTCGCTGCGCGCGCGAAATCCGGCATGGGGCATTCGCGATGTGATCGATGTCCGGAGCGCGGCGGATAATGCGGGCTTCGCGTTAGAGGAAACGATTCATATGCCAGCCAACAATCTCATGTTGGCATTTCGGCGCGCCTAATCGCCGTAGCGGATTTCAAGCACTTCAATCGACTCATCTCCGCTCGGCGTGCGGAGCGTTACGGTATCGCCCTCGTGTGCCTTGAGCAGCGCACGCGCGATTGGCGAAACCCAACTGACGCGCCCTTCACCGAGGCGCGCTTCATCGATACCCACGATCGTTACTGTCTTTTCCGCGGCGTGCGGATCGGAGTATGTAACTGTCGCCCCGAAGAACACCTGTTCGCGATTCTTCTGTTTCGCCGGATCAACGACTTCCGCGCTTTCGTGGCGTTTAGTTAAATATCGAATGCGGCGATCAATCTCACGCAGCTTGCGCTTACCGTAAATGTAATCCCCATTTTCGGAGCGATCGCCGTTTCCGGCAGCCCATGACACGACCTCGACCACCTTGGGCCGATCGACGCGCGTGAGTTGGCGTAATTCGTCTGAAATCTGCTGAAACCCCTGCGGGGTCACGTAGTTTTTTGTACCGCTGGGCAGATTCGGAAGGTCGTCTTCCGGACCATCATCATCGCCTTCGGGTTCTTTGGTGAATGCCTTACTCATCTTCAATAACGGTGTAGCAAAACATTGCCGGTCTGTCTAAAAATGCGCTCCATGAGAACCATATTGAAAGCGGGCCTCGGGCTTGCCCTGAGTGTTAGCGTGACTTTCTTGGCATACGCCGAGGAAGGCGTGCCGGCCACGACGCGTTCGACAGCCACCGGCGTCTTTACGCAAAAACAAGCCGAGCGCGGTGCCGAGGTTTACCGGCAAAGTTGCAGCGACGGCTGTCACCTCTCCAGCCTCCTTGGAGAGGGCAAAGCGAAGCCTTTAGTGGGTGACACATTTCGAGAGCATTGGCATGGCAAGACACTTGCGGAGCTCTATGGGCACGTTTCAGTGAAGATGCCGCAAGACCTTCCCGGGACACTCAGCGACGAGGAATACCTGTCTGCTGTGGTCTATCTTTTATCCAAGAACGGCTCTCCTTCCGGAGAGACCCCCCTACCGGGCGATTCCGAGACGTTGGCGACAATCGAAATTGCCGCAGCGCCTGCCGGGGAATAAATCATTTGCTGCCGGATCTTGAAGCTAAGCCACTGTAATATAACTTATTTTCTGCCTATATAAACCCTCAAGAGCGCTTGTCCTGGCTTTCAACTTTGAAGCAGGAAGCAAAATAATGCGCCATGGACTATATATCCGCGCATGAACGCCATCACGACCCCGCTTAAACCACTCTTTTCCTACCGGAAATTCTGGGCGCACCGTTTTGGCCCAGCGCCGTTCCTGCCCATGTCGCGTGCGGAAATGGACACACTGGGCTGGGATTCTTGCGACGTCATTCTGGTAACCGGCGATGCTTACGTCGATCACCCGAGCTTCGGCATGGCAATCATCGGACGCTTGCTGGAAGCACAAGGCTTCCGCGTTGGAATTATTGCGCAGCCGGATTGGCAAAATCCCGATGCCTTCGCGGCCTTAGGTAAACCGAACCTCTACTTCGGCGTCACCGGCGGTAATATGGATTCGATGGTCAACCGCTATACGTCCGACCGTCGCCTCAGACATAACGACAGCTACACGCCCGGCGGTGAAGGCGGAAAGCGTCCTGACCGCTCTGTCATTGTGTACGCTCAGCGCTGCCGCGAGGCATTCAAAGATGCGCCGATTGTTTTGGGCGGCATCGAAAGCTCATTGCGGCGCATCGCGCATTACGACTATTGGTCCGACAAAGTGCGCCGTTCAGTTCTCGTCGACGCGAAAGCCGACATTCTGCTTTACGGCAACGCCGAACGCGCTATCGTGGAAGTTACGCACCGCATGGCGAAGGGCGAAAAAGCCTCAGAACTCGATGACGTACGCGGCGTCGCTTTGCTAAAACCAACCGCGCCGGAGAACTGGGCTGAAGTTCCGGCCGACGACATCGAATCCAGTGACGAAGGGGCCCGTGCCAGCGGCCCTATGAGCGTCGTGCGCCTTCCCTCGTTCGAGCAGGTTGAAGCCGACAAGGAAACATACGCACGCGCGTCGCGCGTCCTTCACCGCGAAAGCAATCCCGGCAACGCGCGTCCGCTTATTCAAAAACACGGCGACCGTGAATTATGGGTGACGCCGCCGCCAATTCCGCTGACGACACCGGAAATGGATGGCGTCTATGAGCTGCCCTACGCGCGCGCGCCGCATCCGTCCTATGGGGATGCGAAAATTCCCGCCTGGGACATGATCCGCTTCTCTGTCACGATCATGCGCGGCTGTTTCGGCGGCTGTTCCTTCTGTTCTATTACTGAACACGAAGGTCGCATTATCCAGAACCGCTCGGAAGAATCGGTCCTGCGCGAAATCGGCGAAGTGCGCGACAAGACCGAAGGCTTCACCGGCGTCATCTCAGACATCGGCGGCCCCACCGCCAACATGTATCGCATCGCCTGCAAAGACAAAGAAACCGAAGCGCTCTGCCGTAAACCTTCGTGCGTCTATCCCGGCATTTGCCCAAATCTGAACACGAGCCACGAATCGCTTATCCAGCTTTATCGCAAGGCGCGCGAATTACCGGGCATCAAGAAAATCATGGTCGCCTCCGGCGTACGTTACGACCTCGCCGTGAAAAGCCCGGAGTACATCAAAGAGCTCGTGACGCACCACGTCGGCGGTTATTTGAAAATAGCGCCGGAGCACACCGAGGCTGGCCCGCTTTCGAAAATGATGAAGCCGGGTATTGGCGCCTACGACCGCTTCAAACAACTTTTCGATCTGGCCGCGAAGCAAGCCGGCAAGGAATACTTTCTGATTCCGTATTTCATCGCCGCTCATCCGGGCACGTCGGACGAAGACATGATGAACTTGGCGCTATGGCTGAAGAAAAATAAATACCGCGCCGATCAAGTTCAGACGTTCCTGCCCTCACCTATGGCGCTTGCGACGGCCATGTATCACTCAGGAAAGAACCCTCTGCGCCCGATCCGACGCGGCGCATCGGAAGCGGTCAATGCCATTACGGGCCTCAAGCAACGCCGCCTGCATAAAGCTTTCTTGCGCTATCACGACGCGGAAAATTGGCCGGTTTTGCGGGAAGCACTGAAAGCCATGGGTCGCGCGGATTTGATAGGCCCTGGTAAGCACCAACTCGTTCCCACGTGGCAGCCGAAAGGTACCGGAGACAATGGTGGCGAGGGCAACCGTTTGGGCCGCAAGCACAAGACGCAGCGGTTCTTGACCAAAGGCGTACCGGCGCCACGCCGATAAATCCGGCGGCTATTCCGTCTCTTTCTTTTTCGCCAACTTAAGTTGATCGAGCCGTCGCTGGTCTTGCGCGATTTTAACCGAAGCTTCTTTTTTTGCTGCTTTTGTCAGTCCGAATTTGACGCGGTTATCCGCCGCTTCCGCCGCGCGCGAGGCACGAGCCTGAGCTTTACGCTTCTGGCGCAAATTTATGATTTCGGCCATGCTAAGGATGTTCTGCGCATTTTCATTCAGAGATGAATGTAACGGTGATCTACAAAATTCTCAAACGTTCGGAATGGCTGGCCGCACAAGCCTCCGGCCAATTCGTGGGCTCAGAGGTGGATAACCGCGACGGTTACATCCACTTCTCAACTGCCGAACAAGCGCAAGAAACGGCACACAAACATTTCAAGGGCCAAAGCGATTTAGTCGTATTGGCAGTCGATGATGGCAAGATCGATTCCCATTTAAAATGGGAACCTTCACGCGGCGGCGCCTTGTTTCCGCACTTATACGAACCGCTAAAAATCGGATACGTCACGGCAGTCTTTGAAGCACCATTGGACAGCCAAGGCGTCCCAATGCTCGCCTTTTTGGAACCGGAAAAAGGAGAATAGCTATGCATGCATTTATTCTAGCCGCCGGGCTATTTGCCTCCTCGACAGCATTCGCGGCTGACGCCGGAAATGCCCGTGACTCCCTTTTGCAAGCCGAAAGGAGTTATAGCGCGCGATCTGCCGTTGTCGGGTTTGTCGATGCAACGGCAGAGGTGCTTGCTGAATCCGCGATTACGATCACGGATAAGTCGCCGCCAATCGTCGGCAAGACCAAGATGCTCGCCGTTACGCGCGACGGATGGCCGACGGCCGAAGCGCGCCCCGTCATGACGTGGGAACCGCAAGACGCGACCGTATCAGCCGACGGCACCATGGGATTTACCTACGGCATCTATACACTGCACGTTGAAGACAAAGACGGCATGCTGAAACAAAGTCAGGGTACGTTTACGACTGTATGGGCACGCAAACCGAACGGGCCGTGGCGCGTTCTCATGGATACGGGACACAACGGACTGGTGCCGTAAAAAATCCGCCCCGATAAAGCGCCCGCCTTTACTCCGAAACCCGCTGAGCACACACTGACAAAAATAACGTCTTAGGGATTGTCATGACCCGCATACCCATGTTGGCCGTTGCTCTTTCACTCGCTTTCACCGCTTGCGCCCTGGCACAAACAGCTGAGATCAATGCAAGCAACATAGCCAAAACGATACAGACCATTTCTAGCGACGCTTATGAAGGCCGCGGACCTGCGACGCGCGCGGAAAAGAAAACCACTGAATACATTGCTGCCCAATTCGCAGCCGCAGGCCTTCAGCCCGCGGGGCCTAACGGGTCATGGCTTCAGCCGGTGCCGCTCGCGCGCTTTGAGATAAATGGACCGGTTAAGATGAGTTTCACGCTCGCCGGCACTGCTAAGAATCTTACGCAAGGCGAAGAAGCCGTCGTTCAAACATTAATGCCTGTGAATCGTGTCGCGATTGCGAATGCTCCGCTGGTCTTTGTCGGCTACGGCGTTAAAGCAAACGAATGCGGTTGGGACGATTTCAAAGGCGTCGATTTGAAGGGAAAGATTGCGGTCGTGCTGGTTAATGATCCCGACTTCGAATCTCCGCTGGCCTTGAAAAGCGATGGATGCTTCGGGGGCCTTGCCATGACCTATTACGGTCGCTGGACTTACAAATACGAAGAGGCCGCACGTCAGGGCGCGCTCGGCATGTTGATCGTGCACGAAACCGCCCCCGCCGCTTACGGCTGGGCGACGGTGAGGAATTCGAACTCTAATGCGCAATTCGATATTGTGCGTGAGGACGCCGGCAAAGCGCACCCTCTCGTTCAAGGCTGGATTCAACGCGACATGGCGATCGCTTTGTTTAAAGCGGCCGGCCTTGAATTTGAGGCGCAAAAACGCGCCGCGCAAAGCCGGGATTTCCAGCCCGTTGTTTTGAAAAATACGACCTTCTCTGCGGACTACGCTGTGCAGGCGAGTCAGATTGTCAGCGCCAATGTCGCCGGCCGCGTTGTTGGCCAGTTACGGCCAAATGAAACGGTCATCTACAGCGCCCACTGGGATCATCTCGGTATTGGCGCACCCGACGCCAAGGGCGACCGCATTTTTAACGGCGCGCTCGATAACGCAACCGGCGTCGCTGCACTTATCGAGATGGCGCGCGTTTATGCCAAGGCGCCGCCGCCCGGACGTTCAGTGCTATTCCTCGCTGTAACGGCCGAAGAAAAAGGTCTTTTAGGTTCCGCGTACTATGCGGCTCATCCATTGTTTCCGTTGGCCACTACGGTCGCGGATATCAACATGGATGGCTTCAAGGCCGATGGGCGCTCGCATGACCTCTCAACTTCGGGAAGCGGAAAAACTAATCTTGAAGACAACGTGAAAGCCCTTCTCACGGGGAGCGGCCGCTATTTCACGGTCGATCCCGAGCCCGAAAAAGGTCACTTCTACCGCTCCGATCACTTCTCATTCGCGCGCGTCGGTGTTCCTGCCATTTCGGTTGAATCCGGAACCGATCTTTTGAAGGGCGGCACGGAAGCCGGAATCGTCTGGCGCGAGGAATATGTAAAAAACCGCTACCATCAGCCGGCCGATGAGTGGGATGCCAAGTGGGATCTCAGCGGCGTCGTCGAAGATGTGGGCCTGCTCTATACGCTCGGATGGCGGCTTGCCAATTCCAAAGCGTGGCCGGCATGGAATCCTGACACCGAATTCAAAACGCTACGCGATCAAAGCGTGAATGAGCGCAGGTAATTGTGAGCACACCGGATGACTTCAGCCTGCGCGAAGGGCCTGCGTCTTATCAGCACGCTCTCTCGGGGCTGACGCCCTATAACAAATACTTGCTACCGACCGTGAAGCGACTCTTAGGTCCGCCGGCAGGACGCACATTGTTTGAGATTGGCTTTGGCAATGGCGCCGTCGCCGATCACCTCGCGAGTCAAGGATTTCAAGTGTCCGGGATTGAAGCCTCGCACCAAGGACTCGCGCGCGCCCACGCGTCGTTTCCGCATCTGACCAATTTGGTGCAAGGCTCGCTTTATGAACCGCTGACAGAGCGCTTTGGGACGTTTTCCGCCGTTGTCAGCCTAGAGGTAATCGAGCACCTCTATTTTCCGCGGCGTCTCGCCGAGGCGGCGTTCGCTTTGCTCGAGCCGGGCGGAACGCTCGTCCTGTCGACGATCTATCATGGATATCTTAAGAACATCGCCCTCGCCGCGTTTGGACAATTTGATCGCCATTACGACCCCCTCTGGGATCATGGGCACATCAAATTCTTCACGCGCCGCATGCTGACGAAATTGCTGGTGGAGGCGGGATTTGAAAATGTCGTAATCCGCCGGCCGGATATTATTCCGCAGTTTTCGCGCTCAATGGTCGCCGCGGCGCGGCGTCCATTGCGCTAAAGACGTCCTATTTTTAACGCGCAGAGCCGTCCGCGTCGGACACGCTCAGTTCGCTTTCGCTGACAACCCGTTCTTGGCCTGTCGTCGTGTTCTTGATGCGATACTGAAAGATATGCGCTTCCGTCGGCAGAAGGCGCGTAACTTCGAAGTCGTCTCCATTCAGAGACTTCTCGCTCTCTTTAGTCTTTCGACCAAAAGAACTGGGAAGCACGCGAACCTTTTGGCCGACGGCAAACTGATGTTGCACGATACGGCGGCCCGGCGGGATTCGGTCGAAACGGACATGCGCTTTGTTAGGAACAGACATATCGGGCTCCTCGCTTTAACGACGCCGGGGAATCCGGCGTTGCGGGCTCGCACTGCGAAATCCTTCGGCAGCGGTATCCTTATGTCGAAATATCAAACGTCCCTTATTCAGGTCGTAAGGCGATACTTCGACGGACACACGGTCGCCGACTAAAGTTCGGATGCGGTTCTTCTTCATGCGCCCAGCCGTATAGGCGATGATTTCGTGATCATTGACGAGGCGAACGCGGAAGCGTCCTTCAGGAAGCGCTTCGGTGATGATGCCTTCGAATTCGAGCAGTTCTTCTTTGGCCACGCTTTACTCCAATAAAATGCAGGGAACGCGCGGCAACAAATTGCCGCGCGTTCCAGGCGTGATGCCGATAGCAAGATTAAGCGGGGCGTTTGGTCGCCCCACTTAAAACTTTAGAGTGCTTTAAGATTGCCGGCCGACGATTTACCGCGCTCTTGCACGATGTCGTAGCTGACCTTCTGGCCTTCATTCAGGCGCGCGATTCCTGCGCGTTCGACAGCCGAGATGTGTACGAACACGTCTTTCGAACCATCTTCAGGCTGGATGAAACCAAAGCCCTTTTGGGCGTTGAACCATTTCACGGTCCCGTTAGCCATTCTCATTCTCCAAGTCATGCGTGGCCGAGGCGCACATGCGCTACGGCGTTAACTTCGCGACGGGGGACCGAGCTTAGCTTCTCGAGTAGAGAGTGCGAAACGGGGGCAACCCATAGTGAGTCGACGGGCCCTATTTAAGCCGTATCCGCCAATATGGCAATAAAATCGGTTTAGATGCACGTGAACAAGCACCGCACCTGTGCGCAATTTAAGATATAAAATCCATTATAATCAAATAGTTATATGGATCTTGAGATTCGCGCCGGAATTCATTCTGAAGCAAGTCCCGCCCACGTAACCGCATGCTTTCCCGCTTTGTCGCAATCACTCGCTAGGCAGGCGCCACCCTTTATTCATTGCGTTGCAGCAAAACACAGCCCATATTAGGCGTTCCACGCACACCACCCGCCCTCCTCTTCTGCCGGACCCCTTGAAAGCGGGTCCGTGTCTTTTGAGTCGACAAAAAGCAAAGCTGCAACGTGCGCCGTGATGACGGCAGACACGCTCATGCGCGTTTTGATTTTCACACGCGCTCGCCGACTAAAAAACGGAGTTCAAATGATGGATAACGCACCCGCGAGCACAAAAATGGCGTTCGCGCCTGGCGACATCGTCGTCTATCCCAGCCACGGTTTGGGCAAGGTCATAAGCATCGAAACTCAGCGCATCGGCGAACAAGAAGTAACGCTGTTCGTTATCAACTTCGAACGTGATCGCATGACTTTGCGCGTTCCACTTCACAAAGCCAAGACTTCGGGACTGCGAAACATTTCGACGAAACGCGTCATGCAAGCTGCATTAGCGATCCTCAAAGAACCCGCCAGCCAGAAACGTATGATGTGGAATCGCCGCGCCGTCGAATACGCCACAAAAATCAATTCAGGCGATCCGATCTTGTTGGCGGAAGTCGTGCGCGATCTCAATCGTGCGGTTGGCGAACGCGAACGCTCGCACAGCGAGCGTCTCATCTACGAACAAGCGCTCGATCGTCTCACGCTGGAAGTCGCAGCCGTGGAACGGACAGAAGTTCAAACCGCCGTCGCAAAGCTTGAGCAGCTCTTAAAAGCCGCCTGAAGCAAAGGCCCTTAAAGCGTTATTCCCTTTAGCGGAATAATGCTTTTTGCCGGCCCGCGCTAAGTCTCTGATTTTTGTGCGCCCTCTACGGCGCCCCCACGCCGGTCGGCGTCAAAACTCTGCGCTTCAATAAAAACGCGCGTGACGTCCGAGTGGGCGGCTTTGATGGCGCGCTCGATGTGTGTGACGATGCGTTCAACTTCGGACGCCGGCAGGGCGTCTTCGAAATCCAAACTCAAGGCGACAAAGACATCATTGGGTCCAAAATGCATTGTCATGGCCTGATTGAGTCCGACGACGCCGGGTGTGGCGCGCGCAATCCGATTGATGCCCAGGCGCGTATCGTGACTGGCAGCTTCGCCGGTCAGCAGACTCTGACTCCGCGCCGCTAGAAATAGTGCCGTCACCGAAAGAATGACTCCGATAACGATGGAAGCAACGCCGTCAAGAATGGGGAGATCCAATTCCTCACTCAACAGCACGCCAAAGAAAGCGACGATCAGACCTAGAAGTGCCGCGCTGTCTTCAAAGAGAACGGTAAAAACCGTCGGATCTTTGCTCGACCGGATCGCGGCGAGCCACGACCGCCCTTCACGCTCTTCGTTAAACGATTTGAATGCGACAAGCCAAACGGCGCTTTCGAAAAGTGCGCTGACACCGAGAACGATATAATTGATCCATGCATCTTCGACGCTCGCCGGCGTGCGTACTTTTTCGATACCGCGCACAATTGAAATGACAGCGCCAACGCCGAAGATCAAAACGGCAACGACAAAGGTATAAAAATAGAGCTGCAGTCCATAACCGAAGGGGTGCTTGGCGCTAGGGGGTTTGGCGGCACGACGAAGCCCAAAGAGCAACAGGAGCTGATTACCGGTATCGACAACCGAGTGGATCGCTTCGCTCAGCATCGCGGCACTTCCGGTTAATCCGGCCGCGCCAAACTTGGTAACTGCAATGGCGGCATTCCCCAGGAGTGCTGCATAAATGACGGTTCGGGAGGTGGGGGAGGCCATATTCCATTTCGTGAGGAAAAGAAGCGCAAAGTCATTCTAAGCCACCAGACCACAAGATCTGGTAACAATTCAGAGAGATTCCAGGCTTTTGCAATGTGATCCGGGTATCCATAAGCCTCGGCCCCATCTATAAGCTCTCCTCAGACGCATGCTCCGCGCAGCGCCCTAAACTCTCATAAGGTTATTTTTTTGGCATTTCCTCCAACGGCCCCGCCGCTCGCCCGCGCGCTGTCCGAGCGCGACTACAACGACCCAACATCCGTTCAGACTGCGGTCCTCGCTTCTGACGCAGTCGATCGCGACCTATTGGTCTCAGCGCAAACGGGATCCGGAAAGACGGTTGCGTTCGGGCTTTCGATTGCCACCACGCTTTTAGATGGCGCGCAGACGCTGGGCAAACCAGGCGACCCCATGGCGCTGATTGTCGCGCCGACCCGGGAATTGGCGCTGCAGGTTCAGCGCGAGCTCGTCTGGCTCTATCAATACATCGACGCAAAAATTGTCGCATGCGTCGGTGGGATGGATCCGCGCGCAGAAAAGCATCAGCTGTATGCCGGCTGTCATGTCGTCGTCGGCACACCGGGCCGTTTGCGTGACCACCTCGAGCGCAACAATCTGAAGATCAATGCGCTTAAAGCTGTCGTTCTGGATGAAGCTGACGAAATGCTTGACTTGGGATTCCGCGAGGATCTTGAGTTCATTCTCGAAGCAACGCCGAAAGAACGGCGCACGCTGTTGTTCTCGGCAACGCTTCCCCGCGAAATCGTGAATATGGCGAAGCGTTATCAAAGCAACGCGCTTCGCATTGAAGCGTCGGGCGGCGGTCGCGCTCACGCCGATATTGAATACCGTGCAATGCGGATCGCACATCAAGACGCAGTCCATGCTGTGGTCAATGTTGTGCGCTTTGTCGATTCACCAGCGTCGTTGGTATTTTGTAATACGCGCGACGGCGTACGCCACCTTCATGCCGCTCTCGTCGAGCGCGGTTTTTCGGCCGTGTCCCTCTCCGGCGAATTCAGCCAAACCGAACGCAACCATGCCCTTCAAGCATTGCGCGACGGGCGTGCGCGCGTTTGCGTTGCTACCGACGTCGCTGCGCGCGGCATCGACCTTCCAAATCTTGGACTCGTCATTCACGCCGATCTACCAAACGATGCGGAAACACTGCAGCATCGCAGCGGACGGACAGGACGCGCCGGCCGCAAGGGCGTTAGCGTGCTTCTCATTACGCCTGCGCATCATCGCCGTAGTGAACGCTTACTCGCAAATGCCGGCATTAAAGCCGCTTGGGTCAATCCGCCCACGCCAGACGCCATTCGTAAAATCGACAACGAGCGTTTGCTGCAAAGCCTGCTCACGGCGGAATCTGGCGGCGCCGATGATATGACATTAGCCAAGGAACTTTTGGCCAAACGTTCACCCGAAGACATTGCAGCTGCTTTGGTGCGTATTTACCGCTCACAATTACCCGCGCCGGAAGATGTTATGGAAACGGGCATGCCGGGTCCACGCGACACTAAAAGCGGGCTTGCCAATAGCGTGTGGTTCCGACTCAACGTCGGCCGTCAGCGCAAAGCCGATCCAAAATGGTTGATCCCGGAAATTTGCCGTCAAGGCGGCATCACGAAACGCGAAATCGGCGCGATCCGGATCTTCGATGACGAAACCAAATTCGAGATCGACGCCTCTATCGCCGACAAATTCGCCGAACGTATCGGCAAGGTGACGAAAGGCGATATTTTCATCGGTCCAACCGAAGCGCCCGCGGACGGCGGACATGCGCGCCGCCCGCAACCCCATCAGGGCGAGAAGAAAGACTGGAAGCAAAAGCATTCTGGCAAAAGCACCCACGGTGCGCCGGCAGGCGAACCCTCGCGCGACAAACCGAAATGGGCCGGTAAACCAAAGCATTACGGAAATAAACCCGAAGGGCAGAAGCACGACGGCAAACCGAAGTACGAGGGCAAGGCAAAGTACGAGGGCAAGGCAAAGTACGAGGGCAAGGCAAAGTACGATGGCAAGCCAAAGTTCGCCGGCAAGCCCAGCGGGGGCAAACACTCTGGTAAGCCCGGTGGTGGGTTTAAGAAGCCGGCTAAAGCACATTCACGCGCCGAGTAACGGTACACGACTTCTAGCCGACACCGCGTGCGTTTACGCTACTTCGTAAACGCAGCCACCAATTCCACATGATGCGACCAGGTGAATTGGTCGACGGCCTTCACGCTGTCGAGCACATACCCTCCCTCAACGAGGATGCGGGCATCGCGGGCGAAAGTCACCGGATTGCAAGAGACGGCGACAAGTCTCGGGATTTTGCTCAGAGCCAACTCCTTCACTTGCTCCTCCGCTCCAGCGCGCGGCGGATCAAAAACCAGCGCGTCATAGCCGCTGGCTTCATCACGACCGAGGGGATTGCGGAAGAGATCGCGGTGTACGGCATTTAACGACTTTGCGCCCTTGGACTTGTTAAGCGCGCGAATGGCAGGGCCGACACTTTCATAGGCATCGACAGATCCGCGCTCCAGCATATGTCCCGTGAACGTGCCGCACCCGGAAAAGAGATCAGCGAATTTTCCAGTCATTGGCAACACGTCCATCACCGCCGCGACCAGAGCATGTTCTCCTACTAGCGTGGGCTGCAAAAAAGCCAGCGGCGGAAGCGCCACATCGAGTGAACCGAACTTTGCTTGCAGCGGTCTTATCTCAATTTGCACCTCGGCTTCATCATGCTCGCGGGCGCGCCAGGACATCCGACTGATGCCAGACGCTTGCACAAGGTCCGCCGCCGCCTCATGCATCTGAAGATCGGGCACGCCCTTCTCGCCTACGGGTCCGGTAATGACGACTTCCGATAAGCCATTAATGCTTTGGACAAAAACGTCGACGGTTTTTCCCTCTTGAAGGGCCGGAGCTAGCGCAGTTTCTAGCTTCAACCGTAATTGGAGTATAAGGGGATCAAGAACGAGGCATGACGTGATGTCCGTGATGTCGTGCGAGCGGCGCCGAAAGTAGCCAAGTCGCACTGTACTGTTGCGCTTAGTCGCGGCAAACGTGGCGCGGCGCCGATTTCCGCCGGGAAGAAAAAGCGGGTCGTGCCAAATCTTAGGCGATAACCCTTGCCGCTCCAAAGCGACGCGGACAATTTCGACTTTCCAATTTCTGTAAAATTCTTCAGTCGCATGCTGAAGCGAGCAACCGCCGCATACGGCATAGTGCTGGCATGGCGCCGTTAAACGATGAGGCGAGTGAGCAACAACCTCAATCAGATCACCACGAAGGACTCCGCCCGTCTTGCGAACTTTTGCTCGAATGCTGTCCCCGGGCAACGTGCGGTCGATATAGACGCGCCCTTGTTCGGATTGGTGGATGCCATCGCCCGTGAGGCCGAGTTCATGAATGAGAAGATCGTCAGCCACGCGACGCTTTCACCAGGGCGGAAGAACGATGACACCTAGATAACAGTACGGTGACGCGCTTGGGCAATTAAATGCGGCCGGGCGCGAATCTCCTGCCCTCTCGCTGGCAACCCTGCGTCTCGCAGAGTTGGAGGGCGGACTCCCGAATTAGGCGTAGCGCGCCTCTCGTTGCGCTTCCATATCGGCAATGGTTCTCCAGAAGCCCAGCATTTTGAAATCAAACGCGGCAAAAGCGTTGAATGCCAGCAAGCCGATGACCATTGCAGGCTCGGCCTTGTTCATAACGCAGAGATTGAGAAGATGAATATGGGTCGTAGCGGCTCGGGACATGGTGCAGAGACATCCGTAAAGTGATCGTGCAACGTCACTGTCCTCTGCCAAGGTTAAGAGAAAGAGAATCGTTTGAGCAATAATACCGTCAGAAATAAACGCCCTGGTTGAATCGGCAACATCGCGCCGGAGGCGCGCTCTCGCGCCCCTCCGTGCAATTTTCCGGATTCTAGGGATTACCTAGGAAGTCGCGCTTGCCGATCTCGACACCGTTGTGGCGAAGAATGTTGTAGGCCGTCGTCACGTGAAAATAAAAATTTGGAATGGCGTGACCCAAAAGAAACTGCATTCCCTTGAAATGCGTTTCTTTGTCTCCCCGCTTCCTCACAATATCTTTTCCTTCAGTTCCGTCGATCTGTTCGGGCGTAACCGTTTGTATGAAAGCGATGGTCTTAGCGACGCGCGATTTCAAGTCGCTCAGCGTCGCTTCATTGTCCTCATAAACGGGAGCGTCAATGCCCGCCAAATTGGCAACCACCCCTTTCGCCGCGTCGCAAGCAATCTGGATTTGTCTGGTCATGGGCAGCATATCTGGAAACAGCCGGTAGGCCGTCAGCGCATCGGGCGCGAGTTTTTTCGCGGCGCTGTGAGCTTGCGCCTTATCGAGGATATTCATCAAATTGCCGAGGATGTTGACAAAGCGCGGCACGCTCGCCTGGAACATGGAAATGGTCATGGAAAACCCTACTGTTGCGGCACGACAGGATGATCGCGCTTAGGAAAGTTGTCGTGGCGATATTAGAAGCGAGGACGGTCTAGAGCACCAGCACTTTAAGAACCAGCGCGCTATTGCGCCGCCACCAGCCGGGGCGAGCTGAGCACGAAAAAAGATAGAATTGCCGCACCTACCGCACACGCCGCAATGGCACCAACCATCGGCGCCGCCGTTCCGTCGAAGAACAAGCTGACGATGATCATGACAATTCCGCCAGTCAGCATCTGCAACGTGCCACCCAAGGACGCGGCCATACCGGCAATGGGGCCCTGGTCATCCAGCGAAAGAACCATTGTCGCGGGTATCACCAGCCCGAGGAAAGCGAAGGATGGAAATAGCAGCGCCATGACAACCACCAAACTATCGATGCCGAGCGCCGTCGTCGCGAGCAAGGCTACAGCAAACGCGGCGTAGAAACCGACGGAGACTCCCACAACACGCGTCATACCAAATCGCTCGCCGAGCGCCGCGGCAAATTGCGACGCACCAATGAAGCCGACGGCGTTGATCGAAAACGCTAGGCCATACTGCATCGGCGTAAGATGGAAATGCGTGATGTAGACAAAGGACGAACTGGCCAGGAAGGCAAAGAAGCTCTCCATTCCCAGGCCGCCGATAAACGTCAGCCCCAAAAACCGGCGATGACGCAAAAGGTGCGCAAAACTACGCAAAACCTCGCTCACACTGACCTTAATGCGATCCTCAGCGGCTCGCGTTTCCGGGAGCACGTACGCTGTCAGAAACAGCGAAAGAACGGTGGCAACAGCAAGAACGATAAAGATCGCCCGCCAACCGACCACCACGATCAGGCCGCTTCCCGTCAGTGGCGCAAGGATTGGAGAGACACTGAACACCAGCATGACAAGGGACATCAGCCGTGTGGCTTGCGTGCCGGTATGCAAGTCGCGAATGATCGCCCTCGGGATAACCGCGACGGATGCGGCGCCTATTCCCTGCACAACGCGGAAGAAAATAAGGGTTTCGATGGTTGGGGCCACGGTACAGCCGAGCGATCCCAGCAAGAAGACGGTCAAGCCAAAGTAAAGCGGCCGCTTGCGCCCTACCATGTCCGAAATCGGGCCGTAGACCAGTTGGCAAACCCCGAATGCCACAAAAAATGCCGTTAATGTCATCTGCGTTGCTGACGTTGATGCGCGCAAGTCGGCTGCGATAGTCGGCAAAGCCGGAAGATACATATCGATCGCAAACGGTCCCACGGCCGACAACAGGCCCAGAACAATCGCCATACTCGCAAAACTCAAACGCATCCGAAAATCTCCAGCCTTTGCGGCAACCTACGTCGCGCAAAAAAATATTGGGGGGTAAAAAATTGACGGCAGAGGGACGTGTCAGGCCCTCTCCCTGCAGCGCTTACAGTATAGCCATGTCTGCGGAAGAGCCAGCCAGGAACACATCTCGACAGGCACGTACGGTGGAATGGACGTACTAAGCAACCTGCAGCGCGTCGGCACCGATTTCGTAATAGCCTTGCTGGTTTAACGCGAATGACCGGCGGCGTGCCGACATAATCGCCATCTGCAATTTATTGACGGTGAATGGTTTCACGAGGAATGCATTCACGTCGAGGCGACGCGCCACACTTGCGATGTTCGCCGAGGCCAGCCCGGACATCAGCAAGACGCACATATCCGGACGGAAATTCCGTGCCACCGTTGTCGTTCGGATTTGATACAGCAGTTCAAGCCCGTTGCCTTCGGGCATGCAAACGTCGGCGATAACGCAATCAAAGCGCTCACGGTTGTTTGCAATCAGCGTGAACCCCTCCATGCCGGTGCGGGCTACGGTGACCTTCTTGGCACCCAGCCTTCCGAGCAAGTGCGACATACTTTCAATTGTGGAAGTGTCGTCATCGACAACAAGGACGCTTAAGTCTTCGAGCATCGAGCAACTCATAAGTCAGAAAAACGATACGGCCATTTTCCCAATGCTTCGTGATCAAAGTCTTAAAAGAGTTGGCTCGTATGAAGCATTCCACGGAATATCTATTATATTTGCATTCGGAGATCACGGCGCACCCCACCCCCAGTTGCTTTTCTCGCTGCCGAGCAGCTTATTAAACGCTGAGTTGGGTAGACGCAGCGAAACTCGCATGTCCTGCTGTCTTTCATTTCTTGAGTAAGCGCACTGTTCGAAATGCATCAATGCGCTGCCTGCTCCGTTTCGCGAAAATTGCGTGGCTCGACGGTCACGTATGAATGATTTTCGCTCGACATGAGGTGGTCGGAGCGCGCGACGACTAGGCGCACGCTACTATTTACTTTGAAGAAATGGTCGCGGAGGCTTGACCTGACGGCTTTTTTTGTACCGGTCGATTTGAGAGAATTGACCCTGACAGAAGGAGCTGAAGATGGGGAAACGTGGATTTGGTGCCGAGCAGATTGTTTCCAAGTTAAGGCAGATCGAGGTGCTGATGGCGCAGGGCAAGACTG
>CANJMF010000007.1 GCA_947475895.1 Fidelibacterota bacterium
CGGCGAATGTCCTTCAGCACCCGCTCAGCTGGGGCCTTCGAGTTCATGGGTTTTGATCTCATCTTCGTTCCTCCGTCACTGCGATGAGACCAAAACCCTCCCTTACTCACCACCCCAATTCTGTCTCATAGGCGCTGACGCCGCACAGCCAAGACCACGATCACGCGCGTGATCAGCAACCCAGGAAAAAGACGCCGCGTTTTCCTGTTCCAGCACGAGAAAACCCACAAGCGAACGGCCGATGCGCGCGCCAACAATCATGGCGTCGCCTTCGGCGAGGTATTTACGCAAAGATTCCGACCATGCAAGTGGCCCGCTGTCGTCCGCTTCGACGCTATTCACGATCTCCTTAACCCGAGGCATGAAAGCGTCCTGGGCCGACAGAAGCTCAATCTTGATTTCACCCGGTAGCTTTCGGGCAAGGCGATGATCGCTAAACACATGGTCCTCGCTGGCTTCGGACGGCGCGGTCCGTTCAACGACAGTGCGCTCCAATTACCAACGGATCGTTAACGCCCTTAAGCCTTTGAACTCCCGCCTTGATTGCGCCTTTGTTACGTTCGCCCGCTGGCGACGAATTGGCGTTCCTTGCACGCCTTAACAGCCGTAATGTGCCGATAAGACACCCCCGATCTCACCCACGAGGCCGCTCCATGCTTATCAATTGCATCGCCTATCAGGACGGCAGGAAGCTCGCCGATATTCCAATTCAGGACATCAGTGATTACGTGGGACGCCCTGACTGTTTCGTCTGGGTCGCGCTAAAGGACGGTACGAGCGAGGAGCTCGCCGTCATGAAAGAGGAATTCTGCCTACACGAACTGGCAGTTGAAGATGCCCAACTCGGCCATCAGCGGCCCAAAATTGAAGAGTACGGCGAGTCGATTTTCGCGGTGATGCAGCTCGTCGAGCTCGTGAACGGCGAACTCAACGTCGGTGAAATCGACGTTTTCGTAGGCCGCAATTACGTGTTGTCGGTGCGCAACCGCAGTCAGCAGGTTTTTGTCGGCGTTCGTGACCGCTGCGAGCGCGAGCCTCATCTTTTGAAGCAGGGCTCGGGCTTCGTTCTGTACGCGCTCATGGACGCGGTGGTCGACCGTTACTTCCCCATCATCGATGAGCTCGAGGCGCAACTTGAAGCCATCGAAGAAAACATTTTCGCTAAGAGCTCGGTCCGCCAGAACATTGAGACGCTGTATCAGCTCAAACAAAAAGTCATGATCATGAAGCATGCCGTGGCGCCGCTCATGGAAGCGGCCGGCAAGCTTTATGGCGGCCGTGTGCCCGCCGTGTGCGCCAATACGCAGGAATACTTCCGCGACGTCTACGATCACCTGGTGCGCATGAATGCGTCGATCGATGTTATTCGCGACACCATTGCGTCCGCCATGCAGGTGAACTTGGCTTTCGTCACGATCGAGGAGAACGAAACGACGAAACGCCTAGCCGCATGGGCCGCGATTTTCGCCGTCGCCACAGCTTTCGCGGGCATCTGGGGCATGAACTTCAAGAACATGCCCGAGCTTGAATGGGACTGGGGCTACCCCGTCGCCCTTTGGCTCATCATTGGAACGTGTGTCGTTTTGTACTGGCGCTTCAAGAAGTCGGGCTGGCTATAAGCCCCAGCCCGCTTTACTCCGCGCCTTCGACCGCCGCACCCTCCATTGCCTTCGATAGGAGCATGTAGAGCTTGCCCATGTCGGAGGTGGAGAAGGTCGTGGTCAACACTTCCGCGCGGTCCGTCGCGCGCGCGTGCTTCACCAGCGCCGAGTATTCCTTCAAGTAGCGCATAACGTACGAGCGGAACTTCTCGTCGGTCTGATACTTGCGCTGAATGGCCTCGAACTTCTGGCGGCTGAGCGTCTTGGTGATATGGCGCAGGAACACGCCCTGATCGCCTTTGTAGTAACGCTTCCACAATTCCTCTTCGACCGACGGCTGGAAGATGCGGGCGATATCCACCGCCAGGCTATGTAGCTGTTCGATGACATAGGTGGTGTTCTCGAGGAACTTGCCGGTGTGCGCCTTGTCGTGCGTCTCTTCGAGGACCTTCGCCGTTTCCGCAGCCTTGCCGGCGCTGGCCATGAGCTGATCGACCTGGCGTGCGAACGTCTGGCCGGCTTTGCCTGTTTGCTCCGTAATGCCATTGCTGGCTTCCACAAGGCTTTCGGCGTGCTTGCGTAAGGTTTTGAGCACGACCTCAACGCGCGCGACGGCTTCGTCGGCCGACTTGCCGAGCGTGAGCAATTGCTGGCGGAACGCTTCGCCGGTGGCGCGTGTGCCGCCGGCGATTTTTTCCGACGTTTCGGAGAACTCGCCCAAGGACTGGCGCATCTTCTCGCCCGCAACGCTGACCTGCGCCGCACCGCGGTTGGTGGAATCCTCGAAATCGAGCATGAGCTTTTGTAGCGCGTCGCGGAAGCCGTTGATGCGCACTTGGGCGTCGTCGGCCGACGTGGTGATGGCAGCCGAACGTTGCCTTAAGCCATCGCCTACGACCGCCATGGTTTCGGTGGCATGAGACGCGGCTTTATCGATAGCGCTGACTTGGCTGTGGAACGACTCAGACGCGTCTTTAAGTTTAGCACCGGCAGCATCGGCAGCCGAGCGCAAGGCGTCCTTGCTCTCATCGAGCGTACTAAGGACGTTTTGCATTTCCTTGGAAACTTGCGTCGCCACGTTGGAGAGCGAAGCCACTTCGGTACCGATTTCGCGGCTGACGTCTTTGGTCTTGGCAACCGAGTGCGAAACGGTATCGGACACTTTCTGCGATGTCGCCTCGAGCGACTCGCGAATGGATTCCAGTTCCTTCGTGACGCGCGCCGAAAGTTGCATCAACTCCGACGAGTTTTGGCTGAGCACATCCGACATAGAGCGCACATGCGACAAGACTTGTTCGGACGTCGATCCCATCTGACGGGCCTGCTGCGCAAGCGCCGTTTCGCTGAGCTTTACATGCGTCGTTAGGGTGTTGGCTGCCATTTCGAGTTCGTCGTTCTGGCGGCGCAAGGTCTCGCGGATACTCTCGGCCTGCGCTGCCGCACGGCCGGCGGAGTTCGCGAGCTGTTCGGCGTGTTCGCGCACGCGTACGCCAACGGTATCGATCTTTTGAATGACGGTATCGGAAATCTGGCCCATGACCTCGGCGCGGCCAATGGCGATATTGGATGTTTTTTCGAGATCGGCCGTCGCACGTTCGAACTTCTCAGTGACGATGCGCGAGCGCGCGCCGAATTCATCGGCAGCGGCAGCCAAGCGGTTTTCAACCCGGCTTGCGGCTTCGCCCACGTTATCGGCTTGTTTTTTGACCATGCTCTCGACTGTGCGCAGCTTGCTGACGGCATCATCGGAGGCAGCGTTGAGTTCCTTGGTCTGAATAGCAAGCGCTTCTTCTACGATCTTCACGCGCGACAGCACGCGCTCCATGACCTGATCGAGGTTGGCTGTTTGCTGGCCAAGGCGCATGTTGACCTTGGTCGTCTGATCTTCGATGCGATCGCTTGCGGCCGCCAATTCCGAGCGCTGCTTGTCGAACAACGCGCCCAGTCCAACGGCGCGGCTCGACATGGCATCCGCCATTTCGGAAATCGTGGTTTCGGCGCGCTTAGCAGCTTCTTCCACTTGCTCGGCGTTCATCGCCACGGCGCGGCCCATTTCGTTGGCATAGCTCTTGGCCGTTTCTCCGGCCTTTGCCAGTGCGCGTTCCTGCTCGGCCAGCTGTTGCGCGATTGCGGCACTCATGCCGCGCGCGCGTTCCGTAGCTGTCGACAAGCTGTTGACGTGACCCGCCAACGTTTGCCCCATGCTGTTCACTTCGGTCAGAGTCTTCTGGCTCGATGTGCGCACGAACTCGTGCTGGCGACGTAAAGCGTCTTCGATCTTTAAATTCACGTCCGCAGCGGCATCAATCACCAGCTGCAGTTTACCCACCTGCTCCGTCACGGCGACCGCCGCCGATGCGGCACCCGCATCCAGTGATCCGGTAACGCTCGCGAGCTTCTCGGTATCGCGCATAAAGCCGGCTTGCAGACGTTGGACTTGTTTAACGGCGAAGTCGCTTGCGTCGCTCAATGCACGCGCCTGCGCCTTCAATGATTCCGTGACCACATTGATGCGGCCTTCGGCGAGTTCGGAGGGATAGGTCAACTCCGAAAGATATTCGCGCAGCATCTTGCTCTCGCGCCGCAACTCGCGACCACGATCGAGGTATGCGACCACCAACCACAAAAACGCCAACGGCAACATAAACGTCGCCATGAAGCTGCCGAACTGGTCGGGCAGCAACGTGAAGAGCTGCGACCAACCGATCGTCGCGGTGATGTAAATGGAAAAGCTAAGTCCCCAAATGCCCGACAGAACAACGGCGACGGCGACCGGCTTACCGGTCTCGCGCCACCACGTTGCGATCACGCCGGCTTCTGCGCCGTCATGTGCATAAATTTCAGCGTCCGGCGCACCGTGAGCGTCGATGGCTGCCGACGTCGGCAATTGACCGGATTTCGATGCAAATGGCGGACGCTTTACGCGCGCGGCACGCGACACTTTCGCGGACTGTGGAGCGCCGGTCTCGGGTGTTTCACCCGTGCGGTCATCAATACCCTCAGACATGGTCGGCCGTACTCCCGCTGTGCCCGTGTTCCGGACATTTTTATTGCGTGGAAATGCGCGCGGATGCGCAATGCCCACTCACCCGAGCTGACACCATAAAACGTGAATGTTAATAATGTGTTGGCCGTGCCCGACCGCTGGAGTTGCGGTCAAGCCACTGATAAACAACAGTAATTCTACTGGTCGGCTGTCAACGCTTTAGCTGAATTATTCGTCGGCGTTGACAATGTGCGACGCGAAAACATCGTCCTCGACGACGTCCGTTTTGATCATGGATTTCTGCTGCTTCGCCCATGCAGAGGCGTAAGCACCGCCACGCTGAAGCAGCTCGTTGTGGCCACCGCGCTCGATAATCTCGCCGTTATCGAGCACCAGAATCTGGTCGGCGTCGATCACCGTAGATAGGCGATGCGCGATCACGAGCGTTGTGCGGCCCGTGCTGACCTCTTTTAAGTTCGCTTGAATTTCCTTTTCGGTGTGGGTGTCCAAAGCCGATGTTGCTTCATCGAACAATAGAATCGGCGCACCTTTCAAGATAACGCGCGCAATCGCCACACGCTGCTTCTCACCGCCCGATAACTTCAGGCCGCGTTCACCGACGAGCGTTTGATAGCCGTCGGGAAGCTTGGCGATGAACTCATGAATGTGCGCGAGACGCGCTGCTTCCTCGATCTCACTTTGTGAGGCGTCCGGACGCGCGTAGGCGATATTGTAGCGAATGGTATCGTTAAACAGCACCGTGTCTTGCGGTACGATACCCACCGCCGCACGCGCGCTGCTTTGCGTGACGTCCCGCAGATCCTGCCCGTCGATCACAATGGCGCCGGATGAAACGTCGTAATACCGAAACAGCAAACGGCCGATGGTCGATTTGCCCGAACCCGTTGCACCAACCAGCGCTAGCATTTGGCCTGCGGGCACGGTGAAAGAAACATCTTTCAGAATGGCGCGGCGCGGATCGTAAGAAAAACTGACGTGATCAAAGCGCACTTCACCGCCAGAGATTTTAAGCGGCAATGCATTCGGCTTGTCTTTGATTTCCTGATCGACCTCCATCAGGTCGAACATTTTTTCGATGTCCACCAGCGACTGCTTAACGCTGCGATAGACAAAGCCAAAGAAGTTCAACGGTTGCGCCAGTTGGATCATGTAGAGGTTGACGAGCGTGAAATCGCCGACGGTCATCTTTCCGGCAATCTTGCCCGAAGCCGCCATGGCCATAAGCACCGCCAATCCCACGGCGATGATAAAAGCTTGGCCGACGTTCATAAGCGCGAGCGACGACTGCGAGCGGACCGTCGCCGTTTCGTATTCGCCCATCACACGGTCGTATTCGCGCACTTCAAGTGCTTCGTTTCCGAAGGCCTTCACGGTTTCGTAATTGAGCAAGCTGTCGATGGCGCGCGTATTGGCTTTGTTGTCGAGCGCGTTGGCATCCCGGCGGTATTTCAAACGCCACTCGGTCGTAAACCCCGTGAACGCCACATAAATCACCACGACAACAAGCGCTACGACACCAAACCAAATCGAAAACGCTTTCCACAAAATCCCGAAGACAAGCGCCACCTCAAGCAGGGTCGGAAACACGTTGAACAGCGAAATCGACAAGAGGTTATCGATGGCGTTGCGACCACGCTCGATGGAGCGTGAGAGAGCCCCGGTACGCCGGTCCAGATGGAACTTCAAGGACAGCGTATGCAAATGTTCCAGCACAATCGCCGAGGCGCGGCGAACAGCGCGCACACTTACTTTTGCAAAGACCGCGTCGCGGATTTGCGCGAAGGCCTGGCCGAGAAACCGAGCCCCGCCGTAAGCAAGAATAAGGGCCAACGGAATCGCCACGAGGGTGGGCGTATTGTCGGCGGGAGCAAGCGCGTCCACAGCCCGTTGTAGAAAAATCGGCGCATACACCGTGGCGATTTTCGCCAGCAGAATGCAAACCATGGAGACAACGACGCGCAGCCGAATATTGCCGGCATCCGGCAACGTGCGCTTCGGCCACAAAAGCGGCAGCAGACTTTTCACCACCTGCCAATCGCTGCGGTGACGGGGAGGTTCGCTTTGTTCGGGCGCAAAGCCGGCGTGGCGCATGGAGGATTGCTCTCGCGGGACGGGCCCCCCCCTAATGTAGTCCCTTCCGGCATCAGGCGCCACATCGGAGGGTGCTAAATCGGCAAAAGAAACGGGCCGGAGATGATCCGGCCCCTGTGACCTACCTACCCTTAGGAGATCTAGGCTGTGACAACCGTCGTTGTCGCAGCCGGCGTCGATGTATCGGTGGTGGCAGCCGTAGCGGCATAAGCGCTCACTTCAACGACCACGGTTTTCTTGCTTGTTTGAGCGGCCACCTGTTGGGCCTTCTCATAGAGCTTACCGCCATCATCAGTGGATGCTTGGCCCTGATTTTGTTCCGTGTCCGTTTGGGGAACCTTGTCATAAAGCTTGGCTTCGCCCGAACCGTCTTCGGTCACGATCTGATCTTTGATCACGACTTTCTGACTGATCTTTGCCGGCGCGTCTGGAGTTGCGGCAATTGCCGCCTGTCCCACGATAACTTCCGCACCTTGGCCGTAGAATTTCTTTGGAACGTCGATGCCGCCGGCAGCCGCACCTTGGGCCGCGGTATCGGCATAAAGCTTCTTCGGCGCAAGGGCTTCCGCCGCTTCAGCCGTTGTGAACACCTTCTTCGGCGCGCCGGGAATTTCAGGAACGTCGGTGCTGGCAGGCACCGGAGCGGGCGCTGGCGTCGCCGGACCAACATTTTGCAAATGGACGGGTGCGCCGGCGAGTCCTGCGAACGTGGTCGCTTTTTCACGAACCTGCGAAGCGCGCTCGGACTCGAGCAAATCGACGCGACCATCGCCGTTGACATCGAAGCGCTGCAGCACATCGGGCGTGCCCACGACTTCCGAGGGCGTCAGGCCAATATCAAGCGAACGAATTTCGATGCGCGGACGCGAAGGTCCGGAATTGTTCTTTGCCGACTGGTCGGCTTGCTTCTGTTCCGCCGACTCATGATGTCCGGCCGTTTCGCCTTCCGGCGCTTTTGGCTTTTGGATGGCGGGGTCGGCGGCTTGAGACGAAGAGAATGCATCAGCGGGGTTCGCCCCGTTGACCGAATTCAATCGATCAACGGAAAAAACCTGTTGCCGCGAGGCTAACAGGCTGAGTTGCGAGAGTGCAGTGGACAAGGTGACCACTTCAGTCATTTCATCGCCCTTACTCTGGCCGTCGAAAAATTCAACCCACGTTCTGGGTTAACGGTATCTATAGGGGATGCGGGTTTCAAAAGCAAGTCTATATAGCAAGACGGCAATCCGTTTCGTCCCGCTAATAAATTGATATAGAACAATTATATCAATTTTATTCGCATTATCCCGCACCGCACCAAAATCTCAGATCGTTGGCCGCCCCATCCCAAAATCGGCCGACTCGCACCGACCGAGTCGCATAATCTTGAGCGGCCGAGCGGAATATCACTGCAGGAAACGCCTAGTTAGGCCTGAAACGTACACCGCGATTTTTGCGGAGGCAAAACTTCTCCAACCCCGAGGGCCGGCGGAAGGAACTGCGGCGCACGGCGCGACCGACGTTGGAATAGGCCGGCGCGTTTGCATCCACGGGCGGATTTAATTAAGTAAGGCACCGTAGCTGCAGCCGGAAGGATTCCCATGACGACGCGCGCGCAACGTCTCGCGGCGCTTAAAGAAGCGCTCACCGCACGCGTTCTCGTGCTGGACGGCGCCATGGGTACAATGATTCAGCGCCATAAGCTTGACGAAGCTGCCTATCGCGGCACGCGCTTTGCCGATCACGTGAAAGACGTGAAGGGTAACAACGACCTTCTGAATTTGACGCAGCCTGATGTTGTTTTGGGAATTCATCGCGAATACCTGAACGCCGGCGCCGACATTCTGGAAACCAATACCTTCTCCGGCACAACGATTGCGCAAGCCGACTATGGTCTTGAGAGCATCGTGTACGACTTGAATTTCGAAGGCGCCAGGCTTGCGCGCCAGGCAGCCGATGAATTCACGGCGAAGACGCCGCATAAGCCGCGCTTCGTGGCCGGTGCCATCGGCCCTACCAACCGCACGGCGTCCATTTCGCCCGATGTGAACGACCCCGGTTTTCGGAATGTGAGCTTCGACGAACTGCGCGCCGCCTTCCGCCAGCAGGTGGAAGGCCTTGTCGCCGGCGGCGCGGATCTCATTCTTGTGGAAACCATCATCGACACGCTCAATGCTAAAGCAGCATTGTTCGCCATCGACGAGTTTTTCGAAGAAAGCGGCGAACGTTTGCCGATCATGATTTCCGGCACCATTACCGATCAGTCGGGCCGTATTCTTTCCGGCCAGACGACGGAAGCTTTTTGGAATTCGCTGCGCCACGCGAGGCCGATGTCCATCGGTTTCAACTGCGCGCTGGGCGCGGCTGAGCTGCGGCCTTACGTGGCCGAGCTGTCGCGCGTCGCTGATACATATGTCAGCGCTTATCCCAACGCCGGATTGCCGAATGCTTTCGGCGAATACGACGAGCAGCCTCACACGACCGCCGGTCACCTTCATTCCTGGGCCAAGGACGGCTTGGTCAATATCGTCGGCGGCTGCTGCGGCACGACGCCCGACCATATCAAGGCAATCGCTGACTCAGTCGTCGGCGTAAAACCGCGCGCGCCAGCCGAGCAGAAAAAAGCGATGCGCCTTTCAGGCCTGGAACCGTTCCAGTTGGCATCATGAGCGATACGTCCGCCGCTGAAGACGCGGCGCCGGCCGTTGCTACGTTCATCAACATTGGTGAGCGCACCAACGTCACCGGCTCCGCCAAATTCAAAAAACTGATTCTCGCGGGCGACTTCGAGGCTGCGCTTCAGGTCGCGCGCCAGCAAGTCGAGAGCGGCGCTCAGATCATCGACATCAACATGGACGAAGCCATGTTGGATTCCGAAGCGTCCATGGTGAAGTTTCTGAACCTTATCGCCGCGGAGCCGGATATCAGCCGCGTGCCGGTAATGATCGATAGCTCAAAATGGACCGTGATCGAGGCGGGGCTGAAGTGCGTGCAAGGCAAGCCCATCGTTAATTCCATCAGCCTTAAAGAAGGCGAAGAGCCCTTCCTCGCCCAGGCGCGCAAAGTGCGCCGCTATGGCGCGGCCGTCGTCGTGATGGCCTTCGACGAAAAAGGCCAGGCCGACACAGAAGACCGCAAAGTCGAAATTTGCGCGCGTTCGTACAAGTTGCTGACCGAGCAAATCGGTTTTCCGGCGGAAGACATCATCTTCGATCCCAACATCTTCGCCGTGGCGACCGGGATCGAGGAACATAACAACTATGCGATGGACTTCATCAACGCCACGCGCCGCATCCGCGCGCTGCTGCCGCATGTGCATGTATCAGGCGGCGTATCGAACGTGTCGTTCTCTTTCCGCGGCAATGAACAGGTCCGCGAGGCGATCCATTCGGTGTTCCTGTACTACGCGATCAAAGCCGGAATGGACATGGGCATCGTCAATGCAGGGCAATTGGCAGTCTACGAGGACATCCCTGCCGAACTGAAGGAACGCGTCGAAGACGTCATCTTAAATCGCCGCAACGACGCCACCGATCGTTTGCTTGAAGTCGCCGAGAAATACAAAGCCGGCGCAGGGCCACAGCGCGTTGCGGATATGAAGTGGCGCAACGCCGATGTGAACGCGCGCCTGAGCCATGCTCTCGTGAACGGCATCACCGATTTCATCGACCTAGACACCGAAGAAGCGCGCGCTGCTGCCCAAGCAAAAGGTGGCCGGCCGCTGGACGTCATCGAAGGCCCGCTCATGGACGGCATGAACGTGGTCGGCGACCTCTTCGGCGCCGGGAAGATGTTTTTGCCGCAAGTCGTCAAAAGCGCGCGCGTCATGAAAAAGGCCGTGGCCTATCTCATTCCTTTCATCGAAGAGGAAAAGGCGCGCAACGCCGCCAAAGGTATCGTTGATGCCAGCCAGAATAACGGGCGCATCTTGATGGCGACCGTGAAGGGCGACGTGCACGATATCGGCAAGAACATCGTCGGCGTCGTGCTTCAATGTAACAACTACGAAGTCATCGACATGGGCGTCATGGTGCCCTGCGCGAAGATTCTTGAGAAAGCGCGCGAAGTGAAGGCCGACATCATTGGCCTGTCTGGTCTTATAACGCCGAGCCTCGAAGAGATGGCTTACGTTGCCAAAGAAATGGAGCGTGAGGGTTTTAACGTACCCCTGCTCATTGGCGGCGCAACCACGTCAAAAGTGCATACGGCGGTGAAAATCGCACCGGGATACAGCAACGCCACCGTCTATGTGCCCGATGCGTCCCGCGCGGTGGGTGTGGCCAGCAACCTGATGTCGTTACAGCTGCGTGAAAATTTCGCGAACGGCATTAAGGCCGATTACGCCAAGATGCGTGAAGCCCATGCGCGTTCGCAGCAGGCCAAGAAGCGGCAAACCCTAGTAGCAGCGCGCGCCAATCGCGCGAAGATCGCGTGGTCCGGATACGCGCCCGAGAAACCTCGCACGATGGGGCTGACGATTTTCGATGATTACGATTTGGCGGAACTGACGCGCACCATCGACTGGACGCCGTTCTTCCGTACGTGGGAGCTGGCGGGAAACTACCCAGCAATCCTCAATGACTCCGTCGTGGGAACGACCGCGCGGTCGCTTTACAACGACGCGCAAGGAATGCTGCAACGCCTTGTCGGCGAACAATGGCTGAAGGCGCGGGCTGTCGTTGGCTTCTGGCCGGCCAATAGTGTCGGCGACGATATCGAGCTTTATACCGACGCGAGCCGCACCAAAGTGCTCACGACGCTGCATACGCTGCGCCAGCAAATGATGCGCGACCCAAACCAAAACGATCGCCCGAACCTCGCATTGGCCGATTTCATCGCGCCCAAGGAGAGCGGCGTAGCCGATTATATTGGCGCGTTCGCCGTCACCACCGGAATCGGCGTCGAATCCAAAGCGGCCGAATTTGAGCGCGACCACGACGACTACAACGCCATCTTGTTCAAGGCGCTGGCGGATCGTTTGGCGGAGTCCTTCGCCGAACGGATGCATCAGCGTGTCCGCCGCGAGTTTTGGGCTTATGCGCCGGATGAAAAGCTCAGCAACGAAGATTTGATCGCCGAAAAATATCGTGGCATTCGCCCGGCGCCGGGTTACCCCGCCTGCCCCGATCACACCGAAAAGGCCACGCTTTGGCAGCTGCTCGATGTGGAGAAAAATGCCGGCATCGCCTTGACCGACGGTTATGCGATGTGGCCGGCAGCGTCCGTGAGTGGATTTTATTTTGGGCACCCCGACGTCGAATATTTCGGCGTGGGAAAAATCGAACGCGACCAAGTCGAAGACTATGCGCTGCGCAAAGGGATGACGGCGGCGGAAATGGAACGTTGGCTCGCGCCGAACTTGAATTACGACACCACGCCGGTGAGCGCGCCCTTAAAAAGCGTCCCGATCTAACGCTTCTTACGCGGCGTTAATTCCAGAAGAGCGTAAAAACGCCACCGGCGAAAATCGCTGCGCCAATCAGTGCGGCCACGGTCACCATTGTGAAGCGGCCCCACGGTCCTGAAATTGTCGCCGATGCCGACCGCCGGTCGACCAGGAATTTCAAAGCGGGCCCCGCCGCGGCGCCGAACACGATCCCGACCGCCAACATCGGCCAGCCGATCAAATTTGATGTGACGGCAAAGAAGGCGACAACAAGCCCCAGTGCGGCGCCGATCCCGAATCCGCCGAAGGCCAACGGCAAATTTCGCCAAACCATGGTGAAGCTGCGCCGCAGGCGCCACCGCTGCACGATCTGGCGCATCACGGGTTCATGGGGCGCATTCAACCACTCGACCACGGCGGCCTTCGCAGCGGTCATCGCCTCGCCGATCGTTATGTGTTCGTCGAGCGATACGATCGACAGAACGTGATAGCGCCGCGCACCTTGCGGCAGCAGCACGCACACCAAAACATTGGTGATGTCGTCCTCGGCGATAAAAAAATCGCGGCGGCCTGCCGCGCCGGCTTCACGCGCGCGCGACAACCACCACCGTTCGCTTTCGGTGTCTTCGTCTTCCCAGATCAGGAATGCGCTATGAATGGACGCGGTCATCCGCCCAGGTTTACCCTCTCGGGCAAACGAATTGAAGTTTTCGTTACGTGTCGGAGGGATTATTCGGCCGCCGGAAGCGTGAAATGGAACGCGGCCCCGTTGGTGCAGGACTCATCGGCCCAGATTCCGCCGCCATGTCGCACAATGATGTCGCGGCAGAGATACAGGCCCAGTCCGGTGCCCTTTTCCCCGCGGGTTCCTGGCGACGACGTTCCGCGGCCTAGCTCGAATAAATTCGCAATCAATGCACGCGACAGACCGACCCCATTGTCACGCACGGTGATGCGAACCATGCGTGGGTCGTCGGCGGTTTTGTCGTCGGTCAATTGAACCATGCCGCCGCTGCGCGAGAATTTGATCCCGTTAGAAACCAGATTGCGTAAAACGATGCGTAACAGAGGCTCGTCGCCTAACGCGCTTACGGGCGAGATGCCGTTGACGATCGTAATGCGTTTCGCTTCCGCCATATGCATCAAAGGCTCTAGCGCCGCGGCTGCCGCACTGTGCAGATCGACCGGTGCAATCTTCAGGGCGTCATCGCGGATTTGATAACTGGCCCACGCGAGAAGATTGTCCAAAAGGTCATGCACGCCCGCGGCTGCTTCACGAACGATTTGCGCATAACTTGCGACCTTGCCGGGAGAAAGTTCGTGCGCCTTGGCGGCTAACAGATCGGAAAAGCCGATGACACTGTTGAACGGGCTGCGCAGGTCGTGCGCGATAATCGAGAATAATTTGTCTTTCTGCAGGTTGAGCGCCTCGAGCACGCGCTTGGCTTCCTGCAGCTCCTGTTCGCGCAGCGTCGCTTCCGTGACGTCCTGAACGGTCGCGATATAGCGCACGAGCTTGTCATCGTAGTCATAAATCGGCTGACCGATTTCGCGCAGGTATTTAACAGCATTGCGCGTCGTCTTAATGCGGTAATCGGTTCGGTAAGGCTCGCCGTTCGCCAGCGCTTGATTGAGCACATCCACATAACGCTGACGATCTTCCTCGACAACCATCGCGGCAATTTCATCCGGCCGCCGGAATTTTGAAAGAAACGTGGCCGGTGCAAGATCGTGAATGCGCGCGAGGTGTTCCGAACAGTACGCGAGACGATCGCTTTCTTTGTTCCACACCCAGTGACCGAGGTGCGCGAGCTCGGCCGCAAGGTCGAGCATTTCGTTCTGATCTTGAATGGAGCGGATGGCAGCAAACGCTTCCGTAACGTCGGTAATGACGCCGAACAGACCGACCAGGCTTCCGTCGTCGCCGAATTCCGGCTGGCCGCGGCAAATAATGCTGCGCGCTTCGCCGTCGGGCCGCACCACGCGGCAATCAAATTCGAAGTTGCGTCCGCTCTCGATCGCGGTTTTTACGGTGGCGCTAACCGCAGCGCGGTCGTCGGGATGAATCGCTTCCCGCGACATCTCTTTTGTCGGCTGGTAGGTCGCCGGGTCGAACCCATAGAGGCGATAGATCTGCTCGGACCACGTCATGACGCCCGAAGCCACATCCCAATGCCAGTGACCCAGGCTGGCCGCATCCTCGGCCAACCCCCAAAGACGCGCGTCGTCAGGCCCCTCCCGCCCATTCCAGGGGGGAGCCATATGACGGCGCGGCCATGTGGGCTTGAGAATCGTGTTCCCCTCCACCAACTTATGGATTGACCGGATGTCTTGCATAGCCCGAATGGTTTTTAGTCCAAATCAATTGTAAAAAGCTAGCCCCGTAAAGAAAAGCCCCTTAAGGCCACCGAACCCATGAAAAAACGCACATTTTATCAATCCCATAGGCCTTTGTTACCGAGGGCGAGCCGCGCTTGCGCACCGCCCATAAGTTCGTTAGAACCACGCCCTCACATGTGCCGGGTGGCATTCCGCCGCCCTGCCATCGCCCTGCGGGGGCGTAGTTCAGTTGGTTAGAACGTCGGCCTGTCACGCCGAAGGTCGCGGGTTCGAGTCCCGTCGCTCCCGCCATTCACTTCCTTCGGTAAACGAAGGCTGTCTTCACTAACGCCTCTTCTCTCCGATCATCGAAAACTGTCCCGGGCACAATTCGGGCACAGTTGTCGGAGAGGACATGCCCACGATACGCCGCCGAAGTTCTGGCAAGTGGCAGGTGTTGATCCGCATCGCGGGTCTCAAGCCATTGAGTCGCACATTCTTGAACCGTGCTGACGCCAAGAAGTGGGCTCACCAGACCGAAGCTCAGATTGATCAGGGTGACCTTGCTGCCGGTAGCAATGTCCTGCGACGAACGTCCCTGGCATCGTTGATCGAGCGTTATCGCGACACCGTGACGACCAAGAAGAAAAGTCGGTCAAAGGAAACGGCGTTGATCAATGCCCTGCTCCGTCATCCACTGACACGCCTAAGTCTATCGGCCCTGACGCCCCAGCACTTTGCTGACTTCCGAGACCTGCGGGCCAGGACAGCTAAAGCATCAACGATCAATCACGACCTGAGCATCTTGAACCAGGTGTACCGCTTGGCCCGATCCGAGTGGTCCATTCCCGTCATGAACCCTCTGACGGGACTTAAAAGACCAAAAGCCGACAAGCCCAGAGACAGAAGACTCATGGCCGGAGAGTTGGATCAGCTTCTAAAGGCCGCCGATGAATGCCGAAATAAAATGGTTCGTCCCATCATAGAGTTTGCAATCGAAACTGCGATGCGTCGGTCAGAAATTATTTCGATCAAGTGGGAGAATCTCAACCCGACAAACCTGACTCTACGTATCCCCGTCACAAAGACCGACACTCCCAGGACAATACCTTTGTCCAAGAAAGCTCTATCGATCTTGGTGCAACAGAGGAATGAGACGGAACAGACATTCCCCACGACCATCAACGCGTTCGACATGGCATGGAAACGATTGGTCGAAAGGTCCGGCCTGGAGAATCTTCATTTCCATGACTTACGCCACGAGGCGGTTAGCAGATTCTTTGAGATGGGTCTGACAATGCCGGAGGTAGCTTTGATCAGCGGACACCGGGACCCTCGAATGCTCTTTCGGTACACGCACCTGCGACCCGAAGACGTAGCCGCAAAACTGAGGTGAGATTAGTCGCCGCAAACTTCTTGATGGACTCAACTTCTTGATGGACTCAACTTCTTGATGGACTCAACTTTTCTCCAGACCTGAACTTTCTCCTCATAAATCAGGCGTCAAACGTGCGTATTGTTTTGCGTTTTTCCAAATTCTGTATTATAATATAAAAATAATGACCGCTGATTTTTTGTAGTTCGGCTGGAGTCTCCCCGCCAATCCCAAAATCTCATCTTTGACCGGCTCCTCACGGGGAGAGCCATTTCTCTTGGCAACGCTTCCGGCCGCCAGCTACAGCCCAGTCATTATCATCCTAGGAATTTAACGTGAAAAATTTAAGCGTCTTAGCCCGCACGGGAACGTGCGAGCCCTTTAACTATGAAAATCTGAGTAACGACAACTGCCGAGCGACTGAGGCACATTTACAAGCGATACCTCTGGCACCGACATCCCCCGCCCCAGAGCGAGAGTTCAGGGCTGAGCAAGCTCTAGCTTTCTTCGAAGCTGCACAGACAGTGGGTGCTAAGTCAGACAATCCGTCGAAAACGGTCTTCGTCATGGCAAGCTTCTATGACGGCACATCGCCGGACATTCAGCACATCCCAAACGACCACAACGCCGTCAATACGATGCTGTCGATTGCTAAGCGGTGGACCCTTGCTGGCCAAAACGTGTACCTGGGATCGTCGCTTATGAACTCAGACCTGCCGTCCAAGCAGAAAGGCACCGAAAGTGATATCGCTGGAGTGCTGTTCCTTTGTGCGGATTTCGATGATGAAGCCGCCCAGGACTACCAAGAGAGACTACCGCTCACCCCTCATCTCGTTACTGAAACCTCACAAGGCCGGTTTCAGTGCGTGATTTTTTTTGACCGTCCGCAGATGCCGGGGGTGATAAAGCCGCTTGCGGAAGCTTTAGCGTCTCATGCCGGTGCTGATGGGGTGAGTGGTGACCTCAGCCATGTGTGGCGAGTGCCCGGAACGTGGAATTTCCCGAACGCGGGGAAGATTGCAAAAGGGAGAGTGCCGGAACTGTCCCGGCTAATGGAAGCGTCGTCTTTCGGGGCCTACGAATGCACGTCCGAGGCATTGAAATTGGCCCTCTCGAAGAAGTGGCCGGACGCTTTTTCGAAGACCGTAGCTCTGCAACGCCCTGGGGACGATGACTCTTTTGGCTGGGATCAACGGTCAACAAGCAATCCAAATCGCTTCAAGCCGAAAGAGATTGACCACCATCTCAACAATGAAAAGTTTGCCAATGACCGTAGCAAAGGTGCTTGGCATTTTTTGAAGCTTGCTAAGAACCGAGGTTACAGTCCGGAAGAACTCGTAACCACGCTACTTTCGTACCCTGAGTCTCTCATTTCAGGCCATTACGTCGGTCGCGACGGGGGCCTTAGTGAAAACCGAATTCGAGCCGAGGTGAAACGAGTATTCGCGAAGCGAGATGTGCGTCTTAGCGGAATGCCTGGTGACCGCGTGTACCAGGGGTTTGAATGCGATTCTTTGAAAGCGAGTTCGACTTCACGTACTCGGCGGGAGATAAAAATATCAGGCGGCGACCTTCCGTTCATCGTCGATGAGGCGGAAGAAGCCCTGATCGAAAGCGATACATTTATCTTTCAGCGGGGCCAAGTAATCGTTCGGCCCGTACGCGATGAATCAGCGAGGATGTGTGATAATGGAGACCTTCGCCGAATCCGTCTTGTAGAGGTGAGGCATCCGGAGATGATTGAGCGGATGACGGCCGCTGCCGATTTCATGACTTTCAATAAGACTGAAAACGTTTGGAAGTCTGCTAACTGCCCTTCGGAAATCGTGAGCATTTACTTGGCCCGCGATGGTCTATGGAGGTTGCGTCCACTTGCTGCTGTTATAGGTGGACCCACCCTACGTCCTGACGGGTCCGTACTAGATAAGCCAGGCTACGATCTGGCAACTGGCTTGCTGTACGATCCGCAAGGGATATCGTTTCCGCCCGTGCCAGTACATCCTACAAGAGAGGATGCAGCTTGTGCCCTGGGGCAGCTCAAGGAATTGATTTCGACCTTTCCGTTTGTCAGCGATGCCGACAGATCGGTGGCTTTGAGTGCGATCTTGACTGCGGCGATCCGCCCCTCGATTTCGACGGCCCCCTTGCATGGTTTTACCTCACCTGTTGCGGGTGCAGGAAAAGGCAAACTCGCCGCTATCTCCACATGTATTGCAGTGGGCCGCGACGTGGCGTGGCTTGCACAGGGTAGAACTGAAGAAGAAACTGAGAAGCGTGTCGCATCGGCTCTTATGTCCGGCGATGCAACGGTTGGTCTCGACAACTGCACATTACCTATTAGGGGGGATTTCCTCTGTATGGTCATGACTCAAAGCGAGGTCCAAATACGAATTTTGGGCCAGTCGAAGCTCAAGACGATTCCCAATACGGTGATGTTCTTGGCGACGGGATGCCATCTGGAATTTGCTGGGGACATGACGAGGAGGGCAATTCGTTGTGAGCTAGACCCGGAGACTGAAACGCCGGAAAACATTACATTTGCCAATGATCCGGTGGAGGACGCCAAGCGGGAACGGCCTCGCCTGTTGGTCGCCGCCCTCACGGTCTTGAGGGCCTATATCGCAGCGGGGCAACCTAACCAGTCGGTGCCTCTTGGATCGTTCGAGCAGTGGAGCCGGTGGGTAAGGGATGCTCTCATTTGGCTCGGTGAAGCTGATCCTTGTTTAACAATGGAAGCCATTCGGAAAGAAGACCCAGAGAAGGAACAACTGGCAACAATTCTTGCGAACTGGTCGGATGTAATCGGTTCGGAGCGGGTATTAGCCAGTACGGCAATCGAAAAGGCACGGCTCGCTTCTGCCACAGGAAGTGTTGCCCTGCTTGACGCATTCCAGGGTGTCGCAGCTGCCGCAGGTCAAGGAAAGGGCAATACCCTGGTAGACTCCAGGAGGCTTGGGCATTACTTCAGGAAGGTCAAAGGAAGGATCGTTAATTCCATGCGGCTGATTGAGGACGGAGCAAAAGCTGGTTCTAACTACTGGCGTCTCGACCGCATGGGAGGGCTGTTCTAAGTGGCTATGGTGGGGAGGGAGGGGTTCGCAGAACCCCTCTGCCTTCGGCAGGTTTATCATCGTGTGTAAGAAAAAAGAATCTCAAGAGTCCTAGGTTAAAGAGACCTAGGAATCCCACCAATCCCATTTATTATTATTTTAAATAATGTGAATCGTATTCTTACTTAATCGCTCTAATGAGTTCTTTGATGTTGTTTGAACTTGGCTAGTGCTGAGGCATTTGAAAGTCCTGAAGGCCGAAGACAGCGTAAAAGTTTGGAAATGAACACCTGCAAGGGCTAGAAAATCATCTGTGGCTCACCGAATGACTATTGGCGTTTCACATGATTTGGAGACCGGAGACGTGGTGCTAGTTGATGCTGCCGCAAAGACGATTGACGATTTTTCTCCGTCGAAAGCCCGCAAACTAGCATCTAAACTTCGTGCCGCTGCCGCATCAGGAACTTCGGTCTTGGTGATTGCCACGGCGAACAATGGACGCCAGATCAAATTAGGTGGCACTGCCGAGCACGCCATTGGCATGGCCGATGATCTGGAACGAAATGCCGAATTGGCGATGGCTATCCGTCGTCAGAAATCTGCCACGTAAACGCCCGGGCCGCCTTTTTCTTGTGATCTGGTGCTATCGTGTCCGATGGGCTGGAATCGGAGAATGCGATGTCGGAAGACGAGATTGTAGAAAAAGCAGCCGGACAAAAAGCAGCGGAGTGGCATTGGCATCGAGGTATCACGATTGCCATTGAGGGCATGAAACTGCTGTTCATTCTTAATGGCGGTTCCGCGATAGCGGTACTGGCGTTCATAGGCAAAACGCATGAAGTGCCAACTGGCATAATCCTGTCCATGGTTTTGTTTGCACTTGGTGCTTTTGTAGCTGTGCTAGCGACCTGCTTCGCGTATCTGACCCAGCTTCATTACGGAAATTCTGGACACAGATTCCCCCAGCCAGCTCCGCCGAAGGCTTTGTTTTTTACTAATTGTACGTGGGTGACAATTGTCGTCGGAGGCGTGCTGTACCTGTTCGGCATTTGCTCTGCGACACTCGGGTTTTTTTGTGCGGCTTAGGCCCTAGCCCGAAGGCGCGAAATAGTGCTGTGACTAACATTGAAACTCCGACCTATATCGGTCAACGGTTCACCACTTTCCCGACGAGCAAGGGCTTCTTGCCTTTGATAGGCGGTGAGTTTTGGTTTTCGCCCCAACTTGACGCCTCGTTGTTTTGCACGTGCAAGGCCATCAGAGGTACGGGCGTGGATTAGCTCCCGCTCAAATTCCGCGAGTCCACCAAGAACGGCAATCATCAGCCGTCCGTGGGGGGTCGTCGTGTCAGCCCATAAGTCAGCGAGTGATCGGAACCCCGCCCCCGTAACGGTTATCGTCGCAAGAGTATTCAAAAGATCGCGTGTCGAGCGTGCCAATCGGTCCAAACGCGTGACCATAAGTACATCGCCAGACCGCAAGGCATCGAGTGCCCTAAGAAGCTGCACCCGGTTCGTCTTGGCACCGCTGGCTACCTCCTGGAAGACCGTACTAGCCCCGGCGGCTTTCAAGGCGGTGACTTGAGCACTCACGCTCTGGCCGTCTGTCGATACGCGTGCGTAGCCGTAAATCATGACGCCCTTTTTGCACAAGGATTCCGCACAGAATAAACACCTGTAAAACCGGGTTCAATGAAATTGTGCAAAATCCTTGAATTATGCACAGACGCAACGGCGTTTCTCGGCCGGGCTGTATTTCGCAAAACGGTATTTGCGGCACACAAGCACAGGGCCTGAAGGCTGCAGTTTCTCTCCAACTACTGTCACAGCCCCACAGGGGTTTTCGGTACAGTTAAACTCTTATCGACGATAGGGGCCGATGACCGAACATTCTCTGAACAGGAACGCCGGAATAACCAGCCGACCTAGGCCGGTGAAGGTTTGTTACGTTGTTAATGCGGACGAAACTTGTGAGCAAATTCTCGACGCCATATTCGCGGACAGCTATTCGCGATGGGGCGGTCGCAGCACGCTGATCGTTCCAGTAGTACAGGGAAAGATATCTCCTCAATACCGCTCCTGGATTCGTTATTTCGATCCGGACGTAGTCTATCCATGCATGTCACTGGGTGCTTCGCTTCTGGAAGTCATCGAGCAAACAACGAGCCCGTCACTCTTTCACAGGTGGAATGATAGGACACCGGGTCAATACGTCTTCCACTGGGACCTGCAATTTTTACATAGTTTTTCTGTCTTACCGGCTTTGCGAACGGCTGCAGGAATACTGCAGCCTAAACCCAGATTGATCGTGGACGCTTATCCTGGCTGGGAAGGAGATCGCTTTATTACAGACTGCTTTGGCACCCGCACCGGTTCAGCCTCTCCCACCATGTCGTGGCCAATTGCAGAACAGCTTCGAGAGTTTATCGGTTCCCTCGCTTTTCTTCCTGTCAAAAAGGAAATCGATTTACGCCACATGGTAAAAGCCGCCGAAGACATCACTTCTTCGATCGATCTGCTTATGAAAATGACTAAAGACGGGTCAATCGTGACGATGAATTTGTTATCGAGCACGCTGACCGAGACAGAAGTTCCTTATGGTATGCACCCGTGGTCTCGTTCTTTTAACTTAGTAATTGGAAGCTCAGTCTTAGACCGTATTTCCTTTTGGAATAGCCGTCTTAATTATGAGGGATGGCTGCAACAAAGTCTTGTCGCCCTCTGCATTCCTGCGAGTCACCTAGCTGAGCAAGATTTTATCGAGGCTCTCACAGAGTTCATTCGACAGAGAAATTTCGTCGGAAATAACGGCGGCTCCAGTCGTCAACTCACCATAAGATCATCCGAGGTTGACGAGGCTGCTGTTCAACCCCTGAGAACTGCGTTTCAGAAGAAATTTCAGATTTCAAATTTCGAGAAGATACATTCCTTCGACGATTGCGTGCCGCCTGAAAAGTCTATGAGCGATAACGGATATGAACGGCCGGTACGTGCAACACAGTTCACGGGATTCCGGGAGTTTCGGTTAGACGCACCGTTGCCCCGCCATCTCACCGATTATGGTCTTGTCCCGCCACAAGCAAGTATCGGAGCCTGGGCGGTAGACGTAAAAATTGAAAGGCACGAGCGGCTTTCGGCTTTTAGCAACGATGAGCACTGGTGGAAACTTCCGCCACGAACTGCGTCATTTAGGGAATTTGCTGACGATACTCCCGGTCGAGTCACCAATCATGGTCGCCTAAGCTTTCAGCAGTCGGTTGAAGACAAGAGCATTAAGGTCCACCTACCTAAGGATCATGATCTAATTCGTGCTCTCTTGAGACGCGAACGCCCCTGGTACTCAGTACTCGATGCACGGCAGGGAAGAGAACTTGGTCTCTATGACTTTATCGATACCTCAGATAAGGGCACCTATCTTCGAGCAGCTATTGAGCTTTTCGGAAGCCTGGCCAATGCGTATTCCGTTCTTTCTAATCCATTTTGGACGCAGATGTTTCAAGAGATGGCATTTCCGGCCAAGAACACAGATGACGACAAGCAAGAAGAAATTGTTCGGCGTCTAAAATCGACAATGAATGTGAATCACGGACCGCTCACCATAGCGACGCCCGATGAATGGCGAAGTTTGGCGGACGCAGCGGCACGTTTGGCAGTTTCACTCAAGAAACCACGAGCCATTCGAAGCTATGGCCAATTTCTCAAGGCATACAAAAAGCATCTCTCCACGCGAGCCAAAACAGAAAAGACAAGCCAAGAATCAAATGATGAGGCTATAGAACGTGAATTGAGAGCGGGCTTGACTAGGCGATGTGCTGAACGGGTGCTAACTCAGGGACGAGAGTCGAAGTGTCGTAACTGTGGCTACCATAATTGGGTGTCCCTAAAAAATATCGCACCTTCCGTGAAGTGCGTTATTTGCGGTCACAAAGGCATTACACCGGCAGATTTTAGATGGGACTTCCATTTAAATGATTTGTTGGCTGAAGGTTTAAGAGAGCACGGCCTCCTCGGCCCCCTCATGAGCCTGGGAGAGCTTCAATCTAAATGCCGCGAGAGTTTCCTGTATGAACCATCACTCAATTTATTTGCGGGATATCCAGGCTCTGAAGGAGCCGAAAAAACCGAAATTGATTTTTGTTGTCTCACCGATGGAAAGCTGACAATCGGCGAAGCGAAATTAACTGCGAGAGATTTCAACGAAAACGAAAACAAGAAGATCATTGCGATAGCCAATGCTGTACGGCCAGATCGGGTCATCCTTTCTTCTCTGGAGGCAACGTCTTCAGCGAAACTTTCCGAGTGTGCTGATGCGGTAAAAGGGGGATTAAATTATTCCGGGTGTTCAGTTGAGGCGTTGATCCCTACAGGCGGTCTGTGGGCAATGACCACGTCTTTGCGTTAAGCAGGGGTTCGCATCTGCCTATTTTTCTGCAGTCGGCTATGGGGCCTTAATACCGCAAGCATCCGATATACTTCCTGACGAGAAATGCATTGATCGTGCCGTTGATGAATTGTCTGAAGCCATCGCTCACGAAGGCTGAAACCAAGCCCAGCTTCAGCACTTCGCTAAAACCCAGCTACCTCAAACGAGCTAATCAATATCGAGCTTGGGAAGGCTTTTGACGATCTTCATCGTCTCCAAGGACACGGTGATGACCCGCTGAAAGAGTTCCAGCGGATAAGCTGGATTGTTCATCGTCTCGTTGGCGTAGTCATTGGCGTCATTAACGATACCGCTCGCCTTATCAGTGCTCACACACTGGCGATCCATCACCCACTCAATCGCTGGCTTGCCGTTTACGACATACTCATAGGCGGCGAGAGGAATATTGGTCATCGTAATGTTGTGATTATAGACCACGGTAGTCTTGTCCTGGTTAGGACGCTTACCTCCATATTTCATGTTCTCGACACGATAGAAACTCTTAGGATCGGGAATGTTGGCGAGCCTCAAGTCACCTTGCTTGTAGGTGATGGGATATGGCGGAGCCTTCTCATAGTTCACATGTATTTCGCCAAGATTCCGGCCAGCGTCAACGAACGCTATGAAGTCCTCATAGCGCTTCACGGCAGGAATTCGTGGTAGTTCCTTCGAAAGATTATTTTGAAAACGCTCCAGATACTCGGGGGAATGAAACAATCCATAAACGTAGTGAAACAGGTCTAACTTCGAGATTTGTGCCCGAGGGTAACGAGCAACGAAATGGGCCAATCCATCATTTTCGATGCCATCAGTCGAAAAATATTTATCTGACGTGGGCAGCCCAGCAAATAGGCCATCAGCACTTTCCTGAACATCGAAAATATTCAGTGGAAAGCACTGTCCCGTATTCATGAAGTGATTATTTGTGACGTGATCGGTCATTAACGTCGAAAAACCAATAGATGCCCCGGGACTGGTAGTACCTATGACGAGATTACGAGCATCAGGGTTTGGGAAAAGCCGTCCCATTTGGTGAAGTGACCAGTTCAACTTCCTATCGGAATACCAGCACATCTTGGTAAATGGTCGAAAGCTGGCGACCACAATCTTTTCCTCATCAAATTGATATTCCGTACCCTTGACTAGCTCGGCAAGAACGTCATCGGTCCAGCTAAACAACTTCTTGTCCCTGTTGATTTTCTTTTTTGCTTCCTCAAAGGAACAGCCGTTAAGCCGTTTGGCTTCGGCGTTATAAAAGGAGATGGTGGCCGTCATATTTGACTTTAGCCGGCTCTTTGAAAAGCTATAGACCCAGTGATCTCTGTTCGATTTGACGCCAATAGAGTAAGTGCCGAACACCTTGCTCTTCTCTGTCCCCTTTTTATCACCAATAGAAATAAAGCTTTGGAACTGCTCCTCGCCTTGATTGACCCAGTCGTTGTGCTCATCGGGGACAAGAGTTAGCCATTTATTCTCTGCCGAAATCCCCTTGATGCTTTTGAAATGCTTCACGACCGCCAGCTTCTGCTCTCTTTCAAGATAATCACCGATGTCATGAAAGAGGATTTGCCCGTGCTCAGATTTTGACGTGTCTTTCACAAGAATGACGATAGCGATAGGTGCTCGGCTACCTTCGCCAAATACGTTTCCCTTCTCTTTTCTCCGCTGCTCACCCGCCGTTCGAGCGTTACCTCGAAGGTGAAATACGTAAATCTTGCTGAATTCCTCTTTCAGACACTTTCGAAGTCCGTCGGTGGCGTTGGCTTCGACCCAGCCAGCATTGGTTACAAATCCTATTACCCCCTGATTTCCAATACGATCACTCGCCCATCTATAAGCCCTAATATATGAGTCATACGCCTTGCTCTTACCCATCTTGTTGGTTGACGATTTGACGTAGGTCTCGCCAATACGGTGATCTAGATTTTGGTAAGACGTATTTTCGGCATCATCGTTTTCCGACTTTTGCCCCGACGAATACGGTGGATTGCCAAATATAACGGTGATGGCTCGTTTTTTCTGAGCAGTTCTCCGGTTCGAGTTGTCCGGGAGAAGGTTCGCCACCATGTCTCGATCTTGCTCATACAATTGAAACGTATCGGTGAGTACGATGCCGTTGAACGGCTGGTATTGATTCTCTCTCGCCAAGTCCTGGTAGACGGCTTCGATGTTGATGGCCGCTATGTAGTAAGCCAGGAGTACAATTTCATTGGCGTGGATTTCGTTTTTGAATTTGTAGGGCAATTCCTCAGGAGCGATCAGGCGGGACTGTAGCAATCGAGTGATGAACGTCCCAGTCCCTGTAAATGGATCGAGAATGTGAACATTCTTGTTTCCGAGGCCCTTTCCAAATTCATCTCGCAGGACGTCATTCACTGAGTGAACGATGAAATCTACGACCTCAACGGGCGTGTAGACGATGCCTAGTCGCTGTGTGAGGGTTGGGAAGGCGTTCCTGAAGAAACGGTGATAAAGCTCCAAGACTAATGTTTGTCGTCCAGCAGATGTTGTGATGTCAGCCGCTCGGCGTTTCACGCTGGCATAGAATTTCTCTAGGCTATCAGCCTCTTTATCCAGGCTGTGATGGTGAAGCTGGTCGAGTACCGTCTCCATCGCCCGTGATACGGAGTTTTCGGCGGTAAACTTGTTGCCGATAAACAACGTGTCAAAGACCGGCTTGGTAATGAGATGCTGAGCGAGCATCTCGACTGCTTCAGTCTCGGTTACCTCTGGATTTAGGTCATCACGAATTTCTTCAAGAAATGCCTTGAAAGCTGCCTTTTCCGTGGTGCCTTCATTGAAGACGATCTTCTGAATTCGAACGATATGCTTTTGAGCAATTTTAGCGATGTCGCTTGCCCAATTCTCCCAGTAGTCCCGTGTTCCACATTTCTCAACGATCTTGGCCTTGATTGCCTGAGAAAGATCGCTCATCACAAATGGTAGTTCGGGCTCGTCTTCTTTGGCCTTTTCCTCATCCTTTTTCTCATCGCCTAAGACCGCTTCGTCGTCCTCATCGTCCTGATTTCTTTTCTTCTTATCCTTGATGTCCTCAACGACGACCGTAGTGGCGTCGAGCTCTTCTCTGGCTCCGACACCCACAATTTCAAGTCTATCGGAAACGTCTTCGCCTAGGCCAATTCGGTTTAGCGTGGAATCAAAGCGTTCATCGTGAGCCCGAAGGGCATTCAATATCTGCCAAACGACCTTGTACTTCTCGTTGTCATTGAGGGCCTTTTCGGGAGTTACCCCGGGAGCAACCGTGATCGGTAAAATCACATAGCCGAGGTCTTTCCCTTCGTGCTTTCTCATAACCCGGCCGACGGATTGAACTACGTCAATCTGACTTTTTCTCGGGTGAAGAAACATGATGGCGTCAAGAGCAGGAACGTCGACGCCTTCCGATAGGCAACGAGCGTTGGTTAGAACCCGACAGACATTCTTTTCAGTTTCGTCTTTGAGCCAGCCTAGACGTTCGTTCCGTTGTTCGGCGTTATATGTACCGTCAACGTGTTCAACCTGAACAACGAGATCGGTTTTGCGGTCTTCCAAAACGTCTTCGTTTCCGCTGTATTCATCAACGACTTTCGTAAACTCAGCAGCGAACATCTTTGAAAGGGCGATGTTCTGACAAAACGCTAGTGCTCGCTTCATCGGTAGGTGATTGATGGTCTCTTGATCGCCTTTCCCGTCTTTGAACCCAACCTTAGCGAGCGCCTTGTAGCAACCAATGATTTTGGTAGCGTCGTCGAGCTTTAGCTCGGCACCTTCGGCCAATCGATTTTGGACGTGTTCACTGACAATTCCTTCATCAACGGCCAGAACCACAACCTTGTAGTCAGTGAGAAGATTGTTCTCGACGGCCCAACCAAATCCTCGATGAAAGAGAACTTTCCCAAAGATATTCTCATCATCCATCGAGGCTAAGGCGACGTTGCCATCGTCAGCTTTGGACTTTGCCTTCTCGCCAAAGATTCTTGGCGTGGCCGTCATGTAGAGACGCTTGGAGCCTTTTACGTTGGCGTTGCTATGGATTTTGACGAAGTTGGATTCGTCATCACCGACCAGCGTGGCCCCGGTGGTTCGATGGGCCTCATCACAAATAATAAGATCAAATTCCCTCAGGCCATGGTCGGCTTGAGCTTGTGAGATAACGTCAATGGAATGGTAGGTCGAGAACACCACCGTCATTCTTTCAGGGCCGGCCCTCTTCACTTGCTCAGCAAGCTTGGCGGGGTCCGTCGTGGCTGGGAAAGCGAGGTCATGTATTCCGACCACAATTTCGTCGTCTTGGTTATTACGTTTTCCAACCTTGATATCCGAGCAAGCGGAAAATGCCGTGAAGTCATCTTTGGCGTCATTCTTCCAATCACGTAGAGATTGGGACATCAGTGCTAGGGACGGAACCATATAGAGAACGAGTTTGCCTTTGCCGGCGAGGTCCTCAGCTATTCGGAGGCTGGTGAAGGTCTTACCCGTTCCACAAGCCATGATTAGTTTGCCACGATCTGTTTGTTTCAATCCCTCCCGAATTGCTTCGAGCGCTTGGGATTGATGCTCTTTAAGTTCCTTCTTGGAATAGAGGCGAACACGGTCCTCACGAACCCAGGTGAGCCAATCAATTCGGCTCTGTTCGAGTTCAGAGAGTGGAATCCGGATATATTGTGTGGTGAGATTGTCGAAGACATTCTGGGCGTTTTTGCCGATGTCTTGTGTCGACGTATCTACAAGCAGTAGCCGTGAAAAGTCTGGCGTGGCCGATGCTGATATAAAGGAATCTAGATCAGCCTTAGAGATAGTGTGTTCGGCTTGGTAGAATTTACATTGGACGGCACAGAAGCCTGATCCGTCGCGAAGTTGAGCGACTAGATCAATTCCGACGTCCGTTTGGGGATATGTCGGCCGCTCCTTGGCCCAATCCTTGTAGAGCCAGACCTTCTCGTATTCCTGGGTCTGGGTGCTGTCATTCTCCAGGAAGACCCTTACCAGCTTCTCAAAGGCGGTCCCCAGCTCGCTATCGTTAGACGTCCGATCCCTAAGTATTTGGAGCGCCTGACGAAGCTGAGACGACATAAAACTAATCCATTGGAGAGATTGGTCTTTTAGACCTTATCTCAGATTGTATCGCTATCCTAGGTTTCAAATTTCACGTTCCATGAAGGCTGTAGGGGTTTTGGTGGGCTTACGAATAAAGTTTCCAGAGTCGTTGGTCTGTCCTGTTCGCCGGATTTTTACTGACATTGCTCACTAGTAAAAAGGCAATGCCAACTGCGACGATAAGAAGCACTACCATTACGGCCGTAGGGGGTCCCTCCTACTTTTTGGTGCCTCAAGACTCGCCAGATTTAACTACCGATTTGACGCACGCGATAGCCTTTGTGGTGATCCCGAAGGCCCCGAGCAACTTTGTACATGCTGTTTTTATCAAGCTTCCGACCAGTACAGAATTTCGACAGGGAATAGACCACAATCGGTTCGAGGAGCTCGGGGGGCCAGACTAACCACGTCTTGGTCCAACGAGCTGTGAAGGCTCTCAGGCGATCCTGGGCTGGCTTAGAAAGTCTTGGATAGTCGAGGAGGCGACGGGTCCGCACATACCTATTTATTCGCCATCAGTTCGCTCCGACCGCAACACTGCTTAAACAATTTTGAAATTATCTGTCGGGACAGGCGAGAACTTGCCCAACTCGTAGGCAATTTCATGCTCAGCAGTGACCTGGAAGTATGGGACGATCTTACGGAGGTCAGCCTTTTCGATTTTCTGGAACGGCACTTCCACGACGTATTCCTGGAACTCTGAAACAACCAAAGGCACAGCGATGCCGTCCTCAATGACCGTTTCTATACGGATGACCTTGCCGAAACCAAAGCCAGACATCTCCACGATGTCTCCCACACCAAAGCCGCACAACGCCTGAAGTGAAGTTGCTGAAGAGCGAGGAAGGAGGGCAGCCCATCCAGCCGCCAGAGACATCAAAAAAAATCTTCTACGAGTGATTTTCATCTAATTGAACGCCGCCGGGAACTTGTCCTGCACATCCTTGCACAAACTCTCATGGCCACGTTCCGTTTCCCTGTCATCGAAAGCTTGAAGCCCGGCCTCCAGCAGCTTTTCAGCCGCCTGTCCTCCCAAATCGTTTATGCAACTGTCAGCCGCGTCAATTAACGGCTCGGAATAATTCTCGAATCCGCATTGAAGGTGTGCTCGCGAAAGAAAACCGTGCGTCTTGAGCACGCCAGGGCATTTATCGGTTTGTTCGGTTGGTGCTTCTGCGGACGTGACGGTTTGGACCGACGGAGCATTGGGTTTCTTGTCCGTGGGTATCGCTTGAGCCTTTCCTCCACAACCTTCAATCACTTTTTGGATTGAGGGATCGGACGTAGGAATTTTGACCGTCAGTGGTCCGCCGCTCGTCGCAAATTGAACCATTATCCGTTGCGTGGTCTTGAGCGGCTGTTGCCACGTGGATCCTGAACCGGGAACACCTAACGCTCCTAGCATTCCTAAGAAAATCGGATTGTTCGCTTGAGTTCGAAGTTGCTCCCTACCGGCAACCAACTTCTCGCCACCATCCCCCATAAGCAAGTTTGCGACCAAGAATTCTGATGCCGACCTAGGATTCGTAAACTCCGCTTCGAGGATTTCGTTTTCATTGACTCGCAGCTTGCCCCTTAAAACGACATGCCCATTTCGGACGTCTGTAATACTTGATAGCAATCCGAGATCGCGAATCACGACAAATGCGTCGATTTCATTCCCCGATGAATTGGGCTCACATTCAACCGTAACATTTGCGGATACACCATTTTCCGTTTGCACCGATGAGGCCATCAAACTCACCCGGTCATTCAATGTGTCGTGCTTCTGACTGATCCGCCAACCCGATAAGTCATCATGAATCGATTTCGTAGATGTTGAAACCGGAGGTAGGCTTTGAGATTCAGGCTGTGTGGAAGAGTCCTGGAAGTGCCAAATAAAACTTACCACCACAATTGCGGCCAAGATCAACGATCCAAACCCAAATGAAAGCGGTTTCCTCGAAGCAACGCCATCCTGAGACCGGTGTTGAAACTTACCATCAAATGACCCCGGCACCGTCGTTGCAGTTATGGGGACCCCACAGTGTGGGCATGTTGCCGCCTGATCGCTAATTTCTCGACCGCACTCTCCGCACGCTACTAGAGCCATTCCGTCCCCCTATTCTTCGCAAACAAATTACCGGATTTGTGGCCTATCGGCCATGGGGTTCATAGGCCACATTGGCTTCAATTCCTGAATGAAAATTCGGGAAGTTCTGGCAACTAACCTAAAACGCCTTCGCAAAGAACGGCAGTGGACACAAGAGGACCTGGCTGGCGAAGCCAGTGTCGATAGAGGGTATATTTCGAAGCTGGAGAATTCAAAGAAGGAAGCTGGGCTTGATATCTTGCCCAAACTTGCAGATGCCCTGGGCGTAAGACCTGCGGATTTGCTCACGCCAATTAAGAATGCTCGGGAATCTGCAAAGAAAAAGTAAGCGACCTTTTTCCTTCTGGATTTCTATAAAATTTTTTTCAGAAACACGGACGCCCATACCGGAGTCCCCCTCCACCCGGCGGGGGTTCCCCAGAGGGGACCCTAAAGAGAAATCGCACTGGGAGTTTGATGATACGAAGTCGGCATTGGAATTTGGCGTGCCACAGCTTAGAGGTCTCTATTCTCGGCGGACGGTCTTTGTTTCAGCCCAGGGCCGTCTGTTCCTGTAGGCAAGCGACAAGACCGTCGATTGCTGGCTTCACTCTTTGCTTACTGGTCTCATCGAATCCTTCCTTCCGAACGATGAGGTTTATCTTTTCCGCCACTCGTTTCTTAGAGAACCCGATTTTATGTGTGGCTTTGAAAGCTTGTTCGTAACGATGACAACGTTTCGCGTTCCCATCTTTTGGGACATCTACAGGCTTGTCGGGATATGTCTCCAAGACGGCTCTTGCATATAGCTCATCGGAGATCAGGTCTTCCAATTCGAAGTCCGTCCCGGGGGGATAAATTTGGCCCGCCAACGCGTCTAGTGATTTTATTTTTTCCTGTGGAATGCCTGCCTCACGAAGCTTCCCGACTATATCCCTGCCTCCACTGTCAGCGTCTGTGTAAACGACATAAGCCAATTTCGCCCTTTCGAGAAAGGACGGAAACATACTCAGTGACTCCGATACGCTTCCATTGACGACGACCTTGGACGCAATACCACCCTCACAGAGTGTCAGTGCCGCTTCCAAAATGGGCCGATCTGCGGCTCCTTCACCCAGAATGTTATATTGGTTGGTCATTAGGCTTGTAATCAAACTCGCACCTACTGCCGACCTCACAGGCTCAAGTAAGTCAAAATCGTCGCCCCCTTTGGGTTGAAGTTTTCTGACTTTTGTCCCCTCCAGATTTTCCAGCAAATCAACTCGCCTCACTTGGCTGAGATTGTAGGAATCAATCATTGCCGGCGAGTGAGTGACATAGAGAACCTGCATGGCTGCAGAATGCTTCTCCTCGATGGAACGTTTGATATCTCTCTGTCCGTCGGGATGAAGCTCTAGCCCCGGGTTGTCCAGGAGTAAGAACGTCGTATCAGTCGAACTCACTTCGTTTATTAGTGTGCTGTAGAAAGAAAGGTACCAACGGAAACCATCACTACGGTCAGAGGGAGGGATACGTTTCCCGTAAGTTTTATCTTCAATTGAGATCGATAACTTTTCGCGGTCTACGCGGAAATGCACCGTGTAACTCTGCTGAGACCAGAATTCATTGATCGCACCAGAAATGGCCGCTTTATGGTGATCCTCGTATGGTTCACGGAACGCGTTCTCCGTAGCCGTAGACAACTCCAGTAATTTTTGAAATGTGAGCCCGGCGGCTCGGCAAAGATTTGCCAGCCCCTTGGAGTGGACCTCCGGCTCTTTGAGAAAATCAGCGATGTTCACTTCGTTGGGGATGTTATCGACTGTGATGCTGTGCATGACAAATTTTGGCAACTTAGCTCGGAAAAGTATGCTTCTGTCTTCCTGGAGAGTCTTCCTGGAGAGCCTTCCTGATTTCGTCGTGTTTCGCGAGCATCTCTTTCATCATCAACGCGGTGTCGTCTTGGATCGGCTGATCTTGCCCAGGAACTCCCGCCAGCGTCGTGCCGAGCGTCTTGATGAGGTTTTCTATCTGCGAAAGTTCGCCAAAATTTGATTGTAGAAAAGCGGTGACATGGGCCTCCGCCGCTTTCTGAGGTTCTGCAAACGATGTTAGTCGAGTTGTGTGAGCCGAAAGTTTCTTGAAGAAATTCTCGGCACTTTTCTTTATCGCTAGGATTTGCGGATCGACGTTGGGTGCAGTGAACTTCAACGATCGCTCTTCGCCGTTCTCCAATATAGAAGTAAACAGATAGTGCTGATCGTAGTACCGGGTAACTTTGATCTGTGCGGTTTGTTCGCTACCTGCGACGATTTTTGCCAAATCGATGCCCTCTTCCACGTCGGGCACTAACCAGAGAGTCACAATCGGAATGTCAGCCTTGTTCTTGGCCTCAAGCTGAGTGCGTAGATGTTGTGGAAGGTCATTGGGGGAGTAGTTGTACTTTTCGTTGAACGAGAGCAGGCCACGAAGGAATGTGGTCTTACCTTGTTCATTCTTTCCCACGATCACAGTAACGCGATCCTCGATATCGACGGGCTCGCTATCAACAATCGACCTGAAGTTCTGAACCTGTGCTCGGACCAATTTCATTGGGGACTCTCCTCGCCGCCGCTGACCATTGCAGCAGCCTATCTCGATTATACAATTTTTGATAGGTTGAGACGCCGAATTACCATCTCACTACGACACATGGGCAACACTTGGCTGCGTCGAAGAAAAAACGAGCTACTTCAAAACGGTCACGGCGGAAGAAGGTGATTGATGACTGCGTCGTGGCCCCAGCAATCCCGCATGAGGCTCTCCCGACTGTGATGTTTAAACGAGACGATGTTGAGACGGCGGAGATCGCCGAATATGTTGAGTGGCAATGTAGAGGCGAAGAGATCGTTACCCACGCTGAAATGATCACCAAGGAACATGCCGCTGGTCAGCGATATGAGGCCTGGGACGTGCATACTGATAAGGGTCGTTGGTGGGTAATCACACCTCCAACGAATCTTTATTCTCAGAAGCTATTCCCTAGCCTCGATTACACAATCTCTTTTCACATCGGCCTCATGACTCGCGTGATGACGAAACGCGAGGCAAATGTACCATTGGCCGAAAGAGAAATCTTAGGAGAGCCTGGAGACAGTGGGAACAGGCCGCAGCCAACTCCGATGAAGTTGACGAAGCTGAGGAGTTCCAAGCTATTGGCGTGCGGTGCAGAGAAGCCCTTGTAGCAATGGTCCGGGCCTTAGCGTCAATCTGCAATATCCCCGACGAAGCGTCGAAACCCAAAGCCGCCGACTTCACAAAGTGGAGTGAGTTAATTGCGGACACGGTGGCGAAGGGGCCAAGTGCCGACGAAGTCAGAAAACACCTCAAGGCGACAAGCAAATCTGGTTGGCAACTGGTCAACTGGCTCACTCACGCAAGGAACGCAACAAGAGCCGACGCCCACATTGCAGTGACCGTGACGGAACACATTTTGGCAATTTACGGGACTGCATACTTTCGCCACGCACGAGGAGTACCTGACAGATGCCCTGCATGCGGTTCATATAAAATTGGTCTCCGCTACCGGGACGTCGAAGAAAAAGAGGGCCAATCTGTCCCCGGATGCCAAGCTTGCGACTGGGTCACTCCGATGCCTAGTTAAAATGAACACCCAATCGCGGCAACTTGAAGATTGCACCGACGACCCACATCTTGGTATTGCTACGCTCGAAAGTATCGAAGGTTTCAAGGCTTCGGTCGAATCCTCGATTAAATGCCGCACAGTTTCGGGCACAATTTGGGCACACTGAGCGAGGTTTTTTCGACAAATTCGGTTGATCCGAGGACTAAAGGAAATCTGAGATAAACTAGTCGCTTCAACCATTTAAGATTTGGCGAGACTGTAGAGCTTTAGTTATGAAGGCGGCCTGTCACGCCGAAGGTCGCGGGTTCGAGTCCCGTCGCTCCCGCCACTCCTTCAAATAGCGCTGCGGCGCGCCGGCCCACAGAGGAGATATCTCGTATGACTCAGACCCGTGACGTTGTTTTCGTATCAGGTGTTCGCACGGCCATCGGTTCCTTCGGCGGTAGCTTGAAGGATGTGGCGCCCACGAAGCTCGGCGCTTCTGTTGTGCGCGAAGCCGTGAAGCGCGCTGGCATTGAAGCAGACGAAATCGGAAGCTGCGTCCTCGGCCACGTCGTCCCCACTGAGCCGCGCGATATGTACATCTCGCGCGTCGCCGCGATCGAAGGCGGACTGCCGATCAAGACGCCGGCGCTCACCGTGAATCGCCTGTGCGGTTCCGGCCTGCAGGCGATTGTCACAGCCGCACAACAGATCATGTTGGGTGACGTCGACGCCGCCGTCGCAGGCGGCGCTGAGAGCATGAGCCGCGGCGCTTACATCCTGCCTTCGGAGCGCTGGGGCGCCAAAATGGGCGACACTAAAGCCCTCGACATGATGGTCGGCGCGTTGACCGATCCGTTCGGCACGGGCCACATGGGCATCACTGCTGAAAATCTTTCGACCAAATTCCAGATTACGCGCGAAGAGCAAGACGCCTTTGCGCTGGAAAGCCAGAAGCGCGCCGTGAAGGCCCGTGAAGCCGGCTATTTCAAAGACCAGATCATGCCGTTCGCGCTGGAGACTCGCAAAGGCACGACCATGTTCGAACACGATGAATATCCGCGCGACGATGTATCGGCTGACGCCTTGCGCTCGCTGAAGCCGGTGTTCAAAAAAGACGGCACCGTCACCGCCGGTAATGCGTCAGGCATCAATGACGGCGCTGCCGCCGTGGTTCTGATGGATTCGAAAACCGCTGAGAAAAGAGGCCTGAAGCCCATGGCGCGCTTGGTCGGTTACGGCATCGCCGCCGTTGAACCGTCCGAAATGGGTTACGGTCCGGTTCCGGCCGTGCAAAGCCTCTTGGCTAAGACCGGCATTAAGCTCGCCGATATCGACATTATCGAATCCAATGAAGCCTTCGCCGCGCAAGCGCTAACGGTTTCTAAGCAACTCGGCTTTGATCCGGCGAAGACCAACGTTAATGGCGGGGCCATCGCGCTTGGCCATCCGATTGGCGCTTCGGGCGCGATCATCACGGTAAAAGCGTTGTATGAGTTGAAGCGCACCAACAAGCGTTATGGCTTGATCACGCTGTGCATCGGCGGCGGACAAGGCATTGCCGCACTGATCGAGAATCTGAACTAAGCGGACACCAACTTAAGTCCGACAATTCCCGCCACGATCACGGCGAGGAAAAAGAGACGCGCCGCATTCGTGGGATCGCCAAACAAGGCGATCCCCACGATCGCCGTTCCGACCGCGCCGATGCCCGTCCAAACCGCATAGGCCGTGCCCAACGGGATGGTTGCGATGGCCTTCGATAAGAGCCAAGCACTCCCTGCATAAGCCACGACGAACAATGCCGACGGCACCAATTTGGTGAAACCCTCGGCGTATTTCAGCGACGTGGTGAACGCAACTTCAAGGGCGCCTGCAAGCGCCAGATAAAGCCAGCCCATGGTTTGCTCCCGAATAGCGTTTTAGAAGAGCACGTCCCAAAGTTGGCTGCGACCGTCATCGAACGCCGTCAGCACCTTGTTCACGTTCGCATCGCTCTTCAGGCAAGTGACCACAAGATTGGCGAGGTCGCTGCGCGTGATCCAGCTAAATTTCGTGGCATCGGCGATGAGAATGGCGTGGTTCGATGGCGGCGCGTCCAGAAGCCAGCCGGGACGAACAATCGTATATTCGAGGCCTGACGTCCGCAGATAGTTTTCGGCTTTAGTTTTCTCGCCGAAATACGTCGTCTTGAACATCGCAAGATACCAAGGTGCCGCCGGCGCACTGTCGCCCGCGCCGATGGCGCTGATGAGTACGAGGCGCGGAATGCCGCTATTCTTGGCGGCATCGATAATGTTGCGATTGCCCTCATAGTCGACCGACGCGTCTTTGGGCGTGCCGCCCAAGGTGGATAGCACTTCACGAAATGGGGCTGCTGCGAACGCCGCATTGACGTCGTCGCGATTGAGCGCGTCGCCGGTCACCACATTGACGTTTAGGGATTTAAGCGCTTCAACGTTCGCCCCCTTGCGCGCCATGACGGTCACTCGTTCGCCGCCTTTCACCAGTGCGCGAACCACTTCAAGGCCGGTTCCACGCGTGCCGCCGAACACCAATATGCCGCCAGGACGCGGCAGCGCCATTTCCAACACTTTCACGACCGGCGCCGCACGCGGAACGGGAGGCTCGTTCGCGGGATCAATAGGTTCGGCAAACGCCGGACCTAAGCAGGCCATAAGCATCGCGGCGATTAAGAAGCGGAAAAAAGCTGTCATCGCGTCACATCCGAAAGGGAACGACCGGCACTATAGAGGTTTCGACGGGCTTGTATGCGTCGCGGAGATGAAAATTCGGCCAGGCACCGTCTTAACGCCACAGCATAAGGCCGGTTGCGACCGCGATCAGCGGCGCCGCCAAAAACCGGCGGAGCGCACTGTCGGGCACGCGCCTTTTATGTGGATTGTTATTCGGCCGCGCTCGCAGGGAATACACGCGCGGCGCGCGCGGACACGAATACGTTCTGGCCAATTTTGTATCCGAGCTCCAGATAGCGTTTCCGGCTCAAATCGGCTTCGATAAAATTTGGAATGCCTTCGATTTGAATTTCAATGCGCGCCGTAGGACCCGCAGCCGCGACATGTCGCACAATCGCGGGCACGGCGTGTTCGGTCCCCTTCTCGACGAAATCGATGTCATGGGGCCGAATGTAGGCGAATCCCGGCACTGTTCCGGACGGGCACTTGCCGCCATCCTGTGTTTCGGCAATCACTTGCACGCCCCACAAATGCACCTTGCCGTCGTTGATCGTGCAGTCGATGCGATTAACGTTGCCGAGGAACTCATAAACGAATGGCGTGGCCGGTTGATCGTAGACCTCTTCCGGCGTGCCGATCTGTTCAATCTTGCCTTTATTCATGACAACGACACGATCGGCGAGCTCAAGCGCTTCTTCCTGATCGTGCGTCACGAAGATACTGGTCAGGCCCATTTCGTCGTGCAAACGCCGCAGCCAGCGGCGCAATTCCTTGCGTACCTTTGCGTCCAACGCGCCGAAGGGCTCGTCGAGCAAAAGAACCAACGGTTCAATGGCGAGTGCGCGCGCAAGCGCAACACGCTGGCGTTGACCTCCCGATAATTGCGTCGGATATCGTTCCGACAACCGGTCAAGCTGTACAAGCGATAGCAGTGAAAGGACTCTTTTCTTGATGTCGGTGTTCGACAAGCGCCGCGCACGCGGAACCACACGCAATCCGAACGCCACGTTTTCGAATACCGTCATATGACGAAACAGCGCATAGTGCTGAAACACGAAGCCCACGCGGCGCTCACCGACATGACGGGTTCCGGCGTCTTGGCCGTCAAAGAAAATCGAGCCGGCACTGGCGAACTCCAAGCCGGAAATAATGCGCAACAGCGTCGTCTTTCCCGAACCGGAAGGCCCCAGCAACGCGACAAGCTCACCGCGCTCGATCTTCAGATTCAAATTGTTAAGCGCTTTGAACGTGTCAAAGTTCTTATCAACATTGCGGACTTCAATCACCATGACAGGTTCCTATTGTGCCGATCAGGTTCGCGCAACGCCAAGCTCGTGGCCGTAACGCCACTCGAGCAGGCCTTTGGCAACAAGCGTCACAAGCGCCAACGACGCAAGCAACGAAGCCACCGCGAACGCCGCGACCATATTGTATTCGTTATAGAGAATTTCCACATGCAGCGGCATCGTGTTGGTCAGTCCGCGGATCTTGCCCGAAACCACCGATACCGCACCGAATTCGCCCATGGCGCGGGCATTACACAGCAACACCCCGTAGAGCAGCCCCCATTTGATATTGGGGAGCGTCACACGAAAGAACGTTTGCCAGCCGTCAGCGCCAAGCGAGCGCGCGGCCTCCTCTTCCTCCGTACCTTGTTCTTGCATCAGGGGAATAAGTTCGCGGGCCACAAATGGGAACGTGACGAAGATCGTCGCCAGAACAATCCCCGGAACCGCGAACACAATTTGAATGTCATGGGCCTGCAGCCACGGCCCCACCAAGCCTTGTGCGCCGAACAGCAGGACGTAAACCAGGCCCGAGACCACCGGCGAAACGGAGAACGGCAGGTCGATTAATGTGATGAGGAAACTTTTGCCGCGAAAATCGAATTTCGCCACCGCCCACGACGCCGCAACGCCGAAAATCAGATTTGCAGGGACTGCGATGGCCGCCGTGATGAATGTCAGCTTAATGGCGGACAAAGCGATGGGATCACTGATCGCGACAAAATAGGCGCCGAAACCTTTGCGGAGCGCTTCGTTAAATACCGCGACGACCGGCAATACCAGGAACAGCGCGATATACAACAGACCTATGCCCAGCAGCGTGAACTTCACCGCCGGTGTTTCTGTGATGGGATTGATGCGCAAACGCATTACATTCCCCCCATACGATTGCGGCTCCAGCGCTGGAGCAAGTTGATGATCAGCAACAACACAAACGCGACGAACAGCATTGCGGTGCCGATTGCCGCCGCACCGCGATAATCGAATTGCTCAAGCTTGATCACAATCAGCAACGGCACGATTTCGGATTTCATCGGCAGATTGCCGGCAATGAAGATCACAGAACCGTATTCACCCACGGCGCGCGCGAAGGCGAGCGCGAAACCGGTGACGGCGGCCGGTAAGATCACGGGCAGGATGACGCGGCGGAACGTTGCGGCGCGCGAAGCGCCGAGGCTTGCCGCCGCCTCCTCCACCTCCTTATCAAGATCCTGCAACACAGGCTGCACGGTTCGCACCACAAACGGCAGCCCGATAAAGGTCAACGCCACTACGACGCCCAGCGGCGTATAAGCGACCTTGATACCCATCGGCAAGAGAATGCTGCCGATCCAGCCGTTAGGCGCGAACAGCGCTGCGAGCGCGATACCAGCGACGGCAGTTGGCAGCGCGAACGGGAGATCCACTAGGCCATCCAAGAAGCGTTTAAACGGAAACTGATAGCGGGTGAGTACCCATGCCACGAGCACGCCGAACACGATATTGATGGCCGCAGCGATGAAGGCCGCACCAAAGCTTAGGCGGTACGCCGCCAACGCGCGCGGCGCCGTGACAACATCCCAGAACTCGGCCCACGTAAATCCGGCAGCCTTCAAGATCAGCGCAGCCAACGGCAACAACACGAGTAGGCCGAGGTACACCAGCGTGAACCCCATCGTGATGCCGAAGCCGGGCAAGACGCTCGGCGTGCGCCAACTGAATGTACGGATTGAACTACTCAAGATACGGCGCCCCAATCCCCTTCTTCTTTTTTCCTACCCGCCGGGGTTCACGCGGGGCCGGTAACAAAGCTTGCGCCGGAGGCAGAGTTTATGCTGCCCCGGCGCATACTTACGAGCGTATTTTTTATAGTGTTTACAGTGTGTTAGATCGCCGGTCAACGACCGCGATCGGTCACTTATTCACATAAATTTGATCGACGATGGCGCCGTCGGCAAAGTGTTCCTTACTGATGGCATCCCATCCGCCAAAATCCTTGGCCGAGACGAGGGTCACGGCGGGAAACTGGGCTGCATACTTCTGGGTCACAGCGGCATCCCGCGGACGGTAAAAGTTTTTAGCGATCAGCTCCTGGCCCGATGGGCTGTACAGAGCTTGCAAATAGGCGGTGGCCGCTACCCGCGAATTGCGCGCATCGACAACCTTATCAACGACCGTGACCGGAAACTCCGCCAGGAAGCTCACCGACGGTGTGACAACATCGACCTTATCTTCGCCCGCCTCATGCCGGATTCCGTAGGCTTCCGACTCAAACGTCACCAGCACATCGCCGATTCCACGGTTCACAAACGTTGTCGTCGCAGCGCGCCCGCCGGTATCGAACACCGGCACGTTGGAAAACAGCGCCTTGGCGAAATCGCGCGCCTTGGCTTTGTCGCCGCCAAACTTCTTCAGTGCGTAGGCCGTCGCGCCAAGGTAGGTGTAGCGGCCGTTGCCAGACGTTTTCGGATTTGGGAACACCACTTGTACGCCGGCCTTCACCAGATCATCCCAGTCCTTGATGTTCTTGGGGTTGCCTTTGCGAACCACAAATGTCGGAAATGAGAAAAACGGCGAGCTGTCATTGGGCAAACGCGTTTGCCAGTTGGCCGGGATCAAGTTGCCTTTGTCATGCAGCACCTGAACGTCTGTGACTTGATTGAACGTCACCACATCGGCTTGTAGGCCTTCCAAGACCGCGCGCGCCTGGCTCGATGAGCCGCCGTGCGATTGGCGAATTTCGAACTTCGTCTTGTTTTTTGCGTCCCACTCTTGCGCGAACAGCTGATTGAATTGCGTGAACAGCTCGCGCGAAACGTCATATGAGACGTTGAGAATGTTAGTCGGCGCCTCGGCCGCGAAAGCTGTGGCGTTCTGAGAGATCAACGCCAACGAGAACGCGAGCGCCGCGATTTTCTGTTTCATATCCTCACTCCTGCTTGATGCCCCTGAAGCAAGGCATCCAATAATTCCTGCCCCTGTTGCCAGGGGCCTAAATTCGATTGCGCGTTGATATGACCGGCCGCGCCAATATTTACGAACTGCGATCCCCAGCTCTCGGCGATCTCGCGTGAGCGCGCCAGACACGCGTAGCGATCATTAACGCTGGCGACGACGGTGGTCGGAAACGGAAAAGGCCGGCGCGGAATGGGCGCAAAGCACTTTAGCATGTCCGGGGCCTCAATCGCCTCGGGATCGCATGGCGCCACCAGCAACGCGCCTGCGATGCGCTCATGAGATGCACTCGTTCGCGCCCAAAGCGCCGTCGCAATGCATCCGAGGCTGTGCGCGACAAGCACCAGTTTTCCGGGCAGCGCACTAACGATGGTTTCCAGCCGTGCGATCCATCGCTCCGGCGACGGGTTATCCCAATCGCCTAAGTCGGCGCGCACGCAATCGGAACGCTCACGTTCCCATGCACTTTGCCAGTGATCATACGACGAATTTCCCAATCCAGGCACGATCAACACGGTCGGCCTTGCCCCACCGGTCACTGAGGATTCGTCCGTTTGCGTGCATGTATGATTTTGCATAACGGCCATGGATTGACCTGATCGCGTAAAAAAGCGCGCACCCCTTTTTAAGGGATGCGCGCGGCCTCACGTTATTTCGCTTGGTAGATTTTATCGAAAATGCCGCCATCGTTAAAATGCACGGCTTGAGCTTTCTTCCAACCGCCGAACTCCGAGATGTTGAACAACTTGATCTGCGGCGTTGAGGCCAGCGCGGCCGAGGCCAAACGCGGACGGTAGTGGTTCTTGGCGATGATGCCCTGTGCTTCCGGTGTATAGAGGAATTGCAGGTAAGCTTCGGCGACCGCGCGCGTACCGCGTGAGTCGGCGTTCTTATCAACCAAGGTAACAGGCGGCTCGGCCAGGATGCTTTCCGGCGGATAGATGATTTCGAACTTGTCCGCGCCGAATTCCTGCAGGGTCAAATACGCTTCGTTTTCCCACGAGATCGCGACGTCGCCGAGGCCACGTTGTGCGAACGTGACGGTCGAGCCACGCGCGCCGGTGTCAAGCACGGGCACGTTTTTGAAGATCTTGCCCACGAATTCTTGAGCCTTCTTCTCGTCGTTGCCGTTTTTGTGCAGCGAATAGCCGTAAGCCGCGAGGTAGTTCCAGCGCGCACCGCCCGAGGTCTTCGGATTCGGCGTAATGACCGAGATTCCCTGCTTCGCGAGATCGTCCCAATCCTTGATCTTCCAAGGGTTACCCTTGCGCACGATGAATACGATTGTCGAGGTGTACGGCGTGCTGGATTCCGGCAGGCGCGTCTGCCAATTTTCAGGGAACAACTTCGCTTTTTCGGCGATTACGTCGATGTCGTAAGCAAGTGCAAGTGTCACGACATCGGCCTTCAGGCCATCGATCACCGCGCGCGATTGCGCGCCCGACCCAGCGTGGGACTGGTTGATGGTGACGTTATCGCCGGTTTTCGTTTTCCATTCTTTCGCGAACGCGGCGTTTACTTCCTTATAAAGCTCGCGTGTCGGATCGTAGGAAACGTTCAAAAGCGTAATGTCTTTCGCGAAGGCTGTCGGAGCAAGTGAAGCACTTGCTACGAGGAGCGATGCGATCAGCGACTTGAATTTCATGGGTATCTCCATTTTTTCAAAGGCGCCCTGGTGCCCGAAGTATCAGACACCAGGGAAGCGTTGACTAAAAGCTCAATTGCGCGCGAGCGGTGAGGATGTCGACGTCCTGGCCAATTTGGCGGTAGGGCGCGGTCGCACCGATACGGTCGATGTTCTCGTGCTGGTAGTCGAACAGGAAGCGGATGGCCGAGTTCGGGTACCAATTCAGACCAACGGTATAGCCTTACTGGTTGCCGCCGCGGACAGGTCCGAGGGCGGCAGTCGTGTTCGCTCCGACAATACCTTGATTGAAGTTGAGATCGAGCTTGCTGAAACGCGCCGCCAATTCCCACGCGCCGAGGTCGCCATTCTTCAAGCTGAACGGTTTAGTCGGGCGCGGTGACTGCCATGAAGCGGTTTCGGTGTTGTAACGCCGAGCTTCACCAGTGAGAACCCACGTACCTTGCACATACCATCCGGCGAAGTCGGGGTTTGGCAGCGTTCCGGTGCGACGATCGAGTTTGAAGCCGAAATACCCGGCTTGGCCGTAAAGGCTCTTCCAGTTAGCCGCGCCTTCAACACCCCACGACGTCGTGCTTTTAGAGTCGATGTTGCCGGTGCTGATCAAGCGCGTGCCGTCGACGACGTTCTCAGGACGAACTTGAAGATTGATGGCAGACGGCGAGTTGTTGCCGACGGCGGTTTGCGGAGGACGGAACACCCACGTTCCCGTACCCGACAGAACGACGTTCGTATCGAGGTTCTTATAGAGGCGATAAGCTGCACGACCCACGAGGGCCTGCTGGCTATCGAATGACGCCGCGTCGAATGCACGCGCGCCGCTCCATGACAAAGCTGCGTAGTGATTGTCGCCGGCGGCGATGAAGGCGAGATAGTTTTTGCGGCCGTCCGAAGCGCCGATGCTGCGGTAAAGATCCGTCGGTGCCGCACGTTCGAGGAAGATCAAATCGCTGGCGCTGGTTTGGTCTTCGATGCCGGCGGGCGTTGGGAATGCGCCGCTTCGGATTTTAACCCACGAGAGGCCATCGTATTGAACATACGCATCGCTCAATCCGGTGCCTTCAACGCCCGAACCGCCGAAGTCATACAAGAAGCTGTAAGACCAGTCGCTGAACGCCTTGCCCTGGAAACCGATACGGGCGCGACGGAAGTTCGTGCCGCTGGAGAGATCGGTGCCCGACAGGGCGCGATTATCTTGAGAATAGTAAGCCGCGTCGAACTGCAGCAATGAACGGGGCGAGAACGAGAAAGCGCCGTCGGCCGTTGCGAATGTCGGACGCGCGTTGGCGAGGCTAACTTTAACGTCTGAATTGCGCTGCGCTTGGATGTCCGCGTAAGCGGCGGATTGTGCGCGCTTCAGATCGATGACTTGACCTTCGAGCGCAGCCTTATCGGTTTTGTCTGCTGCCGCTTCTTTCTTAAGTGCATTGATTTCGGATACGAGCGCATCCAATTTCTGCTCAAGCGCGTTGAGTTTTACGTCACGCGCGTCGGCCTTTGTTTCAGCCGCGAACGCTGGCGCTGCAAGTGCGGCAACCGCGACACCGGCCAACAAGACGCCGGCATATTTCTTGTGAAAGCTTTTCATGTTTAACCCCTCTACTGATCTGTTTGCCGACGCGAACAACGTGCTGCAGTTCGGCGATGGGTGAAGGTTACGGAAACACAAGCCTGACGGTAACCTCTATTTCCCTATCGAATTAGTAGGGTATGAAAAATTGGGAAAATATTCCTAACTTTCGACATTCGGAGAACGATTTTTCCGGACCCGCTCCAATTTCCCAATTAAAGCGAGGTCCGCACAGGAATTTTGTCTCCCGTGAACAATGCGCGCAAAAACGAAAACCGCCGCCCTCAGGCGGCGCACGTGCATTGGCGCAATGAAAATCGCGAGTGTTTTAGCGGGTAAATCCAGCTTCATGCGCGACAGGCGCTGAAGCCCGCGCATTGAAGCCGGGGCGGCCAAAGCCGAACACCAACGCCAATACAAAGCCGAGCGCGACGATTGCGAGGGCTTCCGGCAGGCGATTGCGGTGAGAAACGATGAGGCGAGTCATGGGCGCGTTCCAAATTACGCGCGAAACTTAAGCGGACGTTCTTCGAAAAACTCGCAATTCCCTACTAAAAGCATCGGGATTAGGGTTTTAGGGAAGAATCTTCCCTTTTTTAACGCCAGGAAGAACGGCTTTACCGCTTAACCCGTCGGCCAAAGTCACGGTATCGAGGATCGCGGACATCGAATCCCGCACGCCCCGCATGATTTTCCGAATGGCGCAGGTTTTTTCATCCTCGCAGTCCTCGCATTTGCGATAGGCGGTCACGCTCGCGCAGGCGATCGGGGCCAACGGCCCGTCGGTAATGCGAATGATCTCGGCGAAGGTGATTTTGTCGGAGGGGCGCGCAAGCGTGTAGCCGCCGTTCTTGCCGCGCTGACTGTGCAGCAAGCCGCGCTTTTTCATATCCAGAAGAATAAGTTCTAGGAACTTCTTCGGGATTTTGGCTTTATTCGCGATATCGGCAACAAGCACCAGTTGATCCGGCTTTTGCTTAGCCAGATGCAGCATGGCGCGAAGTGCGTATCGAGAGCGGCTGGAGAGCATTTCTCTATTTGCCCATCGGTTTTCAGGAGATCCGCCTCCTCTCATATATCAATCGCGGCCAAACCGCAGCCATCGTCAGGGGCCAGGAACAAACCAAAAGCGGTCGACGAAGCGAGGCCTCTTGCGCATTGAAGCGTGCCTGCGAACCTTAGACCTATGCCGGGGGAGGCATACGAGTGCGGAACCCTAATAAAATCAGTTGGTTAAATAGCCGCGGGCGAGATTAAATAGCTGTTATTGCTGTTGCTCCGCCCTTGGACCCGGTTAACATCCCCCAGTGTCTCGTCTGCTGCGCCAACGCGCGCGGGCGACCCTGCTGACACGCAAGATTCCTCGCGTACTCGCGCGACACTTATTGAAAACGAAAGGCCTTATTCCAATGACTGCACGCTTCCCGCGTCTCGTTTCGGCGACGACGGCGCTTGCCTTACTGACATTCGCGGCTCCGGTAACCACCTATGCGGCGACCGCACAATTGCCGGTAGCCAACGGATTGCCCACCTTAGCGCCGCTGGTCGAGAAAGTTCTTCCGGCCGTCGTTGGTATCCAGACCAAAGCAAAGGCCGCCGAGCTCAGCGCCGACAACCCGCTGTTTAAAGATCCCACTTTCCGCCGGTTCTTTGGCGAGCGCGGCATGCCGCAGCCCCAAGAGCGTTCGGCCGCAGGCTCCGGCGTCATCGTCGATGCCAAGAAGGGCTATGTCCTCACAAACTTCCACGTCATCGACGAAGCCAACGAAATCACTGTTTCGCTGTATGACCGCCGTGTGTTCATTGCGAAGGTCGTCGGCAAGGATGAGCGCACTGACATAGCGCTGCTGCAGATCGATCCGAAAGAGCTGACGCAAATGCCCATCGGCGATTCCGACGAAATGAAAGTCGGCGATTATGTCGTCGCGATCGGCAACCCCTTCACGCTCGGTCACACCGTCACGCAAGGCATCGTTTCGGCTAAAAGCCGCGCGACCGGCGTTGAAGGCCAAGACGGCTTCGAGGACTTCATCCAAACCGATGCCGCCATCAATCCCGGCAACTCGGGCGGTGCGCTCATCAACCTTAAGGGCGAGCTGATCGGCATCAACACCGCCATCTTCGGACCCAACGGCAATATCGGCATCGGCTTCGCCATTCCGACGAGCATGGTGAAGATCGTCATGGCGCAACTCACGGAATACGGTGAAGTGAAACGCGGCGTCATCGGTGTCACCATTCAGAACATGGACCCCGAGCTGGCTAAGAACCTGGGCGTCGAACGGGCCGAAGGCGCGCTGATCATGAGCGTTGTAAAAGGCTCGCCCGCCGAGAAAGCCGGCCTCAAAGGCGGCGATATCGTCATTGAAATGGACGGCAAGCCGCTTCACAGCCAAACCGAACTGCGTAATCGCCTGGGCTTGACCACCGTCGGCACCACCGTCGATCTCACGATCCTGCGCGACAAACAGCGCCGGGATGTGAAGGTCACGATCGCCAAGGCGCCTACGGATCAGGTCCTCGCAAAACTGGACGACCGCCCGGCCCTGCAAGGCGCCAGCTACACGACCGCAGACTCCTCCGATAAGGCCAAGGGCGTGAAGGTCACCGACGTCGAACGCGAAAGCAAAGCCGCTCAGGTGGGGCTCAAGCCGGGTGACATCATTGTGGCCGTGAATCGCAAGAACATCTCTAACGTCGAAGAGTTCAAGACGGCGATGTCGGCATCGCCACGCCAGACCGCGCTCTTCATCAAACGTCAGGGCGAAGACGTCCTGCTTCTCGTGCCGTAAAACGCGAAGCCGACCCTATAACGGCGCCGCTCACCCGAGCGGCGCCGTTTTCTTTTGCGCCAAACCCGTCCATACTCAGGCGCGGGGGAGTTGCGCGAGGGGTTATTCTGAATGCTTAAGCTATCCGGCCTACGCCATTGCCTGTTTCTGGCGATCGCGGGCCTTCTCCCATTCATGCCTACCGCTTCGGCCGACGTTGAACGGATCGAGGTCTTGGAACGCACCACGGTGGCCGACGGCAAGGCCTTCGGCAATGTAGGCGCTTACGAACGTTTGCGCGGACGCCTGTACTACGCCATCGACGCGAGTGCCGCGGAAAATCAGTCTCTCGTCGATATCAAACTTGCACCGCGCGATGCCCAAGGCCGCATTCGCTTCGCCGCCGACTTCATCGCCTTGCGCCCCATCGATGCGGCCCGCGGCAACGGCCGCATGCTTTACGATGTCAGCACGCGCGGTAAAATCACCCTCCTCCACGAGTTCAACAATTCAGCATCGTCATCGAACGCACCCACGACGGCAGCCGATATGGGTAACGGCTTCCTGATGGAGCAAGGCTATACGCTGCTCGCGACGGGCTGGAGCTGGGACGTGCCGCCGGGTGAAGATCGTTTGCGGGCCGATATTCCCGTCGCACTCGACGGCGGGAAGCCGATCTATGGACGCGTTGAAGGCGAAATCACCGTCGAACAACCGACACCCACGGCCTCTCATGCCGGCTTTGATGCCCTCACGTATGAGCCGGCGCGCGCCGATGATCCCGAAGCCGTCCTAACGATGCGGGACGCAGCACAAGGCCCGCGCACGGTTATTGCTCGCAACCGCTGGAGCTTCGGCCGCAAGGTCGGAGATAAAGTTGTCTACGATCCCAGCCTTATCACACTCGACACCGGCTTTAAGCCGGGCATCATTTACACGGTGACATACTTAGCACGCGGCCCGCGCATCGGCGGCCTAGGGCTCGCCGCCATTCGCGACGCGCTGTCGTTTTTCCGCCGTGAACGTTTGGATAAATTTGGCACACCCAATCCCCTAACAGATACTGGCGCCGAGTTACCCAAAACCGTGTTGGCCTTCGGCTACGGACAGGGAGCGCGCGTTTTGCAAGCGATGCTCACCTACGGCCTGGTGTCAGGCGCCGGCGGGCAGCCTGCGTTCGACGGCGCTTTCATAAAAGCTGGCGGAGCCGGCCGCGCGAACATCAATTATCGGTTCGCCCAGCCGTCGCGTCACTTTGGTCCCGATGTCGAACAAGACTTCGCGGGCGATGGCTTCCCGTTTGCGACGACGGCACTCACCGACGGCGTAAGCAATGAAACACGCGGAACCTTAGATCGCCTGCCCGGCGCAACGACACCGAAATTATTTTACGTGAATACCGCGACGGAATATTGGACGCGCGCTGCGTCCCTCATGCATACCGCGCCGGACGGGTCCATTGATGCCGCGCCCGACAAGCGCGCACGCGTTTATATGATTGCGAGCGATCACCAGCGTGTATCTGGCGTGAATGAGCGTGGTATTCTTGCACACTGTTTTAATCCGCTCGACGACCGGTCGGTTTTGCGCTCGCTTCTGTTACACCTCGACGCGTGGATCACTTTGAAACAGGAACCACCGGCATCGGCGTACCCTTCTCTCGCCGATGGCACGCTTGGAAAACTCCCGCAGCACTTGGAGGCTTTCCCAAAAGTCGCCACCGTACGCATCCCCAGCCGTCTCTCCGATCCGCTGCGGCTCGACTTCGGTGGACGTTTCGCGAGTGAGGGGATTGCCGATGTGGTGCCGCCCAAGACGGGCCGCGCCTTCACATCGCTTGTGCCGCTTCCCGACGGCGACGGCCTCGACAAAGCCGGCATCCGGTTGCCCGACATTGCCGTGCCGCTTGGCACTTACACAGGCTGGAATCCTCAAAACGCCGCAACAGGTGCGCCGGAAAGATTGTCGCGCGCGGAAGGCAGCTTCATTCCGTTTGCGCGCAACGATAACGAGCGCATCACCGCCAACGATCCGCGTCCTTCTTTGCAAGAGCGCTATCCGACGCGCGAGGCTTATCGTCAGGCTTACGCGGCGGCAACGCTGGCGCTTGTGGAAAAGGGCCTCATTCAGGGTACCGAGGTCAACGGCATGGTCGATCGCGCCGCGGCCTTCTACGACCGCTTGATGGCGCGTGATCCCGCCGGCGAGAGCTGCGCCTATTTGGCGGCAAAATAGCGGCTGATCGCTACAGCGTTTCCTGGAAGCGCACGACTTCGCCGATCTGCTTGCCGAGCAATTGGTCGTCGCGCATGACGATGTTGCCGCGAATGATCGTCGCTTTGGGCCAGCCCGTCACTTCCATGCCGTCGAAGGCCGTCCAACCCGCGCGGCTGGCGATCCAATCGTTGGTGATGGTGCGTTTGGCTTTCAAATCCACCACCGTGAAATCGGCGTCGTAGCCGACGGCGATACGGCCCTTGCCGGCAATACCGAAAATGCGCGCCGCCCCGGCGCAGGTCAGATCGACGAAACGCTCTAAGGTCAGGCGTCCCGCCGCGACGTGATCGAGCATTAACGGCACCAACGTTTGCACGCCCGTTAATCCGGAGGGACTGCGCGGATAGGGCTTCGCTTTTTCCTCGAGCGTATGCGGTGCGTGATCCGAGCCAATGCAATCGACAATGCCCGCATTCACGGCCGCCCACAGCGCATCGCGGTGCCGCGCTTCGCGGATGGGCGGGTTCATTTGCGCAAGCGTACCCAGGCGCTCGTAACATTCGGGCGCCGCGAGCGTCAGATGTTGCGGAAGAACTTCTACCGTCGCGATGTCTTTATTCTGTCCGAGAATTTCCATTTCTTCGGCTGTCGTCACATGCAGCACGTGAACCCGGCGGTGATTAGCCCGCGCCAATGCAAGCAGGCGCTGAGTGGAGCGCACCGCCGTTTCCACGTCGCGCCATTGCGGATGCATGCTGACGTCGGCGCCGCCGGCCACCATCGCCGCGCGCTCCTGCAGGCGCATATCGTCTTCGCTGTGAACCGTGACGCGGCGCGAACCCGACTTTAAAACCCGCGCCACATTTTCATCGTCCGCCACCAACAGCGTGCCGGTCGATGAACCCATGAACATCTTGATGCCGCAGCAGCCCGGCAACCGTTCCAATTCACCCAATTGATCGGCGTTCTCCGGCGATGCGCCGATATAAAACGCATAGTCGGTCCAAGACCGCCCGGTCGCCCGTTTGATTTTGTCAGCGAGCGCCGGTGCATTTGTCGTAGCGGGATCGGTGTTCGGCATTTCGAACAGTGTCGTCACGCCGCCCAAAACCGCGCCGCGCGTTCCGGATTCGAGATCTTCTTTATGAACCGGGCCCGGCTCGCGGAAATGCACCTGCTCGTCGATCACGCCGGGCAAAACGGTCAAGTTGGCCGCGTCATAGCGCGCCGCAGCCACGGCCGATTTTAGATTACCCAGCGCCACGACCTTGCCGCCGCGCGCACCGACGTCGAGCATAACCAGACCGCCGGCCGTGAACACGTTGCCGCCGTGAATCACGAGATCAAAGGCATTGTTTTGAGACATCTAACTCACCATGGCCGGACGTGAAGCGAGCTGTTTGAACAATTCGGTATACTGAGGTGCGACCTTATCGGCTGCAAAGGTATCACGGTAAACAATGCGCCCGGCCTCGCCCAAACGCCGCGCAAGCGCTGTGTCTTGGTACACCCACTTAATGGCTTCAGCCATGCTAACGACTTCATCCACCGGCACAAGCAAACCGTTCTCTTGATGCTTGATCAACAGGCCCGGACCGAGGCTATCAGCCGCGATGACCGCCGCGCCGGCGGCCCAAGCTTCCGTGATCGTTTCGCCGACGTCATCCTGGCGGGCTGGGTATACAAACACGTCCGCCGCCGCGAGGAAGGGCGTCAGATCGTCGCGCCAACCTATGAAACGGACGCGTGGCTTTACACCGCGTTCGTGGGCCGCGGCTTCCAGCGCCGTGCGGCCTGCCCCGTCGCCGATAATCCACAAATAATAACCGGACAAGCGCGCCACAGCGTCCAGCAGCGTTTCGAGACCGGAATCGCGCGTAAGACGCAGTGCCGTGACAATCAACTTTGCCATGGGCGGTGTGTAATAGGTTTTGCGGTTCGCGGGCGTGATCGGCGTTTCTTCGGAACGCGGAAGATGCGGGATGGTGTGTACTTTGTCCGTGGCCCATCCGGCCGCGAAGGCAAATCCGGCACGCGAGGTCGACGGTGTCAAAAGGTGCTCGCAGTTTACCAGCGACGTCACATCGCTCGCGGGTGGTAGCCGTCCGATGTGCGTGAAGTTGCCGGGCTGGACAAGTGCGGCCATGGCCGGTTCCCACGACACCACCACATCGGGGCCAAATCGCCGGATGACGGAATTGATGCGCCGGCGATCGAGAAACACGAAGCGGCTGGGGTAGGACATTTCGATGGGCACGATGCCTACCGCCGACAGGCGCGCGGCGCGCGCGGCATCCTCAGCGAACATAACCCGCTGCTCGAAGCCTTCCTTATGCAGCAGGCCGGCCAAACGTTCCAACTGGCGTTCGACACCGCCGAAAGGCGCACCGGATATGAGGTGGAAAATCTTCACGCATTGATCCTTGGTCGTAGCAACTGTGCATGGTGGGTACCCCCGCGGTCAACGGTGAGATAGCGGCAAAATCCCAGAGCATGCTAGAATCGCGCAACACGCCTCGCACGATTGTCCCTTATGTCTCAGCGCCTGCCGATCTCCGCCTTTATCATCGCTAGAAATGAGGCCGATCGCATCCCGAAGGCGATCCTGTCGGTCCGCGATTGGGTCGATGAGGTCATCGTGGTTGATTCCGGGTCCACCGATGACACAGTGGCTATCGCGCAAAAGTTGGGGGCGCGGACTTCGTTTCATGCCTGGCAGGGCTATGGCCCGCAGAAAATTCATGCCCAGACGCTGTGCCGCAACGATTGGCTTCTCAATCTCGATGCGGACGAAGAAGCGACACCCTTGGTCGAGGCCGAGATCAGATCGCTATTCGCAAACGGCGAACCGCCTCACAAAGCCTACGCCATGAACATGACGTTCGTGTTGCCGTTCGAGGACAAGCCACGTCTCTTTGCGCGCAAGGTCGCGCAGGGACGTTTTTTCAATAAAACATTCGCGAGCTTTCGCGATTCCATCGTCCACGACAACGTCGTGCTCAACGACGGCAGCGCATTGCGGCTCTTAAAGCACGGCCTCAATCATTACAGCGAACGCGCCTATGCTCAGGACGTCGAAAAGATGAACTTTTACACGTCCATGCAGGCTGAGAACTTTTTTCGGGCGGACCGCAATCCGGGATTTCTTCTCATCGCGCTGACGCCGTTCTTTGCCTTTATCAAAGCGTACATATTTCGCGGTTACTTTTTGCAGGGGGCCGACGGCCTCATCCGTGCACGCGTGTATGCGTTTTGGCGCATGATGCGCCTGGCCAAGGCCCGCGAGAAGTTCAAGGAAGCGGCCATCGCACGCCGCACGCCGCCGCAGGGTTAGCGCGCGATCCCGGGAAGCTTCAGCACGATCGCTTCAAACTCTTCCGCGACAACATCCCACGTGCGCTCTCGCCCCACGTCGCTCGCGGCCTTGCTGAGGTTTTGATATACCGCGTCGTTGCGTAAAATCTCCAACGTCACATTCGCAAATGCCGCTTCGTCTGGAACGACGTAGCCGGTCTGACCATTGTCGATGCAAGCATTCACGCCGCCCAGGGCACGCGCGACCGCGGGCACCCCGAGACTTTGCGATTCCCGCAACGTCCAGCACGCATAGTCCAGCGGATTGCCGGGATATAGGTGCACGCGCGCTTCGCGATAATTGGTCGCCATACCTTCATCGCCGCGCGGTTCGGCGACCACCACGTTTGCGCTGGCAGCCGCGATCACTTTTTCCAATATGGGCACAATGTCGTCGGGCACGCTTTCGCCCTTGATGCCCTTGTTCAGCACCGCTGAAATCACCAAAAGCCGCGCATCGGGCAGCTGTGGCTGAATCTGCGTTGTCCACACATCGAGCAACCAGCCGAGTCCATGGAGCGGATGGGTCGTGACGATGGCATGCGCCGGCGGAAACGTCGGTGCGGCGGGCTCAGGCGGCACGACAGGTGTTTCCAGCTCGGGCGGCGGTCCATCCGTATGGGGATAAAAACTCTGCGGCACCGCAGGCTGGGTGCTTTCGGACAAAATAGGCGGCAAAAAAGCGGCGCTCGTTCCCGGCGTCAACAGCACGCTCGGCACCTTTCCGGTGTAAGCCCGTTGTTGCAGGGGATTGGTGAACATGAAGGTCGGTTGAAACGAATCCCACAACGGCGCATTGGCGGCTGCCGACAGATAGTCCGTGCTTCCCGTGACCCACAAAACGCGCTGTTTGGCGCCGCGCACACTTCCGAGCAGCAACGGCTTGCGCACGGCAATCACGACGTCGGCTGTGCGCGGTATGCCCACGCCGCCAATCGGCACGTAATTCACGCCAAAGGCCATATGCGCATAGGTCGTGTTATTGACGACCGTCACATCGGCGCCGCGGTCCAGCAGGGCTGTCGCCAGCGACACCACGGCCTTTTCGGCGCCGCCGAGCGGGCGGCGGATGGGCGAATAGCCGTCATAACTGACGGAATCGTCGACAAACACATATTGCATGGCGCTGTTATAGCGGTCGCGTTCCAGCGTTAAAAGCGTCTAACGACACGCCTGTGTAACGACGCACCCTTGCCGTGCGGGCGCTGAGTGCTACATATCGAGCAAGCTTCTGGAGCCGTTTATGCCGTTCTTCACCCCCCTGTCTCATCGCGCCCTGATTTCGGTGCAGGGAGAAGATCATCTGAGTTTCCTGCAGGGCATGATTTCCAACGATGTGCGCCACCTGGAGAGCGGCCAAGCCATGTGGGCCGCGTTCTTGACGCCTCAGGGAAAATTCCTGCACGAATTTTTCGCGGTGCCTCACGATCAGAGCGTCTTGCTGGAATGCGAACGCGAGCGCCGCGCCGACTTGATCACGCGCCTGTCGCGGTATCGCTTGCGCGCCAAGGTAACACTTGCGCCCGATGACACCCTCGTCGTGGGCGTGGCATGGGGCGAAGGTGCGAGCGCTGCCTTAAAGACCGCCGAAGATCTCGGCGCCGTCACGCGCCTGGGCGCTGGCGTACTGTATACCGATCCGCGCCTTCTCGGCGCAGGTGTTCGGTGGGCGCTGCCGGCCGATCATGTGGGCGCGCCTTTGGAAAAAAGCGGCCTCACCGCCGCATCGCTCGCGAACTATGACACCCATCGCATGACTCTGGGACTTCCCGACGGTAGTCGCGATCTTGAAATTGAAAAAGCATTGCTACTGGAAAACGGCTTTGCCGAACTTCACGGCGTGGATTTCAACAAAGGCTGTTACATCGGGCAGGAATTGACCGCGCGCACGCATTACCGCGCGCTGATCAAAAAACGGCTCATGCCTGTCACGATCGACGGTGATGCCCCCGCCTTCGGTACGTCTTTGACCGCGAACGGCGTCGACGCTGGTGAACTTCGCAGCGTTTCAGGCAATCGCGGGTTAGCGCTTGTAAAGCTTGAGGCCTGGCGCACGGCAAGCGGTGGCGTGCTGGAGGCAGGAAGCGCTAAGATCACGCCTCACCTGCCTGCATGGATGGAACTTCCAGCATGAAACTCAAAGTCGCCGTTTTGGCGCTGGCACTCTGTGGTATCGCGCCGCACGGCCATACCGAAGAGGCCCCGCCGTTTATCGGCGATCTTGATCCCGAGGATGAATGCGACGGCCCGGTAGCGTCGCCGGTCTGCGCTTATAAAACCTGGTTCTACTGCCGCCTCGCCGACGACGACCAGATGTGCGCCTACGTTATGGGCCAAGGGCGCAAGCAGGAATGGAAAGACGAACCCTGGTCGATGCCGCTATCCGAGCTGATGCAAGGCACCATCGATGTCACCGGGTATGCTTTCGTCGGCACACATAAGGTGACGGCAGAGCGCGTCGGGGCCAATCCCAGCAAAGAAGCGCGGCGTCTCATCGGTTCCACCGAGGTCATGGACACTTACGGCGATCCGCAAGATCCGGGCACGGCCTATGTCGGTAGCGAGTTCTACGCCGAAACGAAACCCGGCCAGTGGCGCATCGTCGGCTGGACCCTGACGACCGAAGGCGCCGACGCCGACCCGCCTTGCTCGCTGCCTGAGGAAAAGAACGATCCTCTGTGCAAGATTTACGTCGGCGAGATTCCGTCCTGGGCCGATCTCATGCGCGACGGGAAGTTGAAGTAGTTACTTCTCCGCCAACACGGCTTGCGCCGCCGCAAGGCGCGCCACGGGCACGCGGTAGGGCGAGCACGAGACGTAATCCAAACCCTGGCGATGACAGAAGGCGATGGAGTCCGGGTCGCCGCCGTGTTCGCCGCAGATGCCCAGCTTCACATCGGGGCGCGTTGCACGGCCGCGCTCGACCGCGATCTTGATCAACTCGCCCACGCCTTCCTGATCGAGCGACGCGAAGGGGTCTTTTGCGTAGATGCCCTTCGCGCGATAGGTTTCGATCAACGGCGCGCAGTCGTCGCGCGAGAGGCCGTATGTGGTTTGCGTGAGATCGTTGGTGCCGAAGGAGAAGAACTCGGCGTCGTGCGCGATTTCACCGGCTTGAAGGGCCGCGCGCGGCAATTCAATCATTGTGCCGATCAGATACGGCACGCTGGATTCCAGCGTGGCGAACACCTTGGCCGCCGCGTCGTTGATCAGCTTTTTCATCATCGTAAGTTCGGCGCGCGTACCCACCAGCGGAATCATAATTTCCGGCGTCACGGTCTTGCCGACCTTCGACACTTGCACGGCCGCTTCGAAAATCGCGCGCGCCTGCATTTCGTAAATCTCAGGATGCGACACGCCCAAGCGCACGCCGCGATGGCCGAGCATGGGGTTGGTTTCGTGCAGCTTTACTAGAACTTCCCGCACGGAATCTTCCGATACGCCCGCACCGCTCGCCACTTCGGCGATTTCGGCGTCGGTGTGCGGCAGAAATTCGTGCAGCGGTGGATCGAGCAGACGGATCGTGACCGGCAAGCCTTCCATGATCGTGAACAGCTTCACGAAGTCGCTGCGCTGATACGGCAGCAGTTTATCTAACGCAGCTTTGCGACCACCCGCATCCTTGGCGAGGATCATCTGACGGACGGTGAGGATGCGGGTGGCGTCAAAGAACATGTGCTCGGTGCGGCACAAGCCGATTCCTTCCGCGCCGAATTTGCGGGCGGTTTCGGCATCGAGCGGCGTCTCGGCGTTGGCGCGTACTTTTAAGCGGCGGATTTTATCGACCCAACCCATGAGCGTCGCGAAGTCACCGGTCAATTCCGGGCGAATGGTTTTCACCATGCCGAGAAAGATTTCGCCGGTGGCGCCGTCCATGGTGATGACGTCGCCTTCCAGCAACACTTTGTCGCGCACGCGCGCGGTTTTGTTTTTCACATCCACTTGAATGTCGCCGGCGCCGCAAACGCACGGCGTGCCCATGCCGCGCGCGACCACAGCCGCGTGGCTGGTCATGCCGCCGCGCGTGGTGAGAATGCCTTGGCTGACGTGCATGCCGCCGATGTCTTCCGGCGATGTTTCACGGCGCACGAGGATGACTTTCTCGCCGCGCTTTACCCAATCTTCCGCGTCTTCGGCGGTGAATACGATCTTGCCCGAAGCGGCCCCCGGAGACGCGGGCAATCCGCGCGACAGCAATTGGCGCGGCGCTTTTGGATCGAGAGTCGGATGCAGCAATTGATCGAGTTGCGCAGGATTGATGCGCTTCACCGCATCGGCTTCGCTGATCAAGCCTTCGCGCGCCATATCGACGGCGATCTTAAAACCGGCAGCGGCCGTGCGTTTACCGCCGCGCGTTTGCAGCATCCAGAGTTTGCCTTTCTGGATGGTGAATTCCATGTCTTGCATGTCGCGGTAATGACGCTCAAGCCGGTCGCGCAATTCCACGAGCTGTTTGTACAGCGGCGGCATTTCCTCTTCCATGCACGGCAGTTCGGAGCTGTGCGCGTTCTTGCCGGCCAGCGTGATCTGTTGCGGCGTACGGATACCGGCCACCACATCTTCGCCTTGCGCGTTCACGAGGTATTCGCCGTAGAACACGTTGTCGCCCGTCGACGGATCGCGGCTGAAGCATACGCCCGTGGCGCAATCGTTGCCCATGTTGCCGAACACCATGGCCTGCACGTTGACAGCGGTGCCCCAGTTGTCGGGAATATCGTGGAGTTTGCGGTAGGTGATGGCGCGCTGGTTCATCCAGCTGCCGAAGACCGCACCGACGGCGCCCCACAGCTGCGCGTGAACGTCTTGCGGGAACGGGTGCCCCAGTTCTTCTTCGACCTTCGCTTTATAAGCGCCGACGAGGCTTTTCAAATCGTCCGCCGTCAGTTGCGTATCGAGTGTGACGCCGCGGTCTTCCTTGGCGATGTCGAGTAAATGCTCGAAGTCGTAGTGATCCATATTAAGGACCACCGACGAATACATTTGAATGAAACGGCGATAGCTGTCGTAAGCAAAGCGCGCGTCTTTCGACTGCGCCACCAAGCCTTCGACCGTCTCGTCGTTGAGGCCGAGATTCAAGATGGTGTCCATCATGCCCGGCATGGATGCGCGCGCACCTGACCGCACTGAGACCAACAAGGGATTCTTCACGTCGCCGAAGCCCGCGCCGATGTGCGCTTCCACTTTCGCGAGCGCCGCTTCGACTTCGGCCTTCAGGTTGGCGGGGTACTGTTTACCGTTTTGGTAAAAGTGCGTGCAGACCTCGGTCGTCACGGTAAAGCCCGGCGGCACCGGAATGCCGATGCTGCTCATCTCGGCCAGGTTGGCGCCCTTGCCGCCCAAAAGGCTGACCATGGAGACGGTGCCTTCCGCCTTGCCCGCGCCAAAGCCGTAGACGCATTTGGCCACCCCTGCGGGGGCCGCAGCGGCCTTCCCATTGGTGGGGGCGGGATAGAGGTCTGGGCGAAGCTCGTGGCGGGAAACCTTACCGGCGGTGGCCGTTTCAACGGCTAGGGCCCGTTCGGCTGGCACTCGGTCCCATTGGCTGATAGCTTGGGGGGTGACGTTGATAGCCCGGGCCAGGGCGGCCACGCCGCCGGCCTCGACAATGGCCTTTTCTAAAGCGTTATCGCGCATGGGACACCCCTTGAGAGACGCATGTAAGGCGACCGTAAGGGAGCAAGTAAGACGTCCTTACAACCGACGTAAGCCGCACCTTACATCGCCCTATACTCCTCGGTTTGGGGGCCTGCAAACGGAAAGTGGGGCTGCCAGGCGTCCCTGCCCGCGTGGGCGGCGAAAACGAGCCCATGAACTTATGAATCGCACATGGTCAGTCGCTTGATCGGTCACGCTTTTTGGCGCTGGCATTCGACCCCATGAACTTATGATTCGGGCTGTCGCCGCCACCGGCATCACTGTTGACGAACCGCGGAAAGTTGACAAAAATCACAGGGTCATAATCGTGCACTCGCCCCGACGGGAAACCGTGCGGGGTTTTTTATTGCCTGCGTGGTTGCCCGGCGTGACGCCCTTCCCCAACCCGACCCCGTTGCCCGCCTTACCGGCGGTCGCGGGGTTTTTTATTTGGAGGCCATCAATGGCACTCGCTCCCTATCGAAGCTTTGGATTATTTGCCCCGAGCCAACCGCAAAATCATACGGGCGACGACGATCCCGTTGCGCACTGGAAACAGGGGATCGGCTTTAGTGAAGAACCAGCCCAAGACGCCCAAGGATTTTGGACGATTGGTTACGGCCAAAGACTCAACGACACACCCGGCGGCCCGAGGCCCTACGCGACAATCTCGGAACCCATCGCCCACGATGAACTGAACTACTTCATGGCTCAGGGCGGCGACCCAAGTACGCGCATTAATCCAACGCCAGAAACTATCAGCGAAGGAGAGGACATCGGACCGACGGATAAGCCGCAATACCTTCCCAGTTCGGGAGGATACACGCGAGGCCAGCACGTCGGCGTTCAAGGCAATGTTACTCAGGAGGATATCGACGCCATACCCGATGACATTTTGATGCCGGACAATTCGATCGGCGGCAAAATTTTAGAAGGTGCTGTCGGTGTTTACGATGCAATGGGTCGGCTCATTGGCAAAAAACCCGAGCCGCCGCCATTTCCGAACAATGTCGGCATAAGGGGGTAAATTGGCTTAACGCCCCACCGGAAGATTGGGCAGGGTTTTTCGCCCTGCCCATATTCCCACGACAGCCGCGCCGATCATCAGGCTGAGCAAACCAAAGATGGGGTTGATCTCGCCGAAGACCGCCGGAAAACTGAATAGGCTGTCGTAGATCGCGTGAAGCGCGACGACCAAGGCAATCGATCCCGTCTTGAGATACACGACGCCAAAAACGATGCCCGCAACGGCGATCCCCGCAAAATTAATCGCATTGTCTGGCGCCGCGCCGACGTGCCACAGCGCGAAGATCACCGCCGCCAGAAGTACACCCCATACGGCGCCAAGCCGATCAACGATGAGGTTTTGCACAATGCCACGTGCAAAAAATTCTTCGTGGAGGCCGACGGGGATCGCGGCGACGGAAAGGATAACCGCATCCAAAATCGGCGGGCTCGAATGCGGCGCTAGAATGGGAGAACCGGCGACGAATATCATTGCCAACCAGAAAAGCGGTTGGCGCATTTTCGTAAGGCTCGGGCGTCGGCTGAAAATAATATCGGGCATTAAAAGACAAAATGCCCCTGCGGCAACCAACCGGGCCGGCGTGCGCAAGATTTCGATAATCGTGAAATCCGGCCCAGCCTGATAAAAAAGCCGCGAGTACGCCATATAAGCGACCTCGATGGCGATCACCAACGCGAGACGCAGTTTGAAATCGAGACGCGCGACATTAAGCCAGGATCGCATATTTTTTGTCTCATGGAACTCAGGTGCGCACACTTCAAAGCATAACAAGAAAGCGGTATAGTCGCAAAATCAGGTGGCCCGACATCAATGCCAAAAGTACTTAAATATTTCGTCGCTATTTTCGGAGTGGTGGCCGCTCTGGCCGTGGCGATCTATGTCCACTTTTGGATTACGACGGTCACGCTCGTAAACAATTCCGGAAAACTGCTGTCGCCCGTTCAAATAAAGCTGGCGCGCACTGAGATTTGGCGCGGCGAAATTCCGGCTGGAAAATCGCAACGGGCGTTCGGTAAGCCCAATCGCGAGGGCAATATCCTCATTTTCTTCAGAATCGACGGGCGCGCGATTCTCGCCGGATGCAGCCATGTTGCGCCCGGTCCGGCTGGCAGAGCCGAAATATTCACGATTGGCGAAAACGGCTTAATTGATGAATGTCAGCCGCGCGAATCCGCCGACGACTCAAAACAATAATCCACGAAAATTTCGACGCGCGGGAGACCCGCCCTCAATCTTCGAGAAGTTAGCGACGCGGTTCATGCCGCCGACGATCTCATTTAATCCTCGGTGATGCGGCTGTGGCGTTGGGGATCGCGCATGCGCAGCGTTGTGAGGAAGGCGACAAACATCAACGCGGTGAGGAACCAATAATAATAGCTTTCGTGATTCGCGCGTTTGAAGGACAGCGCAATAAATTCGGCCGAGCCGCCGAACACGGCCTGGGCGGCCGCGAACGAGAGGCCTACGCCAAGGGCGCGAATTTCCGCTGGAAACAATTCGGCCTTGAATAAAGCGCTGACGGCCGTGTACGGCGACAGAATCACAAATGCGAATGTGAGAATCAGAAAAGCGTTTGTGGATTGATCGGCTTTTTCCAAGGCCATCATGATGGGGACCGTGCCCAAAGTACCGAGGGCACTGAACGTCACCAACAGCGCCTTGCGGCCAACGAAGTCCGAAATCCAACCCAGCAATGGCTGTAGGAACATAAAGATGACGATGGTCGCCGTTGAAATCTGCGCAGCGGTTTCGGCCGAGAACCCGGACGTGTTGACGAGGAACTTCGGCATATAGATGGCGTAGTTCTGATAGGCCGTCGTCCCCGCCGCCGTAACGACAAACACAATCAACAATTCGCGCCAATGTTTCGCCATCAGGGGCCATGTACGTGGCCGTTCCGCCAGGCGCTGCACCGCCTCGAAGGACTTGGTTTCATTCACGGATGAGATAACGAAATAGGCGACCCCGGCCATCACGGTGCCGATGAGGAAAGGAATCCGCCAACCCCAGGCGATGAGTTCGTCTGACGTCAGGACGGCTTGCAGCACCAGCAGAACCGACATGGACAGCAGCAGGCCCAACAGGATCGTCACATAATGGATGCTGCCCCAAAAGCCGCGCCGTTTGCGGATCGCCATCTCGCTGATGTAGGTGGCGCTTGCCGCGTACTGCCCGCCCAAACTCAGGCCTTGAACGACGCGAAAGAACACCAGGAGCACCGGCGCCATGACGCCGATGGTCGCATAGCTTGGAATGAATGCGATGCCGAGGGAACCGCACCCCATGACGACCATGGACAGCATCATCGCCGGTTTGCGGCCCTTGCGGTCGGCGTAAACCCCCATGAGCCAACTGCCCAGGGGCCGTATCATGAAGCCGAGCGCGAAGATGCCGGCCGCGTTCAGAAGCTGCGCGGTCTGATCGACCTGGGGAAAGAAGGACTTCGAGAAATAGAGCGCCAGCGTGGGATAGGTATACCAATCATACCATTCCACCAGACCGCCAATCGTCGCCGCGAAAATCGAACGCACGCGCGCCAGCCACGAACTGGCTGCGCGGTGACCCTCGACAGCGTTATCCATGCTCATGAGCGAAGGCCCGACGGGCCCCGTTCAAATCAGAGCGCCTTATGAATCATCTTCGGGTTCAAGTCGCTCAAGGTGGCAGCGCCAACCTGCTGCATGGCAGCCAGGGTTTCTGCTTTTAAGATTTGCATCACCCGATCGACGCCCGCTTCACCGAAGGCGGCGAGGCCCCAGATGTAGGGACGGCCCACGCCCACCATTGTGGCGCCCATGGCGACGGCTTTGACAACGTCCATGCCGCGACGGAAGCCGCCGTCGATAAAAATCGGGACCCGGCCTTTAACCGCCGGCGCAATATCAGCCAGCGAGGCGATGGTCGAGCCCGCTGTGTCTTCGTTGCGCCCGCCGTGGTTGGACACATAGACGCCGTAGCCCAACTTCACGCACATCAGCGCATCTTCAACGTCCATGATGCCTTTCACGAAGATATCCATTTTCGTGAAGTCGCGCAGACGCTTCAGGAATTCCCACGTCAGGGCATCGGGGGTGAATTTTTGGTCCCAGATGGCCGCCGGAACTTCGGAGAACTGCGGCTTTTTTAAACGCACATTGCCCACCGGCTCCTTCGGATTCCCGGCACGAACCTCGTGACAGGTTGCGCAAAGGCGCGTGTCGGCGCGCCGTGAGCGTTCCCACTGCATGTCCTTGCGGGCCGAAACGCCGTCGACCGTTACCAGCACCGCCGGACAGCCATCGCGTTCCGCGCGGGCAACAATCGCTTTGGTGACTTCCCAATTGGCCTGTTGATAGAGCTGAAACATAACGGGCTTGCCGTTACGCACTTTGTTGACCTCGGTGGTCGAATTGGTGGCCATGGTCGAGAGCGCCTGCGCCACATTGTTTTTTGCGCTGGCGCGGCCCGTGGCGATTTCACCGTCGGGATTCCACTGGGTGTGGGAGCCGATGGGAGAGAGAAAGATGGGAACCGAATATTTAATGCCGAAAATCTCGCGGCTCGGGTCGGCGCTTTTTACATCGCGCAGGCGGCGCGAGCGGATCGCGAATTTGCTGATGTCTTCGCGGTTGGCGCGGTATGTGCCTTCGCCATCGGCGCCGGTGGACATCCACCCCCAGTGCGCGAGGGGCGAGTTTTTCTGGGCGACCGCTTCCAGTTCAAAAACGTCGAGGGCGTCTTCGGGCTTTTCGACCAGATAGCTCGGATCGTAGGGTTTCCAGATATAAGGATCTGCGGCGCGCTGCTGCAGTTCGCTGCCGGTTGCCGCCAGCGCTTCGTGGGCGCTCATGCCGAGCACGGGGCTTGCCGCGAGATATTGAAGGAATGAGCGGCGGCTCTTTTCCTGTCTGGTCAGATCACGCATTGGTCCATCCCTCCTCTTGAAACGCGACGTTAGCTAAACGTGCCGTTTAGCCTTTCTTCTGGTCTTTCAGCTCTTTGGTGATCAAGGCATAGAGCGCGTCGTAAACCGGAAAGCTCAAATCCAGTGCTTCTTGATCGCTCTTCGCTTTTTGCAAATAGGCGTCCGCCAATCCCATCAGACCGAAGCCCCAACGGGCGTAACGGTCGTTCATGTCGACGGGGAGCTGTTGCGTTTTCCAGTCACCATTTTTCCGGTTCATGCCGGACCATGTGAGCGCCTGGCCGTTCATCTTGTCCAAGATGAGAACCGCAGGGTCATCAATTTTGTATTTCACGATTGTTTTATGGAAACACGATCCGGCCTCGTCGTGGGCGGTGAGATCGCCCGTGGGGTAGCCCATGGAAATGGCGCCCTTCGGAAGCTGCTCGACCTTTTCTGAAAAAACGAACTTCGCGTCCTTGTCGACGAAGCGCTTCACCAGCCACGGCGCCATGACGCGATCAAAATGCGGGTGCGAGGAAATGCCCCAGGTTTTTCCATTCTCGGTGAGCGCTGCAACAGCGCTGCTTGAGAAAGACGTCGCGGCTCCGGCGACGGCAACGGTCACGACCGATTGAATGATGTCTCGGCGCGTGCGCTTAATATTGTTCACGGCTAGATCCCCCCACTTGTTGTCCATCGCATCATCCCGGAGGGACGCGATCTTCACAACGAACGTCCGCGCAGCGACCGATGTCAGCCGCGCGCTACCGCAGTGATGCTATGCCCCTGATCCCCCGCACGGTCCGCATTTTCCCTCATCGGCTAATGAGGGAAATTAATCATGAAATGTGGATGTTAGAGTTTGCTGCGATGCACTGGGCGGTGCAGGCGGAGAAACGCCCGGCCATATCAAGCCAGTAGCAATGCAGGCGGTGCACGCTTGCATTGTTAACGCGAAACGCGGCAATTCCCTTGGTTGGCCGAAAAGCCCGCTGGGCGTTTAGCCTTCGATTTTCGAGAAATCCGCAACGCGATTCATGACATCGACAATAGACGCAAGAAGCGCAAGATTTGCCGCGCGTTCCGTTTGATCCTCTGCGTTGACAGTCACTTTATCAAAGAACAAATCAATTGGAGCACGTAAGGACGCCAAGGCGGACATCGCTCTAACAAAGTCTTCTTTAAGAATCGCTTCGTCGGCCCGTATGCCGAAATAGTTTGTGGCATTGTGCAACGCTTTCGATTCCTCGCGTCCCATCAAATCGCTCAACGGCGCGCCGCCAATATCATATTTTTTTCCATCTTTCTTCTCCTCGATGCGCAGAATGTTCGCGGCGCGGCGATAAGCCGCCAGGAGGTTGGTGCCGTCGTCAGTGCCGAGGAACGCGGACAGCGCTTCCACGCGCGCCATGAGGCGCACGAGATCGTCTTCACCCCCGAGCGCGAAGATCGCGTTCACATAATCATGACGCACACCGGCATCGCGCAGGTGGACCTTCAAACGGTCGGCGAAAAATTCGAGCACGTCGCGTGCGATCTTTTCCGGATCACCCTTCACGATCTCACCGTAACCGCCCAGCGCAGACTTGAACGCAACCAGCAAGGGCAGGCGCAGCTTGTTCTCGATGATGATGCGGATCACGCCGAGTGCGGCGCGGCGCAGCGCGAAGGGGTCCTTCGAGCCAGTGGGCTTTTCGTCGATGGCGAAGAAGCCGACGAGGCTGTCGATCTTATCGGCCAGCGACACCACCACACTGATGGGTGCGGTTGGCGCGGCGTCCTGTGGGCCCAGCGGCGAATAATGCTGCGCGATGGCGTTTGCGACGTCGGCCGGTTCGCCGTCGTTCAGCGCGTAGTAGCGACCCATCAGGCCTTGCAGATCGGGGAACTCGCCCACCATGTCCGACGACAGGTCGGCCTTGCACAACAGCGCCGCGCGTTCGGCCTGCACCAGGGACGAACCCGGTACATAGGCGATGATGTGACGGCTTAACGCGACAATACGCTCGACCTTCGCGCGCATGGTACCGAGCTTGGCTTGGAACACGCGCTCTTCCAGTTTCGGCAAGCGGCTTTCCAGGGACTTCTTGCGGTCTTGGTCCCAGAAGAATTTGGCGTCGGACAAACGTGCGCGCAGTACGCGCTCATTGCCGGCGACAATCGCTTTGCCATTGTCTTTGGTCGTCATGTTGGCGATGACGCCGAAACGGTTGGCGAGCTTGCCGTCTTTGGTTTGAAGCGCGAAATACTTCTGATGCTTGCGCATGGCCGAGGTCAGCACTTCCGCCGGCACGTCCATGAAGGCGCTGTCGATGGTGCCCAACAGCGGCACGGGCCATTCGGCGAGGCCGGTCACTTCCGCCAGCAAACCCGGATCGTCGGTCACTGTGAGTTTTTCCGCCGCCGCCAGCTTCGCCAAATCCTGCGCGATGACTTTCGCGCGCGCTTCGGGTTCTACCAGCACATTGGCTTTTTTGAGCTTCGCGACGTACTCGGCGAAGGTCTTCACTTTAATTGACGCCGGGCTGAGGAAACGATGGCCGACGGTGGTATCGCCCGCCGTTACGCCGCCGAACATCACTGGCACGACTTTGCCGTCGAGCACGCACACGATGCCATGAAGCGGACGCACCCAGCGCGTGGGGTTCGTGGCCCAGCGCATGGATTTCGGCCACGGCAATTGCGCGAGGGCGGCTTCGACAATCTCTTTCACCACGACAGCGGTCGCGCGGCCTTTCTTCGCCGTGACCGCGAAGTAAAACTGGCCCTTGGGCAATTCGCGGATTTCGGCGTCTTCGATGCGCGCCAATCCACTGCCCTTCAGGAAGCCTTGAATGGCTTGCTCGGGTGCGCCCACTTGCGGGCCTTTGCGTTCTTCGGTGGTGTCGGGTTGCGCTTTGGGCAAGCCATCCGCCGCCAACGTCACGCGGCGTGGACCAGCCACAGCGCGGAGCGTTTTGGCTTCAAGGCCGGCGGCTTTCAACGCATCGCCCACCAGACGCGCGAGGTCTTCCGCCGCGCGCGCTTGCATGCGCGCCGGAATTTCCTCGGAGAAAATTTCGAGAAGGAGTTCAGCCATGACTAAGCCCGCCGATATTCGTTGGCCAGCCACGCTTCGCAGCAGGCTTTGGCGAGGGCACGCACGCGCGCGATATAGGCGGCGCGCTCGGTCACGCTGATGACGCCGCGCGCATCCAGCAGATTGAACGTGTGCGAGGCTTTGATGCACTGGTCGTAAGCCGGCAGCGACAACTTGACGTCGAGCAGTGCGCGGCATTCTTTTTCGCAGGCTGTGAAGCGTTCGAACAAAATAGCCGTGTCGGCGTGTTCGAAGTTATGGGCCGAGTATTCGATTTCGGCGCGCTTGAAGATGTCGCCGTACTTCACACCGCGTCCGTTGAAGTCGAGGTCGTAAACGTTCTCGACGCCTTGCACGTACATGGCCAAGCGTTCGAGGCCGTAGGTCAACTCGACCGCGACCGGATCGCACTCGAGGCCGCCGACTTGCTGGAAGTAGGTGAACTGCGTCACTTCCATGCCGTCGCACCACACTTCCCAGCCGAGGCCCCAGGCCCCCAGCGTCGGGCTTTCCCAGTCGTCTTCCACGAAGCGAATGTCATGGGCCATGGGATCGATGCCGATGGCGCGCAAGCTATCGAGATAGATCGCCTGCGGATCCGGCGGCGACGGCTTCATGATGACTTGGTACTGATAGTAATGTTGCAAACGGTTCGGGTTTTCGCCGTAGCGGCCATCGGTGGGACGGCGCGATGGCTGAACATAGGCCGCGTTCCAGGAGTCCGGACCCAACGCGCGCAACGTGGTCGCGGGATGGAAGGTGCCCGCGCCCATTTCCATGTCGTACGGCTGCAAGATGACGCAGCCTTGCTTCGCCCAGAAATTCTGCAGCGTGAGGATGAGCGATTGGAAGTCGAGGGGCTTACCGGAAGATTTTACGGCGGCGGATTTCACAGCGGGCGCTTTGACAGCCGCCTTCTTCGCCACAACTTTCTTCGCCACCGCCTTCTTAGCCGGCGCCTTTTTGGGCGCGGCTTTTTTTACCGCTTTTTTCACAGCGGGTTTCTTGACGCGCTTCTGGGCGCTCTTTTTGGCCGCCTTCTTGGCGGCCTTCTTTTTTAGCTTGGCCTTGGCCATATCCGTCATCCGGTAAAAGGAGCGCGGAACCTACCGGCCACGGCCTCGGGAATCAAGGAAATGCGGGCGTCCCAGCGCCTTTGGCAGCTTAGCGCGGGCTGTCGCAGGTGTGCGCTTCGCCGGCGGCGATATAAGCGCCGCATTTGGGGCACGGCACCAGGTCCTGAACCGCCGGCACGCCGGTCTTGGTTTGCGGGCGGACCTTCTTGGCTTGCACCTCGTCGTAAGCATTCTTGATGCGCTTCTGGTTTTTGAAGAAAAACCAAATCGCATAGATCAGCGCGAGGAGGAGAAGAACCTGCATGGATTAAAGCCCGAAGCGCGCCCACAAGGCGCGCTCCTCAACCGTGGTCAGCAACTCGCCGGCCCAGCCTTGCGCGCCGACACCGCCCGCCGACAGGGACGCCCCGCCGAAGCGGCGCTGCAGCCAACCCACCGGGCGCTCCACATTGATGAAGCGCACGTCGGGTCCGTATTTGCGGCGCACGATGGTGCGCAGATCGCCGAGGCCATCCACGAGGCCCAGCTCTAGCGCGCGTTCGCCGGTCCAGATGTCGCCGGTGAAGACCGTGTCGTCACCGGCCACGAGGCGCTCGCCGCGACGTTGCTTTACGGCGGCGATGAACTGGCGGTGAATGTCTTTCTGAATATCTTCAAGGCGCGCCACGTCGTCCGGGTCTTCGGGCTTGAAGGGATCGAGCATGTTTTTGTGCGCGCCTTGCGCATGGACGCGCCGCTCGACGCCGATCTTCGCGATCATCTCCTGAAAGCCGAACCCGGCGCTGATCACGCCGATGGAGCCCACCACCGACATGGGGTCGGCGTAAATTTCATCCGCCGCCAGCGCCAGCCAATAACCGCCCGACGCGATCACATCCTCGGCGAAAGCGAACACGGGGATTTTCTTGTCTTGCGAATGCTGGCGAATGCGCATGGCGATCTGCGACGACTGCACGGCCGAGCCACCGGGCGAGTTAATCACCAAGCACACGGCGCGCACGCGCCAGGAGAAGGCTTTCTTTAAAAGCGGCTCAAGCGCCGCCAGCGTCAAACCGCGCCGTCCGAAACCAACGCTGCCGATGGCGCCTTGCAAGCGAATCACCGCGACGGACGGCAGGGCGTCGCCTTGGCGCGAGAGACCGTAGCGCGCGAAGAGGTCGTTGATGCTGTCGGCAAGGTCCATGGAAAACTCGAATGGCTGAAGGTTATAGCTACTTAGGGTTTTCAATCGTGCGCGCAACCGCGCGCGCTTTCAAAAGCGACGAGCCGGCGACAAAAACCGCGACAATTCCCAACCACAGCGCGAGCGAGCGCGTATGCGTCAGCGTTTGCCCCATAAACGCGGTCACGGCGAGCGCGAGTAAATCCACCGCGCCCGCGACCAAGGCAGCGATCATGAAACGCCGGTACCATGTAAAGAATGCACTCATGGGCGCGATTATCGCACCGTCGCGTCCGAATCCCAAGGCGCAGCAGGATGACGTTACACGGTCGTAAGGGCCGCGCCGCCGCGCAAAATGTCATTGGCCGCCGCTGTGAAACGGCCGTCGGATTCATGCAAGATAAAGCCCGGCAAAATCGTATCCGGCGTTTTGCGCTCCTTGCCCGCATCCACAATCACGCGCCGCGCGGGCTCTTTGGCTTTGGGATGAACCGGCAGCACGCGAATGTCGCCGCAGCTGGTGCGTAAGATCGCGAGAATGTCCGACAGCCGGTCGGCGCGGTGAATGACAACAACGCGCCCCTTCGGTTTGGCTAGCGCCATGCACACTGCCAGCCATTGCACCAAATCCACGTCGCCTTCCATGTGAGCGATAGCCAGCGAGGGATCGGGCGGCGGCGTACCGCCGGAACCGTAAGGCGGGTTCGTGATGACCACATCGAAGCTGGCCAGAAAATCCGCCGGCGGCTCGGTGATGCTGCCCTCAAACACCCGCGCCTGCCCCTCGAGCTTATTCATGATGACGCCGTCGCGCGCGTAGCCCGCCAACATGGGCTGCACCTCGACGCCCGCCAGCGACAATCCCGGAATGCGCGCGGCCAGGCAGAACATCGCAGCCCCCGTGCCGCAGCCCGCATCCAAAACCCGCATGCCGGTTTCGGCGCGTGCGGCCGCAGCGAGCAGCACGGGGTCGATGGCAGCACGGTATCCGCGCGCGGGTTGGCGCACGGTCACGCGGCCATCGAGCAAAGGGTCGTCGGTAAACTCGGTCATGTCGCTTTTATATCCTTGGGCACGTCATCGGGCGAAAGCGCGCGGAGAACCTCGTTGGCAGCATCGAGATCGTCGTCGTCCACCATCAAGCGGCGGGCGAAGATGCCGCCGTAAAGCCCGGCGATCTGATCGTCGAACTCCACATGGGCGATGCCCTCGCTCGCGAGGGCGGCCTTCAATGCCGACAGCAAGGCCACATCGTTCGTCTGCAACAGTTCGCGCATGAGGGCCAAGGTGCCGTGGGTCACCGCTATTGGCAAGGGAACCGCGTGAAAGCCGTGGTTTTTCCGGGTTAATAAAAAGGTGGCTCCGCGTGTATCGAAGCGCTTAGAATTAGCGTCATTGGGGTATAAGGCGGGCACCGCACCGCCGTTCAAAAGGACTTTAAGCGTTGGCTACTGTCGTCAACCTGGAAACCAGCCGCCGCGCCAAATCGAAGGCGCTGGATGCATTGGTCGAGTTGGTCGAAGACGACCTGAAGGCGGTCAATCGCACCATCGTCGCGCGCATGCATTCGCCGGTGGCGCTCATTCCGCAATTGGCCGGGCACATTGTCGCGGCCGGCGGCAAGCGCCTGCGTCCCCTGCTCACACTCGCCGCCACCAAGCTGTGCGGCTATACGGGCGAGCGCCACATCAAGCTCGCGACTTGCGTCGAGTTCATTCACACCGCGACCTTGCTGCACGACGACGTGGTCGACGACAGCGATCTGCGCCGCGGTCAGTCCAGCGCCAACGCCCTTTGGGGCAACCAATCGAGCGTGCTCGTGGGCGACTTCCTGTTCAGCCGCGCTTTCGAGCTGATGGTGGAAGACGGCTCCTTGAAGGTGCTGCAAATTCTTTCGCGCGCGTCGTCGGTTATCGCCGAAGGCGAAGTGCATCAGCTTCTGACCTCTAACGACACCGAAACCAGCGAAGCGCAATATCTGGAGGTCATTCAGGCCAAAACCGCCGAACTGTTCGCGGCGGCCGCACGCATTGGCGCTGTCGTGGCCGACCGGCCCGACGTGGAAGAAGAAGCCTTGCGTGTTTACGGCCTTAACCTTGGCATCGCCTTCCAACTCATCGACGACGTGCTCGACTATTCCGCGCGCCAGCACGAGTTGGGCAAGACCGTCGGCGACGACTTCCGCGAAGGCAAAATCACACTGCCGGTCATTCTCGCGTTCCGGCGCGGCGACGACGGCGAGCGCGCCTTCTGGCAGCGCACGCTGGAAAACCTCGATCAAAAAGAAACCGATCTGGGCCGCGCCATGGAATTGATGCGCCACCACAACAGCCTCGCCGACACCGTCAACCGCGCGCGCCATTACGGCGCCGTGGCCCGCGACGCGCTGGGCATCTTTCCCGACAGCCCGACCAAAACCGCTTTGCTTGAAATCATCGATTTCAGTATCGAGCGGGTCTACTAGGCGTCATGGCCGTCGAGCTCGGCTACTTCACGCTTCCGGTCGCCAATATCGCCCGAGCCAAGGAATTCTACGCCGCCGTCTTCGACTGGGACTTCGACGAAGACCCGACCAACCCCTCCTACGCCCACGTCAATAACACCGCCCTTCCCTTCGGCTTGCATGAAGCCGGCGCGGGTGACGTGCGCCACCTGTATTTCCGTGTCGCCGATACGGCCGAGGTTTTGGAACGGATCACGGGCGGCCGGCGGCACCCATGAGCCGCCCTTTGAAAGCGCCAGCGGCAAAGGCTGCGTCTGTTTCGATCCGGACGGCACGGCCTTCAGTGTCTGGGAGCCCAGCCCTGACCTGGCCTAAACCCAGGGGTTTTCGGGGGAATAACTCATTGAGATCAAAGGCTCGCGCACTTTACCGCCGCGCTTGCGGGGCTCGCGGCCTACCGTTATAAGCACCCACCGCCGGAGTGTAGCTCAGCCTGGTAGAGCGCTGCTTTCGGGAGGCAGAGGCCGTAGGTTCAAATCCTATCACTCCGACCAACTTTAAGACCGCCTGAACTCCCGAACGTAAAAACGGCCCCTTCGCAAGAAGGGGCCGTTTTGGTTTTTGGACTGTTGCCCTTTCGCGTGACGCCAGAGGAGGACTGAACGAGCGAACACCAGCCCGTAAATGCGGTCACAAAATCAGCAGCAAGGCGTTCCTCCCACCTTGCCGTGCGGTCGGTTTCTGGCCTAGCGTTTAGCAAGGTCATACGCCAACTGTATTGGAGGATGAATTGGAACCGCTCATTTCAAATCTCGTGGACCGCTTCGAACGCGGCGCACTTTCGCGCCGGGAGCTCATCCAAGGCCTGGGGATGGTTCTAGCGGCAAGCACGCCAGCACTCGGGCAAACGCAAAAGGCGGGACTCCAAGGCATGCGGATCGATCATGTGAGCGTTCAGGTCGCGGACTTAGCGCGCTCCAGTGCTTTCTATCAAAGTCTGTTTAACTTTCGCGTGGTGAGCGAAGACAAAGAAAATCAGATCGTACGTCTGGGCACGGCGGCGAACATGGTTTCACTGCATCAGAAATCGCCCATTGGCGTCGATCATTTCGCCATCGGCATTGAGAACTTCAATAAAGACGATGTTACGCGCAAGCTGCTCTCCCATGGTTTGACGCCTCTTGAAAATTTGGATGCGGGCCTTCACGTAAAAGACCCCGACGGCGTTGGCGTCCAATTCGTGCCGGCCTAATCAAGACAGCGAAGGACGAGCCTCCAACCGACTTTAAGTACCGCCTGACTGCCGTTTTGGTTTTGGGCCCGGCCCAAGCAGTCTTACGCGAGGCGTGTTCGCATGGGCTGGAGCGGGCGCGCACCAACCGCCGGTCTTAAGAGCCCGGCGGCTGGTTCAGCGCCCGTCGCGATTGTTCACTTGGGGGGACATCGAGGCAGGTCTGCGTGGCGGTCTCAATCTTGCGCTGCGCGATTGTCTCGGATTTCAAAAGTACGCGTGTGTCGGCCGCGCATGCGACCGACACACTTTACCGTAGCTTACATCTTGAACCGAAGGCCCGCGCGGAACACGCGGCCCAACAGGTCGTATGTCGCCCCTTGAATCGCGGGCGCGTAGTTAAACGGATTGCTGCCGGGTCCTTTGCGCGCGATCGGCGGATCGGTGTTCATGATGTTCTGGATATTGAGGAACAGCTCCGCACCCGACTTATCGTCGCGCCAGTGAAGCTTGTACCCAAAGTTAAAGTCGATAAAGAGCGCCGATTCGACGTGGTTGTTGGTGGTGGTCTGGGCGTTGCCCACAACAGCTGGACATCCGCTTGAGCATTCGATCCATTGCGGGAAATTCTGCTGGCGCGGAGTCCAGCGGAAGCCGAACCCAACGTTGTACGGATCGTTGGCGTAGTTCACCGTTGCATTCACACGCCACGAAGCGACGCCGCCGCCGGCAACGTAGCCCGCGTATTGCACCGGGCGGTCGCCCGGGAAGCCGGTGTAAGTGGTGTAGCTGATGATATGCGTCAACAACACGCGCGCGCCGACCGCACCTTCCGCAGAGTCGATGAACGTCGAAAGGTTCGTGCGATAGCTGGCTTCGAAGTCCAGCCCCCGCATCGTTTCCGTCGCGAAGTTCAGCGGCTGTGTAAAGCCTATGATTTCGGTTGTTTGTCCGGCGGAATTTTTGACGCGCGAGAAGGAGCTACACGTGAAGGTGAGACCTTGCTGACAGAAGTTTACAGCTTGCTGCACCGACACCGAGTTGATGCCGCCGGTGATGTGGATGCGATAGTAATCCACCGACGTGCTGAAGCCCGACAGCCACGACGGCTGCAGAACCAAGCCGATACCGAGATCGTTCGACTTTTCGGGCCCGAGGTTCGGGTTGCCGCGCGTTGTCGATGTGAGTGGGATCGGCGAGTTCGTTTGCGGATCGACCAACGAAATGTGCGTCGTCGTACCGGTGTTATAAAGATCCAACAGGGTTGGTTCGCGGATATTGCGCGACTGCGTGACGCGCAGGCGCAAGTCGTCGACCGGGCTGTAACTGGCGCCGATCTTGTAGGTATAGGTGCCGCCAAAGGTAGAGTAATTCGTGTAGCGAATGGCGCCGTTCAGATCGAGTGCCTTGGCCCACGTTTCACCTTTGGCCAGCGGCACCACGGTCTCGGCGTAGAGATCGTGAACCGAGAACGAGCCTGAGAAGGGCGCACCGACACCGAACAAGAAGACCGAGTTCGTGGGATCGACAGTGTTTGCCAAGCTTCCCGATTCACGGCGGTATTCATAACCAACCGCTAACGAAACAGGACCGGCCCAAGTGGAGAGCGGCTCGCCCGCGATGTTCGCTGCCAGATTTCTTTGGTTCAGGCGTTGCTTGCCGACCGCGTAGAGGCCTTGAACATAATCGACCGCCGCCTTGCTGTTCACGCCGGCGCCAAAGACGTTGTAAGGCACGCACCCATCGTTCGGGTTGGTAAGCGTCGAACGGCAAACGATTTGGCCATTGGGCCTGCGCACGGCATCCACGGCTTGGAGATAACGCGCACTGTGCAGGGAGATGCCCTTTTGCGTGCTCATCGCCGTTCCCGTGCCGAGATGCGCGTCCCACTTCCAACCAGTTTCGAAGATGTCGAATCGTCCTTCGGCGCCGATCAGGAAGCGCACAACCTTACGATCGAAAATCGGGCGCGTGTTGTCGAGGTCCGGATTGGTCGTGCCGAGGTTGAAGGTTGGACCCGCAGCCACCAGTGCCGGCCGCAGCGATTCCGGCAGGAAGGCGTTGTCGGTCTTCAGCGTTAAACCATTGGTGCCGAAGTACCCCGTCTGAATAGGGAGGCCTTGCGAGAACGAAAAGAGATGCCCCCAGGATGCTTGACCATAGACCTGGAAATTATCGGTCACGTCAAAGCTCGCGCGCGTAAAGAGGTTTTGACGGTTTTCACGCGGCACGGCCGCCAGACCATAATCCGCAGAAATTTGCAGCGCGTTCCAACTACCGCCGCGCATCAGTCCGCCGCCGGTAGTGTAAATATCGCCGTATTGGAGTTGATAGATCGAGCCATTGGGGCCGAAGGACGTACCTTTGAGCGGCCCCAGGAGAATGGTGCCGCCGCGGCTGGCATTACCGATCGATACCGAGTCCGCCGCAAGAATATTGGGTTGGCCGTTGGTCGCGGTGTACTGCGGATTATTGATGAACATATAACCCTTGCGGTTCCACGGACGGTCGTAGGTCATCAGACCTTCGTTGCGCACATGCTCGCCGCTAATGAGGACGTGACCGCGATCATCGGCGAAGCCCATACCGCCGGTTAAGCCCACCTTGTAGTTCGCCGTGTCACCGTAGTTGGTTACGCCGCCGGACACTTCGCCTTTGACACCGGTGTACTTGGTATCGAGCACGAAGTTGACGATGCCCGTGAGCGCGTCGGAACCGTAAGCCGCCGCCGCACCGCCGGTCACCACGTCGACGCGCTCGATGAGGGATTGCGGAAGTTCGCTGGTGTCCACGATGCCGGTGAGAATCGAGCCGACCGTGCGCTGGCCGTTCAACAGCACAAGGGTGCGGACTGTACCAAGACCGCGCAGGTTCAAGCCGTTGATGGCGCCCGTGCCCGCGCTGATGGTCTGCGCGGTTGAGGTCGGCGTCTGACTGTTGGCGATTGCCGGCAGTTGGTTGATGGCGTCCGCGAGGTTGCTGGTTGCGGTGTTTTCCAGGGCCTCGACCCCGATCACCGTCACCGGTGTCGGCGCTTCATAGCCGTCGCGTACGACGCGAGAACCCGTAATGACGATTTCTTCCGGCGCCTGCTCGGCCGTCTGTGCGGACTTGGCCGCCGTCTGCGCGTAAACCGCCGTGGAAAAGCCTGTTGCGACCATCACCACAGTCGAAATGGCAGTCGTCGACATCAGCAAAATACTGGAACGTTTCATAAAATCCCCCCGGTAAAAACTTTTTAGCTAAGTCGCAAGCGATTGAGCCTGCGGCGAACAACGACTCCCACGTCGTCGACGCTCTGGCGCTAAATCGCCAGAACGTTGAAAGAAATAAATCTTGCTACGATAGGGCGGTCAAGGAGGGGTTTTTGTAAATTGATAAAATCTCACAAACCTCATAGCTCACGACATGAAGTCGGCGTATGCGTGTTCGCCTTTCGCATGCGCGACGCACGAAGCGCAGCGAACAAACCTACATGCGGCAAGAATCAAAAACCCGATGACGATGTCGTCGAGCTTCTGAGATCCGCGTGTCCTTCCCTAAATACTGGGAAGGTGATTTGCGATTTTTGAGCGCGACTGTTGCGCGAGTCTATTTCGCTGCGCTGGTGTCGGCGAATTGCTTGGCCACAGGCGCATCCACTTCAGCGACTTCTTTATCAGGATGCACAACACGCACCTGCACCATCTTCACGTCATACGACCCCGAAATGGCGGTGTTTTTGCCTGTTTTTGGATCGGGGAAGCCATCCGCCAGCTTGATCAGCGCGCGATAGATCGAGCCCCACGCTTCCTGACCATAGCTGAGGTGATGAGTCGAAGATGTTCTGTTGCGGCTGGCATGCAGCGTTTCAATATCGACATAGCCGCCGATAAGTCCTTGAGCGCCTTCAGGCGTTAGTTTTAGCTCGAAGCGCGCATCGCGCATCAAATCATAAGGCGCCGTCTGATAAGCCGTTTCGTGAGGACTGAGGAAATCCATCGGCTGGGTCATCAACACGCCGTTCACGATTTTGCCTTTGGCGGAATGGATGTATTGCTTGCCCCACTCCATATCAACGCGCTGCGTACCGCCGGGCAGAAATTCATTGCCCGTCGCGTCGGCGACAAGATACTCACGGCCGCGATAGCTGGTAATCGTCACGTCGTCGTCGTTGACGAGGCTGTCGACGTCCGTCAACTCGATCATCGCGCGATTGATGTTCGCTTTGATCAGATTGAGTTTGTAGAAGTTGCGGACGGAACCGGCCTCACGAAAGCCGTTATAACAGCCGATCACACGAAAGAGCTGGTTGTCGATGCCGGGCTTGCCTTCCGGCGACGTGAAATCCGTTGGCTTCACCTTGCCGTCGAGATCAAGCCCGCGCGACGTCTTGCCGCCCGCGAAGCGATAAGGGAATTGATCCGGTTCGGTCTTCGGAAACCAGATATCGGCTTCTTGGCGCAACTGCGTGTCGATGACCGTCCGCTTCGCGCCGCCTTCTGGGAAGGCCGCCTTGAATTGTTCGCGCGGTCCGAGCTCGACGAGACCCTCGGGGCATTCCGCTTTGGCGCCTTCAGATTCGTTGACGCTCAACTGGATATAAGAGAAAGCGTAACCGATGGCGCGGCCCGCAGGCGCGGTGTCGTCGGCATATGCAGCGCTTCCACTCCACATCGCCAAGGCAACGCCGGCCTTCACGATATGGGAAACCGTCAATGAACGTCGTGACATCACTTGTGCTTTTTTCATTGCGCACTCCTGTTTGATTCTTCGCCGTCGCGGTTCGAATAAATGTCGCGATAGACCATCGCTTGAAAACCGTTGCGCGAACCGTTGAATTCGCCCCAACCATGACCGTTGATGTCGGTTGGCTTTGTGTCGCCGTACCCGCGGTTGCCGGCGAAGGTGTAGACCGGGCGTTCGCGGAAGGTCCAAACATTGAGGGCGCCGGGCGTTTTGGCCGTCGCGCGTTTGCCGGTCTTGGGATCGATATACATCGTGCCCCACACCGTGTTTCCGGTCTTTGCGCCTACGGGTGCAATGACATACGGGAAGACTTTCACGCAAAGCTCAGGATCACCGCCGCCGCACACGGCATAGCGATAAGCCTGCGGCGCTTCCGGATAATCGCAGCTAAGCTGATCGAGGGCATCGTCGTTGCAATTGTATTTGTAGATTGTGCGCTGTTGTGAATCGCCGATCACAAGTCCGACGAGGGTTTTCTTCATGGTGAACCCTTGCGGCAAATCCGGCGCCATTTGCGTATAGACGTTATGCCAACGCGGGATGTCGCTGCCGTCCAGGCCGCCGACCTTCCGGTCGTTCACGTAGCGATAAATCGGCATTGCGCGGAACGCCCATTGCCGCACGCCTGGCGAACGCTCGAACGTCGTCCATTCACCAAGGGGTCTGGCATAATCCGGTGCCAGCACCGGCTGCCATCCATCGAGACACGCGCCGGCGCAGTTCGACTTATTGCGGTTGTCGCCATCGTACGTATAAACCGACCAGCCATCGCGGAGCTCGACCTGCCGCCCGCGCATATTTGTCGAGACCCTGAACTGCGATGGAACGTTCGCGTCCGGGCCAATTGGTTCGCGTACAGCGCCAACTTCCGAGATCGACGACATGGTCGTTCCACCGAGGGTATCGCCGGGCTTCTTGTCTAAAATGGATGAATAGATCGGCCAGGCTTCATAGGCCCACTGCTTGCGGCCATCGGGACGGTCGATAATCGTCCACTCGCCCACCGGCTTTGAGTCGGCGGCGGCGTACAACGGCGGCCACATCGCCGTGCAGGATTTGCGTGTCTCCAACTCAGGCAGTTCGAGCCCGCCCGGATAGGGACTCATGAGGCCCGAATTCACCTGCTGAATTTTGTCTTCACATAACGTTTTGCCTTGCACGTCGCCGGCATCGCCATTGCGCAGACCGCGCTTGGGCCATTTATAAAGTGTGTGACCTTGCGCATCGGCAAAGACAGGGCCTTCCAATTCGGTTGGAACGACTTGAACACCCGGCGGCATGGGTGCGCGGATATAATCTTCGCCTGTGCGGCTGGCGGCATGTGCGCCACCGACGGCGATGAATGTCATCACCGAAACGCTCAGGACATTGCGCAAAATTCGCATCTGTGTTTCCCGAACAATAAAAGCGGCGCACGTGCACCAAGGCTAACCAATTAGGCGCTGTGGATAATTCGCGCGCAAATCATTTTGCCTAAGGCATCCCAATACCGCGCGTAATGAGGGTGCGGTGCAGCATGATTTGCGGCAGCGCACAAAAAGATGTGCGCGTATGCATTTTATGGCTTTAGGAGCGGCCTTTCGCGGCGCCTGCGAGATGCCAGCTTTCAAAACGCCATCACGCCAGCATCCGCGCTGCACGCGCCGGCCGAAAAACGCGCATGAGCAAGACTAATGACCTTTTGATAAAATGCGTGCGTGCGTCCCATGGGTTGTGGGTCGGGATTTCGCGGCGACGTCGCGCGTCTCTATAATGCACGACGAAAAACGGCCCCTTCATGCAAAGGGGCCGTTTTGTTTTTGGGCGTGTTGTCCGGCTTAAAGCTTAGACGGGCTCGTCGATGATCGGATTGCGCAGCATGCCGATGCCTTCGATTTCAGTCTCGATGACCTCGCCTGCCTTGAGCCACGGCAACGTCGTGTCCTTAGGATCGTACTTCGGATGCGTGTCCGCGATCGTGCCGGCTGTGGTTCCGGTCGTCACGCAATCGCCCGGGTTAAAGGTGATGAAGCTGGTCAGCAGTTCAACAATCTCCGGCACCTTGCGGTACATGCTCTTCGTGTTGTCGTTTTGCGTCAGCTTGCCGTTACGGCGCAGCATGATGTTGAGGCCGTCGCCGCCCGGCGGAAGTTCGTCGGCGGTCACAAACTCAGGTCCCATGGGCTTGGTTTTGTCGCTGCCTTTTCCTAGCACGAGATCGATGGCTTGCCAGCCGCGAATAGACCCGTCGTTGAACACGGTGTAACCGGCGACATACGGGAGAAAATCTTTTTCCTTTACGTGCTTGGCGCGTTTGCCAAAGACAAACACCAGTTCAACTTCGTAGTCGAACGTCGGCATCGCGCGCGGAACCTGCAGCGGTTCGTTGTGGGCGGCGAAGGGCTCGGATCCGATGGCGAAATAACGCGGGTTATCCGCCTTGCCGACTTTTTCGCCGCGCGCGGCCTGAACAGGGCCGGCATGAGACGGGTAGTTGGTGCCGATGCCGAAGAACTTCGGCGGATGCGGAATCACGGGCAGATATTTCAGGCCTTCCAGCGAGCGATGGGCGCTGGCCGGCGCCTTCTGGGCCACTTCGCCTGCGCGTTTCAAAAGGTCGTTCTGGATGAGGCCGACCAACGTCCGCGGCAGGCGCGCGTCGGCAAGGCTCAGGTCCACCAGATCGGAACCGAGGCGCACGCCGACGGTTTCAACGCCGTTTTTGTCAAAAGTGATAAAGCGCATGGGAAAATCCTTTTCGCGTTCGAGCGCCCTTAGGCGACTAAATTGGAATGAGTTTGCAATGTCACCGCTTCGGCCACCGCGTGTTGGGGCAGCATGCCCCACCAGTAGGTGTGGACCGGAATAGCGGAAACGGACCCAGCATTCGCGCCGGCATTCGCCACAGTGTTGGAGAAACGAATGTTGCTCCAACGGCCTTGCAGCGCCGCGACCGCGCCGGCGGCATCGATCTGCCGTGCCGCGCGGCTTTCGGCAACGACGGGCGTGTCGGAACCGAATGCGGCGGGGATCGAAGGCTGAACGAAAACCAGCGCGCCGCGCCGGTTCAATTCATTCCACACCGGCACGAACGAAGGATCAGTGAGCCAACGGTCGCCGTAGCTGGTCATGACCGTCACGCCGCCGACCACGTCTTGATCTTGGGTGCGGGCGATTTCCTGGAAAACGCCGGCATGGTCGCCGAGATCCGGCAAGCTCGCCAAAACCACGAACTGTCCTGCGCGCGCGCGTGCGATGGACACCGCATGGGCATTGCAAAGATGCGTGAGCGCACGACCGCGCGCGACGTTATCGATTCCTGGAACTGCGTAAGAAATAAACGCGCGAGCAGTCGCGTCACGGCCCTGCTCCGCCGACCAGTTCATCCAGCCGTCGCGGACGCCGTTAGGACTGACATCGTCAGGAGAGACGACGTGGTTATGCATCGCGTTGATCGAAATTTCGCCGTCGGATGCATTGGCTAAGCGTGGGCTCAGGCCCAACAAAGCCGAACCGAGCGCGACCCGCCCCATAAAGCTCCGTCGGTGCAAAGGCGCTGGCGTATCGGTGCCATGTGTCATGATGTCTCCTCCCTATTTCAAATCCATCAACTCAGAGGGGGCCTAGAGCGCCAACCTCGACGGACGAGAGACAATACCCGTGCCGCACAGGCGCACAAGAGAGTCGTATATTGAGTAAGCAGCCGTCAGTTATAGACGGGCCGGGACATTTTTTGCTTGCGCTGCACTCACCCGCCCAACGTGCACATTTATAATAACGGCGCGCTAAGTTATTGATAAATCGACATATCATTTCGACCGAATCTTTCAGTCACGCCAATACAAAACCATGCGCTTCCCCGTTAGGCTGGGGCTGGAATTTCGAGCCGATTTTAGGAGAACGCGCGTGTCAAAGACCTTCCGCATCTTTGCGACCTTGGTGATTGCATCGCTTCCTGTCGCGGGCGCTTATGCCGCCGACAAAGCAGCGGCCAACCAGCAAACATCTTCCGGAACCATCATCTGGGATGCAAAGTCCGAACCCGCGGCGGCCAGCGCGGGACCGAACGGCACCATTATCTGGAACGACTCACCGGCTGCGAAAACGCGTGCACCGGCCAGCGCATTTGCCGGCAACGCCGCTTCGGATAAGAATGGAATCATCTGGGACGAACCCGCCCGCCCCGGGTCGTCGAAACCGACAGCGCAAGCACAACGCCCGGCACCGACCGCCGCAAACGATAGCGCCGGACCGTGCCGCGAGTTTCAAACGCACATCATGATCGACGGTAAGTCGGAACCGGCGCACGGCACCGCCTGCCGCCAGCCGCCAGCCCGACGGCACATGGCGCGTCGTCAATCGCTAACGGTTAGACTTCCGGCTCGGGTGTTCGCAGCGCGATGTGAATAAACACGCCTGGAATGGCGATGATGATCGCCTGGGCACTCATGGATACCCATTGCCAGAATTCTTCGGTCCACCAGACCACACCGACCCAGATCGCAAACCAGAACAGGAAGTTGATCCAACGTCCGATGGTTCTCGGCTTCATAGAGTGACTCGCTTTGATAGTTCTTGCGCAACGCGCGCGATAACGCCGTCCCAGTCTTCCGTCGCGGACTGACGAAACAAACGCACTGTCGGATACCAGGGACTGTCATCGCGGTCGAGCATCCAACGCCAATCCGCATCAATGAATGGTAACAGCACCCACGCTTGCTTGCCCATGGCGCCGGACAGATGCGCAACCGACGTATCGACGGAAATGACCACGTCCATAAGGCTGATCAGTGCGGCGGTGTCGGCGAAATCGCCGATCTCGGGGCCGAAGTGGCGAACACCCTGCTTATCGAGCCACCGTTGCTCGCCGTGACGCAGGTCTTTTTGCAAACTGAAGAGCTGGCACCCGCAATCCAGTAGCGGCGCGAGCCGCTTCACGTCCATGGAGCGGAACCGATCGTTGGGGTGATTGGCATTTCCAGCCCAAACCACACCCACACGCGTGGCCGTTTTTGGGCCGAGTCTTGCCTCCCACGACGCCACATGCGCATTGGGGGCCGCCATGTCCGGCGCCTGGGCGGGAAGTGTCGCGAGGCTTGTTTGAAAAATGCGCGGTAGACTTAGGAGCGCGCATTGCACGTCGAAGGGTGGAAGCGGATCGCCCGGCGAGACGACCTCTACGCCGGGCACGCGTCCCGACAGCAGGGACTTCAAGGATGTCGGCACAAGCGCAATGACGTGCGCGGCGCGCGCGCTCACAAGCGGCAGATAGCGAAAGAACTGGAGGACATCGCCGAGACCCTGCTCGCCGTAGACAAATAACCTCTTGTCGGAGGCGTTCTCGCCGTTCCATTCCGGCTGTGTGAACTGCGGCTTCCTGCCGATCAATGGTTCGTTCAACCAGCGCCATTCGTACTTGTTCCATCCGCGCGGCATATCGCCCATCGTCAGGCGCGCGACACCTTCATTAAAGTGTGCGCGCACGTGATGGGGATCGAGACCCGATACGCGCGTGAAGTCGTCCACGGCTTCGTTCAAACGATTCAAGCCCATCAAGGCGCGGCCACGATTGTAAATGTTCTCCGCGTTGTTCGGCGCCAAGGCCAGCGCGCGTTCGGCGCTCGCTAAGGCTTCGTCGAAACGCTTGAGCGCAACCAAAGCCGCGCTGCGATTGCTGTGCGCTTCGATATAGTCAGGCTTCAGCGCCAACGCGCGATTGGCGCTCATGAGTGCTTCGTCGGGACGCCCGGATGCCGTGAGCGCCGCGCTGCGGTTACCAAACGCCTCTGCATATGTGGGCCGCAACCTTAGCGCCCGATCGTAAGCAGCGATCGAATCTGCGAAACGTTGCGCCGTGAAAAGCAGGTTGGCGAGATTGTACCAAACTGCCGGCTGCTTGAAATTGGCGGTAAGCGATTTGCGGAACAGTTCTTCCGCTATCGCCAGATCACCCGTGGCATGCGCGATCATGCCAAGGAGTTGCAGGGCATCGAAGTGGTTTGGCTGCGCAGCGAGAATTTGCCGGTAGACCTGTTCTGCCGCAGGCAGTTGACCCTGGCGATGATACGCGACGCCTTGCTGCAGCAGCGCCGCAATGGATTGAGCGGTATCCTGAACCATGACGGCTTTCATAAACAAAAAGCCGCGGCGCGATAAGGTCTCTGTCCGGACTTTAGAGGCCGTTTATGTTTTTTGATGGCCCGCAAACACGGCCATGACCTGCGGCATGCGGTGGAGCGTGAGGTGGAACACTGTGCCCTCGCCCTCAACGGTGTCGAAGGTCAAATCCGCCCCCATAGCCTGGGCGAGGCGCTTCGACAGTGCAAGTCCGATGCCGGTGCCGTGAATGGGAGAGTGCTCGCGATTCAGCCGATTAAACGGCTGGAACATTTGTTGGCGAAATTCCTCGGGAATTCCGATGCCGGTGTCGACAAATCGCACAACCACATCGTCGTGCGCGGCCGCGAAAGCCGATATGCCGACAAGGCCACCGGGCCTGTTGTATTTAATCGCGTTGGTGCCGAGGTTCACGATGATCTGCAGCAATCGCGTGGGGTCCGCCGCCGCGATCATCGATCCGGCGGGGGGCACAACGATGTTCAAGGTCACATCCGCCTTCGCCGCCATCGGCGCCAGCATCGCCCGCGCTTTATCCAGACACGTGCTGATATCCGTCGGCTCAACTTTGAACAGCGTTCCGCCGGATTCGAGTATCGAAAGGTCGAGGAGGCGTTCGATCAGCGCCAGCAGCATGTCGCCGCTGGTGTGAATGTTCTTCACATAGTCGCGTTGCCGTTCATCGAGGCCTTGGCCATACACCTGATCCAACAGCTCGCAAAATCCGAGGATCGCATTTAGCGGCGACCGCAATTCGTGGCTCATGCCGGCCAGAAAGATCGTCTTCGCCCGGCTGGCCGTTTCGGCCTCGGCTTTTGCCGCGGAAAGTTCGCGCGTTCGGTCTTCAACGCGGCTTTCCAAGGTCGCCATCAATTCCGTCAGGCGCCGCTCAACTGTTAAACGCGTTGCGATTTCGCTTTCAAGCTCCGCGTTCTTTGCCTGCAATGCGTCGACGCCCGGAATGCGCAAAGCCTTCGGCATTAGCGGCCACAGCGCCACTGCTGTGGTTACGGAAACGATGGCGGTGATGAGCTTCGCAATAGCCTGCACGCCGTAGGCGGGAACCCAGAACGTCCAAATGGAAATCGCGTGCGTGATGCCGCACCAAACGATGAACGCGCCGAACAGCCGCAGAACCCACGCATGGGGAAAGTCGCGTCGATGATGCGCGAAATAAATCAGTGCGGCCGGGATCGAGAAGTAAGCGAGGGCCGTCAGCGCATCGGCGACCACATGGGTCCAAAGAATGTCGGGGCGCCACAACAAGCACATGCCGTGCGGCATTAAATTGCTATCGTCGAAAAAGGAGAGGATCGAGGTGAACATGGCGCGCTCCCGTCTCAACGTTTTCTACTTAAGCGGCGAGTTGTTTTGATCCACAACCAAAGCGGTATTAAACTCATAAACCTATAGTGGGTCGAGACGATTCCTGGGTTTCGGCTACACCCCTATGAAAAATTTCACGATTTGGCCTCACAAGAAATGGGGCTAAAGACGCGGGGAAGCCCTCACTTTTTCAACGTTTAAGTGTAACCTCGCGTTTCGAACAGATTGCCGGACGGACAGACAGAATGTCGGGTCGCCTTTTCTTCTTGATCGTGTTGGTCGCGCTCGTGAGCGCGTCATCGGTGAAAGCCGCACAGACCGTCTATACCTATTACGACGTCGATAACCTCGGCGTGCCGAAGTTCGTCGAGACGAACTACATCGACCTCAAAAAAATCACCCAGATCTCCAAGTTCCGCTCGAGCACGGGGCACGACTATCACGACGACCGCGAGTCCTGCCGTTCGATGAAGCACTATTTCATTGCGCCGGATTCAACCACCACCATCCGCGCGCCTGTGGCTGGAACCATTAGCCGTATGGACGACGACTTCGTCGGCAAACAGGTTCGCATCACATCGGACGCACAGACATCCTTCGACTTCATCATTTTCCACGTTGTGTTGGCAAAGCCCCTGGCCGTCGGAGATCATGTCGACGAAGGTCAGATCCTCGGCACGCACTACGGCACCATTACATTCTCCGACATCGCCGTCGCCGTGAACGCGCCCAACGGCTATCGACTGGTGTCGTATTTCGACACGCTGACCGACAAGGCTTTCGAAGCATTCCAAGCGCGCGGGATCGCATCGCGCGACCAGATGATTACCTCGCGCGCCGCGCGCGACGCCGACCGCTATCAATGCACCGGCCAGACCTTCGTCAATCTGAAGGTTCCACCGGAGAACGAATACTTGACACTCACCGGCCCCACAGCCGCGAAACAGACCGTAACGATTACCAAGGGATTTCCGACCGGCAACATAACGCTGGCTAATTCGCCGCTGACCATGAGCGCCACGGCGAGTTCGGGACTTCCGGTTCGCCTTGAATCCACATCGCCGGCGGTGTGCGCGACCGACGGCGCATCGGTCATCCTGCTGGCCAGCGGCACGTGCGCGATCTTGTTCCGCCAACCCGGCAGTGATGACTATTTCGAAGGAACCGCGCAGGCCGTGGCTTACATCACGGAAGGCATTGCCTTCCCCGGTTTTGTGATCGCCTCGTCCGACACCACCGCGAATTCGTTCCTGCGCTTCTTGAACCTCGGCACGGCGGGCAAGGTCACCGCGACGGTGCGCGACTACGCCACCGGCGAAACCCTCGGCCAATGGACCAGCCCCACGATCCCGGTGCTTGGAATGCAGCAATTCCACATCGGCCAGCTTGAAGCCGCACTCCCACGCCGCGCACCGTATTATACGCTGTCGTTGCAATCGGACTTCTACGGCATGTTCCAGAATATTTTCTATCGCGCCCCCGACGGCGCGTTGACCAATGCCACAGCGTGCGCACAAGGCACGACCGCCGCCTCGGGCATCGTCAGCGGCGTGCACTCGTCGCTGCTCTCGACCTATCCCAGCACCATCGTGGTGAACAATACCGGCGCCGAAGCACTGACTACCACGCTCGCACTGATCGACGCGCGCACCGGGTCCGAGATCGGCACTTACAACACTGATATAGTTCCCGCCAACGGCCGCTTGTTGGTTTCCGTCGCCGCTATGGAAAGCGCGCTCGGCAAGCCGCCCTCAGGCAGCCTTTATCACTACAACGTTTTCGCTGGCCCAAGCTTCACCGGCTATTTGCAACATATCGTCGCCAACAAAGACACCGGCATCACGACCGATCTCACCGCCACCTGCAGCTTGGATGGCAACGGCGGCGCGGGCGGTGCAAACGTGCGCATCGGCGGCGTCCTTGCATCCATCGAGCCCACAGCGCGGTCGACTTTGCGCGTCTCCAACCTAGGGCCCAATCCCGGAACCGCCACTGTCACCGTCTGGAACGAGTCCTCAGGCGAAAAACTGGGGAAATGGATCAGCCCCAGCGTCAAACCGGGCACGACACAGGATTTCGCGGTATCTGATATCGAGAGCGCGCTGACGTTCGGACCCGCGCGGCCGCTGTCTTATACAGTCTCCGTCCAGTCGACGATGTACGCCACGACGCTGCAGCATCTCACGACGCGCATCGCCGACAGCGCTCTGACCAACCAGAGCCTTTGCAGCATCGGCAATATTCCCCAGCCCTTGCGTGTGCTCGGCGTGCATTCTTCGGTCTTCGATGCCACCGGCGCACGCAGCACCCTTGTCGTCACCAACAAAAGCCGGAATAGCTCAATCCGCCACGCTGGGGCTTTTCGCGCCCGCCCTGGGCTTACGTGTGGGTTCGTACACAACCGCCGCGATTCCGGCGCATGGGCAAGTCGTTTTGGACATCGCCACCCTCGAAGCCAACGCGCACGTCACGCCCGCGGACGGCGAGACCTACGACATCAAGATCGACGGCACCTTCAACGGCTTCATTCAACATGTCGCGTATCATCAAAGCGCGCGGGTTCTCTCCGACATGACAGCATCGTGCGCCGTGAACGAAACCAAGCCTACGGCGGCGTTCACCATCACGGTGAAAACCGCCGGCAACGGCAGCGGCACGGTCAGCAGCAACCCGTCTAGTCCGGCTCCCTATGGCTCCGTCGCCGTTATGACAGCAACACCCGCCGCGGGATCTTTCTTCCTGGGCTGGGCAGGCGATTGCCCCTCCATCGCCGGCTGCACGCTCTATATGGATCGCGATAAAAACGTCACGGCCGTTTTCGGCCTCGCGGTCAGCGGGCCGTCCCAGTTCGTTCTTAACGTCGGCGCGTCCATCTCGGACGGCATCGGCGGCACCATTACCTCCAGCGTCGGCGACATTAACTGCACGGAACGCGGCATGACCGTCAGCAACGCGCTCTATCTCGTGGCATCGGGCAGTTGCGCCACCGTCCTTGATAAGAATACCGTCGTCAGCGTTACTGCCACGCCTGCGCGCGGCAGCAAATTTGTCAGCTGGACCGGTGACACCTGCGCGGGCGCAACGTCGACCACGTCGACGGCCCCCACTTGCCAGTTGACCATGGCGGCCAGCCGGCACGTCTCCGCCATCTTCGGGGCCGCTCCATAGCGACATCGGATAATTTCCGCGACAAATGGGCCACAGTTCGCGCCGGTTTGATCGCAGATTGTCGCCAAAGCGACATATGCTGGTCCGACTTCGGCTACAGTGCGCGCGCGATTCGCGGGACCGCTGGAAAGCGGTCACGTTTGGGGGACTAAATGCGGCGATTGATGATCTTGGCGGCGAGCGCCGTATTGGCGAGCGCGCCTGCGTATGCACAACGCGCGACCGAAAGCGCTGCGAAATCGGCTGACGATGCCTTCGGCACCAGCGTCGGCAATGAAAGCCTCGGCCTTTACAGCACGTCCAACGCGCGCGGATTCAATCCGGGCCAGGCGGGCAACGTCCGCATCGACGGCCTGTACTTCGATCAGCAAGCACAACTGAACAATCGCGTCGCGGCGGGCTCCACGGTGCGCGTCGGCATTAGCGCGCAAGCCTATGCGTTCCCCGCGCCCACCGGTATCGCCGACTTCCGCCTGCGCCTGCCGGGCGAGAAGCAAATTGTCAGCACCGTTGCTTACGTCACCGGTTACGGCGGCTTGAATACGGAAGTCGATGCGCAGATCCCCATCGTCAGCGATAAATTGAGTGTGGGCGTCGGTGCGGGCGTTCAGCGTTACGACAGCGACTTCGGCGTCCACGGCCTTCAGTATACTGCCGGCGTCATCGCGCGCTGGAATCCAACCGACGCATCTGAAGTCGTTGGATTTTGGAGCCGGCTTGAAGGCTGCAACGATCCTTTTCAAACACTGGTCCTACCGGGCGGCGCTTACACGCCCAAGCCCTATCCGATCCGCACCTTCTTCGGCCAGCAGTGGGCCAAGGGCGAGTGCCAGGAAACCAACATCGGCACGCTCGCGCGCTATTTCATGAGCGACACCTGGACCTTGCGTGCCGGCGTGTTCCGCTCGCTCCAAGCGCGTCCCAAGATGTTCGTCGAATTTCTTACCGACACGCAGCCCAACGGCGTCGGCGCTGACCGGCTCATGATCGCCTACGGTCCGCAGGAATACGGTTCCTACTCCGGTGATGTGCGCCTCTCCAACACCTTCGACACCAATGCCCTGCGTCATCGCATCGATTTCGCGCTGCGTGGGCGCGACGTGCACAAAATCTATGGCGGCGACGACACCAAAAGCTTGGGGCCGGGCGCCGTGGGCGTTCAGGTTCGCGAACCGGAACCCGTTTTCGTTCATGGTCCCAGCAGCCGGGACTCTTCGCGCCAAGGCACCGGCGGCGTGTCATACGATGTCATCTGGGCGGGCGTCGGCGAATTAACGGCCGGCCTGCAAAAAACATTTTACCACCGCACCATCGAACGCCCGGCCGTTGCGTTAAGCGAGTCCAGTGCCAGCCCCTTCCTCTATAACGTCTCCGCCAGCGCTTTCATCAACAAGCGCCTCGCCCTTTACGGCAGCTATACGCGCGGCCTCGAAGAGTTCGGCTCCGCGCCGTCGCGCGCCGTCAATCGCGGCGAAGCAGCGCCCGCCGCCATCACGCGCCAGACCGACGCCGGCTTTCGGTTCGCGCTGACACCCAAGCTGAAATTCGTGGCGGGCGTGTTCGATATCCGCAAACCCTACTTCAACCTCGACACCGCCAATGTCTTTCGCGCACTCGGCGAAGCGCGCCATCGCGGCGTTGAGATGTCGCTGGCGGGAGAGGTCATTCCGGGGCTCACGGTCGTGGGCGGCATTGTCTATTACCAACCGCGTCTTTCGGGCGAACCCATCGACCGCGGCGTGGTCGCGCCGATCCCGGTGGGCCCCTTGCCGCGCTCGGCTTTGTTGAACCTCACGTATCAGCCGCCGTCATGGCATGGCTTCTCGGTCGATACGCAGATCAACAATTACGGCCCGCAGGTCGCAAGGTCCGATAACGCTTACTCTGTGCCGGGCTATACGCAGATCACCGTCGGCGCGCGTTATAACTTCAAACTCTATGAGAGCGGCGCGTCGATCCGGCTGCAGGCGTTCAACATCGCCAACACGTTCACGTGGGGCACCTATCAAACGGGTTCGCTCTATGCACGCCCGCCACGCAGCATCCGCGCAACCTTCGCCGCCGATTTCTAACGCTAAAACGTGTACATCACGAAAACGCCGGACAGGATGCGGTCGGCGGTGCCGCGCCGATCCACGATGGGACTGTCGCCCACATCGCCGATGCGGCGCACGAATTGCACCGTCGCTGTCGTCGCCCAATGATCGTTGAATTTGTATTCGCCGACGAGGCTGGGCGTAATGTCGCGAAATCCTGCTTTCGGCGTATAGATCGGCAAGCCCGCAGGCCCCGCTTGGGCCGCCGTCACGCCAAAATTTGACTGCATATATTTCTGGCTGCCCCACGTCGTCGCCACTTGCGCGGCCAATGAGACGCCATGGCCGCGATAGAATCCGCTGCGCAGATCCAAGTTCACCACCGTGCCGCCGTGTCCGCCGAAAATATCTTGGCGCGCACGCACGCGCACACTCGCCGGCCCATAGCGATACGAAGCGAACCCGCCCACTTCGATGCTGGTGCCGACTTTTCCCGCTTCCTTAACGCCGCGCGTAAACGGCATGCGGTTGCCGAAGTCGATGTTCAACATAGGCCCCGCGCGAAAGCCCGCTTTGGCCGCCGCGCTCTCGTTCGCGAACACGTTGACGCGCACTTCGGCCTCGTCGATGGAGAGGTATTCTTTGTAGCGATAAAAAATCAGCGGCAGTGGGTAGAACCTATTCCGCCCCGAATCGAGCGCCGTTTTGATCACCGGGCCGAATCCGATTTTCAGCTCGCTGTTTTTGGGCAACGGCTGGTCCATGCGCGCGTCGAGCGTGTCCACAACCTCTCCGGTCGGGTGCTGTAAAACGTCGGCCCGCGCGAGCCCTGGCGACAGAAACACGGCAGCAAATCCAAGGCCCGCATAAAAGGCCAAACCAAACATACGCATAGCTTCGAGCGCCCCCCGTATCTAAAGGACGCCGCAACGACCGGACTCCCCCCCTTTAAGCCCAGCCAACTTTTGATCTTTGCGCGGACGTTGGTTAAGAAGGGCATTCCGCACCGCAAACAGGTTCTCGCCCGTGAAAAGCCATTGGTCCGATGAAGAAGCCGCGCGTTACGTCACGCGCTATGCCCAGCAGGGGGTGAACGCCGATATTGCGCTGCGGGTTTACACCTCGCGCCTTCTCGGTCGCGATCCCGCTCTGGTCCTTCACGGCGGCGGCAACACCTCCGTCAAAACCTCCGTGCCCGATCACCTGGGCCGCCCCACCGATGTTTTGTGCGTGAAGGGTTCCGGCTGGGACATGGCCGAGATCGAGCCTGCTGGTCATCCAGCCGTTCGCCTCGCACCCATCGTTGAATTGCGCGCGCTCTCGAAACTGTCCGACGAGGACATGGTCAACATCCAGCGCTGCAACCTTCTCGACTCTGCCGCGCCCAATCCGTCGGTTGAAACGCTGCTGCACGCTTTCTTGCCCCACAAGTTCATCGACCACACGCACTCCATCGGCGTCCTGGCCGTGGCCGATCAACCCAACGGCGGCGATCTGTGCCGCGCGCTTTACGGCAAGCGCATGGGTTACGTGCCCTACATCATGCCTGGCTTCCTCCTCGCGAAAAAAGCCGCTGAAGTTTACGAGGCCGACCCAACCGTCGAGGGTTTGATCCTGGAAAAGCACGGCATCTTCACCTTCGGCGACGACGCCAAGCAAGCCTATGAGCGCATGATCACGCACGTGAGCACGGCGGAAGAGCGGCTGCAAAAAGCGCGCAAGGCTGTGTTCACACCCGCGCCGCTGCCCAAGCAATCCGCCAGCGCTGCCGACATCGCGCCGATCTTGCGCGGCCTGCTGGCACGCGACGGCGCGAAGCCCATGGTGTTCGACTTTCGCACCAACGCCGACGTCCTTAATTATGTGAACGGCGCCGACGTCGCGCGTTATTCGCAAGTGGGCGTGGTCACGCCCGACCACACCATCCGCACCAAGAATTGGCCGCTGGTCGTGCCCGCGCCCGATGCCGGCGACCTGGCCGCGTTCAAAGCCGGCGCGGCCAAAGCCATCGATCTGTTCGTCGCGAAATATCACGCCTACTTCGCCAAATATAATAAGCACCAAGACCCGCCGAAGACCGAGCTCGATCCCCTGCCGCGCGTCATCCTCGTGCCCGGCGTGGGCTTGTTCGGCTTAGGCGCCAACAAATCCGCCGCCAAGATCGCCTCCGATATTGCCGAGAGCACCGTGCGCACCATCACCGACGCCGAAGCCATCGGCATATTCGAATGTGCGCCGGAAACCGATCTCTTCGACATGGAATATTGGTCGCTTGAGCAAGCCAAACTAGGCAAGGCCAAAGAAGCGAAACTCGCGCGCCGCGTTGTTGCCGTCACCGGCGGCGCTTCTGGTATTGGTCTCGCCACGGCCAAAGCCTTCAAGGCCGAAGGCGCTGAAGTCGCCATCCTCGATCTTCCCGGCGAGGGCCTTACGTCCGCAGCCGCCAAACTGAAATGCGCGGCCATTGCCTGCGATGTCACCGACATCGCTTCGGTGAAAGCCGCCTTCGCGAAAATCGCGGAAAGCTTCGGCGGCATCGACATTCTTGTCTCTAACGCCGGCAAGGCGTGGCAAGGCAAGATCGGCACCGTCGATGAGCAAGTTCTGCGCGATAGCTTCGAACTCAATTTCTACGGCCATCAGCGCGTAAGCCAGGCGGCTGTTGAGATCATGGGCAAACAGGGCTTCGGCGGCGTGCTGCTCTATAACGTGTCAAAGCAAGCCCTCAACCCGGGCCCCAATTTCGGGCCTTACGGATTGCCTAAGTCCGCAGCGCTTTCACTGATGCGCCAATACGCGTTGGATTACGGTGCCGAAGGTATTCGCGCCAACGCGGTGAACGCCGACCGCATTCGCTCCGGCTTGTTGACCGACGCCATGATCGCCGACCGTTCGAAAGCGCGCGGGCTCTCACAACAGGAATACATGGGCGGGAATTTGCTGGCGAAGGAAGTGAGCGCCGACGACGTGGCACAAGCCTTTGTCAGCTTGGCGCTGGCGGAAAAAACCACCGGCGCGATCCTCACCGTCGATGGCGGCAACATGGCTGCGGCGGTCCGTTAGACCGCCCGCTCAACTGCGATTTCGTTTTTAGGAATGCAGCGGTTGCTGCGTGGGTAGCGCGACCTTGGCGTAATCCATGGCCGGCTTCAGGCGCGTCGCGCGGCCAAAGGCATGATGGATGGTCTTCACCATGGGCGTCATGCCCATGGGCTTCGTGATGAAGCCGCTCACGTCGAGGCGCACGGCGGCATACACAAGTTCAGGGCTGGTATCGCCGGTCACGAGAATGAAACGCAAGTCGCGCGGCACGATCGCATTCTTTCCGGCGCGGATCCGCTGCAACAGCGCGAGGCCCGTCATGCCGTCCATGTGATGGTCGCACATGATGCCGTCGATCTTGATGTTCTGATTGGCCAGCACACTCGCGTCGGCGAACACGCTGGACGCTTTATGAATGCTGCCCACGGAAACCGACTTCAACATCGTTTCCATCACGTCGAGACAAACCGCATCATCGTCGATGAGCAGAAAGTTCAACTGATCGAACGACGTCACCACAAGCGGGGGAAGTTCGTCGTCGTTCGGGTTGGTGGAGTGTGCAGCCATATGTCTCTTGAGCTATACCGTATTTGAGGCGTTAACCTTTCATATGGCATATCGTATGAAGAAGCCATGAACATCCGCCTAGATTGCAAAAAAGTGTGATTCTATGGGCACTTAACGCAACCTCAGGACGATGAAGCCGGTTGACGTACTCGCCGATAACACGCATTTTGGCGGTTCGGGGAGCATTTGCAGGGGGTAACGGCACATGGCCTACGATTACGACATTGTGGTCATCGGATCTGGCCCGGCCGGTCAACGCGCCGCCATTCAGTCGGCCAAACTCGGGCGGAAGACGCTGCTGCTTGAGAAGAAGCACGTCCTCGGCGGCATCTGCATCAACACCGGCACCATCCCGTCCAAGACCCTGCGCGAAGCGGTGCTGCATCTGTCGGGATACCGCGAACGCGGCATCTACGGCTCGTCCTATACGGTGAAGCAGCACATCACCATGCAGGATCTGCACTTTCGCACCGACCACGTCATCCGCCACGAGATCGACGTCACGCGCCATCAGCTTCAGCGCAATAAAATCGAAGTCAGAACCGGCAACGGCAAATTCATCGACGAACACACCATCTGCGTGGAAGACGCCGACGGTCACGGTCAGCGCTCGGTCACGGCGGCGAACATCGTGATCGCCACCGGAACGCACGCCACGCGCGATAAAAAGATTCCCTTCGACGGTCAGCGCATTTTCATCAGCGATGATATCCTCACGCTCGAAAAACTGCCGCGCAGCATCACCGTGATCGGCGCTGGCGTCATCGGCATCGAATACGCCACCATGTTCGCGGCGTTGGGCGTGCGCGTGACGCTCGTCGACAAGCGCGACACGCTCCTGCCCTTCATCGACCGCGAAATCACCGACAGCCTCGCCTACCACATGCACCAGAACCGTGTGACGCTGCGCTTGGGCGAAGAAGTCTCATCGGTGGAACCCACCAACGACGATAAAGGCGAACGCGTGAAGGTCGTGCTGGCCAGCGGCAAGCAGATCGTCACCGAAAAGGCGCTGTATTCCATCGGCCGCACGGGCGCCACGGAATCCCTCAACCTCGAAGCCGCCGGCATCGCCACCGACGACCGCGGCCGCCTCAAGGTCAACGCCCACTATCAAACCAACAAGTCGCACATCTACGCTGTCGGCGATGTGATCGGTTTCCCCAGCCTCGCCTCCACGTCCATGGAACAAGGCCGCCTTGCTGCCTGCCATGCTTTCGGCACGGCGTGCGAAAGCGTGCCGTCATTGTTTCCCTATGGCATCTACACGATCCCGGAAATCTCCACGGTGGGGCGTACGGAAGAAGAACTCACGCAAGACGGCATTCCCTACGAGATCGGCAAAGCCAACTACCGCGAGATCGCGCGCGGCCAGATCATCGGCGACAACACCGGTTTGCTGAAACTGATCTTCAACCTCGAAACGCGCGAATTGCTCGGCGTACACATCATCGGCGAAGGCGCTTCGGAGCTGATCCACATCGGCCAAGCTGTGCTCGCCCACAAGGGCACCATCGATTACTTCGTGAACACGGTGTTCAACTATCCAACGCTGGCCGAGTGCTACAAAACGGCCGCGTTCGACGGTATCAATCGCCTGGGCTGATTACGCGAAGTATGATTAGAGCCTCGCGACGTCGGTTTTTGCGCCTTGCCGCGATCGCCTCTTTACTCACGGCGCATGCCGCACATGGCGCGAATAACGCCATAAACGAGTCTGGCTTCGTCCGTATCGGCGACGTCGATCAGTGGATTGCGGTTCAAGGAGAGAACACCGGCAATCCCGTCATCTTGTACCTCCACGGCGGACCAGGCGAAGCGCAGTCGCCGTTTCTAAAGGAGTTCGTTCCGTGGGAGCGCGACTTCACAGTGGTCAATTGGGATCAACGTGGTTTCGGCAAGACCTTCGGGCGCAACGGCTCTTCGGTCCCGCTCCCGACGTTGGATCGGTTAATCGACGACGTCGTCGAGATCGCTCAACACCTCCAAAGCCGCTTATCGCAACGAAAGGTCATCCTTGTCGGTCAATCGTGGGGTTCGTTGCTGGGGGTGAACGTCATCAAGCGGCGACCCGAGCTTTTCCATGCTTTCGTCGGTACCGGGCAAGTCGAGAGCTTCGCGGCCACGGTGGACGATCAAATTCGGTGGGCACGCTTGCAAGCAACGGCGGCCAGCGATCACACGACACTTGAAGCGATTGATGCCACTTTAACTTTGCCGCCGAACCGCAGGCTCATCGCGCAGGCCGGTGCCGCAAAAAAATATACGCTTTCCCCAGCCGATGCTGGATACGCGAAGATGGTGACGGATTTTATGGAGTCGGGTCGCTTCAAAACCGATGGCGACGCGTCGGACTGGATTGCCGGATCCAAGTTCAGTGGAGAAAAACTCGGCCCGGTCGCCGTCTCAATGGATCTGCGCGACCTTGGCCTCGATATGCCAATTCCTTTTTTTGTTATTCAAGGCCGCGAAGATCACATCGCGGGATTCGAACCGGCGAAACGTTATACGCAAGACGTTCGCGCGCCAGTTAAGGCATTTGTTGCCATCGATGGTGGTCACTACGCCTGTTTCACCCACGCCGCGCAATTCGTGGCCGCCTTGCGGAAATACGTTCGTCCCCTCGCCGTGTAACGACAGACGTTAAATATTGCGAAGCAATGGAGAACCGTCATGCAGGGCTCAACCATCAAGATCAGCGGCGCAAAGTGGACCGAAACTGTAAGCGTTGCGCGAAAAAGCAACGCCGTCGTCCTTGAAGTTATGACGAAGGCGGACCGTCTATACAGAAGCACGTCCTTTCGCCTCACGAAGGCCGAAGCGCTCGCCCTTGCGGACGCCTTGAAAGCCGCCGCAGGCAAATAGGTCGATATTTAGAGGGTGACGGGTCTGTGAAGATCCGATTCTCGCGCTTTTGTGACCCCATCCGGCCATAGCGGCGACGCAATTCCCAGGCTAAAGTTCTGCCCGCTACAAAAAGACCAACAGGGAGGGTCACACATGCTTCGTTCAACCGTTCTCGCGGCGAGTTTTGCATTCGCGTTCGCCGCTGCTGCGCCCGCTTTCGCCGCCGATATGGCGCCGCCGGCATTCATTACCAAAGCTGTCGCGGACGCGGGCCGTCCTGCGGCCGATAAAGACGCCGACGCCGACCGCCTGCCCGCCGCAACGCTGGCCTTTGCCGGCTTGAAGGAAGGCGACAAGGTTGTCGATCTGTTCCCGGGCGGCGGATACTTCACGCGTATCTTCTCGAAGGCTGTTGGCGGCGTGGGCAAAGTGTTCGCCCTTGCGCCCGGCGCGCGCGCCGATGCCGTAAAGGCCATCGCGGCCGACCCTCAGTACAAAAACGTGACGTTCGTGGATTTCACGCCGGGTCCGGTGAAGTTGACCGAGCCGGTCGATTTCTTCTGGACGTCGCGCAACTACCACGACTTCCACAACATCGCCGCCATCGACGTGGCAGCCTTGAACAAGTCGATCTATGACTCGCTGAAGCCGGGCGGGATCTACATCGTTCTCGACCACGCCGCCGTCACCGGATCAGGCGTCACGGCCACGTCCACCCTGCACCGTATCGATGCCGAAGTGGTGAAGAAGGAAGTCACCGCCGCCGGCTTCAAGTTTGTCGGTGAAAGCAAAGTTCTTGCTCACCCCGCCGACGATCGCACCGGCAAAGTGTTCGAAGGTGCTGTGAAGGGCAAGACCGACCAGTTCATTCTGAAATTCCAGAAATAAGCAGACTTCGTTCGTTTCAGCGCGGCCGTATCCAGGTAGGATGCGGCCGCGTTTCTTTTTGGATTAGTCTTTGTAAAGCGAGGAACTTATGTCTCAGATTTTCGCGATCTTCGTCACGGTGTTCCTGGCCGAGCTTGGCGACAAAACTCAACTGGCGACCGTGCTGTTCGCTTCGGAGAATAAAACCTCGCCGTGGCTTGTGTTCGCCGCCGCCGCCGCGGCACTCGTTCTCTCGACCGCCATCGCGGTCGTCCTCGGCACCGCCGCCGAAAAGTATCTCGTGAAAATTCCGCTGAAGTTGATCGCCGGAATCGGCTTCATCCTCATTGGCGCATGGACTGTGTACGGTCACTTCAAAGGCGTTTAGGTCAAGCGCGAAAAAGCTCCAGCGAAGCCCTGAAAAGGCGTGCATGGGGTTGTTTCACTTTTTTCGAAGTCTTTGAAAACACAAACGAAAGCGCCGAAAAAATCGGCGCAAGGTCGCCCGCGCGGGGCCAGTAAGCCTTTGAATTTACTGGGCTTACCACGCGTTTGTCGCGCGGCCGGGTTGTTTCTGTAACTGAGGCCTCTACAGATACGGTGCGAACAGCCGCGCGAAATTATTCCGCAATTGAATGGGCAGCGACTGCGCGCGCACGTCATCGAGTCGGACCGGCCGCGCGACCGCTTTGGCCTTTTCGTAATAGTCCTCCAGCTCCGCGCACAGATCGGCGTCGTAGCATTCCAAGTTGGCCTCGAAGTTGAGCCGCAAACTGCGTTGATCCCAATTCGACGAGCCCACCATCATCCACACGCCGTCCACCACCATCACCTTCGAATGATCGAAGGGTTCCGGACCGATCAGAATTTTCACGCCGTGCTCCAGCAGGTCTTGGAACTTCGCGCGCATGGCCCAGTCGACAAGTTTGATATCGGTTTTTGCGGGCACGATGATTTCCACGTCAACCTTGCGCAGCGCGCACACCGACAACGCATTCGTGAGAATGTCGTTCGGCAAAAAATACGGCGTCATGATGCGCACGCTTTTTTGCGCGACCGCCAAGGCCCCTTGCATGATCCAGAACGTGCGCTGGAAACTATTGTCCGGACCGTCCGGCACCGCGCGGGCATAAATCGGCTTGCCCCATGTTTCCTGTGGAAACTGCATCACCGGCAGCTCGATGGTTTCATGCTTTGCGAAGCGCCAATCTTCTTCAAAGATAGTCGCCATCTGCCCCAGCGTCGGGCCGCTCAGGCGAAAATGGATGTCGCGAACCGTGTCGTCGGATTTGTGGCTATAGGTGCGGCAAATGTTCATGCCGCCGATGTACCCCACCACGCCGTCGACCAGCATGATCTTGCGGTGATTGCGCAGATTGATGAATGGCAGAAGCTTGAGTTTTTGCGGAATGAACCGCGCGGTGGCGATGCCCACTTGCGACAACTCGTGGTCGACCGAGCGCGAACGGAAGGCGCCGCTGCCGATCTCATCGATCAGCACGCGCACCAAGACGCCACGCGCGTGGGCGGATTTCAACGCGTCAATAAACTGAGCACCGATATCGTCGCGCTCAAAAATATAAACCGAAAGCGCAATGTTGGTTTTTGCCGCGGCGATGGCTTTTAGCATATCGGGGTAAGCCACGTCACCATGGGGCAACGGTACGATCTTATTACCGCCGAGAAACGGCATCGCATGAACCGAGCGGGCAAACTGGAAAAGCTGGCTTTGCTGGGCGGTTGGAAGCCCCTCGAACGGCATCGGATGCGTATCTAGATGCGGCACATAACGCGGACGCCGGCCGCGCAATTTGCGCGCACGCCGGAGCACACGATTGATTCCGAATAGTCCGTACACGGCACTGCCCACAAACGGCCAGATCAGGACCGTGCCGATCCAGGCCAGCGCCACCGACTCATTTTTGGTGAGCAGAATATGCACGCTGACCGGAATTGCGATCAGCAGGTGAAGGATCAGAACAAGCGTTAGGCCGTCGATCTGCGCCACCCTGCGTTCGCGATCAAGTATCGAGCGTGTCGCGAATCATACGCGCAAGTTGCACCAACGTGTAGGGTTTACCGAGCATCTTCACGCCCGGATCCAGCATGCCGTTATGCACCACGGCATTGCGCGTATAACCCGTGGTGTAAACGACCTTCAGATCGGGTCTGCTTTTCATGGCCTGATCGACCATCTGCCGGCCATTCATGTTCGGCATCACGATATCCGTGAACACCATGCGGATGTCAGGATGCTTTTCCAACTGGGCGAGCGCGTTGGCGCCGCTGTCGGCCTCCACCACCTCATAGCCAAGTTCCTGCAGGCCATCGACCGCTAAGCGCCGCACCGCGTTTTCGTCTTCAACGACCAGGATTTTCTCCGCCTTGGTTCCGCGCGGCAATTCGGTGCTGACGGCTTTCGCTATTTGAGAATCGTCCACTGCGCCGTGATAGCGCGGCAGATACACTTTGATCGTCGCGCCCTGACCCACTTCGGAATAGATCTTCACGTGTCCGCCAGATTGTTTGACGAACCCGTAGACTTGGCTGAGGCCAAGCCCCGTGCCGCGTCCGACGCCTTTGGTCGTGAAAAACGGATCGAAGGCTTTAGCGACGACTTCCGGCGTCATCCCCGTGCCCGTATCGCTCACACCCACCATGATGTACTGGCCCGGTTGAACGTCTTCATGCTCGGCGGTGTAGCGATCGTCGAGATAAGCGTTGGCCGTTTCAATGGTGAGCTTTCCGCCTTCCGGCATGGCGTCTCGCGCATTGACGACGAGATTGAGGATCGTCGTTTCAAGCTGGTGGGCATCCACGTACGACCGCCACAAGCCGCCGGCGACAATCACCTCGGTTTGAACGGTTTCGCCAAGCGTGCGGCGCAACAGTTCAGACATGCCCGAAACCAGCTTGTTCGCATCCACAGGGCGCGGCTCCAGCATCTGTTTGCGGGCGAATGCCAGCAGCCGCTGGGTCAAAGCGCCGCCGCGCTGCGCGCCTTCAACAGCGGCCTGCACAAACGAGCCAATGTTGTAATCGCCGCGATCGATCCGGCGCTGCATGATATTGAGCGCCCCGATAATTACCGCCAGCATGTTGTTGAAGTCATGCGCGATACCGCCGGTCAAATGACCGATGGCTTCCATTTTTTGCACTTGCCGCAATTGGCCTTCGATTTTTGCGCGTTCGCCCATTTCAGCGGTCAACTTGTCGTTGGTCGCACGCAGTGTCGACTGCGCGGATTCCAGTTCGTCGCGTTGACGGCGCGCTTTGGCCAAGCTGATGATCGCCGTCGTCATCAAGACGAACAGCAAGCTATAAGCGAATAATTGTATTCCGGTCGCCAGGCGCGTAACGTTTTGGCGCCGTGGCAATAAAAGCGCGTCTTCCGCGGCCTTCATCTCATTGACGGTCGCACGCACCGTCGCCATGGAAGTGACGCCGGAACCGCGAACCACGCCGTAAGTCGTTTCGCGGCCCGCTTTAATGTTTTCGACACCGACGGTAAGCAGCGCCATCCGCGTTTCGATATCCGAGCGCAGCTTGGCAACCCTTTGCACCTGCTCCGGGTTATCGCTCACCAGCTCCTCAAGCTCTTTCAGCTGCTTGGGTACTTCAGTGCTCGCCGCCTTATACGACGCCAGCAAAGCGTCGTTGTGTCCCAGAAAGAAAGCGCGCGTGCCACTTTCAGCTTCCTGCACCGTATCGAACAGGATCGCCAGCCGGTCTTTGACCTGTTGCGTGTGCGTGACCCACGCCTGCAAAGAAATGACTTTGAGCGTCAAAAAGGCCAGGAGGCCCACAACGGCAATAAAAACGACGACGGGGACAAGAATCGCCTGACCCCAGCGTTTCATGAGGGAACTCGCGGCCAAGCGGCCTCCTTACGTCAACAGATTGTGGAGGGTAGGTTTGCCCCCTCTTCCCTTTAGCGGCGGTAATGGACCATATCTTACAGCACCATACCAGTCCGCCGGAAGAACACGTGTATAATGCGCAAATGAATACACCCAGCCGGTGGGATCTGCGGGAATCGTGCCCTATCGCGCCTTAGAATTGCAGGACCTATATAAGTTTTACGATGGCAAAAGACCCCTACGAAACACTTGGCGTAAAATCGGACGCCAGCGAAACGGACATCCAAAAAGCTTTCCGTAAGCTGGCTAAGAAATATCACCCCGATTTGCATCCCGGAGACAAGAGGTCCGAGGAGCGCTTTAAGGACATCAACGCCGCCTACGATATTCTGGGCGACACCGCGAAGCGTGGGCGCTTTGACCGCGGCGAGATCGATGGCAACGGCACCGAGATCCACCGTAACCCCTTTGCCGGCGGCGGGCGGCGTCCGGGTGGCGGCCCATTCGGCGGCGGCCACCAGGGCGGCTTCGGCCAAGGTGGCGCGGGCGGCGGTTTTGCCTTCGATGATCTGAGCGATCTGTTCGGGGGCGTCTTCCGGGGCGGGCGCGGCGGCGGCGTGCCGACACAAGGCGAAGACCTCCGGTTCACGCTGGAAGTCGATTTCATCGACGCCATGACCGGTGTCAAAAAGCGGGTCACGCTGCCGGGCGGAAAGCCGCTCGATGTGGGCATTCCTGCCGGAATCGCCGACGGCCAAACCATCCGCCTGAAGGGCCAGGGATCGCCCGGCGTCACCGGCGCGCCCGGTGATGCGCTCATTGAGGTGAAGGTACGCGCGCATCCCCACTTCACGCGCGACGGCCGCGATATCCATTACGAGCTGCCGGTATCCTTGGGTGAAGCCGTGTTGGGCGGCAAAGTGGAAGTGGCGACCATTCATGGCCCGGTCACCGTGACGATTCCGGCCCACGCCAATACCGGAACGCGTATGCGCCTAAAAGGAAAAGGGGTTCCCGCCACAAAACGGGAGCTTGCCGGCGATCAGTACGTGACGCTCAAGCTGGTCCTGCCCAAAGAGCCGGACGCGGAACTCGAGCAATTTGTGAAAGCCTGGGCGGCGAAAAAGCCTTACGATCCCCGAAAGGGTTAAGGCTAGTCGCGAGGGGAGCCGATGCGGGGGTTTTGGGCGGGATTGGCGCTGGCCGTTTTTATGGCCGTCGGCCACCACAGCGCATTTGCACAAGTTCAAAGTGCAGGCACGGTCCGCGACCTTCAAGGGATCGTAAACCTCACGCGCGCCACCGCCACGCAGCCTTTACGCAGCGGCGCAGCGATCTTATCCGACGACATCGTTGAAACCGGAAACGGCGGCAAAGTTCTTATCGTATTCGCCGACGGTACGACCTTAAGCCTCGGCCCCAATTCCGAAGTCCTCATAGACGAGTTTGTCTATAACCCCGCGGGCGGCGCCAACAACGCTGCGCTGAAAGTCACAGCAGGCGCCATGCGGCTTGTGGCCGGCGCGATCGAGCGCGTTGGCGGAACCAAAGCGGTGACGGTTTCAACAGCCGTTGCCACCATCGGCATCCGCGGCACCGACTTTTTTGTGGAGGTGGTGAACGACCATTTATCGGTCGCGCTGTTTTCCGGGCACGAAGTCATCGTAAGCAACGACGACGGTACGACGACGCTTCGCCCCGGCGAAGGCACCGACGTGTGGCCCAGCAAAGCACCCTCGCAAGCGATTACATGGGGCGCGGACCGCGTGAACCGCGCGCTCGGCCTTGTCACCGTGGCCGGCATCGATCGGCGGCCGCTGCCGTATGCGCGACCTGTGGCCACGGAAGAGTCGCTCGGCGCGGCGCTGATCGGCGGTAAATTTAAGTTGGATACGCGGCTACGCTATGAATTCGTCGACCATGCGTCCCAGCCGCAAACGGCTTACGCCCTGACAGGGCGGATCCGCCTTGGGTATGAAACGCTTTCGTGGAACGGCCTTTTTGCCGGCGTCGAAGGCGAAGTCACGCACCACATCGCAAATCGCCGCAGCGATGGTGTCATCAACACGCCTGCGTTACCCGTGATCGCCGACCCGGATAGTGAGTTGCTCAATCAAGCCTACGTCGGATGGATGCAGCCCAGTCAGGACGGAATGGCGGGCACACGCCTCGTCGTCGGGCGTCAACGCATTGCCTATGAAAATGAGCGCTGGGTTGGCCCCGGCTCATTCCGTCAAAACGACCAGACGTTCGATGCCGCCATGATCGACGCGCGCATCTTGCCAGAGTTGTCGGTGCGCTATGCTTATGTCGATCGCGTCAATCGTATTCTTGGCAACAACCCGAACGGACGTTGGGATAGCGCCAGCCACTTTGTTGGCGTCAGCACGACGGTCGTGCCGTTTGGCGTGACGACCGCCTACGCATACCTTTTGAATTTAGCGCCGGTGCCGCAATTCTCATCGGCGACCTATGGCGTGCGTTACGACGCTCTGCTCGATAACGGCGCGGTTGCCTACGGCCTGGAAGCCGAAGTCGCACGCCAGAGCGATTACGCCGCAAATCCTCGCAGCTACACGCAGACCTATGCTTTGGTTCGTCCGTCGTTGCGATGGAATCACTCGACGCTGTTCGCGGGCTGGGAAAATTTAGGCGGCAACGGTGTCGCCGCCGTGCAAACGCCGCTCGCAACACTGCATCGTCACAATGGCTGGGCCGACGTCTTTACGGTCACGCCGGCAAACGGCCTTCGCGATTTGCATGTGCGCTTCTTGCAAGAGTTACCTGATCTGGGACCGATGAAGACGCCGAAACTGGACTTACGTTTCCACGACTTCGCCGCAACCAACGGCGCAGCGCATTACGGTACGGAATTCGACGTCGATCTGAACGCGACTGTTCTTGGCCGCTTAACGACCGGCGTGCGCTTTGCGTCTTACAACGCGAAGAGCTTCGACAGCGACACCAAGAAAGTTTGGCTCTACGTGGAATTCCAGTATTAAACCGGAATAAAGCCTGCCTTCAAAAGCGGTAGGCTGCGCACGCGTTCGCCACACGCAGCGAAGATCGCATTCGTGAGCGCGGGCGCGATTGGCGGAACGCCGGGTTCGCCGGCACCGCCCATGGGCGCACCGGAATCAATGATGGCCACTTTAATTTCGGGCGCTTGGGCCAGGCGCACCATATCATAGCCCGTAAAGTTCATCTGAATCACGCTGCCACGATCGATGTTCACCTGACCGTAGAGTGCCGCGGTGAGGCCGAAGATAATTCCGCTTTCCATCTGATAGCTGACATTGCCGGGGTAGATGGCAGTGCCGCAATCGGCCGCACACCAAACAGTGTGGAGCCTGACCTCGCGGCCGTTCACGCTGACTTCGGCCACTTGCGCAATCACTGAACCTGAACTTTCGACCATCGCAATACCCAGCGCGTGGCCGGCGGCAAGCTTACGCGTGCCCCAACCGGCCATTTCACCGACTTTGGTCAACACAGCCAGGTGTCGAGAATCCGACGCATTGTCTTTGCGAAACGCCAATGGATCCGCGCCCGCGGCATAAGCCATCTCGTCGATGATCGACTCACCGAAAAAACCATTGTGGCTGAACTGCACGCTGCGCCACGGACCAACAGGGAGCGGCAATTCGATGTCGCCGTGAACGAACCGGGTATTAGGAATATTATAGGCGCCGCCCGTCAGCCAAACGGATGCTGCGGCGGAAACGTCTTCGCGCGGCGGGCGGCCTTTGCGCGCGACATTACCGACAGCGGAGTTCTCGGCCAGAGCCACTTTCAACGCGATCGGTTTTCCGGCTTTATCGAGGCCAGCCCGGAAAACCGCCTTGGCGCGTGGACGGAATGTGCCGTGACGAATGTCTTCTTCGCGCGACCAAATCAATTTCACGGGCTTACCGGCAGCCCTAGAGGCCAACGCGGCTTGAACCGTAAAATCCGTTTGCAGGCGCCGGCCAAAGCCGCCGCCAAGATAAGTGGTGTGAATAAGAACTTTCTCAGGCGAAATACCCAAGGCGGTGGCAACCGCGCGCTGATTGGCAGTTTGCGCCTGGACCGGCGCCCAGATTTCAGCCTCGTCGCCACGCACCCACGCGGTCGCATTCATGGGTTCCATGGCGGCGTGTGCGAGGTAAGGAACTTCGTAGGCGGCTTCGACGACTTTGGCCGCAGACTTCAAGGCTTCGTCGGCGTCGCCTGTGCTTGTGCCATTTCGTGCGTCGTTCAAAGCGCGCTCAAGCAAAATACTAATCGTGGCGTCGTTCTGTACGTGGTTCGGTCCGAATGTCCACTGAGGCTTGAGCGTTCCAAGACCTTTATGTGCAGGCCAGTAGCCGTCGGCGAGCACAATGACCGCATTATCGAGCTGCACGACTTGCTTCACGCCCTTCACGACCATCGCGCGCCGGGGGTCGACATCTTTCAATGTCCCACCCGACACGGGGCAATGCATAATCGCGCCGATCAACATGCCCGGCACCTTGACGTCGATGCCGTATTGTGTAGAACCGTCGACCTTCGCCGGCGTATCTAACCGCCGCGGCGACGTACCGATGAGCTTCCATTCTTTATTGCTTTTAAGCGGCACGTCTTTTGACAACTTAACCCGAGCTGCCTCTGTCGCGAGCTGACCGTAACTCGCGCGGAATTGCTTCGCGTCATGATAAATAAAACTGCCTGCAGCGCGCGTTTCGTTGACCGGCACTTTCCAGCGTGCGGCGGCGGCGCGGCGCAGCATTTCGCGCGCCTCGGCGCCAACGCGGCGCAAGGCATCGAATGTCGTTGCGACGGACGGCGAGCCGCCCGTGCTCATGAACCCGAATTCCGGCGTCGATGGCGCCGTTTCGACCCGCATGCGGGTCCAGTCCACTTCCAGCTCTTCCGCAACAAGAAGGGCGAGGCCGGTGTGAACGCCTTGGCCCATTTCCGATTTGGGCGACATCAACGTGATGATGTTATTCGGCGCAATACGCAAATACGCATTAAGCCGTGCTGGTTCAGGCGAAGGCGCCGCCGCAAATGCATTCGACAGGCCGCTCGCCGGCAGGTGAAATCCAATCAGGAGTCCACCACCCGCTGCAGCCGCCGTCGTTAAAATCGCGCGGCGGCTGATATTCTTGCCGCCCGTATCTGTAGGCATTGTCGGTACGTCTCCCCTTCGCCGCCGCATGGTATATCACCCCGTCCCGCTAGGCCAACGACCGATCTTTTTCGAGGCGTTCCCAAAGACAAAAATTCGACATATTCTCCCATCGGTCAAAATTCGCAGGGTGCCCAAATGAAATACCTTCACACCATGGTTCGCGTCACAAACCTGGATCAGTCGCTGGATTTCTATGTGAAGAAGTTAGGGCTGAATGAAATTGGCCGGCATGAGAGCGAACAGGGCCGTTTCACGCTCGTATTTTTAGCCGCCCCCGGCGACGACAGCGCCCAGGTCGAATTGACTTATAACTGGGACCCGGAAGCGTATGCCGGCGGCCGCAATTTCGGCCACCTCGCCTATCAAGTTGACGACATTTACGCGACCTGCAAGCGTCTGCAGGATGCAGGGGTGACGATCAATCGCCCGCCACGCGACGGCTACATGGCTTTTGTTCGCTCGCCCGACAACATCTCCATCGAGCTTTTGCAAAAAGGCGAAAAGAAGCCGCCCCAGGAGCCCTGGGCATCGATGATAAATACCGGTGTTTGGTAATTAGTGGATGGACGCCGAGGGCAACTGCCCGACGCGCGTCAGAAGATATTCCAGATCGTCGTGATCGAAGGCGACCCCGAGACTCTCATACTGCGTCAGCAACCGTTCGATGATGCGGCGCGAATAGCGTTCGGGGTCGAGGTCGCGGCCGTCGAACTCAGTTTGCGCCACCACATCTACGGCCGCACGCACGACCGGATAATGTGACTCCGGCAATCCGGCCTTCGCCCATACGGTTTGAAGTCCGCGTTTGCCGGCGTCGTGAATGAGCGTGCGCGCATTCCCGATAGGGACATCGGCAAGGGCTGCAATCGCATGTTCGAAGAAACGCAAATTTCCCATACAAATCGCACGCACGACGATCGAAACGCCGAGCTTGCCGTTGTCTTTCAACTGCCGCACGAGCGCCACGAGACCCGCCTCGCCGACGCCCATTGCTAGGCCGACGGTTGCGCGTTCGCGTGTATGCAATACCAGCTCGAGCGCCACGTCCGGCGAGACCTTGTGTTTGAACAACAGGTGCGTCTGCAACCGTTCGGTCACACGCGTGACAAGGCGTTCGGTGATCGTCACGGGCAGAGTCTCGCGGTAGATCAACGGTTCTTGCACCGCTTCGCTGTTGCCGTAGGTATCGACAACCTTATGCAAAGTCGCTTCGGCGAAATCAGCGCCGGGATTGGAGAGCAGTTTTGCAATCACAGCTTCTGACGGTGAAACGTCGACAATCGCCGAGGTCACCCGTGCATCGAGACGCTTACGTCCGGCAATCGCATCAAGGCGCGCCGGCTGACCTTGGCTCGCAACGATTTCAATGAGGTCGTCCGACGTCAGGACTTCCGAAACAGTGAGGATCGGCAGCGCGACGGATTCAACGTCCTGCGCAAGCGCCAGCGCGACGTCGTGAGGTAGGAGTGAGTTATGTTTTAAGTTGGCCGCCAGCGCCTCGCGCACGGCCACTTCAGCGTCGCGTGCCATGATACGGAAAATCTGCTCGGCGAGTTGAAGCTCGGCCGGCGTTAGCGTGACGGGATTGAATTTCTGCGCCAACTTTACAGCCGTGTTGGCGCGCGCCGCAGGTGACGGATCTTGGGCCAGTCGGTTGACGTCTTCGATCGAAAGTTCCGCCACGCCCTACTCCACTATTCCCGTTCAGGAACCATGATTAGATCAACAACCCAACCCATGGGCATGTCTCGCCCGAATGCGGCCTGATCGTCCAAAAGTTGTATATGGAAAACCACGGTTTCAAACAATTACACGAAATTATGGTGCGGACAATGATTTCCCAGCCAGACCGAAAGCCCCAGCCATCAGCAAATACAACCCTTAGGAGCGGTGGCGGGGCCTCCATCAAGCCGCTTACCTCGTAAATACGCGCGTCTTTAGCCTTGGGTTGCACGGCCGCGTTGCTTGGCGGTCGAAAGAGGCTGCGTCTCTGCCGGACTGGTGTCATGGTGCCGGACGGCGAATATCGGGGAATTAACGAAATGCGGCGCCTGCTCGGCAACCCAATTGTTGTCGCAATGGTCTTGGGAATGCTGGTGGGGTACGGCCTCAACACGGCGCTGGACGCGGAGGCAACTGCCACCGTTGCCGGTTATCTCTCCATTCTGACCGATGTCTTCCTCCGCCTCATTCGCATGATTATCGCGCCGCTGGTCTTCTCGACTCTGGTCGTGGGCATTGCCCGCATGGGCGGCACCGGCGCATTGGGCCGCGTCGGCGCGCGGACGATGGCGTGGTTCATCGGCGCGTCGCTGATGTCGCTCCTCCTCGGCCTCTTCATGGTGAACACGCTTGCCCCTGGTGTGAATCTCGGACTGCCGTTGCCCGAAGCGACGGCCAGCACCGTTCAAACAGCCGGGTTCACCCTTAAGGACTTCGTTACGCACCTGGTGCCGCGCTCGGTGATCGAGGCCATGGCGCAAAACGAAATTCTACAGATCGTGGTTTTCTCGGCTTTTTTCGGCGTGGCGGTAATGCACCTGGGCGAGAAAGGAAAAACCGTCAGCAACCTGGCCGACGCTGTCGCGCACGTCATGTTGAAGGTGACGGGCTATGTGATGAAACTGGCGCCCATCGCCATTTTTGCCGCGCTGGCAGCCGTGATTGCGACCCGCGGTCTTGGCGTTCTGGCGGCCTACGGCAAGTTCATGGGTGGCTTTTATCTCTCGCTCGCACTTCTATGGCTCGCTCTTTTCACGCTCGCTGCAGCGGTGATCGGTAAACGCGGTTGGAAATTGTTCGGCATGATCCGCGAGCCGGTTTTGCTTGCGTTCTCGACAGCTTCGTCGGAAGCCGCTTTCCCGCGCACGCTGGAGCAGCTGGAGAAATTCGGCGTTTCCAACCGGATCGCTAGCTTTGTCTTGCCGATTGGATACTCGTTCAATCTCGATGGCTCGATGATGTATTGCACGTTCGCCACGATGTTTATCGCGCAGGCCTACGGCATCGACGTCCCCGTCAGCACACAGATTGAAATGCTGCTTCTTTTGATGGTAACGAGCAAAGGCATGGCAGGCGTGCCGCGCGCGTCGTTGGTGGTGATCGCCGCAACGCTCGCGACTTTCAAATTGCCCGAGGCTGGACTGTTGCTCATTCTTGGTATCGACCAATTCCTCGATATGGGCCGCAGCGCCACTAACGTCGTTGGAAACGCGGTCGCGACCGCAGCCGTCGCGAAATGGGAAAACGAGCTCAAAGACGACAAGACGACCTGATCAAGCAAAGGTAAGCGTTCTATGGATCTTAAGAAACACGTCCGCCAAATCCCCGACTTCCCTAAGCCGGGTATTAATTTCTTCGATATCTCCACGCTGATTCGCCACCCCGAAGCCTGGCGCACGACGGTCGACCGCATGGCCGTGCTCGTTGGAAAATGGAAGCCGGATATGCTGGCAGCCATCGACGCGCGTGGATTTCTGGTCGCGGCACCGCTGGCGATCCCCTTGAACTGCGGCAGCATCATGATCCGCAAAACAGGTAAGCTGCCTGGCAAGGTGAAGTCGCACTCCTACGGTCTTGAGTACGGTACAGACACCATCGAGATCCAGGACGATGCCGTTGAACCCGGCCAACGCGTCGTCATCGTTGACGATTTGCTCGCCACGGGCGGCACAATGATGGCCGCGGCCAATCTTGTCCGCTCGTCAGGCGGAAACGTTGTGGGTGCCGCATGTTTGGTCGAGTTAGCGTTCTTGAACGGACGGAAGAAGCTCGATATGCCGTTTGAAGCGCTTCTCACTTACGACAGCGAATAGTGCCTTAAGCCGCCTGGTCGCCCGAGAGATCGAGGGCGTACCCGGCGGCACGCACCGTGCGGATCACGTCCACGCTTTCTTCGATATTCAACGCCTTACGCAAACGGCGAATGTGAACGTCGACAGTGCGTGGTTCCACATAAATATCTGGACCCCAAACACCGTTGAGTAACTCCTCGCGCGAAAACACCGTGCCGGGGCGCTCCATGAGGTATTGCAGCAAGCGGAACTCGGTCGGGCCGAGGTGGATGTATTTGCCGCCGCGGCTGACGCGGTGGGCGTCGAGGTCGAGGACGATGTCGCCGAAGGTCAGCTGGCCTTTGCTTTGCGAAGGCTTCGTACGGCGCAACAGCGCACGCACACGAGCCACCAATTCCGGCATGGAGAAGGGCTTGGTCAGGTAATCGTCAGCGCCAACGTTCAGGCCGCGCACCTTGTCGGTTTCTTCGCTGCGCGCCGTGAGCATGATGATGGGGACATTGCGCGTCTCCGCTTTGCGGCGCAATTGACGGCACACTTCGATACCGGACATCCGCGGCAGCATCCAATCGAGGATAACCGCGTCGGGCGTGGTTTCATTGGCGACCGTCATGGCCTCCTCGCCATCGCCGGCTTCCGTGACTTGGTAGCCCTCTTTCTCCAGATTATAGCGCAGCATCGTTACGAGGGAGGGTTCGTCTTCTACGATCATGACTGTCGGCTTCATCGACGTTCTCCGAAGGCGTTCAAGGTTGCTCGGACGCAGCGGGCGGGTGATCACCCATGACTGCTGCTAAATCCATCGCGGACACACCGCCGCGTTTCGGGCGTTTCTCGGCCAGGTGCGTTCCCATGACGAGGAACTGGATGGTCTCGGCGATATTGGTCGCGTGATCGCCGATGCGCTCTAAATTCTTAATGGCGAACAGCAAATGTGTGCACGGTAAAACGTGATCGGACTCCACCAGCATATCCGATAACAAGGTTTGAAACACGCTCGTGTGGAGAGCGTCGATGTCGGCATCTCCGCGCCAAACCGTCTCAGCCTTGGCAATGTCGCGATCAGCATAAGCATCAAAGGCCATCTGCACGTACTGGCGAACAAGGCGACCCAACTCAATTACACCGCTCACCGCGCCAACTTGCGGCAGGCCGCTCACGATCACCGAACGCTTTGCAACGTTGGCGGCGTAGTCGCCAATGCGTTCCACATTGGCCGAAATTTTCAAAGCACCCACAATTTCGCGGAGGTCTGCGGCGACAGGCGCGTGCAACGTCAGCAGGCGCATTGCGCGGGCATTGATTTCAGTTTCGATGTCGTCGATCGCTTCATCTTGCACGACAACGCGCTCGGCAAGGTCCACATCGCGCGTGGCCAAGGCTTCGACGGCCGCCGTCAACTGCGCCTCGGCGAGGCCGCCCATGGCGGCAAGACGGCCAGATAGGACGCCCAGCTCGGCGGCCATCGTACGCTGCGAGTTTTGATCGAGCGCGCCCATTTATTCCTTAACCAAACCGGCCGGTGACATAGTCTTGCGTCCGTGGAGACCTCGGTGTCTGGAAGATCACTTCCGTGTCGCCGTATTCGATCAGACGGCCGAGATACATGAAGGCTGTATTGTCCGACACGCGCGCCGCTTGCTGCATGTTGTGCGTGACGATGACGATGGTGTATTGGCCGGCCAACTCATCGATCAACTCTTCGATCTTGGCAGTCGCGATGGGATCGAGCGCCGAGCACGGCTCATCCATGAGCAGAACCTCGGGATCGGCAGCGATGGCGCGGGCAATGCACAGGCGCTGCTGCTGCCCGCCCGACATGCCAAGCGCACTTTGGTCCAGGCGATCTTTCACTTCGTTCCACAGCGCGGAGCTTTTCAGAGCTCGCTCGCAAGTTTCTTCCAAAACCGCCTTATCGCGCACGCCGTCGACGCGCAGCGGATACACCACGTTCTCAAAAATTGACATAGGGAACGGGTTCGGCTTTTGAAAAACCATGCCCATGCGTTTACGCAGAGCAATCACGTCGGCGGATTTCGCATAGATGTTTTCGCCGTGAAGCTTGATCGAACCGTCAATGCGCAGGTTGTCGACCAAGTCGTTCATGCGATTGATGCAACGCAGCAGCGTGGACTTGCCGCAACCAGACGGGCCGATCAGCGCTGTGACCAGACCTTTTTCGATGACCATCGAGACGCCGTAAAGCGCTTGCGCAGGGCCGTAGTACAGATCGAGATTTTCAATATCGAGCGCCGGACCGGCGCTGCCGCGCTTCAAGTGATAAATGGTCTTATCGTAAGTGACCGGCGGAGGTGCTTGCATGTTCATGACGAGCGATCCGATTAAAATTAAAACTGGCTGCCTTGGAATTTCCGCTTCAGCCGATTGCGAATGATGATGGCCGAAATATTCATGATGAAGATGAGTGCCATCAGCAACATGGTGGTGACGAAGACCATGGGCTTTCCGGCTTCCGCGTTGCGCGATTGGAAGCCCACGTCAAAAATATGAAAGCCGAGATGCATAAAGCTGCGCTCGAGGTGCACAAACGGAAAGAACCCATCCACCGGCAACTGCGGCGCCAATTTGACGACGCCGATGAGCATCAGCGGCGCGACTTCCCCGGCACCACGGGCCATTGACAAGATGATGCCCGTCATGATGCCCGGCATGGCGCGCGGCAAAATAATGTATTTGATTGTTTGCCATTTGGACGCGCCGCACGCGAGCGAACCCTCACGCATCGAGCGCGGCACAGCCGCCAGCGCTTCTTCCGTGGCGACGATCACCACGGGCACCGTCAACAACGCGAGCGTCAGCGCCGCCCACATGAGGCCGCCGGTTCCAAAGGTCGGGTTCGGCAATCGCTCGGGATAAAATAGGGCGTCAAGAGAGCCACCCAAAACATAGGCGAAGAACCCGAGGCCAAACACGCCGTAAACAATGGAGGGCACGCCCGCGAGGTTGTTTACCGAAATACGCACGAATGACACCAGGCGACCTTGCTTGGCGTATTCGCGCAGGTAGAGCGCGGTTATGACGCCGAAGGGCGCGACTACGACGACCATGAGCAACGTCATGGCGGCTGTTCCGAAGATCGCAGGCAGCACACCGCCTTCGGTATTGGCTTCACGCGGCTCAGTGGTCAGGAACTCCACCCAGCGCGAAAAATACACGCCGACTTTCTGCGCAAAGCTGAGATCGTTCGCGGCATAAAACCGCACCAGTTGTGAAAGCTCGACAGTTTTATCACGCCCGCCGATTTCAACGACCGTCACCGTGTTCGTTGCGTTCCGCTCGCGCAATTTCTGCGCTTGCGCCGCGAGTTGATCGTAGGCGCGCGTCAAGTCCACTTGGCGCGCTTGACCTTCGGCCTGCGCCGCCTTGTAGTCGGCGCTGTCTTTGCCGGTTTTCAGCTCGATCTTGCGCAATCCGAGACGCGCTTCTTCAATGTCGTGATTGATCGCACCGATCCGGTCGCGCTCGATATCGCGAATCTCTCTCCAACGATCCCGTGCCGCGTCGTGGGCCGCTAAAAACTTAGGATCGTCGAGCGTGCTAAACGGCTGCTCGACGCCGTCCAATTTGAAATTCTTAATCGTACCCACAAAGGGGCCCCACTCGAGCCGCTCTACGAAGAGCATATTCTTGGGGTACTCAGTCTTCACCAAAGTGAAGTCGGGCACCCAGCGGAAATCGTCGCCATAAAAATCGAAGTTTCCGAGGCGATACAGCGTACGAGACGCAAAGCCGCCGTCTTTCTCGATGCGTGCTTGCCACTCGGGCGAGAGCTTGGCGAGTTCATCGGGTTGAAGGCGGAACAGCTCTTCACGGAACGGCTCCCCTGCCGTGACATTCCCGCTTGCGTCCGTGACGACAGGCAACGGCTTCGGGACAAACGTCGCAACGCCGTTCCAAAACACCAGCGCCAGGAAGCCAACAATCATAACGATCCCGAGTGCGAGCGCGCCACCCAGAGCCCACAGGGCGGGTTCGCCGCGCGAACGCATGTCGGTATGGCGAGTGGACGCTTGCGACATGGGAACAGCCTCGACCTCGGTGGGGATGGTTTCGGTGATCGCGCTCATCATACGTTCCTCGCGTCCCGTCCTACAATTGCGCTGTACGCTTGCGGAACCGCTGGCGAACGGCCTCAGCCACCGTATTCACAACAAACGTAATCACGAAGAGCGTCAACGCGGCCAGGAACAGCATGCGATAAAGCGTGGAGTCGCGCACCGCTTCGGGCAATTCCACGGCGATATTGGCCGACAACGCGCGTAAACCATTGAAGATATTCCAGTCCAGCAGCGGCGTATTTCCCGCCGCCATGACGACAATCATGGTTTCGCCCACCGCGCGGCCCATGCCGATCATGACCGCCGAGAACACGCCGCTCATGGCGGTTGGCAAGATAACGCGCATGGCCGTTTGCCACTGTGTCGCGCCGCAGCCAAGGCTGGCCGCACGCAAATGCTCTGGCACGGTGTTCAGAGCGTCTTCGGAAATTGTGTAGATGATTGGAATGACGGCGAAGCCCATGGCGAAGCCAACCACGAGGGTGTTGCGCTGAACATAGGTATCGACCACGCCGCCGCGCGGATCGAGGCCGATGCTAATGAGGACAAGCCCGAGCGCATAGCTGGCAAAAGCCGCAACAACGATGGTGGCGATCCAGCGGAGGAAATCCGCGAGGCCCGCGCTGGTGCGGTTGGACCCACGTAAGACGAAGCCAAAACGTTGGGTGACGATCGCGTCACTGCTGACAAAAATCCCGAGGAACACGAAGGGGAAGACCAGCATGGCGGTGAATGGCGCACTTGAGCCGCGCTCACCGTTAGCCCAGGCCTTTAAGTCGCCGCCGAAGAACAAATTTTCAAATACCGGGGCGGCCACATAGGACAGGTAGCCGAAGAGAATGAGCGCCGCGAAGATCAAAATGAATTTCGGAAGCCCGCCGTAACGCAGGGCAATCGGCGAAGGCAGCAATTGCCAGAGATAGGCGCTTAGGAATAAGCCGGTGGGGATCATGACGAAAGCAAAGAAGATTGCCGCCAGCCACGTTTCCACTATTGGCGCGAGGATCAACGCTGCGATGAAGCCCAGCACCACCGACGGCAACGACGCCATCAACTCCATGGTCGGTTTCACGACCGAGCGCACTTTGTAGTGTACGAATTCGGATGTGTAGATCGCCGCACCAAGCGCGATGGGGATCGCGAACAGCAGCGAATAGAAAGTCGCTTTAATTGTACCGAAGATCAGAGGAACGAGCGAAAGCTTGGGCTCGAAGGCGTCCGCGCCGGACGACTGCCACGTGAAACCCGCTTCCGGATACCCCTCGTACCAAACTTTACCGAACAGCGTGCCAAGCGTTGATTCCGGGTGCGGTGCAGACACGTCCCAGCCGTGAATTTTGCCGTCGGTACCTGTCGCAAAAACACCATTCTCGCGCGGTGCAAGCGTGAGGGTCCGGTAAGCCACCGATTGTCCGGGGGGAAGTTTCAGCAGCACCTGCTCGCTGGTCGAATGCCGCAGCCAGACGTTGCCAGCGCTATCCGACGTTACAAACATCTTGCCGCGTTGGCTAACGTCCATGGCGACGATGCCCGAGGGCTGTGACTCGAGGGCGTGCGCCCGAACCAGTTGATAGCCGTCGGTGGTCTTCGCTCCTTCGCGTTGCAGGCGGAAGTAAACGTTCACCGAACCGTCGCTGCCACCGACCACAAGGGACTGCTCGCCAATGAGAAAGCCGACCGATCCGACTTGGACGCCGTCGGCGACCAAGCGCACCGTTTCCGCGAGCACGGGCGCGTCGAAATCGCGCGCGTCGTAGCGATAGAACGTGCCGCCGATGTCGACGATATAAACTTCGTCGGCCTTATCGGTCATGAGCACGGTGCGGACCTTGACGCCTTCGGGAAGACCCGGCAGTTCGGATGAGGTCAGTGACGTGGTGGTTTTGCCCGTCAACATATTCGTCTTTGATTCCGAGCGGCTGAGGCGGCCGATGCCGTTCGCGTCCACAGTCACGAAAGAAATCGTGGGCCGCTCGGCGGAACCGCCCACGCGATAGTCAACCGCAACAATGGCCGTACCTTCGGGCGCTACTTGCTGCGGTTCGGCGATCTCGTGCGCAATCGAGACGCGCCGTGTTTGATCGCTGCTGACAACCGTATAAACAGCGCTGCCGTCGGTTGCGTCCGCTTCATTGAGGCGACGCAGATCCGCGGGGACATCCTTGGTATCAATAACCGTGCCGCCGACCTTCAACGTGGCCATTTGCAAGGTGCCGTCGGCAAAGCCAAACGCGAGCTCACGGCCAGTGGGAGTACGCGCGAAAGCGGTGGGCATTTTTCCGCCGAGATCGAAGGGGGCAATATCGATCGCCGCGCCGGTGCGAATGTGATTGGCGTGCATTTTTCCGGTGTTATCGACCGAAACTTCGACGGTTTTGTACTCGTCGACGACGCTCATGAAGAGCGGTTCGGTTCCGATCGGCTGCGTGGATGTAAAAGCGCTTTGGACGTGAGCGCCCGTGAACAAGGGCACTACAACCTGCGCCAAGAAAAGCATGATACCGAAAACGGCAACGATGACGCCGACGCCGCCAATACGGATGACCCAATCGGCAGCCTTGTCGGCAATCAGGACGGAACGCGGTGTCTTCATGGAACGTCGCTGACGCGGCGTATGAGCGACAGGGCCGGTGGTCGGGGCTGCTGTTTCGGCCGGCGCAGTCATCTCGAACGCTCCAATTGACGGTAACCAGTTAAGAGACGGAACGGCACCGGCGGCGATCCCGCCGGTGCCATCCGTTTCGCAGATCGCAGCGTTAGTTCAACGCCAGCGCTTTCAGATCTTCCGAAGCAACCGGAGACGGAACTGGGTAGAAGCCGTCTTTGATCACAGCCGTTTGACCCTGCTTCGACAACAGGAATTTAGCAAATTCAGCGCGGACAGGGTCCATGGCGCCGCCCGGCTTCTTGTTCACATAGACGTACAGGAAGCGGGTGATCGCGTAATCGCCCGAGTAGGCGTTGTCCGAGGTGGCATCGAAGCAGTTGCCGCCGTCCTTCGCCGAGATCGGAACCGTGCGCACGTCGGCCGTCTTGTAGCCGACGCCCGAGTAACCGATGGCGAACTTGTCGGACGCGATGCTTTGCACAACGGCCGAGGAACCGGGTTGCTCTTTCACGCTGTCTTTATAGTCGCCGTTCGACAGCACGTGTTCTTTGAAATAGCCGTAGGTGCCCGAGGCGGAATTGCGGCCATAGAGCGAGATCGGCTTCGAGGCGTATTCACCGGTGAGGCCGAGCTGGCCCCAGGTCTTGATGTCTTCCTTGTAGCCGCGCTTGTGGCCCTTGGAAAAAATCGCATCGACTTGCGCGAGCGACAGGCACTTGATCGGATTGTCTTTGTTGACGAATACGCCGAGCGAGTCGACCGCAACGCGGATCGACGTCGGCTTGTAGCCGTACTTCTTTTCGAAGTCGTCCGTTTCGCCGCCATTCATGGTGCGCGACATAGGTCCGAACTGCGAGGTGCCGGCGATCAACGCCGGCGGAGCGGTACCCGACCCCTTGCCCTCGATTTCGATTTTCACGCTGGGGTATTCCTTGGCGAAGCCTTCGGCCCAAAGCGACATAACGTTGTTCAGCGTATCGGAGCCGACGGTCTTAAGGCTGCCTTCGACGCCCGAGGTCTTCTTGTATTCATTCAGCTTGGGATCCACATCCAGCGCATAAGCGCTCACTGCGGCGACGCTGCCGGCTAATGCCAGGGCGCCCACGATTTTCTTCAGCATGCGTGTACTCCGTTAGATTTAGAGGTGCGAAACACGCAATCCATATCCGCCGACCACATACCTTTTTTGACGGATTTGTGAAGGTTTTGTTGCGACGGGTGCGGGCGCGAAAGGAATTTCGCGTACCGTTGTAACCCATTGAAAAATATTATATATTTTCCTGTGGATAAAGTGGATCAGAAAACGCCCGCGTCCGGCCCAACCCCAGGAAGGGTCGCTTAACGCGGCCTGAGGTCTTCTTCTCGCTGAGCGCGCTCGGCGAGGCGGTCCCAAAGCTCTGCGAGCTTCAAGAATTCTGCCACAATATCTTGGCTTTTTGCCTTAGCCGCTTCCCGGCGGGCATCTGCCGCGCGGGCGCGAAAATCGGCGGCCGACCCTGGTTTCGTCATGGAACTTGCCCCATGCGTTCATTAACGCAGGACAATGTTCAATTGTTCCGCGCAAACTTCCAGGTTGAATAGGTAACCGAACAAAAAAGCCTGAAAATGGCCCTAACCGCGCAGTTTGGCGATATTGCCGGCGTAGTCCTTGGTACCGAACACGGCCGTACCGGCCACAAGTACGTTTGCGCCCGCGGCCACACATTTGGCGGCGGTTTCCGGGTTAATGCCCCCATCGACCTCGATTTCGATGGGCCGGCTGCCAATCATGGCTTTGAGCTTGGCGATTTTATCGAGCTGGCTGGCGATAAACGACTGGCCGCCGAATCCGGGATTCACGCTCATAACCAAAATCAGGTCCAGCTTATCGAGCACGTACTCAACCGCCGCCGGCGGGGTCGAGGGGTTCAAAGACACGCCGGCTTTTTTTCCCAGCGACTTAATGACCTGCAGTGAGCGATCCAAATGCGGACCAGCTTCCACGTGAACGGTGATGATGTCGGAACCCGCTTCGGCAAATGCCGCGATAAACGGATCGATGGGTTGGATCATCAAGTGAACGTCAAAGATCTTCTTCGTATGCGGGCGCAAAGCCTTCACGACAGCCGGTCCTATCGTCAGGTTGGGCACGAAGTGCCCGTCCATCACATCGACGTGGATGTAATCCGCGCCCGCCGCATCGATAGACCGGACTTCTTCGCCGAGCCGGGCGAAATCTGCCGAAAGGATGCTGGGCGCGATTTTAACGGCCATCAGAGGCGTGCCTTGACGGCTTGCACCGCAGCGTCCGCCGTGATGCCGAAGTGTTTGTACAATTCAGGCGCGGGACCGGAAGCGCCGAAGCCCTTCATGCCGATAAACGCGCCATTTGCGCCGAGGTAGCGCTCCCAACCAAAGGGGCCGGCAGCTTCGATGGCCACGCGCACGCCATCGCCGAGAACTTCGCGCTTGTAGGCATCGGATTGCGCTTCGAACAATTCCCACGACGGGAGCGAAACCACGGCCGTGCCGATGCCGTCGGCTTGCAGCTTCGTGCGCGCTTGCATAGCGAGTTCGACCTCGGAACCTGTGGCCATGATCGTGGCTTGGCGTTTGCCTTCTGCGGGCGCGAGGATATAGCCGCCCTTAGCGCAAATATTTTCGTCGGTGTGCGCGACGCGCAAGACCGGCAGACCTTGGCGCGTCAGTGCCAGCACCGAGGGACGGTTCTTTTCAGCCAGCGCGATGGCCCAGCACTCGGCCGTTTCCACTGTATCGCAGGGACGCATCACTAAAAGATTGGGGATCGTCCGTAACGCCGCCATATGTTCCACGGGCTGATGCGTTGGGCCGTCTTCACCCAGGCCAATAGAGTCATGGGTCATAACGTAGATCACGCGTTGGCCCATGAGCGCCGAAAGACGAATGGACGGACGGCAGTAATCCGTGAACACCAGGAACGTGCCGCCGTAGGGAATGACGCCGCCGTGCAAAGCTAAGCCGTTCATAGCCGCTGCCATGCCGTGCTCACGCACGCCATAATAAACATAGCGGCCCGCGTAATCGGGCGCCGCGAGCGGCTTCATGCCGCCGGCTTTGGTGTTGTTGGAACCGGTGAGATCGGCGGAACCGCCGATCATTTCCGGAACAAGCGGCGCCAGAACATCGAGCACCGACTGCGACGACTGACGTGTCGCGACTTTGGCTTTCTCGGCCGACGTCTTCTTTTTGAATTCGACAATGGCGCGATCCCAGCCGGCGGGCAAATCGCCCGACAGCGCGCGCTGGAAGTCAGCGCGTTTTGCCGCGTCGAGTTTCGCAACCGCGGCCGACCAGGCGGCATGCTGCGAAGCGCCGCGCGAACCGGCAGCGCGCCAAGACTTCAAAATTTCGTCGGGAACGACGAAAGGTTCGTGCGCCCAACTCAGTTTTTCGCGCGTGCCTTTGATCTCGACATCGCCCAAAGGCGATCCGTGCGTTTTCGAAGAACCGGCCAACGTCGGCGCGCCGTAGCCGATGGTAGAGCGACACGCGATCATAGCCGGCTTGGCGCTCTTCTGCGCTTCAGTGATGGCAGCAGCAATGGCATCGGCGTCGTGGCCATCGACGGCCCAGGTGTTCCAGCCGCAAGCTTCGAACCGTTTGCGCTGATCGTCGGAAACGGTGAGATCGGTGGGTCCGTCGATGCTGATGTGGTTGTCATCGAACAGAACAATGAGTTTGTTCAGCTTCAGATGCCCGGCCAGCGAAATCGCTTCGTGGCTGATGCCTTCCATCAAGCATCCATCGCCCGCGATGACGTAGGTGCGATGGTCGACAACGCTTTCGCCAAATCGTGCGGCGAGGATGCGTTCAGCCAAAGCCATACCGACGGCGTTGGCGATACCTTGGCCAAGCGGCCCCGTCGTGGTTTCCGCCGCCGAGACGTGGCCGTATTCGGGATGGCCCGCCGTAATGGCGCCCAATTGACGGAAGTTCTTGATCTGCTCGATCGTCATGTCCGGATAACCGGTGAGATACATGAGGCTGTAGAGCAGCATGGAGCCGTGGCCGGCCGACAGGATGAAACGGTCGCGGTCGGGCCAGCGAGCATCCGCCGCGTCGTATTTCAGGAACTTCGTAAACAACACCGTGGCGACATCGGCCATGCCCATGGGCATACCGGGGTGACCCGAGTTGGCCTTCTGCACGGCATCCATCGAAAGGAAGCGAATCGCGTTGGCCATCGAGAGTTGGCTGGCGCTCGGCACGGTTGACATTCCGGCGTCTTTCATTACTTAATTTACTATATTTTTCAGTGACTTAAGACTCAAGTCCAGCCTCGCACCCACCACCATTTTCCGTAATGCTTGTCGCTGAGGGAGGGCCGGATTGCAAGCGGCAATTCCGGGCTAGAGCCAGTCGGTTTGCGCGCGCCGGCACGACGGAGATGCTGTTGCGTAACGGCAATTGCGCCCGAGCCCTCCACAGGGCTAAACCTTGCGCCCCGCGAAAACCTTTCGCGCGCCCGGCGGATTTTCCTTCATGACGTCCACGACAGTGACCTCCGGCTCGCCTATTGAGCCGCCACGCAAAGATATCGGATTCCCCGAGTTCGTGGCGCTTATGGCGGCGATCATGTCCGTCAACGCACTTGCCATCGATACTATGATGCCCGCCCTTCCCGACATCGGCCATGCCGTTGGCATTCCGACCGAGAACGGACGGCAGTGGATCATCACCGCCTACCTCCTGGGTTTTGGCTGTGCACAAATATTCTACGGTCCAATCGCCGACCGTTTCGGACGCAAAGGCGTGATGCTGGCGGGAATGATGGGTTACGTCATTTTCAGCGCCATGGCGGCCATGGCCACGTCCTTTGAGACGCTGATGATCGCACGCGCACTGGAAGGTGCAGGCGCTTCTGCGGGACGCGTCCTTAGCATTTCCATCATTCGTGATCGGTACGCGGGCCGGCAGATGGCGCGCGTGATGTCGCTCTCGTTCATGGTGTTCCTGGCTGTGCCGATCCTCGCGCCGTCGTTGGGGCAGGTCATCATGCTGTTTGCGCCATGGCGGTGGATTTTCTGGTTGCTCGCGATTTACGGTGTCGTGGTCACGGCGTGGATCGGTTTGCGCCTGCCGGAGACCATCCATGCCGAAGATCGCGTATCCCTTTCAGCCGCGAACGTGGCGAACGCCTTCAAGCTCGTGCTCACGAACCGCATTGCCATGGGCTACATGCTGGCCATGTCGGTTGTGATGGGCGGGCTGTTTGGATTCATCAACTCCGCGCAACAGATTTTCGTCGATGTTTTCGGCGAAGGGAAAATGTTCACCCTGATCTTCATCCCGATTGCGGGGTCCATCGCCGTGGCGTCACTTTTGAATGCGCGCGTGGTCGGTAGACTCGGGATGCGCGTCGTTTCTCATGCCGCGCTTGTGGGCTTTGTTATTTTCGCAGCGATTCACGTGATTGTAGCGCTGACGGGATACGAGACAATTTGGTCGTTTGCCATTTTGCAATCAGGCCAAACGTTTTGCTTCGGCTTGATGAGCTCCAACTTCGGCGCCATCGCCATGGAACCTATGGGCCATGTGGCAGGCACCGCGGCATCAGTGCAAGGCATCCTGACAACATTGGGCGGCGCCTTGTTAGGCATCCTCATCAGTCAACAATTCAATGGCTCAACCGTACCGTTAACCATTGGATTTTTAGGCCTTGGGATCGTGGCGCTCGCCATCGTAGCGGTGACCGAGAAAGGCCGGCTATTTCACGCGTCCGTCGTACCGGCGCCGGCAAGTACGCCGTAGCGGCGCTACAGGCCTTGCTCTCCTGCCGAGCGATCAAGGCTTTTGAGCACGGTGTCGATGCGGCTCTTGAGATCGTTCACCGAAACCGGTTTCACGAGATAGCCGTTGACGTGAAACTCCTTTGCGAAAGAAACCGTGTCGGGATTAGCGTCGGCGGTCAGGAAAATTGACCGGCCCCCACTGAGTGGTCCGATTGGAATGTTAGTTTAGAGCATGCGTTTGATCCATCAGTTTTGCCGTTGGCCAGACGATGGCCTCGGGTGCGGGAGGCCGATAACCCAGCGATGAATGCGGACGCACCGTGTTGTAGTGGCGC
>CANJMF010000008.1 GCA_947475895.1 Fidelibacterota bacterium
AACTTGCCGGCCCTGTGCCAGCAGCACATCGACCTGCCGTAACTTCGCAACAATCTCTTCAGCTGTATGCCGCTTCCTTGCCATTGGTCCTATCCTCCTTGTCAAAATCATACTTCAGGGAGGACCACTTCAAAGGGGGCAGATCAGTGTGCCGGCGCGGGTCGCGCGCGTGGTTGTGGCGCCCCCGCATGGCGCCGGATAATGGCGCTTAGCGGGTGAGAACGAAAACCGCTTGTTCACTGAAGAAATTGGCGTAAGGCGCCAAAGGACTAAAGCTGTGCGGAAGCCCCCGACCATCAAGCGCGTATCCGCGTTCGATGCGGACGTTTAAGTGACGGCACAAATCGACGAAATCCAAAATCGTGCACAAATGAATGTTGGGCGTGTCGTACCAAGCATCCGCCAGCGTGGGAGTTACCGGCATGCGCCCACCCAGGACAATCGAAAGCCGGATGCGCCAGTGTGCGAAATTAGGAAATGAAATGATTGCCCGCTTGCCAATACGTAAAAGTTGCTCAAGCACGTCCTTCGGCCGATGCGTCGCTTGAAGCGTTTGGCTGAGGATCGCGTAGTCAAAAGCACCGCTGGGATAGTCTTTAAGATCGGCTTCCAAATTTCCTTGAATAACCGACAACCCCTGCGTAACGGCAGCGCGCACGCGTGCCATCGATAGTTCCAAGCCGCGTCCGTCTACTTGTTTGTGCGCGCCTAAATAGGCAAGCAATGCGCCGTCGCCGCAGCCTACGTCGAGCACGCGGCTTCCGGCAGGAACGAGATCGGCGACCTGTTGCAGATCGACGCGAATTTTCGGCGGTGTTTGCGTCATGGCGTTGCCCGTCGCGGTAGGCCGCGAATGTTTGCCGCGCCGTCGATGAAGCCTTGCAGTGTGCTGCGGAATTCGGGCTCATCCAGCAAGAAGGCGTCGTGACCTTTATCTGATTCGATTTCAACAAAGCTCACGTTTGCGGCGACCGCGTTTAAAGCGTGCGCGATGGTGCGGCTTTCCGATGTCGGGAATAGCCAGTCGGATGAAAACGAGATCAAGCAAAAGCGCACAGGCGTGCCGACGAAGGCATTCGACAACACGCCGCCGTTTTCTTCCGCCAAATCGAAGTAGTCCATCGCGCGTGTGATGTAGAGATACGAATTGGGATCGAAGCGGTCGACGAACGTATAGCCTTGGTGGCGTAGATAGCTTTCCACCTGGAAATCGGCATCGAAGCCATAGGTCAGCGCCGAACGATCCTGCAGTTTGCGACCGAATTTTCGGTGCAGCGCGGTTTCCGATAAATACGTGATGTGTGCCGCCATGCGTGCGACCGCGAGGCCGCGCTTCGGCATCGTTCCTTTTTCAAGATAGTCGCCGTGCTGCCAGTCGAGATCGGCCATGATCGCTTGGCGGCCGACTTCGTGGAACGCGATGTTCTGGGCCGAGTGGCGATAGGATCCGGCAATCGGTGCCGCGGCAAAAACGCGTTCCGGGAAACGATGCGCCCACTCCATCACTTGCATGGCGCCCATGGACCCGCCGACGACACAAAACACTTGCCCCACGCCTAAGTGATCAAGAAGGGCGGCTTGTGCCTGCACCATGTCGCGAATTGTGATTACAGGAAACTTCAAGCCCCAAGGGTGCCCGGTTTCGGGATTGATCTCTTTGGGACCGGTCGACCCCATGCATCCGCCGAGTACATTGGCGCAGACGACAAAAAAGCGGTTGGTATCGAGCACACGGCCGGGACCAACGAGCGCGTCCCACCAGCCTGGGCGCCCGGTGATCGGGTGGGTGCCCGCGACAAAGTGATCGCCGGTCAGGGCATGGCAAACCAGCACGCAATTTGTGCCTTCCGCGTTCGATTGGCCGTAGGTTTGATACGCCATTGTGACCGGCGCCAACTTCGCGCCGGACTGCAGCACTAAAGGCGCTTTAATCGTAAGGCGAAACCCCGCCACAGCTTGTGTGGGTGCCGTTACCTGACTCTCAGTCGTCATAAAATCACCCGCGCTCTGCCTTGAGGGCGGATAAAGATCGATCCTGGTCCAAAGCCATGTTCTTCCGCGATAAAATCACCAATTCGCCGTCCTGACAGCGAATTTGCAACGATTTGGATACACCATGCATTAGTATATAATTTCTCTCTGAATACGAGAATTTATCAGCCAGTTATTAAATTCGGGCGAAACCGCGAGATGAAGAAATACGGAGTGGTCCGCGCGATCGGCCGAAAGCTAGCCCGGCTGGGCATGGATGAGTCGGGAGCTGCCGCTTTGATTTTGGCGGCGGCCATCATGACCATTGGTTTTACCGCCTTGGCCATTTTCCTCAATGCCAGCCTAAGCCAACATAAGCTGGACCGGGCGAAGGCGTCTGCCTCCGGATCTACGCGAATTTTTCAGGCCATATATTCCTACTATCTTGCGGACACGGGGTCGGGGGCTCCCCATGCGCTGCCATGTCCGGACACGGCCCTGGTGCCGACGGGGCATGCCTCAGGCACGTGCGCTACGGCGGCCACGAACTATGTCGGTGCGCTGCCTTGGGCCGACTTGGGCCTGAGTCGTGCCGACGCCATCGACGCTTATGGCAACTTCTATACTTATGTTGTTTCCGGAAGCGCCAACGGCGTCTGCGAAACAATTACAAAAGCCTCTGCGTATGGCGGTGGGCAGGAATTTACGGGGCGACTTCTTACGCCCACTCTTGAAGCAAGGCTGACCGACGCAGATGTCGGCGCGGGGCGCACGGTGCCCTTCGCGATTATTGGTCACGGCATCAATGGTACGGGCGCTTTGGGCCCCGGCGGCCGGTTCACCGCCGCGCCGACGTTGACTTTGGAACAAAACAATCAAGCCGGCGCCACTACTGTTTACGGAAGCGCGCCAACTACCATTTATACCGGCCCAACGGAAATAAGCGCGACCGCTAGCGAAACGTATTTCGACGACCAAGTCTTTATTCCCGCCACGACGGCATTGGAAAAAGTATGCGGACAACTTACGCCTGGCGGGTCGATAAATGCGACGCTGGGCGACAATTTTAATAACAACACCCAAAGTGCTGCCAGCTTCGGCAACATGGCCGCTACTGGCACTGGAACCAATGGCGTCACGATTGGTAACTCGACCAGCGCTTCCGGCAATAAAGTCGCGCGCTTTACCGCGACGACGACAGGCGGTGGTGCTGCGACGTCGTATCTCGTCACCAATTCCACGAATTTTGATTTCACACCGTTGGTGCGGCCCGTCTACGTTTCAGCGAAATGGATTGCAGGATCCTCGAGTTTTTCGATTGCGACCCGCGGGACCGCGTCGCAACTCGTCGCCGGCACTGACACATTTACAGCTTCGGGAAACACGGGCGGTATTACGTTCCGCTTTGGGCAGGATGCGAGCCATAGCATCGTTATCCTCAGAAACGGTGTCGACCTCGTCGTCACCCCAACCGTCACCGGCGGATTGTCGATCACGAGCGGCAATATTTATACGGTTGAAGTCTACGATAACGGATCGGATGTCTGGGCGAGGATTACGAACGCCAATAACACGACCCAATATTCTACGGCTCGTGCTGCGAGCGTCACCGGCGTTACGTCGGGAAGCCAGGTATTCTTGATCAATGGCACCGCCTACAGCGAGCTTGATGACGTCACCATCGGCTTTCCTATGCTGGCAATGGAAACAACCGGCACCAATAGCTATGCGTCCGCGCCGGCCAATGGCGACAACGGTGTTTCCACGGGCCTTTTGACGCTTGAAGCGTGGGTGCGTCCGTTGGCTTTTCCGATAGGCACGAATAATGCAACGATTGTCGGAAAGTGGGACACCGACGCCGCCGTAGTGGCGGCGAATCAGGGATTTCGGCTGCGGATTGATTCAACGGGCACGCTTCGTTTCGATGCCTCCGTCGTGGATGCGGGGACTGCAGCCGTAAAGAGCTACGTCGGCCCGAGTTTGGTACGCGGTGAATGGGCGCATGTAGCGGTAACATTTGCCTTTAAAGATACAGCGACCACCGACACCGAGACCGTGGCTTTTTTCAAGGATGGCGATCAGTATAGTTCCGTCACAGCAGGCGTTACGACGCCGACGGGAATCAATAATACCACTGGCGGCAGCGTGCCGAGATTTGTTGTCGGCGCCGCCGTATTATCCGGCACGCCAGGGAGCGACGGTTTCACCGGCGACATTTCAGATGTCAGAGTATGGAGTGCTGCCCGCACGCCTCAAAATATCCGAGACAATTTTGAAGCGCGGCTATCAGCCGTTGCGGCTAGCCCATCGGTAGCGGATCTGGTGGTGAATTGGCGGCTTGATTCCGAATCTCTGGGCGTATCCGGTTTTACATCGACGGCCGCTGTACGCACGCCGGCGAAGGGTGTTGCCGGCACGCTGACATCTGCGCTCTACATTCCAACAATTGCGCAATATTTTAGGCCGCTTTCCACGACATCGGGTTTTTGTCCGGCGTCTACTATAGCGGGCGCTTATCAATGTGATTTTCGTATTGCCAACTCGGGAGGCTTTACGGGTACGACCAATAGCATCACCATCCCTGCTAGTCTTACATCAGTCTACGCAAAGGTATGGGGCGCAGGGGGCGGCGCTTTCGACAGCACGACCACAAACGGAAATGATACCGGAGGTGGGAGCGGTGGATTCTCTCAGGGCCTCATCCAGTCCATCAATTCAACAGCCATCGCGAACCAAGTGCTCACGGTCTATGTGGGTGGCTACGGCACGCACAACTTCACCGACTTTACGGGCGGCGGCGGCGGCGGCGGTGCAGGTTCGGGTATTTACTTCGGCACTTTTGCCGGGTTGGTCGCGGGTGGCGGCGGCGGCGGAAGTTTCAGCAATAGAGGCACCTGCCCTGGAACCGACATTGTTGCCTGCGGCCTCGGCGGTAACGGCGGTGGCGCGGGCGCTGCGGCCACGGCCTACGCTCCCGATAACAATCTTAACCTGGGCTGTGGAGGCCGCGGCGGCGACGACACAACGTCTGGTGTTGGGCCGCCAGGCAGCACTGCGAACTGCGCTAGCGGCGGCGGTAACCCAAGTGTTCATGCCGGTGGCGGCGGTTCGACAGGCAGTTCAGGTGGAAGCCCGGCCTTCATCGGCGGGGGCCGTGGCTATGACGGCACGACTGAAGGACTTAATCCGCCCGCAACCGCGATAGGCGGCGGCGGCGGCGGTGACAATGGTTTAGGCGCTGGTGGCGGCGAAGCCGGTGGTTTTCGCGACACTGTAGCCAGGGCCGGCTATGGCGGCGGCGGCGGAGCTGGAATTGCTGACGCCGGCGTGGCTAATGCGTCGGGCGAGGCAGGCAGCTATATCGCGTTGGATAGTACACGCACGGGCGATAAAACTAATAACTCGGCCGTAGTCATTAGCATTACGCCTGATCTTACCGGCGCCGGCTGGGTGGTGGGCGATCCTATCGAAGGCAACAATATACCTGCGTGTACGACCATTAAATCTATCGATTCCCTAACGCAGATAACGTTGTCACAAAACGCCACCAACGGGAGCGTCGTCACGCTCAACGTTCCGCCAATTGCAAGTTCTAGGCCGGGTGGGGTGACCGATCACTATTACACACCGTCCTACTGGACGATTCCTGCCGGCTATCAATATCCGGCACGCGGGGGCACGAGAGGCGCGACCGGCAACTGCAATGATGGCGGTCCCGGCGCTGTCGTTCTGATCTGGTAGTCGTCCCACGTTGCTTTCAGAGGCGCGGGCCACTAAGAAAGGCCTTCATTAGGGGCTTATCGGAGCCCTTAGAGCCAACGAGCGTCCTATGTCAGCACCCCAACCCAATGCCTGGGTTTTGGATATTCCGCTCTACGAACCAGGCAAGTCCCAGGTGCGTGGGGTGTCGCGCGTCATCAAGCTCTCGTCCAATGAAGCGGCCCTTGGGCCCAGCCCGAAAGCCGTCGCAGCGTATAACGAAGGCGCGAATTCGCTCGTGCGTTATCCGATCGGAACGTCGCCTGAGTTGAAGGCGGCGTTGGCGGAAGTTCACGGCATCGAAGCCGACCAGATCATCTGCGGTTTGGGCTCCGACGAGATTATCGGTTTCCTCAGCCGTGCTTACGCTGGGCCGGGCGATGAGATCGTGCATACCGTGCACGGGTTCGCGATGTATCCGATTTACGCGCGCAGCGTCGGCGCAACGCCGGTGTCCGTTCCGGAAACTAATCTCACGACGGATGTCGATGCGATCCTGGCGGGCATCACGGCGAAGACCAAAATGGTTTTCATTGCCAACCCAAACAATCCGACCGGCACGTATCTGCCGGCCGCCGAGCTCACGCGCTTGCGCGCTGAGTTGCGCGAGGACGTGATTTTGGTGGTGGACGAGGCTTACGCCGAATTCGCCGATGCGCCGGATTTTCAAAGTGCGATTGCGCTCGCGAAGGCCACCAATAACACCGTCGTCATGCGCACGTTTTCAAAAATCCACGGCCTCGCGGCTTTGCGCGTGGGTTGGGGGTATGGCCACAAAGCTATTATCGATGCGCTGGAACGCCTGCGTGCGCCGTTCAATGTGTCGCGCCCCGCGCAGTTGGCGGCGGCTGCGTCGATGCGCGACCGCGCGCACATCGAGCGGGCGCAAGCGCATAACGCGAAGTGGCGAAGCATTGCGCTGCAACGTTTGCGCGGGCTTGGTTTGAACGTCGCCGATAGCGCTGCGAATTTCGTGTTGCCGGAATTTCCAACGACGCCCGGCCGCACCGCTGCCGATGCCGACGCCTTTTTGCAATCGCAGGGCCTTATCGTGCGGCGCGTCGCCAACTACGGCCTGCCCAATCACTTGCGTATTACCTTGGGTAACGACGAGGAGATGACGGCTGTCCTCGACGCATTGACCGTCTTCATGGAGCAACGTCATGGCTAAAGCTCGCAAATCGCCGGTTATGTTCGAGCGCGTGGCCTTTATCGGCATCGGCCTGATCGGCGCATCCATGGCGCTGGCCATGAAACGCGAAGGGCTCGCCGGCTCGATCATCGCTTGCGCGCGCAAGGCAACGACCCGCAAGACGGCGCTGAAGCTCAAGATCGTCGATGAAGCGACCGCGGACTACGCCAAAGCTGTGAAGGGCGCGGACCTGGTCGTGATCGCGACGCCGATCAGCACCAACGGCCCGATCGCGAAGGCCATCAAGCCGCATTTGAAGCAAGGCGCCATCGTCACCGACGTAGGGTCGGTGAAGCAGGAAGTCATCGCGGCTGTTGCGCCGCATATTCCGAAAGGCGTCTATTTCGTTCCCGGCCATCCGTTGGCCGGAACCGAACACTCCGGCCCGGAAGCCGGCTTCGCCGAACTGTTTGAAGGCCGCTGGGCGGTGCTGACACCGCTTCCGCGCACACCGGCGAAGGTGGCCAACAAAATTGCCACCATGTGGAAACGCATGGGTGCGAAGGTCGACACAATGAAGCCGTCGCACCATGACCGCGTGCTGGCGATTACATCTCACTTGCCGCATTTGTGCGCCTACACCGTTGTCGGTACCGCGACCGATCTGGCTGGCGACTTGAAACAAGAAGTCATCAAATACTCGGCGTCGGGCTTTCGCGACTTTACGCGCGTTGCGGCATCCGATCCCGTCATGTGGCGCGACATCTTCCTGAGCAATCGCGAGGCGGTGTTGGATATTCTGCAACGCTTCACCGAAGACCTCGCGGGCGTGCAAAAAGCGATCCGGCGCGGCGACGGCGCGGCGCTGGAAGAATTGTTCACGCGCACGCGCGCGATCCGCCGCGGCATCATCGACGCCAAGCAAGCGTAAGAGAGCGCATCATGACAACCGATTTGCATTTAGTCATTGCCAACAAGGCTTATTCGTCGTGGTCGCTGCGCCCCTGGATCGCGATGAAGGTGAAGAAGCTGCCGTTCAAGGAAACAATTATTCCGCTGGCCGAAACGGATACCAGCGCCAAGATCAAACAATTCTCGCCGGCCGGCAAAGTGCCCGTTTTATTGCACGGCGGAATCGCCGTGTGGGATTCGCTCGCGATCCTCGACTATCTCGCCGATCAGTTTTTCGATCAGCATTGGTGGCCGTCGGATCCGCACGCGCGTGCGTTGGCCCGGTCCATTTCGGCGGAAATGCATTCGGGTTTCACCCATTTGCGTTCGAACCTCGGCATGAATGTGCGCAAAACATTTGCTGCCAGGCCGCACGCACCTGAAGTGGAAGCCGACATCGCCCGCATCACGGCGATTTGGCGCGAGTGCCGCACCAAGTTCGGCGCCGGTGGGCCGTATCTTTTCGGCGATTTTTCGAATGCCGACGCGATGTATGCGCCGGTCGTGACGCGGTTCAAAACCTACAACGTCTCGCTCGATCCCGTATGCGCCGCCTATTCCGAAGCAGTCCTGAACTTGCCCGCTATGCAGGAATGGTACGCTGCGGCTGCGGTCGAGCCTTGGGTTGTGGCGAAGTACGAAGCGACGCCCTAAGGCATCACGACGTTTGCAGGCCAGGATATTTCCGGCATCTCCATAAGTGGTGCGGGCCCCGCCATCAATTTCCGATCTTGAATCGTGAGCGCGAGGCTGAGCTCCGGCGCTCCGCCGCCGGCGGGCGCTTTGGCCAAAAATCCCAGCACGATTTTCGCGAGCGATGCATTGCTCGGCGTCACCAATCCTTGTGTTTTCAGGGCATCGACGGCTGCGAAAAAGCCGGTAAATTTAAACGTGAACGCGCCCATGGGCTGTAGCGCATCGTCCAATGCTGCCGTGCCGGTGCCGGACGCTGTGAGCGGTTCCCAGTCGAGATAAATATCTCGGATTTCCAGATCGCCGCCTGCTGTGCGCCAGCTTTCGAGCACACGTGGCAGGGGGCCTTTGTTGAGAGGCCCCTGAATCTCGGTGGTCAGACGGATGCGGCGAATGGTCCGCGACATGGGCGTGGGTACGACATCGGGCAGCATCACATTGTCGGTTTCAAAAATGATTTTGGAAACCAGTTGTGGAGAATCAGTCATCGCGACATCTAGCGACAGGCGATCCATTTTCAGTAACGGCTCTTGACCCGTCCACGCGATAGAAACACCTTCAGAGTTCACGTGCGTCGCGTCCAGATCACCGGTGTCGTTGATATGAAGGCGCGCGGTCGCGGTCGGCGCGGTTATGTTGAGTGTAGCGATGCCTTGTGGCCACGGTCCTGTGAACGCATGTGCGCCGGACATATCGAATGTTAAGTCATTGAGTGACCAAGATACGCTTAAGCGGATGCGGGCTGTGTTCCAGGCCCACCCACCCTCTGCTTTTGGAAGCGCTGCCGACACATCAGGAAAAGCGATGACAGGGCGCATGGGAAAGCCGCTAAAGGTCGGCTCCCCATACGTGATGACGGCGCCATGTTGGCGTTGCGTTTCTATCCAATGCTCGGCCGCGCGCAGCATCAGAAGGCTGACACCGAACCACGCTGCGGAATAAAGGATAGCAATTGCGAGGAGACCCGCGCCCAGCGCGGTAAGACGTTTACGGTGGAGCATCGACGCAGACTAAGGGATGGGCTTCGCGGGCGGGCGTTTTTTTGTGCGCAGATTGAGAAACATTTTCTCAATGAGAAACCAGAAGATCGCAAGTCCGAGCACAAAGAGGGTTACATCAAGCGGCGGCCTAACCTTAATGCCTCCGAGCGCGAGCAAAATAAAAGCGCCAATGGCAAAAGCCATCGCGCGGAACCCAGCCAAGAGCGAGCCCTTCATGTCCTCATCCCCTGGTTGAAGAGGTTTCAGCAAGTGTGCACGCGGGCGATGGTCCGCGCAAGCAGAACAGCCGGGCGACCGAACCGGGCTGAAAGGGATCCACCAAATTCGTCCCTGCGAGGGAGAAGGTTAGCGCGACGCTTGAGGATGGTTTTCTTTCGAGCCATCTCCCGCGAGAAATGCGTCAATGCGTTCGAAAGCCGTCGGCAGCCACTGATGCGGTATTAGCATGCCAAGCGCGACCAAGAGCACCGGGCCCAAAAGCACCAGCCCAAATCCAATAACCATCGTAATGAAGCCGGACTTGCTATCAGGCGCCGCATTGACTTGATCTAGAAGCTCGCGCGCACCGCTTAAAGTCATAAGCAACGCAATGATCGCGCCTACGACGAATATGACCGTGCCGGCGCGTATGGCCCAGCTTCGGCTGCGACCCGCACGGGGCCGACCAGAATAAATGCGATCGATCATAGTGCCTCCAGAGCTTATTCAACCCCTTGCATAGGGCCGGCTTGGGGCAAGTTCTGGGCGAAGTCAGGGCGGATGGTGAAAAAGCGGAAAAAAGCTGCTTAATTCACCCTATGCAATAGGAGCGGACGGGGCTCCCTCTTTGCTTGCGATCCGCTAATCTGACGATATGCGGGACATCGCTCTTACGGCTTTTGCCAATTTTATCGTGATCTTGGATCCGGTCGGCGTGGTGCCCTTTTTCATCACTTTGACCACCGGGTTTACGCCTGCCGAGCGTCGAGCGACGGCGTTCAAAAGTGTCGCGATCGCGGCCGTTATCCTTCTGATCTTTACCGTCATCGGGCGCCCACTGCTTCATTATCTTGGCATTACGCTGCCGGCGTTTCGGGTTGCCGGTGGAATACTTCTGTTTCTACTGGCGATCGACATGGTGCTGGTTAAGGAAAGCGGCATCCGTTCAACCACGCCCAAGGAGGACGAAGAAGCTGCGCATCGTAAGCCTGACGTCGCGGTTTTCCCGCTGGCGATCCCTCTCATTGCCGGTCCCGGCGCCATCGCTTCCGTCATTCTTTTGCAAGGACAACGCGTCGGTGATCCTGCTGCGCAAATTGTAACCGCCGGCGTTATGGTGGGCGTTCTCGTGCTGACAGGACTGTCGTTTTTAGCCGCAACACGGATTATGAACGTGCTTGGGCTCACGGGTATCAATGTAATGACGCGCGTGTTAGGCATCATTCTTGCCGCGCTCGCGGTAAACAACGTGATCGAAGGCGTGCGAGCGAGTTTCCCCGGATTGGGTCTTTAAGTCGCGAGCACTGGGGATATGGCCGAGTTCAACACTATAGCTGTGCCGCGCGCGCTGACGTTCTATGCGCGCATTGCAATTGTTGCCGCGCTCACTTTGTATTTTGCGCGCGCGTATGTCGTGCGCGTATTCCTCGCGAGCACGGGCTTCGTTCCGTTCGATTTGCAATTTCCATTGCGGGCACCGACGATTGCAATTCAATTGGGCGCGTATGCGAGCCCGAGTATCGAGAAGCTCTATTCGGCATTTGCGCTTGTCGACGCGATGTTCGCCGTCGCCGCTGCGGCCGCTGTAGCGTTGTCGTGGCTGTGGCTTTCGGCACGCGCGCCTAATCCGCTGTTCTCTTTTCTGAGCCGCGGTGGAATCTTTTTTATTCCGCTCGTCGCGGGAATTCTTGATGTCGTCGAAAACGCCGGGTTTTATCGCCTCATCCATGGCTTGAAGGGCGAGGCTTATGCGCAGACGATCGAAATCACGGCAACAGTTCATCAGGTGAAAGCCGCCCTGATGTATGTGCGCGATTATCTGACGGTCCTATTTGCTGCCGTTGCGCTCATTGTATTGTGGCTGAGACGGCGCACGCGTTAGCCTTGAACCTGCTGCAAAGGATGGGCGAAGTGATTTCGGGCGATATCCTGCGCTTACTCCATAGCGTCACATTTGCTGTGTGGCTCACGGCCGGCGTTGCGACTTTTGTCGTCACCGCTGCAATTAAAAACGCGGCGCTACCATTCCCCACACGGCAGGCCCGGACTCGGGGGTCGCGTTATTTGCAGATTTTGCCGCGTATATGTTTTGCCTTGATCCTTCCATTGGGACTTGAATTGACGCGGCTGGGAAACATCTATCCGCTCGATCCCGAGCTGCGCATTGGCTTTTGGATCGGGGCAACGTTTTGGCTGGTCGTTCTTTTGCTGCGGTTGCGCTATGAGACCGGCGGATTGGAAAAAACCGTCGGTTACGCTGAAATAGCGTTTCAGGCACTCGCAGGGATGGGGTTTGTCGTCTATGGCCTCAATTCGCTGGCGACAGGCGCGCCGATCGATGATTCGTGGTTTGCCGCGAAACTCTTTCTCGTCGGCGTCGCCCTCTGGACGCTCATCGCCATCGATCTCAATTTTCGATCGCTCGCATGGCCGCTGGAGGAAATTGAGCTCGACGGAAGCGCACCTGAAAACGAAGAAGCGCTTCGACGCGGTGTCGATCATACGCTCGCGTCGATGGTGATCTTGTACATGCTGGTTGCCGCCACCGGATTTCTCGGTGGGGGAATGGTGCGGTAAGAGCCTAAGCGGTTAGGCTTTGCCTTGAACCTTGTCGGCCTGAACCGTCGCGAGCCAAACATCGGCGAGCGTGTCGAGCAGGGCGTCGCGATTCGTATCCCAGTTGCCGGCCTGGAACATCCACATGCTGCGAAAAAGCTGGATCAACAAAAGGCGTGCACGTAAGCGCGCCTCGTCTGGCGCAAGATGGGTCCACATTTGCCCTGCGCCCATCATCGCTTCGACATTGGACCGTAGGCGCATTTCTGTTTCGTTCATGACGTCGGACGGCGCTTCGCGCAAAACCATCCGGGTGCTTTCGGCATATTTCTCACAGCGTTCAAAAACGCGTGATAGCCACGCCCGCATTGTGCGCTGCGTCCATTCCGTCATGGCGCCATACTCTTCGCAAGTTGACTGGACCGTCTCCCAGATCTCCGCAACTAGTTCGCGAATGATTTCTGTTTTGCCGCCGAAGTGTGTGTACACCGTCGCGCGGGAGGTCCCTGCCGCCTTGGCGATGTCGTCGATACCGGTTTCTTGGATGCCCTTTTGCACAAACAGCTCGCGCGCGACTTCGATGAGTCGCTGACGGGTGTAGTTTTTTTGCTGCTTGCGAAGCGGGAGCGGCTTAACTTGAACCATCATGGAACCCATCTAAACTGCACGAGACACGATGTTATATTATTCAACAATATCGATGCACACGTCTAATATATTAACGCGCTGACATTCTATCATACGATCGCCGAAATAAAGATTCTTCGTCCAATTTGATCGGCAAAAGCCTGGTTTCCATACTAAAATCGGTGAATCCGGTGTTGTGGGCGGTTCGCCAAGTCGTTAAAGTTGTGGACGAATATGGTTCTCGCGAGCGAGCATCGAAAAGATCGTAGATCCGCCGGATCTTGGACTTAATTGGAGCATAATTCGCTCGGATATTAGCGGGGTCGGCAGGGCGCAGGGACGCGTCTGGCCGCGAGCAAAGGGAGGAAGTCGATGACTAAAGAAACTCTTTCACGCCGTACGGTGCTGTGCCGTGGCGTCGGCCTGCCACTGGGCGGACTAATCGTCGCGAGCGGTTTGTCGAATATCGCGAACGCCGCCGATAAGGTGTGTGCTGATCCCGCGAAGATGGATAGCGGCCAAAAGAGCATCCGCGACTCTTTGCATTACGTGGAAAAAGCGCCTGATCCGACGATGAGCTGCAAAGGTTGTGGCTTCTTCGTGGAACCGAAGGACGGCTGCGGCACGTGCCAAATCTTCCAGGGCCCCGCGAATCCTGAGGGCCACTGCGATTCCTTCGGCCCACGGGGCTAAAGGTCGGGGGCTAAAGGACCTCGGCTAGGCTGATCGTACCTAGCTTAAAGGCCCTAAATTTAGCGAGTTCAAAGAATATTAACCATTGCGGTCAACAGTGGCGGCAGCGTTATCGCTGCCGTCCTGTTGGAGCATAACTATGGGCATTCAATTCGAGCGCGTTACATATTCGCCGCGTCATTCCCTGACGCTTATTGTCGACGACATTGCCCGTCACAGGCGCGAAGCCGCTCAGCCGACGGGAGCCCCTATCGATCTCGATGCGTGGGTGAATGCGCTCCAGCGTCAATCTCAGCCTTTGATTGCTTCGAAGGAGGGCAAGGCTCACCTCCTGGCTTGGCTCGATGCCGTTGATGAAATGCCCGCGTCGGAATAGATCTAGCGCACGTTCATCTCGAAGCGATTGAACCTCCGGCTTTCGCGGTCGTTTGGAAAATCCAACGGCCGCGTTTTTATTTGATGGTCTCGGCGCGCTGGCCGGTGATGAGGCCGCTGGGGAAGCGCGCGGCAATTCAACTTTGACTGAAATCGTTCGCACGCAATTGGTTTTCGAGTACGTCGCGATGCGCGACGAACTCGTCCGTTTCTTGACGGCGCGGCTAGGACAAGCCGCGCTGGCAGAGGATATTTACCAGGACGTTTTTGTACGTCTGAATACCGCTCAGCTTCCGAGCGAAATCGGAAGTCCCCGTGCATTTCTCTACCGCATGGCTTTCAACCTCGCCAACGATCATCGCCGCGCGTCATCGCGCCGTGTGGCGCGCGACGGGGCGTGGGTAGACAGCGCGACCCATTCCGCAGGTGGCGAGGCAATCGCGGACCATCCCGATGTCGATCACGCCATCGACGCGCGTCGCGAGGTTCAGCGCATGATCGCAGTCTTGAAGGAATTACCTCCCAAATGCCGCGAGGTTTTTACCCTTCACCGCCTTCAAGGGGTTAGCCACAGGCAGATCGCCGACACCCTTGGCATTACAACAAAAACCGTTGAAAAACATATGACTGCAGCGCTAAAGCAATTGACGCTTAAGCTCCGAAAAAGGGGCGAAACATGAATGTGGGGACGAAAGTAGGGGTCATACCGCACTGCGACGTCTTCTTTTATGCAGGGCGAGGTATACTCGCTTTACGCCACTGGAGCTTCCGAAGTGGAACCTAAAGTACTTGTCGATCAGCGGTTCGACGCTGCCGCGGCTTGGTACGTTCTTCTCGCAGGGAACGTGACCGAAGACGATTGGCGCGCGTATTCCGTTTGGCTCGAGGCAGATCCCCAAAACCGCGAAGCCTTCGACGCGGTTCTGGCCATGTCCGATACCATTGATCGCGAAAAGACTCTGCTCGCCGATGGAATGCGGTCCCGCGACGAACAGAGCACCATTTTGCCATTTCGTTCGCAAGCGTCACGCCGCCGCTTTGTCGGCTGGATGGCCGCGGCTGCTGCCGTCGCCGCAGCGATTACCGTGGGTGTGTTTGTCCGTGCGCCGCAGGTTCAGTCCTCGCAAACGCAGACCTGGGCGACGGGTATCGGCGAACATAAGGACGTCGCGCTGGCCGACGGATCGCAAATTCGGCTCAACACCGACACCGCGATTGTGGTGACATTGGCCGGTAACCGTCGTGCCGTGCGGTTGGAACGCGGCGAAGCCACGTTCGACGTTGCCCATGACACGGCACGGCCCTTCATCGTCGCCGTCGGCGACCGGCAGGTCGAAGTCGTTGGCACGGCGTTCGACATTTTACGCGACAATCACGCGGTCACCGTCACGGTGGCACGTGGAATCGTGGCAGTCAGTTCAACCGGGGATACTGCGACCACCAGCCGCCTGGAAGCAGGCGACCAGTATCTTGGGCGGGAGGGCGATATCGCCTACCGTATCGCCAAAGTCGATCCGGCGAAGGTTTTGGCTTGGCAGGATGGGCGTTTGATCTTTGAAGACGTCCCTTTGGAAGACGTTGTTGCTAGTCTTAACCGATACTTTGATCAAAAAGTCATTGTCGAGGAATCTGCCCGCGACCTGCGCTTCTCGGGTATATTGAAAATTGATGACGAGCCGAGCATTCTGCGCCGGCTGGAGAGCTTTTTGCCTGTTACGACGCAATCGCGGGGCAATGGACTGATTTTAAAGCGGAGGTCTCCAGCCTAAATTCAGTGTCTATAGATGATCATCAAGTCAGGGCGTGTGAATACGATCGTTTCGGAATTCTCGCGCTCAGCAAGGCGCGTACTGCTGGTATGCGCCTTTTTCTATTTGCCCTCCGGCCATGCTATGGCGGCCGAGAAAACCTTCACCATCCCCGCGCAGCCGCTACGTTCGGCCTTGATCGCACTGGCGGCAGATGGCGACGTTTCTATTGGGCTGGCGGACGTCAATCTCTCGGGTAAAACCAGCCGCAGCCTGACCGGATATACCGATTTCGAAGAGGCGCTGTCGCGTTTGTTGGCAGGCTCGGGGTTGGGCTTTCGCGCAATAGATCCGACCACCTATCTCATCTATGCAATGGGCACGCCGACAGCGCCCCGCCTGATCGACGAGCCCGTGCCATTGCAATCCACACCAATCGAAGAAATCACGATCACGGCGACCAAGCGATCGGAGTCACTACAGATTACCGCCGCATCGGTTGCCGCCGTCACAGGGCAGTTGATTACGGATTACGGACTCCACACTGCAAAAGACGCAACCTCGTTTGTCGGGGGCGTCGCCACCACAAATCAAGCACCGGGCGATAATAAGTTTTTCATGCGCGGCGTCGCGGACGGCGCATTCACCGGCAATAAACAGTCTGCTGTCGGTGTCTATATCGACGAAACGCGCGCGATTTTCGATGCGCCGGATCCCGAGCTGCAACTCGTCGATATCGACCGCATCGAGGTGATTCGTGGGCCGCAGGGAACATTGTACGGCGCCGGTTCCATCGGCGGTTTGATCCGCATCATTACCCGCGCGCCCGTGCTGGGCAAAACCGAAATGCAGGCGACCGTCGAGGGCGCTGCGACTGACTCAAGCAGTCCGTCGCATGCATTCAGCGGCGTCGTCAATGTGCCGCTTGGCGACGACGCGGCTCTGCGCGCTGTGGCCTACGCGCGGCGCGAGGGCGGATACATCGACAACGCGCGCCTTGGCGTGAAGAACATCAATGACACCTATGTCTATGGCGGACGTCTCGGCGGACGCATCAATCTTTCGCCGGATTGGACCATAAGAACCAGCGCTATCTGGCAACGGTTAAATGCGCGCGACAGTCAGTATTTCGACCGCACCATGCCGGCATTTACGCGCAGAAATTTTCTGCGCGAGCCGAATTTAAACGAGTTCTTTGATTTGAATGTTGTGGTCGAAGGAGATCTGGGCTGGGCCGATTTGACGTCATCGACCGCGTGGATACGACAAATCGTCAATACGAACTTCGATGCATCCCTTGCGTTGCCGGCTTTGATTCGGCTCCCGGTCGAGGCAACGGCGTTCGATCGACGGAGCCACTATCACACGCTCAATCAAGAAACCCGCTTGGCGTCTGTGCCCGGCGGTGCGTTTCAGTGGCTCGCGGGTGCATTCTTCTCGTACCGGGAAGAATCAAGCGATACGGACCTTAATCTTGCCGGCCGCGCGCCGAGCAGCCCATTTTATACCAAGCACCGTCAGGACAACGGCATAGAGTTGGCGCTATTCGGTGAAGCCACGTACGCGTTTACAAAACGCCTTTCGTTTACGGGCGGATTGCGCGGGTATTACGGCGTTCTCAACGCGACGGCAAACAATTCCGAGCTCATCGACGAGGGGCCGCCTCAAGCAATTGGGCAAAACAAGAAAACGGGCGTGACGCCCAAAGCAACGTTGTCGTTTCGCGTGACGCCTGAAGATTTGATTTATGCCGAAGTGGCGCAAGGGTTTCGCCTAGGCGGCATTAACATCGACAGCCGCCAAGTTGCGCCGCCGAATACAAACCCGAACAATGGGCCGCCGCTGACGGTTCGGAATTTCGATTCCGACAAATTGTGGAATTTCGAGATCGGCGCCAAGACGAGCTTTCTGCACAATACAGTCCGGATCAATGCCGACGGTTTTTATGCGATATGGACGGATATGCAGGCAGATCTGACGCGCACGAACGGACTGTTGTTCGCTGCAAACGTGGGCAAAGTGCACAACGCGGGATTTGAGGCCGAGGCCACCGTTGCGGCGACTTCGAATCTGGCCTTCATGGCCAACGTTTCTTGGAGCGATCCGCGTTTAACGCAAAGCAGTGCTTTTGCCGGAACGTTGTCGGCGAATCGCTTGCCGGTGGTGCCGAAGTTTTCGTCCTCGATCGCGGCGCAGTATCAAACGCAGTTAACGGCGAATATGCTTGCTTACGTGAACGCGCGGTTGAGCTTTGTTGGTAGCGCCCGGTTGGCAAATGGCCCGGTCATGGATTCCATGGCCAGCGAATATCATATGCTGAATATGCGCACCGGCCTGCAATGGCACGGCTGGAAGGCCGCGATTTACGTAAACAATGTTTTTAACGAAGCATCGAATACGTACGCGTTCGGCAACCCCTTCAATCTAGGGCGCGTGCCTCAGGTCACGCCACTGCGTCCACGGACACTTGGATTAACGGCCTCCTGGACGCATTAACGCCTGCGGCGGCGAAAGCGCATGGCTGCCAGGTCCGACGCAATTTGTTTTGCACCGGCGAGTGGCGGTGTCAGCAATTTTGGACGGCGAAGCTTGCGCACCGCGCCCGCCAACACCACAGCATTGCGTTCCGAACCGCGGCTGTCTAACAGGCGGGCCGGCCAACCACCCCTTTTGAAATTCTGGGCGATGTTGTCGGCCGTCGGATCGCCCCTACGATTAAGGCAAACGTTCACGAAAGCGGCGCCACCCGGGCGCAGGCAATGCTTCACCGCCGCGAAAAGCGCGTCGCCTCGCAGGTGTTCGGGAATATTCTCGCCGATAAAGGCGTCCAGGATAACGACGTCAAAACGCTTCCGTGTATTTTGCATAAAGGCTAGGCCGTCGCCGACATGACACGCGACATTCTTTGGTAAGCCGAAATACCGCTTCGCAAGTTTGAAGGACACTTTGTCGATGTCGACAACGGTGACCCGTTTTCCGGCGCACGCGAGCATAGTGCCCAGTGTGCCGCCAGCGCATCCGATCATGAGAACTTTCTTTGCGGACGTTTGCAGCACCAGCCCGAAAAGCGCGTGCACATGGGCGTCGAGACTTACGCCGTTCCGGTCAGCAGAACTTTGATTTCCGCCTTTTTGCTCATAAACCAAAGTGCCGCTTTGCTTGCGATACCGGAGTTTAATGACGCCGAAGGCTGAGGGGTGTTTTAACGGGGGCGGGCGCATAACGTATTTATGTTCAACCCAGGCCAGTTGGCAACTCACACGTGCAGAACCTACTTATTTGCTGCCTAGGGACCTTGTATCCACGCTGCCGCGTTATTCAGGCCGACAGTTCAACGGAGAGGAGTTTGCCATAATGCGGATGACGAGTCGGTTATTGCTTCTTGGAGCGGCTTTAAGCCTAAGCGTTCCCGCTTTCGCGGCCGATCATGCAAAGAAGCTCACGAAACCCGAGCAAGTCAAATTCAATGTCTGCATGGGAATGCTGCAGCCCGAGCGCGAGGGCAACGCGGACTGCGTTGCTGTAATCAAGCGCGCGAATATTCCTCAGGCCGATGTCGAAAAGATGCACGATTGTGAATCCCTGCAAACGCCTGTGCTTGATAACCCCGACTGCCGGGCGATGATCAATAAGTACCCCGAACTCGTGCGCGGCCACGGCGAATCAATGACGCCGTCCGAGCAGCCCGTCGGAAATAAATAGGCATTTGGCTATTTGCCCGTGCGCTTTGACTCAATCGCACGGGCAAGGCTTTGCACCACGGCCTCGTATGCGGGCGAAGCATGCATATGGCGGTATTGCTGAATTTGGCTGCTGATCAAAGCAATTCGCGTTTCAAATGAGAGCGGGGCCTTTGGATCGAAGAGCGGCTCCCTAAAGGGCCGAATCCCCGATTTTTGAAATTCGATTGCCATGCTGACGCGATTTTCGTCGGCTCGCGCCGAGCTTCGACTTCCCCAATGAAGAAGCGCTTGCGTCCATATCATGACATCGCCCGGGCGCGCGGGAAGCGCACGAATGCTGGGAAGGTCTATTCTCCACTCGTGATCCTTCTCGGTTCCGTAAGTCGGATCAAGTGTTGCCGGCAAAACATAGATGCAGCTGTTGAGAGGCGATGCATTCGTGAGCGGAATCCAGGTCGTCACTGAATTCGGTGATCGATCGGGTGCCAGCGTGACGTGCCCCTTGTCGCGGTGGGCGCTCCATCCTGTTCCGTTTTCCTTTGGATTCACGTCCCAGACCCACATGTCGGGAAGCATGGCGTAGTCGCCGAGCAAAAGTTTGAACATCGGTGCGAGACGCCGGAAGGGAATCCAGAACTCGTCATAAACAAAGGCGAACACCGGCGGTAAATTCGCCGCCGACAGAGCTTTGACCGTATCGACCATGAGCGCCAAATCAACGCCCCAATCGATGCCTGACTCGTGAATATATCCCTCGGTTCTGATTTGATCCTTGAGAAGCGGGCTTCGCGTTACATCCAGATCGATTCCCTTAGCGCCATCAAGTACCCCTTGGTCGTCGATGTGAAGGCGCGGCGCGAACTTTGCCCACGTTTCACGGTCCGCCAATTTTGAGAGATCAATAAAGGAGGCGCTTGCGTTCACGTCATCTTCCATGAGCTATGAAAATGATAAACGACATCAATCAAGGACATACGAAGCGCGTTTGACTATTTTTGTGCTTCGATGTTTAAGCTCATGAGGCGACCGTTCGTTTTGTCTAAATGGGGTAGGTAGGCTTGCGAGAAATCATCAATGTCACAGTGCTCTGTCGTACGCCAATCCCAACGCTTCACGTCAAAAAATCCAGCCCTGTGAAGGCCGGCTGTAAGAAAGGTTTCATCAAATATCATGCGATGAAAGTCCTTGTCGTCGCGTTGGCCGCCGCTGATCAGCCCAATTAAACCTGTAAGCCCATCAGACAGACCTTCTTCATAATATAAAGCCGCGCATGCGGCGAAGTCCGGCACAGACAAACGTAAGACTCCCCCTGGCATCAAGATGCGGTGCCACTCCTTTAAAACGCGCATGTACTCGTGACGGCCAAAATGCTCCAGAACATGGCATGCATATACCAAAGAGGACGAGTTCGACTGTATGAAACATAAATCGGAAACGTCCGCTACATGATCCACGTGAGGGGCGGGATTTAAGTCCACATGAACAAACCCGGGAATGTATCGGTGACCGCACCCAAGGTGAAGTTTGATAACAGGTGTTGACGTCTGAACGCTCATTGTTGCCGCCTCTTCTGAACGGCGCACGGCATCCCCCAAGCCACGCTTTGTGGGGGGATATCGCGTACGACAACAGAGCCTGCTCCGATAATGGATTGGCGGCCGATGGTTACGCCGGGCGCAATAACAACGCCCATCCCAATCCAGACATCATCCTCAATGACGATCTTCGACGCTTGAGCCGCTTGCCGACGCATTGGAATGTCGAGCCGGTCGACACCATGTTCCACGCCACAAATCATGGTGCCGGCCGCGATCATGCAGTGATTACCAATCTCTAGACCAGCGCGCGGCTCATATATCATGACACCGGGCCCAAACGATACTTCCACACCGCTTTTCATCCATCCTTTATCGATCCGAATAGAAACGTGTGGATACAAAATATTTCTCTCGCCCAATTCGAGGGCTCCATCAGCGCCGATGAAAATGACCGATTGAGGCTCCATAATTGTTGTTTGCGGAATGACTGCCTGCCCCAAAATGTCTACAATGGCGCTTGTGTGAATGCCTTTGCGTATCATGTTGTCCTTAAATTAACTTGGGAAATTTCGCGCAGGCGTCGCCGGAGTTCGGAACAGTCGACATGGACGTCTTTATCTTTTTTGAAGGCGTGCTTTGCAGGTTGTCCCAAGCTGCTTCCCGTGCTTTCGCAAATCAGGAATTGATGTTTTATTCCGAGAAACGAAGACGTATGCGGAATTGTCGGATCATTTTGCGGCTGGTCGGTAAGTTCGATAATGGTACAGTTTGGCGGCGCAAAATAAATAGAAAACAGGTTCGTCCCGAAAGCGCCTACAATTATTTCTGCATCAGAAAGTAACGACTGCTGCTCCGCGATTGTTAGGTCAGCCATGTCGACTTCGATAAAGCCCTCTTCAAAGAGGACTTGATTGAATTCCTTGACGTTCTTAATCATTCGCGTATTGACGCTTGTTCTGCTCGCATAAATGCGGTTACCGCGTGAGGGTTGCGGGCGATGCCTTGAAATATTTTGGCGGACGTACGCAACGTGAAGAGGGTTTGGCGGTGCGTATCGCCCTGGGCGATATATATTTAATTTGCGAAATCTGTAACGGAATTTGTCGCTGCATGGGATTAGATCCGAGATCGCGACACCAAAAAAATTTAGAGATTCGATCTCTCTCTTGCTTAACGAATTGGGCACCACAACCTTTAGTGGCCCGCGCGCAATATCCCGTCCTTTAAGCCTGGGCAAGAAATCCACCATCCAATGTCCGAAGTGCCCTTGATTCGGTTCCGATAGGAACAATGCTTCTTCTTCGACAATTATTTCGCTTTCCGGGCAATAAAATGAAACCAGTTCGGGGCCTGGAAGGTAACAGTGGCTTCGCCTTCCATGCGCCATATCCAGTGGCATGTACCCACTATCGGAAAGCACAACGCCGTCGCTACCGATCACAAAATCCCAACCGGGAATCCACGAAGCGTCTTGAAGCGATACAAAGGACGACGGCTCCGTTTCATACACGTAGCGATATGTATAAGTGGACGTGGGCTCGATCTCGACTTTCTCTGATGGGAAAATCGTTTGATAAGAAGTGTCGTGGCGCATGCACCATTTTTCAAGCGGTTCACAGTGCGCCGCCGCTAAAGGAGTATAAGGTCCGCCTTTCGGAGATCGTTTCGACATCAACTCGCTCGCCAAGTTCTGGTCGCCTGCACAAACGGCAGCAATAATAAGTTCGGCATATTTATTCTTGTCGCTTAGCGGATTTTCTCGCGACAGCACGTCAGATTGGATGGCGGCGAAGCGGCGCCGGAAATCGAGCCGCCAAGAAGCTGAATCTTTGTCCATGGGTATTTTTTCGGCGATGAGGTAGGGCGGTCGGACGTCGCTTTCGGAGCGGTCCGGCAGCGATTTCCGGTACAATAACACGCGGATATGGCCGCGCGAGAATAAAGCGTGGCTTTACGGTTAAGCCGCGCGCTGCTTACGCTCCGTTCCGGCCCCAGTGTCCCCCGCGGCCTGCTCGGCGGCGTCGCGCGCGAACATTTCCTCAAGCTCTTTTGCCGCGACCTTAGCGAGTGAGCGCATCTTGCTTTCGTCGTTATAGTGGGTGTGGTGCTCGAAAAGACGCTTTTCGTCGTGCGCTTGGAATGTGCGCACCGTGCGGTCTGCTTCTTTGGCATTCATACCGAGGCCTAGTAAAACGTCGCGGGCAAGCGCAAGGGACGACAAGAAGGTCTCACGCTGCAGCAACGTGACGCCCAGATCCATTAAGCGATAAGCATGTTGGCGGTTGCGGGCCCGCGCGAAGACTTTCAAATGTGGAAAGTGCTTCGTGACGGCTTCAGCCGTGCGGATCGAAGCTTCAACGTTGTCTATGGCAAGAACGAACGCTTTGGCATTCTCGACCTTGGCCGCGCGCAAAAGGTCCAATCGCGACGCGTCACCGTAGAAAATGTCAGCGCCAAATTTGCGCACGAAGTCCACTTGGTCGGCACTCGCGTCCAGTGCCGTGAAAGGGATTTTACGCGCCGCCAGAACGCGCCCAATGATCTGACCGAAGCGCCCAAAGCCCGCAATGATGACTGGACGATCTTCATTCGGATCGACGCGATAGGCGGGTTCGTAGGGCGTGACGAGGCCCCGTGTCATCCAGTCGCTGATAATCGTAAGCAGTGGCGTGGCCGCCATCGACATACTCACGGCCAAAGTCAAAAGCTCTGCATGGTCGCGCGCCATGATCTCGGCGCCGACCGCGGCTGTGAAAATCACGAAGGCGAACTCACCGCCTTGCGGAAGTGCCAGCGCCAGCTTGCGCGACGACGTATTGTTGAGGCGCCAGGCCCGCCCCAGACCGAACATGATCAGGGCTTTGACAGCGACCATCGTGCCGACGATTGTCGCGAGGAGGCCGAACTCGGCCCGAACGAGCCCTAAGTTGAGGCCCATGCCGACGGATATGAAAAACAGCCCCAACAGCAGACCCTTAAAGGGTTCGATGTCGGCCTCGAGCTCGTGGCGGTATTCCGAGTTCGCCAGCAGCACGCCGGCGAGAAAAGACCCCAACGCCATCGACAGGCCGACGGAATCCATCAAGAGCGCGGTTCCCGTGATAATGAGCAAGGTCGTCGCCGTGAACAGTTCGGGGATTCGAGTCGAGGCGACAGCACGTAAGCCGTAACGCAGCGCGAAGTTTCCGACCAGGATCACCGCCACCAGGACGCCGACGATCTTAGCGACGGATAATAAAACCGAACTGACATTTGCATCGGCATAACCCCCGCCCAAAAGGGGCACAGCCGCCAAAAGCGGAATCGCAGCCAAGTCTTGAAATAACAACACCGCGAACGCGAGGCGTCCGTGTTTGTCTTTCAACTCATTGCGCTCCGACAATGTTTGCAAAACGAATGCCGTGGACGACAGCGCCAAGCTCACGCCAATGATCGCGGCTTCACGTCCGGCAATGCCGAACAGCGTTGCAATGAGGCCGAGCGCAATTCCTGTCAAAATCACCTGCGCCGCACCCAGGCCGAACACGCTTGTGCGCATCGTCCACAGGCGCGTCGGCTGCAGTTCGAGGCCGATGACGAACAGCAACAACACAACGCCGAATTCAGCGAAGTGCATACTGGCGTTCACGTCTTTAATCAGCCCAAGGCCGAACGGGCCAATAAGGGCACCGGCAGCCAAGTATCCGAGCACCGAGCCTAGGCCTAAGCGCCGGAAAAACGGAACGACAATCACCGCGGCGCCGAAGAAGATCGCCGCCTGCGCAAGCATGTTCATGAGAAGCCTCTGGTAAGAAGCCAGCTCGACTTATGAGCCGGAGGACACTTTCGCGGGGCGCTCGTTTGGCCACTTTGGCACAGCGCGCTCGTTTTCCAATTCCGCGACACGTTTGCGCAGCGCTTCCACTTCATTCAGAAGGCCGCAAATCGCGCGTGACGTCGGATCGGGTAAATCGTCGCATGGGCTGCCATACGGAACGAAATTCCCAGCCGTGGCGGCGCGCGGCATCGCGATCTGCGCCGGGATGCCGACGACGGTTACGCCCGGCGGTACATCTTTCACGACGACCGCATTGGCGCCGACGCGCGCGCCGATGCCGACCGTGATTGCGCCAAGCACTTGCGCGCCCGCGCCGACGATGACTTTGTCTTGCAAAATGGGGTGGCGTCGGCCGGTCGCGTTATCAACCGCGACACCGCCCAGCGTAACACCATGATAGAGCGTCACGTCATCGCCGATGATGGCGGTTTCGCCGATGACCACACCGGTACCGTGATCGATGAACAGGCGCGCGCCGATCTTGGCGCCGGGATGAATTTCGATGCCCGACAGCCAGCGGCCGATTTCGGCGACGAAGCGCGCCAAAAATGTAAGGCCGGCCAGCCAAAAGCTATGCGCGATGCGGTGGAAGGCCAACGCGCGTAAACCGGGATACAAAAACAGAATTTCCGCCAACGAGCGCGCCGCAGGATCGCGCGCCCGAATGGACTCCAGCGTTGCTCTTAGGCCCCTCGCCATGACGTATCTCCATGAAGCACGCAGGGACGGGGTCGTTCCGCATGCAGTTCGAGTCGCGTGCCTGTAGCACCCCACCCCTGAAAAGGGAAATAAAAATCTTCCACGGCCTGGACGGGAGGCTCCAGAGAGATGATTATTCTCTTTCCGGCAGTGCTCCGGGCAGCTTTGTCCGCCCGCACAGGCCACTTATCAGAGAGCTAAGTATGGACCCCATCGACCGCAAGATCCTCACCCTCCTGCAATCCAATGCCGGTTTGTCGATCGCCGAGATCGCCGCAAAGGTAGGGCTGTCGCAAACGCCGTGCTGGAAGCGCATCCAGAAGATGGAGCAGGCCGGCATCATCAAGGGCCGCGTCGCGCTACTTGACGCCAAGCGTCTCAATCTGGGGCTTACGGTCTTCGTGATCATTCGGACCAATCAGCACGACGAGATCTGGCTGCAGAAATTTGGCCGCGCCGTAAAAGATATGAACGAGATCACCGCGATCTGGCGCATGGCGGGCGATATCGATTATTTGCTGCGGGTGGTGGTGAAGGACATGGACGCTTATGATTCCTTCTATAAGCGCCTCATCAAGCGCGTCTCACTGAGCGATGTCAGTTCGACCTTCGTGATGGAAGAGATCAAGTACACGACAGCGCTTCCGCTTGAGCCTGCTGCCGCGACGCTGGCCGCGGGAACCTAGAAGTCGTTAGAGCGCCGGAAGTTTACGGATTTTATGCCAAACCCGCGCCGCCTTGGGTTCGGCCGCCTTCGCGGCCTCCTGGTGCCATTTGCGAATTGCCCGCCCGCCGGCCGTGATTTTGCGCCTCTCGGTCGCATCGGCAGCGTGATGGGTCAGCGCAACCATGGTGCGCTCGGCGACATCGATGTCGTTTAAATGCCCGAGGCAATCCTGCAGCTGCTTTAGCGCGACGCTCAAATGATCGGCGCGCTTTGTCGGCAAAAGCGCTGAAAAGAACTCGAGGCCGTAACGCACTTTCTTCGCGTCAATTCGCAACTCATGACGCTCCTGAACCGACAAGTCATTGACGTCGCCATAAGTCGCCAATGTTTTGCGCAGGCGTTTGTTCAAAGTTTTTCGGGCGAAAGCGATTGCCGGCGTTTTTTCGCCGTCGCGCATATTCGCTGCTCCGCGCCAACCCCTACCTGAAAACCAAGCATCGAGGCGTGCGCCAAACCGTCCCGCGCGCTTGCTGGTCAGCGCGGTGACTGCATTCGCGTGCGCTTTCGCGCGCGCGTCGCGCGCGGCACGGATCAAGCGCGCGATGCGGGCATCGTCGGACACCTTTTCTGCGAACGGCTTGGACAGCGTATGGATGAAGACATCCAGGTCACGCACTGCGCCGAGTTGCGATAGCAACCATTTGGCTTCGCTGTTGAGCGCTTCGCGTTGCGTCTCCGGAATGTATTTTTTGAAAATCGTGAGGGCCGACCGAAGCCGACGCAAGCCGACGCGTACCTGATGGACACCTTCTGGACTACGGCCATCGATCGCTGCTGCTAGGTTCTTCTTCCAATGCGTCCGGCAAGCGGTGCCGATGACGGCGAGCGCGTCATCGATCGTCGCGGACTCCGTCAGCACCAACGGTGGCGCCTTAGTCCACGTTGGCCTCGTCGCTGGCGTCGCGATCGTGTTGGACGCGCGTCTCCCCGCCCGTCTAACGCGGTCGCGTTTGACCAGAGGAACTGAAGATGCGGTCCCTCGCGATGTGGCGTGCGTACGAATACGATCCTCGTAACCTGTGGCCGGAGGTTCAGCGTTCCGGCTGGGACAAATTTTCGCAAAATTACCAGGCCTTGGCAGCCCACTTTCGCCATGATCGGCCCGATTTACGGGCGTTTTTCTTGGAAAAAGACTTGTACTGGGCTGTGGATAACGGGAATTCCGTGGATAAGTTGCCCCAAACCCGTAGTTACGGAACATATCGTCGCTAATCGGCTTTCCTTAAGCGGGAGGGACGATCAATGGAAACGTCGAGAGATAACACCGTCGTCAAGTTGCGTCGGCACATCAGTGTCCTGCGCGAGCTCTCGAATCTTGCCGCGGAAAAGCTCACCTACGCCGAGCTGTTGGATGTTGTGGTGACGCAAGTCGCGCGCGGCGTCGAAATCGACCATGTGAAAATCATGCGTTACCGCCCGAAGGACGGAGATCTTATTGTCGAGGCCGGTATTGGGTGGGTCGATGGTGTGGTAGGGCACGCTACATTTGCGCCAGATCTTGCTTCGCCGGCCGGCAGCGCATTTCAAACTGGCCAGCCCACCGTGATTCGCCATCTGCCGCAAAGCACCGAATACCGTATGTCGCCGATCTTACGGAGCCACAATATCGTCTCGGTTCTCAACGCGCCGGTCCAAATCGATGGCGACGTATGGGGCGTGTTGGAGGTCGACAGCACAGTCGAATGCGATTTTAGCACGGACACCCAGGAATTTATCCTTATCGCGGCCGCCATAACGGCGGGTCATTTACGGCGCGACCGCGCCGCACATGCACACGAAACCGCGCTGGCGGAAGCAGCCATTGCATCTCACAAAGCTTCGGTTTTGCTTGATGAGTTGCATCACCGGATGAAAAATAATTTTCAAACGATCCTGACCATGATGAAGTTGAGTGGAGCGTCTTCGGACAGCGTAGCGGCGGGTGCTTTTGCTAAGCTCAGTCAGAACATCATCGCAATGTCGCTTGCCCGCGATCAGCTATCGATGCGTCAGGCGGTGTCCCGCGTGAATTTACCGAGTTACCTGAGAGCACTCGCACTGCGCATTCCACGGCCGCACGAAAGTATTTCGATTGAAGTAAAGACCGAGGACTTCAGCGTCGAGATCGAGCGCGCGGTACCGCTTGGCCTGATCATGAACGAGCTCATTACCAACAGCATCAAACACGCTTTTCCTAATCGGAGCGGTGTCATCCACGTCAATCTCATTCCCGGCCCGGGTCGCGGAGAATTGCAGTTGATTGTCGCCGATAACGGACACGGGAGTGAAACGCTTAAAGAAGACGGCTCGGGCCTCAAACTTGTCCGGGCTTTAGCACGCCAGATTCGTGGACGCCTGGAAATTCAAAGTTCGAAGGAGGGCACGCGTGCGCAAATCGTATTCGCCATGCCCGATGCAACGGGTCATTCGTAGGTCTGCCTCAACTACATTTAGAATAGCCGCAGCTCGTGCAGCTGTCGCAGCCTTCCTGACGGATCAAAGCGTTGTCGCCGCATTTGGGGCATGCCCGCAGGCGGCGCGCGGTTGTGTCGCGTGACCCACCGTCACGGGTGGTTAAGGTAACCACTTTGCTGTCACCGGCCGCGCGGCGCAGAGGAACTTCGTCGGCCAGAAAGCCGGTTTCAATCATATGGCGTTCGATGACGTCGCCGATCGCGGCCAGCAGCGAAGGTACATAACGTCCGCTCATCCACTGACCGCCGCGTGGATCGAACACGGCTTTTAATTCCTCCACGACGAAACTTACATCGCCGCCGCGCCTAAACACCGCCGAGATCATGCGCGTGAGTGCCACCGTCCAGGCGTAGTGCTCCATGTTTTTCGAATTGATGAATACTTCGAAAGGGCGGCGGACACTTTTGCCGCGCTCTTCGATGATGACATCGTTAACGGTGATGTAGATCGCGTGATCGCTCTCGGGCCAGCGTAATTTGTATGTGCGTCCCGGCAATGTTTCCGGCCGCGCTTCCGGCGGACCGGCATCCGCCACCACCATATCTTTGGCGGGCTTTTTTACTTCCAGCACGGCGCCGCGTACCGGGGTGGGACGATAGGTCGTACAGCCTTTGCAGCCCGTGTCGTAGGCCGTCATGTACACATCGGCAAAAGCCGCGAAGGGGAAGTCCTCGGGAACATTGATGGTCTTGGAGATCGAGCTGTCGACGTAGTCCTGCACCGCTGCTTGCATTACGAGATGATCGGTGGGCGCCAGCGACTGTGCATCCACGAAGGCTTCGGGTAGCGGCGCGTCGCCGCGCAAATCCCGAAACAGTCGGTATGCATAATCGCTCACGGGCTCTTCACGGCGGGTCCCGTCGGGAAGCGTGATGTGGCGCGTATAGGAAAAACTAAATACCGGCTCCAATCCCGACGACACATTGTCGGCGAGCAGTGAAATGGTGCCGGTCGGTGCGATCGACGTCACCAGCGCATTACGAATGCCATGCTGGGCGATGCGTTCGCGCAAGCGTTGCGGCAGCGTGCCGATGGTTGAGCCGGCCAAATATTTGTCATGATCAAACAGCGGAAACGGGCCTTTCTCCGCCGCCAAGTCGATGGAGGCTTCGTATGCCGCATCACGGAATGCGGTCATCCAATGCCGGGTCATTTTTACAGCATCAGGAGCGCCATAACGCAAACCGCACATAATCAACGCATCGCCTAAGCCGGTTATGCCAAGGCCAATACGGCGTTTCTGCTCGGCTTCGCGGCGCTGCGTTTCCAAAGGATAGTTGGACGCTTCGACAACGTTGTCCAACATGCGCACCGCGACGGTTGTCACATCGCGAAGCGCCGTTTCGTCAAGGCGCGCATTGGCCGTGAACGGCTCTAGAACAAGGCGCGCAAGATTCACCGATCCCAGCAAACACGTTCCGTAAGGCGGCAATGGTTGCTCCCCGCACGGGTTCGTGGCTGAAATGGTTTCGCAGTAATAAAGATTATTTCGTGCGTTGATGCGGTCGATAAAGATCACACCCGGCTCGGCACTGTCGTACGTCGCCTTCATGATCTGATCCCACAGGTACTTCGCCTTTACCGTGCGATAAATCGTGCCGCCGAATTGCAGATCCCAAGTCTTGTCGGCTTTCACAGCCGCCATGAATGCGTCGGTCGCAAGCACCGACATGTTGAACATGGTCAGCCGGCCAGGCGTTTGCTTGGCGGCGATGAAGGCTTCGATGTCGGGATGATCGCAGCGAAGTGTCGCCATCATGGCGCCGCGCCGAGATCCCGCGCTCATGATAGTGCGGCACATAGAGTCCCACACTTCCATGAACGACAACGGCCCGGATGCGTCTGCGCCGACACCGACGACCGCCGCGCCTTTAGGCCGCAGCGTCGAGAAGTCATAACCAATGCCGCCGCCCTGCTGCATGGTCAGCGCGGCTTCCTTCAGATGATTGAAGATGCTGCCCATGTCATCTTGGATCACGCCCATGACGAAACAGTTGTGCAGCGTGACGCGCCGCCCGGTTCCGGCACCGGCCAGAATCCGGCCAGCCGGCAGAAACTTGTAGCCGGTCATTGCGGCTTCAAAGCGCTTGGCCCACGTCTCGGGTTCGCGCTCGCGGACGGACAATGCCTTCGCCACACGCGCCCAGGTATCCGCAACAGTCGCGTCAACGGGTGTACCGTCGGGGCGCTTGAAACGGTACTTCATGTCCCAGATTTGCTGAGCGATAGGTGAGGGTGTGGTCACGGAAATTCCCGGTTTGTTCTCATCTCAAAATAAGCCGATTCAAGGCCCACACAAGCCTGTTTGAATCGCGGTGTTTTCAAGATGTTAGGTGGATAACGCGACAGTAGCCGCTTCAATCCGGTTGCGGAGTTCGACCATAAAAGCTTCCCGGTCCAGTCCTTTCGGGATGGCCGGCAGAAAGCGAAATACAATCTCGCCTGGCAATTTCAAAATGCGGCTTTTGCCCCAAAGCACGCCGGAATCGAGCGCTAGGGGGATCACCGGCGCATCGCAATGCAGATAAAGCGCCGCAACACCGGGTTTGAACTCCTTCACCACGCCGACGGGCGCGCGCGTGCCCTCAGGGAAGATCACAAGCTGGTTTCCGGCATCGAGGGCTTCTTGCGCCGCGCGCAGGGTCTTACGCAAAGCTTTAGGACCGGACGATCGATTGATCGGAACCAATCCGGCGCGCCCCAGATACCAACCGGCAAACGGAATCCATGTGAGCTCGCGTTTCATCACAAAGACGGGGTAAGCGAGATCGATAAAGAGCCGATACGTCTCGAAAGATGACTGATGCTGTGCGGCGACGATGCACGCACCGGGCGGAAGATTTTCAAGACCTTCAAGACGGGTCGTCACTTTGATGATGAAGCGCGCAAGAAGCATCACGCCGCTGACCCAAAGCCAGACCACGGCATGTGTCCAACGTGAACGCAGGAGCGCAGGCGAACAAACGCACGAACAAACCACCGTCCAGATCACAAAAAAGACGAGGTAAATCCAAGATCGCAACCAGATGATCGGCGTCGCTGAAGGCGGTGTTTTCACGTTTGCGTTCCGCCGGCGACCTGGCGCTCGCGTTCAAGTTCGAGGCTTTGCCGCGCCCAGGTCAGCATGAATTTGGTGTATTCGCTGGCGATAAGGCGTGCGGTGCCCGGCCATCGCCACCAATCGGTTTTGACGTTCGGCGGAAACACGGCATTCGGAACAATCATCACGTCTCCCATGGCGGCCTGAAACTCGAGCATACTGCGGCGCATGTGATAGGCCGCCGTCACGAGACGGATCGAATGCACGCCGCTCGTACGTGCCCACTCCGCCGTTTCGATTGCGTTTCCAGGCGTATCGTTGGCAGCCTTGCCGACTGAAATCTTTTCCGCCAAATCGGGCGGCAGCGTGCGCGTGCGCGTCAGGAGATCGCCGGCTTTCACCTGTTCACCGACGCCCGAGACGAACATGCGTTCGGCGAAACCGTCGGCCAAAAGACTCAGCCCGGTTTCAATACGTTCGCTTCCGCCGGTCAGAACGACGATCGCGTCGGTGTGTGTCGTGTTGTCGTCGACGCGCGCCGGGATGGTGGACGCAAACCACATGAGTCCGCCGGCCCACGCCGCGATAACGACGAGGACGATGGCGGCGAGCACGGAAATCAGTCGTGGCCACGAGCGTGTCATGGAACGAGTCTATACCAAGCCTAAAAAGGAATTAAACCCGCGATGCGAGCGCCCGGCGCACTGTCATGTTCGCTGTGACGGTCGCGAGCAGGCTTGCGGCGAAGGGCAAGGCTGTCATCGCGACCCAATAGCCAGGCGTCAGCTGCACGGTCGGGAGGATTTCGGCATCCACGCGCGCCGCCAGCCATGCCACCAGCGCCAGCGCCGGTGCATAGAGCACAAGCCCCGCTAGCCCGCCCAGCAAGCCTTGAATCAAGGCGCGGCGCGCAAACTGCCCGGCGATGTAACCATCCTTCGCGCCTACCACATGCAGCACTTCGATCACTTGCGCAAATTCAGTCAGGCTGGCGCGCGTCGCGAAAATGATTGTGAGTCCCAACGCGCCCGTCACAAGCGTCATGAGCGCGATGGCGACGATTTTGAGTCCGTTGGCAAGGCCAACGACGCGCGTCAGCCAGACGCGATGATCGTCGATCACGGCGCCGGGGGCAGCAGTTTTTACCGAGGTTGATACGGCATCGACCGCGCCGGCATCGGCGGCGCGCAGTTCCACATCGATCAAAGCCGGCAGCGGCAGATCGTTCACGGCGTCGTCTTCTCCCAGCCACGGCTTCAAAAGCGCGATCACTTTTGCGCGCGGAACGGCTTCGGCGTGTGCAACTGCGGGATGGCGTGACAGGACATCGATCACACGCGCGACAGCCGCGTTTACATCGCCGTTACGCGCGTCGGACAACGGAATTTGAATCGTCAGCGTGCCCGTGACGCTGCGGTTCCAGTTGTCCAGAAGGCCGCCGACGTAAGCATTAACTGTGACGGCCAGCGCGCCGACGAACACGAGCACCATTACTAAAAGTGCTACGAAGCGCCCCGAGGTGTCGCCGCGCAAAGGCAAATCCGAGCGCATCGCGAAAACGCTCATGGGTTCGCTCCTGCCGGCTCGTGAACTGTGACTTTGCCGTTCTCAAGATGAATGCGGGGAAATGGAAAACGCGCCACCAGATGTTCATTGTGTGTGGCGATGATCACGCTCGATCCAAGTTTATTCAGCTCGACGAATAACATCATCAGTCGCATAGCGATGGTGTCGTCCACGTTCCCGGTGGGTTCGTCGGCCAGAATAAGTTTCGGGCGATGCACGACGGCGCGCGCGATCGCGACGCGCTGTTGTTGCCCGCCCGACAGCTGTGTCGGCAACGCGTTCATGGAATCTTCGAGGCCCACCCACTTCAAAAGCTCCGAGACATTTCGCTGAAGCGTGATTTCGCCGGCACCGGCGACACGCAGCGGCAAGGCCACGTTGTCGAAGGCGGTCATGTGGTCCAGCAAACGAAAGTCTTGAAATACGACCCCCAAGCGCCGGCGGAGTACGGGCAACCGCGCGCGCTTTGCTTCCCACACATCCTCGCCGAATAATTTGATGCGCCCTTGCGTCGGACGTTTAGCCAAATACATCAAACTGAGCAGCGACGTTTTTCCCGCGCCGGAAGGGCCGGTTAGGAAGTAGAATGACTGCTGCGGAATGCTTAAATTAACGTCCGCCAACACGCGGGGACCGTCCTCATAACGCAGCTCAACCCCCTCCAAGGCGACTGTGTCACCTGTGAATTCGGCGCCTTTTTTTCGGGAAAATGCCATAAAAACAACCGTTTCGACGCAACACTGGGTGTGCGTTTAGGTCCCATTAACATCGTGTCTTGTACTATAAAAAACTAACCGTCGTGTGGGTACGGCGATAAATGCGAATTACGTGTCCTAATTGTACTGCTTCGTTTGAGCTGCCGACCGAGCTTCTCGGTAAGAAGGGCCGTGCGCTGAAATGCGCGAGTTGCGGCCATTCTTGGTATCAGACCGCACAAGTGGAGCAGCTCGATCTCGCCGAGATCATGGGCGAGAAATACGTGTCGGAGGTCAAGCAGGCCGCCGCTGCCGGCGGACGTGCGCCCGGCGCAGCGCCGCAACGCGGTCCGGCTGGAGGCCAGCCTCAGGTACAGGCAGGCGCTTTGGGTGGTCCCCGCGATAGCCGCCCGCAAGTTCAAGCCGCGGCCATGGGAGGCCGCCCCGCAGCCAATCAGGGCGCGCCCTTGCCCAATGGTGCTGTTTCGATGATGCATGGCGGCGTAGGCGCCCGCCCACAGCAGGGGGCAGCGGGAGCCCCAGCCGGCGCTATGCCCGGACAGCCACAACCTGCTGCCGCCTCTTGGTATCAAAACGCTCCTAAGCCGGGTCAGCAAGGCGCCCCAGGCCAGCCTGGCGCCTCAGGCGGTCCGGGGGCTCGTTCAAATGCACCTGCGCTCGGCGGCCAATCGATGAAGGGCCAAGCCGGCGCCGGTGCCGTTGGCCAGGGCTCGGTTTCCTGGATGCAGCCTAATCAACCGGGCGCCCAGGGAATGCCGGGCGCTCCCGGTCAATCCATTGCAGGTCAGCCAGCTGCCCAAGGCGCGCCCGCCGGTGCCCCGTTAGGCGGCCAATCGCTGAAGTGGCAGGCTGGCGCAGGCGCCGTTGGCCAGGGCTCGGTTTCTTGGATGCAGCATCAGCAGCCCGGCGCCCAAGGTGCGCCTGGTGCTTCCGGAGCGCCGGGTGCCCCCGGTCAATCCATTGCAGGTCAGCCGGGCGCGCAAGGCGGCCCTGGCGCCGCTGCTTTAGGCGGCCAATCGATGAAGGGCCAAGCTGGCGCAGGCGCCGTTGGGCAAGAAGCCGTTTCGTGGATGCAGCCCAATCAGCCCGGCGCTCAAGGCATGCCGGGCGCTCCCGGCCAGTCGATGACCCAACCGGGCGCGCAAGGTGGGCCAAGTGCTGCCGCTTTAGGCGGTCAATCGATGAAAGGCCAAGCCGGAGCAGGAGCCGTCGGCCAGGAAGCCGTGTCCTGGATGGAGCCCGCACAGGGCGGAGCTCAAGGCGGACCCGGTCAGTCGTTGCGCGATCAGGGAGCTGCAGGCGGTCCCGGTGCGCCGGCTGTGTCCCAGATGGGCGGTGCCATTGCCGCGCCCGGGCAAGCAGCGACATCGCTTTTGGATGGGGCGGTGCAGACGAGTGGTCAGCCCGGTCAGTCTGTGCGTGATCAAGGCGCCGCTGGCGGGCCAGGCGCTCCAGGGCAGTCGATGAAAGACGGCGCGACCGGTGGACCCGGTGCTCCAGGGCAGTCGATGAAAGACGGCGCCGCCGGTGGTCCTGGCGCGCCTGGACAATCCATGAAGGATGCCGGCGCGCAAGGCGGCCCCGGGCAGCCTGCGGCTGCTGGCGCAGAAGCGGGCGCTGCAGGAGGGCCTGGTGGGGCGCCTGCCGGCAAAGCCAAGGCCGAAGCCGAACTCGTGCCGGGTGAGAAAAAGGCCGCGAAGGCCGACGCCGCCCTCGTGGCCGGCGACAAGAAAGATCCGAAGGCGGCCGCCGAACTCAAAGCGGGCGAAGCGTCGAAGAAAGCCGATGATGCCAGCGCCTCTGGTGGACCCGGCGCTGCTAAAGGCAAACCCGGCGCTCCGGTGAAAGCCGACGAGGATGATTTGGTCGATCCCGATGCGGACCGTCCGAACTTCGGCACAGCCGGCGATGAAGAGGACGAAGACGCGGCAGAGGAGGAAGACGCCGACGGGTTCGCCAATGTTGCCGCGCGCGCGGGCAAGAACGCCAAGCAGGCCAAGCGCCTCAAAGAACGCAAACCGATCGACCCTGCTTATGTGACCATGGCGGTGATGGCCGCCTCGGTGATGGCGCTCGGCGTTTTGATCTATGCTGGCCGCGGAATTCTGATGGATGTGTGGCCGGGAATTTCGGGCTTCTACGACAAAGTCGGCATGGAAGCGCCGAAACAGGGCGAGGGTCTCAAGATCGCGCTTTCGCCGATGAGCCTACGCCGCATCGGCGGCGTCGAGACATTGGTCGTGAAAGGCTTCATCTCGAACATCGGCGAAATTCCACGCGCGGTGCCGAAATTGAAGCTCGAACTCTACAACGAGAAAAAAGAAGTCATTCAGGATGCGCCAGGTGCTGCGCCTGTGGCGTTGCTTGATCCGAACGGTTCCGTGGAAATTGAAATCCGCATGGAGCTTCCGCAAATCGCTGCGGCCAAAGGCGGCTACGCCATCGTTTGGTCCAAGTAGCTTTTTTTATCAGAATTTTTTCATCAAGCGGTGCAGGTAGTCCTGCTCCTCGCTTGAGCGTGTGCGATCGCCGGCGCGGGCGCGAATTTCTTCCAAGATCGTGCGCACGCGGCTTGCGACGCCATCCACTTCCGGGCCCTCGGGCAGGTCAACATCTCCGTTTGACGAGCGCCCCGTGCGCGTGCCGCCGCTGAAACGATAAGGCGACTGGCCGGGCATCTGTACCAACCCGCCCAGACCCTTTTCCATCAACATCTGCGCCATCTGATCGGCGGCGTCCTGCGAGCCTTTCTCCATTTGCGACAGCGCTTCGCTTTGGGCGTCCGAGCCTTCCTTGAACGATGGTTTCTTGAGCGCATCGCGCGCGTCGGTCATGGACTTGTCGGCGTCCTGAAGCTGTTTGACCGGCTTGCCGGTCATTTCCTGCATTTCCTGCATGAGGGCGCCGAGTTCGTTGCGCAGTTGCTCCTGCGCAGCAGCGCTTTTCTGCCCCGCGGCTTTGTCGGCTTTTTGCCGCTCTTCCGCGCGCTTGGCATTTTCTTCCGGCGTGTACTTCGGCAATTGATCGTGCGCTTGCTGTTCGCGCTTTTCTTGCTCGCGGGACTGATCGAAAGTTTCGTTCAGCAACTTTGATTGCTTTGTTGCCACGTCCTGCATTTGTTTCAACATTTCTTGCGCAGCTTTAACCGTCTCGTTGTTGCTGTTCGTCGCGGATTTCTGATCCAGGTCTTGCAGTTGTTGCTCCAGTTGCTCAAAGGCTTTTTCCACGTCGGCCTTCGAGCCGTATTCGGAGCGATCGCGCAATTGATCGATCGTCTTGGCCGCACTTTCCGCGGCTTTATTCATGGCGGCGCTGAAGCTGCCGTCTTGCTTAGCGTCGTTTTGCGCCTTGGCGAATTCCCCCAATGCGTCTTTAAGTTCCTGCGTCAGCCGATTGAGTTCTTCTTGCGAGGCGCCGCGCTGAATGGCATCGCGCAAACTTTTTTGCGCCGTCCGTAGGCGCTGCTCGGCCACGGTAAGATTGCCGTCTTCGATGCGGACGGCGGCGTGCCACAGCAAGCTCGGTACAGAACGATTTGCGATCTCGCGTGTTTCGTTTCCTAAGCGGTATTTGGATGCCGAGATCGCAAGATGGGCGAGTGCGTCGCCGCCGAACGCTTCCGGTTTTTTGAGAATCTCTGTGACGCTGCTCAACGCAGTTTCGGCGACGGCCGCCGATTTCGCATTCATCAGCAGCGCCTTGCGCTGCTTTGCGAGTTCTTGCGCGACGGGGTGGCCGAATACGCGCTCCGGCAGTGTCAGCGTTATGATTTCACTTTTGCCCGCCTGACCGGCCGTGTCCGTAACGGTGAGCTGCATTTGCACGCTCATGCCGGCCCAGGGGTGCGCAGCAAGATCGTTCAATGAGGTTTGCGAAACGGTGAGCGGCGCGAACGGCGGAGCGGCGAGCGCAAAATCCGTCGGCGCGTCGATGATCGAAGGGCTGTTTGCCGGCAGCGTCATGTGCGCCGTTACATCCTGCACGCCATAGTCGTCTGTGGCGCTGTAGTCGATCTTCAGCTGCCATCGCTTCGCTGTTGCCGGTTCGCCGGCAAACTTGATGGTGGGCGGATTGTCTTTAATCCATTTCACATCCCAGCCAGCGAGCACCTTTTTATTCTGGTGCAACTCCAATCGATTGCCGGCCGTCAGTGGGGTTTCACCACGCCGGCTTGAGTCAGCCAAGCGCTCCAGCTTGGCCGAGGTCTCGCCGATGGTCAGAAACACATCGTTCGGCGCGCCAAGGACAACGGCGAGCGCCGTGCTGCCTGCGGGAATTTCGAGCGACTGCGATGGTGTCGTGCCCGGCGGTGTGGGCAGTTCGACATAAATTGGCGCGCGGCGCGTGTAGGCCGGGGGCGTAATCCACAGCTTCACATTGGCTGAACCTGCCAGGCGGCCGAACGACGGCACGACTGCGCGCATAAGCCGGTTCGAGACATCGCTCCAACCGCCCATGAAAGCAACAAACAGCAGCAAGACCACAACAGCGCGTGCAGCCCACGGATCGCGTTTCGCGACACCGGGTGCGGGTAACGCGACACGCAGCTGCGCTAAGTCTTCGCGTGCGCGCTTTTGATGAAGTTCCCAAAGAAGTTGCTGCGCAGGCTCCGCGCCTGGCGGAAGGGCATCTTCGACCGTTGTAAGGGGGCGGTGAGCGACGGGAGACTTGGCTTCAAGGTGGGCTCGCGCTTCGTCGCGCGTAGGCCAGGCGAATGTCCGCAGCTTTTGCCACGCAAACGCGCCGATTCCGATGAAGGCGGCAAAGACAAGGGCCAAATGCAGGGCTTCGGGCAAAGCCGACAGCACTTCGGTCAGGGCGACGACCAGCAGCAAGCCAAGATATGCGGCAGGAACCCACAGGCGTACCCAAGCGCGTTCCCAGCCGAGGGCGAGCGACGCCAGCGCCAGCCTGATCCGGGCCTGCTGGATTCTGATAACGGGTTTGGGACCAGACGGTCCGGGGTCAAGCGTCATGGCGGCGAGTTTACATAGGCCTCGCCGCTAATCCATGACATTAACGCTCTAGGTGCTGCCTTAAGGTGCTCGGCGGCGTCCGTAGGCCTTGGTGTCAGCCAACCAGGGCGGCAGGCTTTCCAGCGCGACCATTTCTTCTAATGTCGGCCTGCGGCGCACGACCGCGTATTGATCGCCGTTTACAAGCACTTCAGGCACCAAGGGGCGCGCATTGTAAGTCGATGCCATGACCGCGCCATACGCGCCGGCGGTGAGGATGGCTAAAAGATCGCCCGCTGCGAGCGGTGGTAGGCGGTAGTCTTGAGCGAAGCGGTCGGTTGTTTCGCAAACCGGTCCAACGATATCGGCCGGTGAAGCGCCGGGACTTGGCGGAGCCTCCATAACTGGAAGGATTTCGTGATGAGCGCCGTACATGGCTGGGCGCACCAAATCGTTCATGCCAGCGTCGACAATCACGAAACGCCGATTGGTCGTCTGCTTCAATGAAATCACGCGCGTGACCAGGATGCCGGCATTGCCGACGATGAGGCGCCCCGGCTCGAACATCATCTTGCAACCCAGATCGCCCAACGTGCGCTTCACCATCGCGCCGTATTCTGCAGGGCTTGGTGGATGCGCGTCGTTACCATGATCGTAGGGAACGCCGAGGCCGCCGCCGAGATCAAGGTGATCGATTTTATGACCGTCTTTGCGCAACATGACGACGAGGTCGTGGACGCGTTTAAAGGCCGCTTCGAAGGGGGCAAGGCTGGTAATCTGCGAGCCGATGTGAACCGCGATAGCGCTTGGCTCGATGCCGGGCAGCGCGCCGGCTTTTTTATACAGCCTGGGTGCGAGCTCCCAATCGATTCCGAATTTGTCGCCCTTGCGGCCCGTCGAAATTTTGTCGTGTGTTTTCGCATCGACGTCGGGGTTTACACGTAAGGCCACGCGCACGGTTTTGCCCAGTTCCGCAGCCACGCGACTCAGCGTATCCAGTTCTTCTTCGGATTCCACATTGAGCTGCGCCACGTCGTAGTTCAGCGCCAGCCTGATCTCGTCTTCCGTTTTACCGACGCCGGAGAACACGATTTTATTGGCGGGCACGCCGGCTTTCAGCGCCAACTCCAGTTCGCCGCCGGAAACAACATCCGCGCCTGCGCCGAGATCGGCCAGCGTATGAACGACCGCCAAGTTGCTGTTCGCCTTCATGGCAAAGCAGATCGACGCGTCGAGGCCTTGCAAGGCTTCCCGGAAAACCAAGTAGTGGCGGGTCAATGTAGCTGTCGAATAGCAATAAAATGGCGTGCCCACTTTCTCCGCAATCGCGGGAATGGACACGTCTTCGGCATGGAGTGTGCCGTTACAGTAGACAAAGTAGTGCATGGTTTAAGGTGCCGGATATTGGCGCGGATATGTCGCGCCTTCAGGGTTTTTCAAACGCGTTTTTTTGCCGCAGCTTTGCATGCCGAACACGACGACCAGGAGCAGGGCCGCGACACCGAGAGACTTCATGACTCGCATCACGGCATCACCTTCAAAAAACGTTCCCGCGCTGCCGCGACTTGCGCACGCACGTTTGCCGGCGCCGTGCCGCCGAAACTCGTCCGGCTGGCAGCTGACGCTTCGGCCGTTAATACTGAAAACACAGCTTGTGTAATCCGCGGTTCAATTTCCTGCATATCGCTCAACGATAATTCCGCGAGCGTACAGCCCTTTTGCTCGGCCACTTTCACAACGCGCCCCGTGATGTGGTGAGATTCGCGAAAGGGGATCGAGAGTTTTGCTGTGAGCCAATCGGCCAGGTCGGTCGCAACGGCAAATCCGCCGCCAGCGGCGGCAGCGCTCATGCGCGCGGGATCGGGCTGCATATCAAGCACCATGCCCATCATGGCTGCGATGCAAAGCTCCAGCGTGTCGAAGGCACCGAACACCGCTTCTTTGTCTTCCTGCATGTCCTTTGAATACGTCAGCGGCAGGCCCTTCATGACTGTCAGTAGCGTCGTCAGTGCGCCGAAAATCCGACCGGCTTTGCCGCGTACCAGTTCGGCGGCATCCGGGTTGCGTTTTTGCGGCATCATCGAGCTTCCAGTGGAGAAGGCGTCTGTGAAGCGGATGAAACCGAATTGGCTCGAGCACCACAACACCATTTCCTCGGCCATGCGCGAAAGGTGCGTGGCGAGGATGCTGCCCGCGGCCAGAAATTCCAACGCGAAGTCGCGGTCGGACACGGCGTCCATGGAATTGGCCATGGGACGATCGAAGTCTAATTTTTCCGCCGTCATGTGGCGGTCGATTGGGAAGGATGTTCCTGCGATTGCGCCAGCGCCTAAGGGGCACTCATTCAAGCGCTTACGCGCATCCACAAAACGGCCACGATCTCGGCCCACCATTTCGACGTAAGCGAGAAGATGATGTCCGAATGTCACAGGTTGTGCGACTTGCAGATGCGTAAAGCCAGGCATGATCGTGCCGGCGTGGGCCTCGGCCTTGTCGATGAGCACGCTTTGCAGCTTCATCAACTCTTCATCGATGTTTTCCAACGCCGCACGCACCCACATGCGAAAGTCGGTCGCGACTTGATCGTTGCGCGAGCGCGCTGTGTGCAGACGTCCGGCGGGTTCGCCGATGAGGTCCGCCAGCCGCGATTCGATGTTCATGTGAACGTCTTCAAGGCGACGCTTGAAGTGGAAAGATTTTTCGGCGACTTCCTTCTCGACCCGGGTCAATCCGCCCTGGATCGCTTCGCCGTCTTCCTTGCTGATGATCCCTTGCGCCACCAACATGGAGCAATGGGCACGGCTTCCCCTCACGTCTTGCTTGGCAAGGCGGTGGTCGAAGCCGACGGAGACGTTAATCTCCTCCATGATTGCGGCGGGGCCCGTGGAAAAACGCCCGCCCCACATCTTGCTCGTCATTGCTTATCCAGACCCAATTCCGTCATTTATTGTCGCCGGATCAAAAGTCCGCGACTGTTGTTTCTGCAGTAGTTGATTGGGCGAAAAAATGCCAGTGTCCCGGCAATCGGTCGCCAGACAATCTACCAGTTAGGAGCCATCATGTTGCGCGAATTTAAAGGTGCCTTTGCTGCTCGGATTTTGGCCTCAACCCTAGGGTTGGCGGCGCTGGGCGTTGTCACTGTAGCCGCGAGCGGCTTGCTCTCCAGCGCTGGGGCGGCGGAAGAAAGCGGTAAGTTCTTGTGGGTGAAAACCCCAGCCCCCGCAGTGGGTACAACATTCAAGGATGCCGCCGGCGCGGACAAGACTTTGGCCGATTTTAAGGGCAAGACCCTGGTCGTCAACTTCTGGGCGACCTGGTGCGGCCCGTGCGTCAAAGAAATGCCCCTGCTGGACGCTCTGCAGGCCAAAATGGGCGGCGCCAAGTTCCAGGTCCTGACGATTTCGCAGGACCGGGAAGGCGAGAAGGTCGCGAAGCCCTTCTTCGAGAAAAACAACTGGAAGAATCTTGCCCTCTTTATGGACCCGCCGGGCCGGTTCCAGAAGGATGCCAAGCTGCGCGGACTTCCGACCACCCTCATTGTCGACAAGAACGGCCTTGAAGTGGCGCGTGTGGAAGGCGAGGCCAACTGGACCTCGGCGGCCGTAGAAGCCGAACTCAGGAAGGCGATGGCGCAGTAATCGGCGCGGCGCGGCTGAGGGTCACCGAGACGCCGTCCCGCTCGAACCACGCCCGCCACAACACGACCGCTGCGATTCCAATAAAAGCGCCACCGATCACGTCGCCCAAGTAATGAGCGCCGATGATCACGCGACTGGTGGATATCGCCGCCGCCAATGTGAACCACACAACCCGTAAACGCGGAAAGATGAAAGCCAACGCAAACATGGCGGCGCAAATGGACTGCGTGTGCCCTGACGGGAAACTGGAGGCGTCAATATCGAAGGAGAAAGGCGTGTAGGTCGCGCTGCCATCGGCAAAGAGCACGCGCGGGCGTTCGCGTCCTACCATAACCTTAATCAGGTTGAGGAGAATTCCCGACGTCGCCATGGCGAGCACCATGAACAGCCACGCGCGAATCTGTTGCGAGAATTTTATCGGGCTCATGTCGGAAGGCGTTAACCAGCGTCGCGCCAGCGCAACGGCCATCATCAAAGCCGCCAGCGAATACCAAATGACTCCATTGGCGAGATCAGTGATGCGCACGAAAAACCGAAACCAAGACGTGTCGGCAAAGCCGTGCAGATAAAGCGCCAACGGCCTATCGAGCCACGTAACGGCAATTGCCGTCGCTATAACCGTAGCGATCGCGTAGATCGCGAGTCCGCGTTTTAGCGTCATTGAGCGGCTTCCGTGTCGGGCGCCGAGGCGATGATCGCCACATCCACCCACCGCCCGCGAGAATACTCATAGCCGCTAAGGCGCGCGAGCTCGACTGTTGTGCGCCCCGCTTTAGTCAAGGCGTCCAATGCGGTTTGAAGCTCATCGATAGCGAACACGCCGACGGTTCTTTTGCTACCGAGCATTTCATCCGCGGCGGCGGGCGTCGTCGTGAGCCTAGTTTTCGTGCCGAGCAGAAAAACAGACGATGGTTCATGAAACCCGCCGAAGACGACTTTGTCGTGATCGTGCGCCTTGATGACGGCCGCGATACGCGAGGTCAGTGTCAACGCCGGCAGGTGAGGTGCGATGACGAGGGTGGCGATGACGGCAATGATCGCGCCACACGCGGTCAGGATTCCGGCGATCTGATCACCTTCGCGGCGTTGAAGTCCGGCGACCGCGAAAATGGCCGCCGCACCGAACACCGCCGTGGCAAGTGCCGGACCAATAAATGTGTCGTCACCGTAGATTACGCCAGAATAAATAAGCCCGGCCGCAAGAGCAGTGGATACGAGCGCCCAGATAAACCGGTAAACGCGCCCCGGTACGCGCGCCATCAAAGTGCGAAGCGCGGTCATGTCCACCAACGTTTTTGAAGCCAACAGCGCGAACGCGGGAAACAGTGGCAGCGTGTAGTGCGGCAGCTTGGTTGGAATGAGTTCGAATATGATCCAGGCGGGAATGAGCCACGCGAGGCAGGAGCGGATCGCGCGGTCGTTACGGTTTCGCCAGGCTGAAATGACAACGAAGGGTGCGAGCAGCGACCACGGCCAAAGCGTGACGAGGGCGCTGACCAGGTATGTGCCTGGCCATTGTCCGTGCCCCTCTTGTCCGCCCAACAGCTTTGGGAGGATGTCGCCGCGTACGGCGTCGTTTACGAAACTGCCCTCTGTATTGCTCGACACCGCCAGGAACCACGGCAGCACGATCAGTAAGGTTAGCGGAATGCCGTACTGAGGGCGCGCGGCCAACGTCCATTTCCAATCGCGGTCGACAACGCACAAGGTCGCGACGGTCGCGCCGGCGATCAGCAAAATCACGGGGCCTTTGATAAGGACGCCGACGCCCAACGCGCCCCAGAAAACCAAAGCGGGTGCGATTTTTACCGCGCGGCCTGTCGTGTAGATCGTCCCGAGCGCCGTAAGGGCGACGGTGGTCGCGGCCAGTAACGCCGCGTCGGTTTTGGCGATGTGCGCTTCAACAATGGTCATCAGGCTTGTGGCGAGGACGGCACCGGCGATGAGACCCGCCTGCACGCCCCACAGCCGACGCCCAGCTGCGAACACGGCCATCACCGCCAGCCATGCTGCGAGTGCGGACGGGATGCGATAGGGCCACGCGTGCGTGAGGTCGCTTGCGACCGTGAGCTTCAGAGCGGCCGCTTGCAGCCAATAAATGCCGATCGGCTTCTTGTTGCGCGCTTCGTTCTGAAAGTGGATGTGGATGTAGTCGCCGCTTTCCACCATTTGCTTAGTGGCCTGCATGAAGCGGGCTTCATCGCGATCAGTCGGCGGCAGCGACGCAATGCCGGGCAGGAATACGACCGCGCAAAGCAGGGTCAGTAAAATACATGCGCGCGTTGCCGTCAGCGCACGAGGCGCCGTTGACGCGCGAGGGGCGTTAATTTTGGAAATGGCGGGCACGGATAAGGCGCGCCGCCCGCGGGCTACCGGGTGGGAACGGGCTCGGGCCCGCTGTAGTCATAGAAGCCCTTGCCGGTTTTGCGACCGAGCCAACCTGCTTCCACGTATTTCGCCAGCAACGGGCAGGGGCGATATTTGGTATCGGCCAGGCCGTCGTGAAGCACGTTCATGATGGCGTTGCAGGTATCCAGTCCGATGAAGTCCGCAAGCTCTAGAGGGCCCATAGGATGATTGGCTCCGAGTTTGAGCGCCGTATCGATGGCGCGCACAGTGCCCACGCCTTCATACAGCGTGTAAACGGCTTCGTTGATCATCGGCACCAGAATGCGGTTGACGATGAATGCCGGGAAATCTTCCGACGACACGGTCGTCTTGCCCAGCTTCTCGGCGAAAACTTTCAGTGATGCGAATGTGGGTTCATCGGTCGCGATGCCGCGGATCAATTCGACCAGCTTCATGATCGGCACGGGGTTCATGAAGTGCACGCCCATGAAACGCTCGGGGCGGTCGGTGATGGCGGCAAGACGGGTGATGGAGATCGACGACGTGTTCGAACACAAAATCGCTTCCGGTTGGATGGTCTGACAAAGCTCGCGGAAGATCTTTTTCTTGGTCTCTTCGTGTTCCGTCGCGGCTTCGATGACGAGGTCACGGTCGGACAGGCCGGCCAAGCCTTGGATTGTCTTGATCCGGGCCATGGCGGCGTTTTTGTCGGCTTCCGCGAGCGCGCCCTTGCTCACCTGACGCGTCATGTTCTTATCGATGAGCGCGACGCTTTTCTTAAGCTGCTCTTCGCTGATGTCCGACATGATGACGTCGAAACCGCCGATCGCACAGACGTGGGCAATGCCCAGTCCCATCTGGCCTGCGCCGACAATGCCGACTTTCTCGATAACCACCGGCTTTCTCGACGACTTAGCTGTTTCGCTCATGCCGCGTCCAACATCATTCATCTTGGAATCCTTGAAGAGATTAAGTGCGCTTACAAAACGCTTCTAAAGCGCCTTCGTCAGTTCGGGCACAACCGTGAACAGGTCGCCGACAAGGCCGTAGTCAGCCACCTGGAAAATCGGGGCTTCGGCGTCCTTGTTGATGGCAACAATGACTTTCGAATCCTTCATTCCCGCGAGATGCTGAATGGCGCCCGAAATGCCGACGGCGATATAAAGCTCAGGCGCGATGATCTTGCCGGTCTGGCCGACTTGGTAATCGTTGGGCACGAAGCCCGCATCGACTGCCGCGCGGCTTGCGCCGACGCCGGCGCCGAGTTTGTCGGCCAAGGCTTCGATAATCTTGAAGTTCTCGCCCGAGCCCATGCCGCGTCCGCCGGACACGACGATACGCGCGGATGTGAGTTCTGGGCGCTCAGACTTCGATAATGCCTGGCTGACGAATGACGATATGGCCGGATCGGCCGCAGCTGTTACGTTTTCAACGGCGGCGCTGCCGCCTTCTGCCTTCGCCTTATCAAATGACGAGACGCGTACGGTGATAACTTTTTTCGCGTCTTTCGATTGCACGGTGGCAAGCGCGTTGCCGGCGTAAATCGGGCGGATGAACGTATCGGCGGAAACGACTGCCGAAATGTCCGAGATCTGCGCCACATCGAGAAGGGCCGCCACGCGCGGCATTACGTTTTTGCCCGATGTGGTCGCGGGTGCGATCAAGTGGCTGTAATCGGCTGCGAGGCTGACGATGAGCGCTGAGAGAGGCTCGGCCAGCGCGTGCGCATACTGATCGGCGTCGGCAACACGAACTTTCGTGACGCCGGCAATTTTTGCGGCCGCTGCGGCAGCGTCGCCGCAGCCTTTACCAGCCACCAGGATGTGAACATCGCCGCCGGCCTGAGCGGCCGCAGCAACAGCGCTGAGCGTTGCGGATTTCAGCGTGGCGTTATCGTGTTCTGCCAGAACGAGGGAGGTCATGCGATCACCTTTGCTTCATTGCGAAGCTTGTCAATCAAGGCCGCTACATCGGCCACTTTGCCGCCACCTTGACGCTTGGGCGGCTCTTCGACTTTCAGTGTGGTCAGGCGCGGAGCCACGTCGACACCCAATGCATCAGGCGTCAAGACGTCGATCGGCTTCTTCTTGGCCTTCATGATATTGGGCAACGAAGCGTAACGTGGCTCGTTGAGGCGCAAGTCGGTCGTCACGATGGCGGGCAGCTTCAACTTAATCGTCTCAAGGCCGCCGTCGACTTCACGCGTTACTACTGCCGCGCCGTCTTCCAGTTCGACTTTCGAGGCAAACGTGCCTTGCGACCAGTTCAACAGCGCGGCCAACATTTGGCCGGTCTGGCTGGCATCGTCATCGATGGCTTGCTTGCCGAGAATGACGAGGTTCGGGCTTTCTTTTTCGACAATGGCCTTCAGGGTCTTCGCGACCGCGAGCGGCTGCACTTCAGCGTCGGTCTGTACCAGAATGCCGCGATCGGCTCCCATGGCCAGGGCCGTGCGCAGCGTTTCTTGTGCGCCCGTGGGTCCCATGCTGAACACCACGATCTCAGTGGCTTTGCCGGCTTCTTTGAGACGAACCGCTTCTTCGACGGCAATTTCGTCGAAGGGGTTCATGGACATTTTGACGTTCGCCAATTCGACGCCCGATTTGTCCGCCTTCACGCGGACTTTGACGTTGAAATCGACCACGCGCTTAACCGCGACGAGCACTTTCATGCGATTCGACTCTCTCCGCTCTAAATTCATTAATGTGCTGGTGGCTTATGAACCGCGCACCAGACGGCAGTCCCCCTCAGGCTGCCGAACGAACAGTTAACCCCGTCCGCAGGCGGAAAAACACCTAATCCGGAGTCAAAGAGGTGTCAAACGAATAATGCTGCGCTGCAGCATCAGAAAAAGGAACAATCTTTCTGATAAAACCGCGAATTAAGTGCGGTTGGCGCCCGGCACCCAAAGGACGTCGCCATGGGCCTTAGCGTTGATATGGCGCGACAAGACGAACAGATGGTCCGAGAGTCGGTTGGCATAGGCTACCGCCAGCGGATTGACGCTTTCGATTTCCGCCAAAGCCGTCATCTCCCGCTCGGCGCGGCGCACGATGGTGCGGGCGAGATGAAGGTAGGCTGCCGCCGGCGTGCCCCCCGGGAGGACAAAAGATTGAAGTGGGCTCAGAGCCGCGTTCATGGCGTCAATTTCGTGCTCCAAGCGGTCGACCTGGGGCTGAGCAATCCGCAAGGCATGGGTCTCTTCCGGTGCGGACGGCGTGCAAAGATCCGCGCCCAAATCGAAAAGGTCGTTTTGAATGCGGACCAACATAGCGTCGCTGGTGGGGTCAGCCTGCAGCCGCGCAAGTCCCACGGCGGCGTTGGCTTCATCTACGCTGCCGTATGTGGCGACGCGCAGAGAATGCTTTTTGACACGCGCACCATCGCCAAGAGATGTTTCACCCTTGTCACCCCCGCGCGTGTAGATTTTGGTAAGTTTCACCATCTGACGTAATCTTATCACGCACTTCAACCTGAAGGCCACTGCGTGCTCCGCTTCTCGCCGACGCTCTCCATATATATCGGTATTCAGTTTCTGCTGGCGTTTGCAGCCCTCCTGGGCGTGCTCGGCGGACTGATTCTTTTGTTCGACACGATCGAACTGATGCGCCGTTCTGTGAGTATCGACACGCTAAACTTTGGCACGCTGTTCGGCATGGCTATTTTGAAGCTGCCGCACACAGTGCAGGCGACGCTGCCGTTTATCATCATGACGGCAATGATGTATGCGCTGTTTCGTCTGTCGCGCAATTACGAGCTGATTGTCATTCGTTCGGCGGGCGTTTCGGTTTGGCAGTTTCTCACGCCGCCTGTGGCGCTCGCGGCCATCATTGGCGTCGTGAACCTCATCGTCGTGGACCCCATCGCCGCCGCGGGCTACGACAGCTACCAGCGCATGGAGCGCGACCTCATTCTTCGCAGCCCGACCACGCTTAACATCGGCAAAGAGGGCCTATGGCTGCGGGAATCTCAAGGTGGCGAAACCAAGGTGCTGCATGCGGCGTCGGTGCGTCAGGAAAACAAGGCGCTCATTCTTAAAGACGTTTCGATTTTTCTCGCTACCGGTGAAACGAAGCTCGCGCGGCGCATTGAAGCCGAGCAGGGGCAGCTGCAGAACGGATCAATCAGCCTCGATAACGCATGGGACATGACGCCGCCGGCCGCAGCCGAATTTCACGCGACTTTTTCGCTTCCGACCGAACTGACGCTGGAACAAGTACAAGATAGCTTTGCCTCGCCCGAAAGCATGTCTTTCTGGGATCTGCCTGAATTCATCCGCAATTCGCGTCTTTCGGGTTTTGCGGCGTTACCGCATAGGCTTTATTGGCAATCGCTGCTCGCCTCACCGCTTCTTTTGTGCGCGATGATCTTGATGGCGGCGGCATTCTATCTCACCGCCCACGCGCGCCTCGCCGGATGGACCGCGCGCGGCGTTGCCGGCCTCGGTACGGGTTTTGTATTTTATTTCTTCAGCCGCTTCACATATGCGCTGGGACTGTCGTCGACATTGCCCCTGATCCTCGCTGCCTGGGCGCCGACGGCTGTCGCCCTGTTGCTGGGCCTGGCGTATCTTTTTCACCGCGAGGACGGCTGAGCATGAACTGGTCGCGTGATCTCAAGACCAGTCCGACGTTATGGTTTGCGCCGATTTGGATCGCGTTGCTGTTGCCGCGAATTGATCTCGCGCTTAGCCAAGCATTCTACGATAGCTCTGCGGGCTTTACTTGGGCGCGGAGCGGTGCGTTTGAATTTATCCGCGCGCTTGGTCCGGACATTATTATTGGCAGCTTGGTGCTCTGCATCGCACTCTATTTGATGAGTTTGCTGTCGTCGCGATGGATCTGGCGCATTACACCAAAGCGAATTGTGTATCTTGGGTTGACGCTTCTGATCGGACCGGGACTCATTGTCGAAACGTTGCTCAAGCCGCATTGGGGCCGGGCTCGACCCCGCGAGGTTTCTGCGTTCGGCGGCGCGATGGAATATACGCCCGCCTGGCAGCCCGCCAACCAGTGCGACGGTAACTGCAGCTTTGTGTCGGGCCACGCGGCCGTCGCGTTCTGGCTCACGGCTTATGCATTTATCCTACCGCCGAGATGGCGTGCACCTATGATTTGCCTTGGAATTGTGCTCGGCTTCGCTATGGGATTCGTGCGGGTCGCGCAGGGTGCGCATTTTATCAGTGACGTTGCGACAGCAGGCTTTCTCGTGCTGCTGGTGAACGAGGTTTTGGCGCGGCGTATGTTTCAACCGGTGACGTTATGACGCCTCCACAGCCAGCGAGAAAAATCCTCGGCATGTTTCGGAAGGCTGAGCCTGCGCCAGCGGGATGGCTGCCGGCGGATCGCGCCTATCCTAGTCTCGCCGCGACAATACCCGGCGTGACCAACCAACCAGGAATTTATGCGCTGTGGCAGTTGGGCGTGCGGCCGCAATGGTTGCGTGTAGGTGCAGCGGGCAATCTCGCGTCAGCCCTCGCGCAAATGATGGATGTGATGGAACTTGGTGAGCAACCTGCATCAACCGTGTTTGTGGCATGGGCTTATCCGCCGTCGGGCCAACACAGCGGTATTGTCCGTTTCCTCGCGGATGCATTGCAACCCGCACTTCAAGGGGTGGCGCTTGCCTCTGATGCTTCCGGCGACTTGGCGGCTGCGGCAATTACCTACCCGTTGCCACCCGGCACAAAAATTTAAGCAAGCATCCCGCGCGCGGGATATGCTCCACGCTTCATGACCAGCCTTCCCGTCGCAATTCACAGCGTCGCTACTGCCTATCCGCCGTACTGCTTTCGTCAGGCAGACGTGATGGCGAAAGCGACGGAAGTTTTCGGTCACCGTCCCGAACTCATGCAGCGCATGGCCAAAAGCTACGGCAACGCCGGCGTAAAGCAACGCAATTCGTGCGTGCCGCTTGAATGGTATGCCACGGCGCATGGGTGGCCTGAGCGCGCGCAGCTGTTCGAGGAGAACGCGCTGCGACTTTTAACCGAAGCGGGACGTAAGGCTTTGGAAGCAGCGCATGTAGCGCCTCAAGATATTGCGGCCACCGTTACTGTGTCGTCGACGGGCATTGTGACACCAAGTCTGGATTCTCTTTTGCAAGGGCCCCTGGGTCTCGCTCCCCGCGTACAGCGCTTGCCGATCTTCGGTTTGGGATGTGCAGGCGGCGTCATCGGCCTTTCGCGCGCAGCCGCGATGGCGCGGGCCATGCCGGGACAATGGATTTTGTTTTTGTGTACGGAACTGTGCGGGCTGACGTTCCGTCCTTCCGACGACAGCAAAGCAAACATTATCGGCACGACAATTTTCGGGGATGGCGCGGCGGCAATTGTTTTGCGGGCGGCCGGCACTCACGCAGACAATGACCGTCCGCGCGCAACGATCCATGCATGGGGCGAGCACACCTGGCCCAACACCCGCGATATTATGGGATGGCGCATAGAGGACGATGGTCTGGGCGTGGTGTTCTCGCGCAGCATCCCAAACCTCGTGCGCGAAGAAATGCGCGGCGTAACGGATGTCTTCCTCGCGGCCCATGGCTTCACACAGAAAGATGTCGATGGTCTCATCGTGCATCCGGGCGGCGAGAAGGTTCTTGAAGCGATGGAGGCGTGCTACGACCTGCCGCCGGGTGGGTTAACCGACGCCCGCGCCGTACTCGCCGATCATGGGAATATGTCGGCGGTCACCGTTTTGGCCGTGCTTGAGCGCGTACTTGAGAAGGGTGCTGCCGGGCGGCACCTCATGACGGCCCTCGGCCCTGGCTTTTCCGTCGGCATGTGCTTGCTGGACCTCGCCGGATCATGACAACGGATCTCTGGATTGCGGTGGCTCTTGTTGCGCTGGTGGTCTGTGAGCGTCTCGCGGAATTGGTCATTAGCGCGCGCAATCAGAAGCGGCTCATAGCGAGCGGCGGCATCGAGATTGGGGCCGCGCATTACCCCTACATGGTTTTGCTGCATGTCGCGTGGATGGGCGCGATTGTTGCCTGGGTGGCGGCTGGAGACGTGCGAGTCAGCGCGCCGATGGTCGTCGCGCATGTTCTCGTCGAGCTTGCGCGTGTATGGGTGATGACCTCACTCGGGCCCTACTGGACCACACGCATTATCACGGTTCCCGATGCACCGTTGATCGCGCGAGGCCCTTACCGCTTTGTGCGCCATCCTAACTATGTGGTTGTGACCATCGAAATTGCTTTGCTCCCCGTGGCTTTGGGAGCCTGGTGGATCGCGCTGCTTTTCTCGATCTTGAATGCGCTCATGCTGCGGGTTCGCATCGCGGCTGAGAACGAGGCGTTAGCCGCGCGCTCGCGTTAGGCTGCGGCTTCCTCGGGTTTCAGTGCCATAACCCGGCGCGCGATATCGTAGGAAAATCCCGCGCGACCCAGAGACGCTAAATCTTTCTGCGTTTGTTTGCGCTGTTCGTCCGCCGTACCCTCGAATGTGCGGAAAGGACCAAGTCGCCGCCGACGCGCGTAAGCCACGGCAGCATCATAGGCGGCGTCACCCCCGGATTCGGTTTCTTCAGTTGCTGCGATAACATCGCGGACGATCGCTGCGGATACACCCTTACCGTGAAGGTTAGCCCGAATTTTTTGCGGACTGCGTCCCAAGCGACGCAGTGATTTCGCGCGGTCGAGCGCATAGCGCGCATCGTCGACAGCGCCGGTTTTCACCATTTTCTCCACAACGGCGTCCGCCCAGGGAATCATGAGCGTACGGTCGTCGCCATGGTGTTTGCAGGCGCGGTCGATACGTCGCGTCAGAACGCGCTTTAAGTTCGCTGCCGTCGTGGCAAACCGCTCGACGTAAAAGACCGCGATGTTGTGTAACCGGCGTTCCGTCATCTTGCGCGGAACGCTCTTGGCGGCACGCTTTGGTGCTGGTTTTTCGCTGGCGGAGACCATCTTGCTTTTATAGCTTGCGCCTTAATCGGCGGCAGCCCAAATCAGGCGCGCAAACCCACCGCAATCTGCTAAATTCACCCCATGCACGACAATATCCGATCCGCCAACTTCTCGATCCCGCAACCGCGCCGCATGGGCGCGGTGAATTGGCGCGGCATGTGGGGCCTTTATCTGAAAGAAGTGCGCCGTTTCTGGAAGGTGTTCGTTCAGACAGTTGCGGCTCCGGTCATTACCAGTCTGATGTTTCTCCTGGTGATGGTGTTCGCTTACGGCCGGGCCGATACGATTGTCTCCGGATATCCCTTCGAGGATTTCCTTGTGCCGGGACTCATCATCATGACGATGATTCAAAATGCCTTTGCCAACACCTCGTCGTCCATTCTCGTCGCGAAGGTGCAAGGCAACATCGTCGACGTGTTGATGCCGCCTTTAAGCCCGTCGGAACTCACGATCGCTTGGATCATGGGCGGCGTAACGCGCGGCATTGCAGTCGGGATTGTGTCCGCTACCGTCATGGCGATTATCGCGCACATACATATTCACGACGTCGGGCTCATCGTCTTCCACGCCTTGGCTGGTTGCATACTGATGTCCTGGGTGGGGATCATGGCTGCGGTCTGGGCCGAGAAGTTCGACCATATGGCGGCGGTGACGAATTTTATTGTCACACCGCTGACTTTTCTCTCGGGCACATTTTATACGATCGACAAGCTGCCGACGTGGGCCCAGACCTTGGCCCACTACAACCCGTTTTTTTATAATATCGACGGCTTCCGTCACGGCTTCCTGGGCACGGGCCCGGATGAGCCGCTGACCGGCATTCTCGTGCTGACAGGTCTCAATGTGGTCGGCGTGATCGCCACCTACCTGATGGTCCGCAGCGGCTACCGCCTGAAGGCGTAGACCCCCGAAACAGCCGTTGCCGTTGACAAAGCGTCCGATTGGCGTATGAATTTGTCCTGCGGGCGGTCTTAGGGCCGCCCGAACTTTTTTCCGGTTTTGCGTAATGGTTTTTCGCCACAAGGAAGCGAAGCTCGTGACTATTTCCGCCGTGATGCCCACATACGCGCGCACCGACCTCGTGTTTGAACGGGGCGAGGGACTTTGGCTGACGACCGTCGACGGTCGGCGCTTCCTCGATTTCGGCGCGGGTGTCGCGGTGACGGCGTTGGGTCATTCCCACCCGCACCTCGTTGCGGCACTCAAGGCTCAGGCTGAAAAGGTGTGGCACACGTCTAATCTGTATCGCATCGCCGGTCAGGAGAAAGCCGCCGAGCGGCTCGTTGCTCACTCATTTGCCGACACAGTGTTCTTTTGCAATTCCGGCGCCGAGGCTATGGAATGCGCGCTTAAGATGTCGCGGCGCTTCCACCAGGCGCAGGGCTTCAAAGAGAAATTCCGCGTCATCACCGCGCGCGGCGGCTTCCATGGGCGCACGCTGGCAACGATTGCCGCCGGCGGACAGGAAAAACACCTCGATGGTTTCGCGCCGATGGTCGACGGCTTTGATCAGGTCGCCTTTGGCAATCTCAATGAAGCGCGTGCGGCCGTAACGGCAAACACAGCCGCGATTGTTGTTGAGCCAATTCAAGGCGAGGGTGGCATTATTCCTGCGGCACCTGAGTATATGAAAGGCCTGCGCGCGATGGCCGACGAGTTCGGACTGCTGCTTATATTCGACGAAGTGCAGACCGGCATGGGTCGGACAGGAAAATTGTTCGCGCATGAATGGTCTAGCGTGACGCCGGATATTATGGCCTTGGCCAAAGGCCTCGGCGGCGGTTTCCCTGCAGGAGCCTGTCTCGCGACAGAGCGCGCGGCCCAGTATATGACGCCCGGCACGCACGGATCGACCTTCGGCGGCAATCCGTTGGCGATGGCGGCTACCAATGCGGTGCTCGACGTTATGCTGACGGCGGGCTTTTTTGAGACTGTTCAGGCCGTGTCCGCGAAGCTGTGGTCCAAGCTGGAAGCCATCGTCGCTCGGCATCCCAAAGTGTTCGAAAGTGTGCGTGGCAAAGGTCTGATGATCGGCCTGAAGTGCAAGGTTCCCAATAACGAAATGGTTTCGAAACTCGTCGCCGAAGGCCTGTTGACCGTGCCCGGCGGCGACAATGTTGTGCGCTTGGTGCCGGCCCTTATCCTCGGTGATGCCGAAATTGGAGAGGCTATATCGATAATCGACCGGGTTGCCGGTCAGATGGCGGCGTAAAATGACACTTAAGCATTTCCTCGATCTCAATGAATTACCCGCTGAAACGCTTCGGGCGATTTTAAAACAATCGGCCGCACTGAAAGCCGCCGGCCGCACGGGCGAAAAGCCCCTGGCCGGACGCACGCTGGCAATGTTGTTTGAAAAACCGTCTACACGCACACGCGTCTCGTTCGAAGTGGGTATGCAGCAGTTAGGTGGCAACGTTGTGTCGCTCTCGCCGCAGGGTTCGCAGCTAGGCCGCGGCGAAACCATCGCCGACACCGCGCGCGTGTTATCGCGCTATGTCGACGCAATCATGATTCGCACATCGGCGGCGGAGAAACTTCACGAGCTCGCGCGCTATGCCACCGTGCCCGTGATCAATGGGCTGACGGATGATTCGCATCCCTGCCAAATCATGGCGGATGTCATGACTTATGAAGAGCACAAAGGCCCCATCGCGGGAGCGGTTGTGGCCTGGTCCGGCGATGGAAACAATGTCGCCAACAGCTGGATTCATGCGGCGGCGCATTTCAAATTCGAGCTGCGTCTGGCTTGCCCCGAGGCATTGTCGCCGTCAAAGACGGCGCTGGCGTGGGCGCGGGAGCGCGGCGCGAAGGTCATCGTGACGGCCGATCCGAAACTAGCCGCCAAGGGCGCCGATTGCGTCGTGACTGATACCTGGGTGTCCATGGGCGATGAAGACGCCGACAGCCAGAACCAGACGCTGGAGCCCTATCAGGTCAATGACGCACTGATGGCGCTGGCCAAGCCCGACGCGATATTCATGCATTGCTTACCGGCACATCGTGAGGACGAGGTCACCACCAGCGTGATTGACGGTCCGCGCTCGGTGGTTTGGGACGAAGCTGAAAATCGCTTGCACGCCCAAAAAGGCGTTTTGCTGTGGTGCCTCTCATGAGTGCCGATGGTGGAACGTCTCATGATTCCGCCAACGATCTCTGCCTGCCTTTTGTCGTCGATAACGGCGCTTTCCGCGGACGGCTCGTACGCCTAACGCGTACGGTGACGGAAATTATCGAGGCGCATAAAGATCCGGAGCCCGTCGGCAAGCTCCTAGCGGAAGCCATGGTGGCCGCGGTCTCGCTGGCGGGCGGCCTTAAATACGACGGCGTTTTTACGTTGCAGGTCCAAGGCACCGGACCGGTACATACCCTCGTGGCGGACGTCACAAGCGGCGGCGATGTCCGTGCTTGCGCAACGTTCGACGGCAAAAGCGTCGCGGCCGAACTCGCGCGGTCCAATCCCCACCTCTTAGGCCCCGGGGGCCATTTGGCCTTTACCGTCGATCAGGGGGCACATACGGAGCGCTTTCAGGGCATTGTTGAGTTGTCCGGGGAAAGTATTACCGAAGCCGTTCACACTTATTTTCGCCAATCCGAGCAAATCGATTCGGCGCTGAAAATGGCCGTAAGGGCCCCCATTCGGCCCGGAGAGCCGTGGCAGGCTGCGGCAATTGTCGTGCAGCGGATGCCGGAAAGAGCAGATGCGTTACCCCCCAATCCTGAAGATGCGGAAGACGCCTGGCGCACGGTCGTTATCTTATTGGGAAGCTTGAAAGATCAGGAGCTTCTCGATTGGAGTTTGACCCCGGAAAGGCTGCTGGCGCGACTTTATGCGACGGTTGGCGTTCTGCCGCTACCGCGTCGACCCATCAGGGCGAAATGCCGATGCTCCTATGAACGGAGCGAACGCATTCTTGCCTCATTTCCAGTAGATGAAATCAAGTCGTACGCGCAGGACGGTAAAATCCACATGACCTGTGAGTTTTGCCGGACCGACTATGTGTTTCCGGAAAGCGAACTGGAGGCCGTGGCCGCGAAGCACCGAGATCAACCGAAGGATTCATCGCCATGAAACGCACTCTTATTTCAAAGAAGCTTCTTGTCGTTTCCGCGCTCGCTCTGGCATTTGGCGTTGCCACAAGCGCCATGGCCGATGCCGCCGTTGTGACGCGCACGGTGCGTTTCGCCGACGCATCGACCCTGAGCACCGATGCCTCCGGAATGACCTTCGAAGTGCGTAACCGCCCGCCGCGCGAATATCCGCACGTGGGCTACCGCGCGCCGTTCACGTTCGAGCAGGCCGCGCGCGATTGGGCGGCATCGCATTTCAACATGACCGGCAATAGTGTGAACACGTTGCGCATAACCTTACGCGACGGCGACATTACCGAAAAGCTGCTGCCCACAACGAAGGGCATCAAAGGCTGGTTCACCAAAGATCAGGCGGCCGAATACGAGGGTAAGCTCGATATTGAGATCGCGGTCGTTGATGCAAATGGCAGCATCCTGGCGCAAGCCGAAGGTAAGGCGTGGCATAGCCAGACAGTCAGCGAAGGTGCCACCGAAGCGGATAAGCAGGCGGTGTGGGCGGGTATGATTAAGAAGACGTTCGACGATCTCGACATCGAACTGCAGCCCCGCATTCGCCAGGCGCTGGCGCAATACGTCCGCTAGGCGTTTTCGTTACTTTCCGATAATCGCCAGGAATTCGCGCCGCGTGGAGGGATCCTCGCGGAAGGCGCCAAGCATGGTCGATGTAACCATGGTGACGCCGGTCTTGTGCACGCCGCGCGTCGTCATGCATTGGTGCGCGGCATCGACGACCACCGCAACGCCTTTCGGCTTCAGGACATCGTTGATGGCGTTGGCGATTTGCGCCGTCATTTTCTCCTGAATCTGAAGGCGCTTGGCATAAGCCTCTACCACACGCACCAGTTTCGATATTCCCACGACGCGGTTGTGCGGCAAATAAGCGACATACGCTTTGCCGATGATCGGCACCATGTGATGTTCGCAATGACTTTGAAATGCGATGTCCTTGAGGACAACCATTTCATCATATCCTTCGGTTTCCTCGAATGTGGTCCGCAGGATTTCTTCCGGGTCTTGCGTATAGCCCGCGTAGAATTCTTCGTAAGAACGCACGACCCGTTCGGGCGTTTTGATCAAGCCTTCGCGTGCGATGTCGTCGCCCGCCCAGCGAATGAGCGTGGAAACGGCGGCTTCGGCTTCGGCGCGAGATGGGCGCGGGCCCGCGGGTGAGGCTTTCACGGTCATCGCTCGTTACCTTTCGTGAGATCGGCTGGAAGGCTAATTGATGGTCGCCGTATCGTAAGGACTATCGAGTGAAAAAGCGGGGATTTCAATGTCAAAGCGCTCGCCCCCGCCGGTGCTCATTTCATAGCTGCCGGCCATGATTCCAGACGGTGTCGTAAGCGGGCACCCGCTGGTGTACTCGAAGGACTCGCCCGGTTTTAAAACGGGCTGTTCTCCAACCACGCCCGGACCCTTTACTTCCTGAAGGCGGCCCAATTTGTCGGTAATGCGCCAGTGCCGGTTCATAAGCTGAACGGTTTCTTTGCCCCGGTTTTCGATATTCACGCGGTACGCCCAAACGAAACGATCGTCCTCGGGCGCGGATTGGTCCTCGAGGTAAAACGAGCGCACGGAGACGCTGATGCTGCGGGTTATCTTTTCGTACATGCGCGTGCGGACCTTATGCCAACCCTCTACGCCGCAAATGCCTGCGTCAGATCATCGATGATGTCTGACGCATCCTCAAGGCCTACGGACAGGCGTACCATACCATCAGTGATTCCCAAGTGCGCACGTTCTTCAGGCGTAAGCCGTTGATGCGTGGTCGTTGCGGGATGGCAGGCCAAACTCTTTGAATCGCCGAGGTTGTTCGAAATGTCGATGAGTTTCAAATTATTCAAAAACCGGAAAGCAGCAGCTTTCCCGCCCGCCAGTTCGAACGCGATCATAGAGCCGCCCGCGCTCATTTGCGCCATGGCAAGCTTGTGTTGCGGATGCGACGGAAGACTCGGGTAAAGAAGCCGCGTTAAATCCTTGCGGCCTTGCAGAGCCTGGGCGACGGCCAAAGCATTCTCGCAATGCTGGCGCACGCGCATTTCGAGGGTGTCGAGGCTTTTCAATAACACCCAGGCATTGAACGGCGAAAGCGTTGGTCCTGTATGCCGAATGAAAGGCGTCACTTTGTCGACGATGAACTCGCTGTCGCTCAAGATAGCGCCGCCGAGGCACCGACCCTGACCATCAATATGTTTCGTCGCCGAATACACGACGACGTCCGCACCGAATTGCATCGGCTTTTGCAAAAGCGGCGTGGCGAAAACGTTGTCCACAACCACGCGCGCGCCGGCTTTGTGCGCCAGGTCACATACCGCGCGCAGATCGATGACTTCAAGCGCCGGATTTGTTGGCGTCTCCAGGAATACCGCGTTCGCGGGCTTCGAAAGCGCTTTCTCCCATTGCGCGGCATCGGTGCCGTCTACTAAGTCTACCTGGACGCCAAAACGCGGCAAAATGTTCTGGCAAATGTAGAGGCACGAACCGAACATGGCGCGCGCGGCGACCAGGCGGTCGCCTGCCTGGAGGAAGCACGCCAATGACGCATATACCGCGGCCATGCCGCTCGCGGTGGCGCGGCAGGCCTGCGCGCCCTCGATCAACGCCAGGCGCTTCTCGAACATCGCCGTGGTGGGATTTCCGAACCGCGAATAAACGAAACGATCGATCTCTTGTTTGAAAGCCTGCTCGGCTTCTTCGGCGCGTTCGTACACGTAGCCCGAAGTCATGAAGATGGCTTCGCTGGTTTCGTTGAATTCGCTGCGCTCCGTGGCGCCGCGTACCAGCTGTGTGCGGGTTCGCCATTTGCGCTGCGTCTCGTCGTTCGTCGCCATCGTTAACCTCGTACCCTTTGTGGGCCTAAGCATGCGGGCAATAAAAAAGCCCCCGACCAGACTGGCGGGGGCTCATGCCCTCGACCTTTTAGCGTTTTTTAACGTGGTCGCAAGCTGGTCGCCAAATGTCCACGGGATATCTTGGTAGCGCGAGCGCTTTAAGCGGTCAAGCCGCTTCGCCTTCTCTTTAGTCTTTGCAGCTACCCTCGACCGGGCCCTCAATTTTAGGTTTGATCACAATGGGACGGGTGAAATCACAAACAAAAACATGTTTTCCAGCCGGAATGGTCGCGTCCTGGCAGCCGCTCCTTCCGTCAATACGCTTGCCGTCCTGTAAGATCGAGAACTTTACGCTGACCGTACAAAAGCGCTCCTTATCCGACGTGCTGTAGATGTTGACGCTGTTTCCCTTGGCTTCGGCCGAAAATGTTTTTGCGATATCGTCGGCAGCGAACGCGGCTGGCGCGGCTGTGACAAGTCCGGCGATCAGATAAAATAGGGTCTTCAATTTCCTGTACTCCATAGGGCTAATTTCCCCAAGATATCAGATTTCCTTTTGCCAAAAACGAGGCAAAAACGGGAAAATTCATTATTTCTGCGTTATCCTTAGGGGATGGCGTATCAGGGGTCGTTGCATCCCCACTCAATCCGGAATAAGTGACATTATCTAAAAAAGTTCAAGTACCCGCAGGGATGATGAATTATGGGCAATCACTTTCACGATTACGCAACAACGTTGGCGGGTGCCATTGCGGCAACGGAGGCCAGCGATCTTCATCACAAGCCCCTTTCCGTCGATCAGGCGGTTGTTGCGGCGCATCGCATGATCCGCGCCATAGCCGGTACGCCGAATAAGCTTATGTTTATCGGCAACGGCGGTTCTGCCGGTATCGCAGGCCACATGGCCATCGACTTTACGAAAAACGGAGGAGTGCGTTCCGTTACCTTCAACGACGCTTCGTCGCTGACGTGCCTTGGCAATGACCTTGGCTACGATCAGGTGTTCTCGAAGCAGGTCGAAATGCAAGGATTGGCCGGCGACATTCTGATCGCAATTTCGAGCTCGGGCGAATCAAAGAACATCTTGAATGCCGTGACCGCCGCTCGAAAAATGAAAGCTCATGTTATTTCGTTGAGCGGCTTTAAGGCGGGTAATTCGCTGCGTCAAATGGGTGATCTCAATCTCTATACACCGTCCGCCGTCTACGGTTTCGTCGAGACCGCGCACCAAGCGCTTCTCCACGTCATTCTCGATACGGGAATGGGATGGACGGTGGCGACGGCGCATGTGCAGCCGCAAACGGCGCTTATTTAACGTCTCCGTTAACGCATCATTTGATTCACCTTGTTGCGCGGTTTGAGCTGTTCGCCAGTCACAAGACTAATCGAGTGCGCGAGCGTCACAAAGATACCAAGCGTCAGAAAAATCATGAGCGCGCCGTAAGGAATGATCCTGGGTTTTAGCGGGTCAGCCGGTTGCTTCAGTTTTATGCGGCATACAACGAGCAATACGATCTCGGCCACAAGAACGGCGAGCGTAATGATCAGGCCCTGTTTATCCATCCTCGAAAAAGCTTCCATGGTGTTTTTCCGTCGTCGGATCCCTATTTAGATTTAGGTTTGTGTGATTTGGGCGGCGGCGGCGCGTCGACCGCTATCGTCTCCAGAGGCGGAGGACCGCCGGCACCTGGATCGCCCGGCTCCCACAGAATCTCGCGGTTCGCAATGAGCTTAATGAGATTCTGTTCGGCGACCGCATTCCTGCCCCGACTATTGTTGCGTCGATACCAATACGCCGCGGCCTTGGGGTTGCGCGGCGTGCCGTAACCCATTTGATATGCATATCCCAGCATAAGTTCCGCGGGCGGGTAGCCGCTGTCTGCGGCATGCCAGAAATAAGTAAACGCAGACTCCCAGCTTGCTTGAATGCCGCCTTCTCCTTGGTAAATCATTTTCCCCAGCATGTATTGAGCGGCCGGGTGTCCTTGATCGGCGGCGGTTTCATAAAACAGCACCGCACGCGCCTCGTCCTTAGGCACGCCGATTCCTGTCTGGTGGATGAGGCCCAGATAGAAAGCAGCGTCCGGATCTTTCTTTTCGGCGGCGTCGCGCAGCAGCTCCAGAGACTTCGTTAGATTGGCGGGCACTCCATCGCCGCGCCCATAACGGGCGCCAAGCTCGGCCTGTGCGTGCAGATCGCCGTTGGCCATCCGTTGCTCAAGCTCAACAACGGAGAGCGTGTCCACAACACGGCTGTGTTGCAGTTCGGCTGCCGACCGAGTCTCCGCGATCGCTGCGCCCGCTAAAGTCGAGGCTCCCAGCAGCGCTGCACCGAAATATATAATATGACGCGATATTGTCATTATTGCTCTGCCTTACCTTTCTTGTCTTTGGTCGCATCCGCATCCTTCGTACTTGTCGAAGCGGGCTGAGCCCACTCTCCGAGCTGATTGCGGAAATTGTCGCGAATCTGTCGCGCCGTATCGGAATTATCGATGATGTAAGGCGTTAACAGGATGATCAATTCGGTGCGATTAATGGATTGAGATTGGTTCTTAAACAAATTCCCGAGGAATGGAATGTCCTTCAAGTAAGGGATGCCGGTGTTCCCCTTACTATAGTTTTCGGAAATCATTCCTCCCAAGAGAACGGTTTCGCCGTCATCAAGCGACAGGGTTGTTTGCAGCGACCGATTGATGATAACCGGACTTTGTACGCCCGATAAACTGTTCTCCTGAGCCGCACTCACTTCCTGCGATACGGTCAACTCTACGCGCCGGCTCGAATTGACGGTCGGATTCACGTTCAGGAGAACACCTGTATTCCGGTATTGAATAGATTGCAGGATCGAGGTGTTGCCTTGAACTTGGCCATTTGCCGTCTCTTGCGATGTGATAATCGGTACCTGCGTGCCGACGTTGATAGCAGCGGATTTTCCGCTACTCGTGACAAGCCGTGGGCTCGAAAGTACCTGCAGGCGATTGTAGTCGGCCAGCGCGTTTACTCTCGAGATAATGGTCGCGTGATCTCGAACCAAGTTGAAGAATATGCCGGTTCCATCACTCTTCGCGGTTAGATTATTCGGTGCGCTCGCGCGCCGGTCGTCGAAATCGAAAACCATGCCGAGACTCTCGCCCTGCTTAAGCGTGACTTCGGCGATCGTTGCTTCGATCATGACCTGCAGAGGCGCGCGGTCCATTTGTTGGATGAGAGCCTTGAATTGCGCGAATTCCTCGGCCGAACCCACAAAAATAATGCCGTTGCGCGGCTCGTCCACCAACACGCGCTGCTTTGCTGCGCCCAAAAGCGTGCGCTGATCTGCGGGCGGCGCTCCGGCCCCCACCGATGCCGCCGGCGTCGCCACCACGCCATCAATCATGTTCTTGAGCGTATCGGCGACGTCCTTCGCTTTGGCGTTATAAATTTGCTGATAGTAAGCGCCCTGGCTGCTCACAATTTGGCTGGGCTGATCGAGTTCCCCGGCCCACTGCAGAAGGTGCTGTAAGGTTTCCTCGTTGGAGCCGAATGCAATGACAACGTTCAACGCATCGACCGGGATCAATTTAATGGCGGTGTTGTTGGTGCCGCCAACGCCAATGCTGTAGCCTTCCGCGCTCATAATCTCGATCAGCTGCTGCGATAATTTCGCGGCGCTCCAAAAGGCGGGCGATATTTTCAGGCTCTTGCGCCCCGCAAGATATGGTTGGTCGAGTGTTTGAATGATTTCGCTGGCGGAGCGAACGTCCTCCGAGTTGCCCAGAAGCAACAATCCGCTGGATCCGGGAATCGGCGCGAATAGCACGCGATCCTTCATGATGAGATCCATCCAGATCTGCATCACATTGACAGCAACAGCGTTGAGCGGTTGGAAGAAAAAGATTGGACGCATGTCGGCGGGGGTCGACGGGGCGGTCCGCGAGCGGATGATGCGCGGAATTGGCTTCTTGACGCTCGCCGCCTCGACTACGCGGTAAACATTGTTGCTGTAGGCAACGGTTAATCCGTAATTACTAAGAACTTCGGTTACGAGACGAAAGAAATCGTCCGGCTTCAACGGATCCGCCGTGCGAAGGGTAACCATTTGGTCCTTCTGCATGACGGAGTTGTCGATTTCGAACGAGACCTTCAGCACCTCGCCAAAAATAGTGTTGACGAAGGCGGGGAGGCGAATCCCCTCGAAGTTGACGCTAATAGGTTCACCCGTCAAATGCGGCGGGGTGGTGGACAGAATGGGCTCGGCGCTATCACGTCCCAATGGCGGAGCCGGGCCGTTGGATGTTGTCAGCTTGTCGCGCGTCGCGGTCGATGTCGCTTTTGTGATTTCGACAGTCTCGGCCTCATCCTTTTTGTTAATCTGCATCTTAGGCGTGAATGGGACACGCGGCAGAGATCCGCATCCGAGTAAGGCGGTAATGACCCCGAATGACGCGGCATATCGCAGCGCGATTTTCCATTTTGATGGATTGTTTTTCATGACCGCTCTTACTTCTTTCGATTCGGGGAAAGGGGAACAGGTTTCTCAAGGGCAAACAGCTTCAGGGTTTTTTCTTCGCCGTTTTCCGCATACGTCAACTCACCAATGCCGACCTTGGTGATTTGTCCGCCACTTGGCAGGGCTTCACCGCTGGCAATGCGTTGCACGCGTTTTCCTTGATCGACTTCAATCACAGCCACGTTTTTCGCGCCGTCGCGCACGGTGCCGATAAACCGCCACGGCGGACCGGCGACCTTAAGCGGCTCATCCTTTTTCTTAGTCGGATCGTCGACCCAAGCAAGAAGACGGACGCCCTCGAGTTTCGCTCCGGCTTTATATGGCGCCCACTGGGGGAACGGCCAGCGATCGGCGACGTCAACGTTGGGCAACATCGCCGAAACCGTCAACACGCCGACAAGTACGCCTAGCGCAACGGCGAAACCCACGGCCGCCAAGTGCCATGTAAAGGGCGCGAGAGTTCGAAATGCAAGGCGAATTTTGTCCTTCATGATCAGCCTTTATCGTGGGAGCGATAGAAGGCAGAGACATCGATCTCAATGCGTGCATTACGGCCTGCTCGCACATTCATGTGCTCGACGATGATCGTTTTTTCGCCTTCCGCGATGTCCTTCAAGAAGCCCGCCAGAGCATCGCCATTAAAGGGCAGAAGAATTTTGGCCGTCATGCGCTGAAGGCTGGAAAGCGAGTCCGTCGTAGGCGCGCCGGGCCGGGTCAGTGGAATCCGGCGTACTTGAATTTGCTGCAGAGGTTCCAGCTGATAGCGCGTTAAATGGTCACGCAACCAACGCTCGAAGCCAGCATCCGCAAGGCCGGGGGTTTGGGCCGACCAGAGGCGGTCCTCCATGAGCGACTTAAGGAAGCGGCTCTGCTCCTTACGGGCGGGCCAAACATCGGTGGTGACCTGAGCCTTAAGCCGCACAAGGTTGGTCTGTGTACTCGCGTATTTGGCGGCCATTCCGCTGACAATTTGGTGAAGCCCAAATAAGCCGGACAGAATAATGACGCCCACCGCTAGGGTGATGAGCATTTTGACACGATCGGTAAGACCCAAATCGTTGCCGAATCGCGTGCGAAGCTGAAGTTCGAGTTGCGCCAGAAGACGCCGCAAAGGCGCGAGAATCGCGTTCATGATGTGGGCCATTCCAACGAATCGACGCGCATTTTTAAACGGAGTTCGCGTTCTTGATTGCCCATGGTGCCGCCGACCTCAGAGAAGTGGCCGTCTTGTTCAAACATTTGAATAAAAGACGACGCTTCAAGTGGCCGATCCGCCTGTAGGGCGATTTCAAGCTGACCAGAATCGTAGTTCCACTCCGACAAAGTGACTTTGCTATCGCGTAGTAGATTCGCGGTCGCGGAAAACAATTCGAATTGGGGCGGGAAGTGCTCCAATGACAAATAAGATTCAATGTTGTCGAGGTTACTCAGTGCGCCGGCGCGGTCAGCCCGGATCGCCTGACTGCTGGCATTCATGCCAGCAAGCGCTGCTTCGGCGCGCATGGTTGCAACGGTGAACACCGCCGCTTCGGCCAGGAAGTATAAAAACGGCGCGGCAATAACGGCAGCAGCGACCGCGGCCACGCGTTCATTTTGCACAACGCCCCAGAGATCTGTGACGGGCGCGCTGTTGACGGTCCAAGACGTCGGCAGGATATCCGACGCAACCGGTAAAGGGGGCGTGGGCGCCGTTTGGTTAAGGTCAACGCCGGAGGCGCGCAGAAAGGTGATCCAATCGCGCGACTGAGGCGCCGTCGGCCACCAGCGCGTCGCGGCAAGCAGCCCGCCGCGCCACACTTGACCCTCAAATCCATCCGTCATGGCGGAGAGGCGAGCACCGTCCGTGAGCGGCGGGCGAAAAAAAGCCTCCGGCCACACGGTAACGCGCGCATTTGCAAACCCCGCGTCTGCGATCGCTGCTGTGACGTGGCGCTCGTCCCACGCATAAACCGTCACGCGGTGACCTGCCCAGTGCGCCGCAAAATGGCTCGATACGAAGGGGGACCATTTGCGAACGAGTAAAGCCAGGGCAGATTTTCGTTTTGACTCCGGAAGATTTTCAGCGACTTCGAAAGTATTTTGCCGCGTAAGCGCACGGCTCAGTATCCACGCAATGCGTCTATCGGACCCCGGCAGCTCCGTCGTTGCGTTCAAGCCTTGGATCAATCGCTTCGGGGGTTGGGAAAAGGACTTTTGAAGCGACCTTGTCAGCCGGTCGGCGGTATTGCGAAGGGATTCGATAGGCATAGTCCACCTGCCAAGGCTGATTTTGACTGAAAGGATTTAAAGAAAGCGAGAAGCGTGTGTCTTCATTGGTCGTGCGATCGATAAAATCCACGATCACGCAGTTGCCCGGCGTAACGCCGAAGAAGAATGATTCATTTGGAATCGTCACGCTCGCGGCTTCCATGAACTCTCGGGCGTGTTGGAAAGGACTTTCCTGGCGCTGCTCGATCACGTGGGCTGCAGCCGGCTCGGTCAAGCCAGGAACGTTAGTCAACAAAACGACTTCCGGAGCCGTATTTGGATTGAAGCCGGCGATTGTGCAAGTCGTTAAAATGGGCGACTTCTGATCGGCTTCCCACAACTGCGGCACTTCATCCCAGCCCAGGACATTTTGCGCTTCCAGGGGTGTCATTAAAGATACGTTGCTGGGAGGCAGGCGATTGCGTCGCTCATAGTCTTCGCGCTCCGCACCGGCGAGGCGCGTGAGATCATCCTCGTCGGTCCAATCGCCTAAGGTATCGGGTAACTGATTCCGTAAAGTCTCGGGCACGTTGTACATTGTCAAAAACCGATCGAGCATCTGCGGGGTCGCGGAGTTCAAGTTTAACAGGCCACGACCATCTTGAATGCGGACGGCATAATTCTGATCGCTCTGCATCAGATACGGTCGATCATCAAGGGCAACATAACTCTCGGTCTCGAAGTTGACGGCTAGGGCCTCGAACATTCCACTCGTTTCCGGTCGTTTGAGATCCGAACCGACTTCCAAGCCGCGTCGCGTCATTGGACGCGTGCCCATGGCAAACACGATTTCATTCGTGGTGTTGGACAAAGCCACGGCTGCGTCCGTTCGTTGCCTGAGTGCGCGCGCATTTTCTACCGCCATGGACACCCAAGTATTAATCGCAGCCACGCCCAAACCAAACAACGCAATGATCCATAGTGTCAGGGCCAAGATAAAACCGCCCGATCCTCGGCGATGTCTAAGTACGTCTGTCATACGTAATCAAAGGCTTCCCTTGGCCGACGCTCAACGCGCCATTTTAGCATGCTAAATTCACGGGTTTTTACTCGCGGCGGATTATCGACAGGAGGGCGTAACAAAGCAGTTACATCATTGTCAGAGCTTACCTTAAATGCATGAAAACGCTTAATAAGTTGAAAGTTTTCCCTCGATTTACCCACGCGCTAGGGCTTTCGCGTAATGCCTGAGCCAGGACCGTCGGAAAAGCGCGCCCGGCGCTGGTGGCTGGCGTCGAGGTTTGCGATGAAAGTCGATGGGAATCCGTCGCCGACCTCAACGCGGATGAGCCAGGGTATCTGAGGGGGGTCCTCGGCCGTTGGAGGTGGCCACACATCGTTCCACTCGCCCGTTCGATCCCGATAGGAAAAGGCGCCGCGGCTACCCTCCCACCGGCCGACAATCTTTGGGTCGGTATTGGTTTCTTGATAAGTCAGGGTGGTTTCGTTGCGGCCCGAATCGTAATCGAGGGATAACTTGATGCCGACCGGGGTTCCCGTGCGGCCCCGCAGCGGCCGGATCGTGAGCCCTTGGAGAGAGCGTTGCGTGCCCGCAAATACGCTCGGCCGCTCGGGGTAATCCGGAATGATGCCCCGCAACGGCTCCAGCAAAAGGTTATTTTGCAGAACGGCTTGATCGAGGTCGACCAGTTTGTTTTCAACGCTGGTGCGGGCGCTCAGAATTAATCCAAATCCTTGAATTAAGACCACGGAGATAAGGCTCGTAATAACAAGAACGACGAGCGCCTCAAGCAATGTAAAGCCTGCGGTCGACGATGGCGCGCGCATGGCTATTTCTTGTTTAGAGTGGTGAATGGGTCGAATGCGCTCGTAAAACGGTCGTAACCGACTTTTCTTAGGTCAAACGTAAACCACTCGGAAGCGTCAGCCCTGCTTACCGTGACGTGAACTTTGTAAAAACCAAGGCGGTACCCCGCGAGACCCGCGCCCAAAAGCGCGCTCGTGTTAGGCTGAACTAACGTCTCGCTTTTCCACGCGATCTTGATGTCGCGATCAAGCGGAAGCTGTCCATCTGGCTCAAGCAGCGGATTGACAGGCGTCATCAACGCCAAAACCGATTGCGTCACAATGCTTTGTTCATTCGCGTCTGCGGAGCGTTGCAGTTGGCTCGAGGCTAGTGAGATATATGAAACAAGCGGCAATAATGTCAGACCGATAATCGCGATCGCAACGATCGCTTCAAGAAGCGTAAATCCGGCGCTTTTGCCCGACGGTGGCCGTGTGCGTTTTGGCGCAGACATTGTTTTCATTCAACCCGCGCAGCTTGGCAAAGCGGCGGCGCTAACGTGTATGAAAAACGCAACCGGCCGATGGTCACTTCTATATTTCCGCCGTCGCAATAGCCGGAGCTGTGAAAATACACGGGGTCCGTTATTTCAAGACGCCAGCCTTCAGGAAGTTTCAACACCGCATAGTGCGGATTGACGGGCGGCAATATCTCGCGTTGCGTGACGCTCAACGAGCGGGTGCGCAGCGATCCTTGAATGACTGTGCCGTCGGCATTTCTTCCGGTGTTGTTGTCGGGCTCACGCCCGGCATAAGTATAGACGCCCGACAGTACGACATCTTGGCTTTCGCGGAAGGCGGTAAACGCCAATCCGTCGACAGCTTGTTCAAAGCTTTCACGCTTCAATGCAAAATCGACGCTTGAGCCAAGCGTTGTCAAATTTGGAAAAACAATCGCGCTTGTGGTCGCAACGATAACCAGCACCACCAGCATTTCCAGCAGTGTAAAGCCGCCCGTACGGCCCTGTCTGTTAGCGCGTGGCATCCGAAGTAGTCTTCGGCACGAGGCCCACGTCGGCGTTGACTCCTTCGCCGCCCGCCTGACCATCGGCCCCATAGCTGAAAAGCGCGACCGAGGTCGTTGAGATCGGATTGTATTCGTAAGGATTACCCCACGGATCAAGGGGAAGTCCTTCCGACAAATAAGGCCCTTGCCACTTCCGGGCCGCGCGCTCGTCCGCCGGTGCGGTCACGAGCATGCCGAGGCCTTCTTCCTTCGTGGGGTAACGTCCGATGTCGAGGCGCATTGTATCAAGCGCGCCCTTCAACATGCGGCTTTGCGTATCCGCCGCCGTCACTTTTGACGTATCGACACGTCCCATGAGTTGTGGGCCCACCAATCCGGCCAACAGGCCGATGATCACGAGCACCACAAGCATTTCAAGAAGGGTAAAGCCCGCTGAGCCGGCGCGGGCGACAGAACCAAAAGGTCTGAGTTTGGTCACGATATTCGGCATTAGAGAGCCACCTGATTGACCGAAGTGATTGCTAACATAATGGATGCGACGATACCACCAACCACCACGCCAATGAGAAGAATGGCGATTGGTTCGAGCATAAGTAGAAACTGCTTCATACGTTGGCGCCCGGTATCTTCATAAAGTGTCGCAAGGGAGCGCAGCATCGTGGGCAATTCGCCCGATTCTTCGCCAACTTGAACAAGGCTGATAGCTGTATCCGAAAAGGCCTGTTGGCTTGCGAGTGCAGCTGAGAGCGAATGACCTGATCGCACGAGTTTCGTTGCCTGCTCTAACCGATCGCGCAAGCTATCCAGAGCGACCGATTCGCGCGCGAGCTGCAGGCCTTTGATCAGATCAACACCGTTGCTCAACATGGTGCTTAGCATTGATGCCCAACGGGCTACTTCCGCATCCTTTAACCACGTCCCGAGAAGCGGCAAGCCAGCAAGAAATTCACGTAGCCGCGCCATACGTTCCTGGCTGCGGAAAATGGTTATCGCTCCCCACACCAGCCCAGCCGCAATTAAGAAAATGATGAGCTTGTGGTTGCTCAGGAACATGCCCGTTTTCAAGACGACGGCCGATACGAAGGGCAAGGGTTTCTTGGCGTTGGCGAGCATCGCGGAAAACCGCGGAACAACGACAATGAAAATAAAAAGAACCGCAGTGATGCCGGCGAGAATGAGAATCGACGGATAGGTGAGCGCGTTGCGAATATCCTGACGCACTTGACGATCATATGCCATCTGCGCGGCGCCGTCCTCCAGGGCCTGCCCGAGATGTCCAATGGCTTCGCCGGATGCGGCGAGTTGATGGACATAGGACGGCAAGGTCGGCATGGCCGCGGTGAGCGCGTTCGTGAAGGTATCGCCCGCTCGCAACTGTTTTTCCATGTTGTTGAAAGCCGTCGCAAGAATGGGGTGAGCCGACTGGTTCTTGAGCGTCCCAATGCCCTGAACCAAGGGTACGCCCGCCTTCAGCAACAGCGCTAATTGCTTCAGCGCTAAGATGCGGTCCTGAACGGTGACGGAACGCTTAAGCAGCGAAAGGCCGGTTTTCTTCAAGGCCACGGCGCGGGCCGCGGTGAGGCTCACTGGTGTCAGCCCTTGGCTCTCCAGGGCGCGCTGCGCCTCACGCTCGTGCGTGGCGTCGAGGCGGCCCGTCAGGAGACGGCCGGAACCGTCGATGGCCTCATATTGAAAAGACTGAAGCATGCATATTTTGGTTTGAGCACCCCGTTCGGGCGATGCGGATAGTACGCCGCTACACGAAAATGGGGGCTTAAATGAGTGTCAGCAACCTCATGTAGCATGACACGGTCGGCAAAGAAAAAGGGAGGGTGATTTCTCACCCTCCCTTGATCTTAAACCAGACGAGCTGGTTCTAAGCAGTACCGCTTAAGGCTGGCCGCGCGTGGAGCCCGCGTTACGGAACGACGACATGTCGTTGATCTGACCCGAAGTCGGGTTATAGACGACGTGCTGTACGTAGCCGATAAACGGACCGGTCACCTTCACGGTGTACAGTTCGATCACCGATGCCGTGATGCCAGCACCTGTTTCGAGATCGGCAGCGCTCAACGTCAAGGTCGCACCGGCGGCGATTGACGAGGTCGTGAACGAACCAACAGACACGCCCGTCGCATCGTGGAACACAGTCACAGTCGCGATGCCAGCAGTGGCGCCGTTATTGTGAATGCGGACGTACGAGTTGTACGCCGGAGTGGTGAGCTTGCTGATCGCCGTCGAGTAGAGCGAGTTCAGCTCGCCGCTGAAGCCGCCGCGGGTCAGTGTAGCCGTCGAACCGGTCGAAACTGCAGGCGTCGCAGCCTGCGGACCAGCTGAACCAGCGCTGAACTTCAGAGACACGCTACCTGCTGTCGGAGAAGCCGGGATCTGAGTCGTGCCATCGAACACCAACGCGATCGTGAACGAGCTGAAGCCAGCCGCGCCCGAGCCGACCGAGAAAGTTGCAGTGTTAGACGTTGCATACGCAGACGCCGTCAACGTTGCGCCCGACATGAACGGACCAACAGTATCGACAAACAGACCGGCCTGTGTTGCCGCTGACGACAAGAGACCCGACGAAACCGTCACAGAAACCGTACCGGCTGCCGCAGCGGGGGCGATTTGGGTGGTCAGATCGGACGCGAAGACGTTAGCCGTTGCAGTGATCGTCACGGTGGCCAAAGCCATCGTGCGCAACCCAGCGCCCGCCGCGAAGGACGCTTGAGTGTCTTGCAGATAGGTGAACGCATTCGGCGTTGACAACGGCGAGACAACGGCGTTGGAAGCTGCCGTCACGGTGGCGGCGAGGGGCGCCGTGGAGGTCACGATCGCACCAGAGAAGGTGTCGTACGTGGCGCCGCTCGGGTTGTACACTTTGCCACTGATCGAGATCGAGGTATTGGCAGTGGCGAGGGCGTTCGCGGTGGTGAATTGCAGACCGCTGAAGGACACGCCGCCAACCGCCGCAGTTTGGGCGGCCGTAACGAAGCAGCCGCTGACGTAGATGGTCTGACCGACCGCAGCAGAACCCGTGCAGAACGCCGTGGCGCCCGTGATGGTACCGACGAAGCTGCCGGTCGCGCTGCGATGGATCAGATGTGTGCTGAGGAGAGTCAAGTTCGAAGGAACTGCGTTCGCAACAGTGACTTCGATGTTGAACGTCAAACCCGACGGAATGTTACAGCTGGTGCAGAACTGCACGCCAAAGCTAACGGTGCCACCAAGCGTGATGGCGTCGGCAGTGGCGGCTGTGGTCGAGAACACCGTGTTGGACACTTTCAAGGCGCCGGCGGTGTAAACCGCACCGGTGTTGTCAAAGGTACCAACGGAGCTGGTTGCCGCCATCGCGCCGCTCGACAGAGCGGTCGACGCGAGCAGTGCGCCGCCGAACGTGAAGAATTGTTGTCTATTCATAATTATGGGATCCCCTTAAGGTTTCAGATATCTGGTTCACTTGCTCCATGTTTGCCGCAAAGCAAACACTGTGGCGCCCGTCAGCGCGGTGCCATATCACTCTGGCAGCCCTGTAATGTCAAGCGGCGGAGCTTGTAAAATCCTGCACCAACCTGCTTTTTTCAGTGTGAAAAGTGCCTGAGACGTCAGTTTGTTAACGGATGATTAACAGATCCAACATGGGAATGCTGCAGGTGCGCGGTCAGCGGGTGGAATAGCCCCTGATCGTAACCGGGGGTAAGTTTTAAGTCACCGAAATAGTTCGGGCGATTGCCGTTATGGTCTCGACTCCAGGGCGTCGCCATAACCGAATGCTCCGGTACCAAGGACTGTAGTCGCCTTCCTCCAGCCAGTACCACAGGCGTTTCCTGCCGTCCGGCACGTAGAGGCAAGTCGGTACGCCGAGGACCGCCGCCACATGAGCGGTCGTGTTGCTGATCGTCAGAACGGCATCCAGCGCGCCTACCTGCGCCGCGAACCGATCCATGTCTTTCAAGCTGTCAATATCTGGATCGTGAAGGACCGTGGCACCGCTTTGTGCCCTAATGTCCGCGATTTCGTCCGCCACGTCTCCATACTGCAAATTTACGAAGGTTAATTTTGACGTCCTGAGCACGGGCATGAAATCGGCCAACGCCAAGCTTTTCTGCGGCCCGACCGTGGGGTTCACACTCCGCCAGGAAAGCCCCACCAGCTTCTGGCCAGGGGCCTTAGACTGATAACCGGCGCGGAGAGTGGCCGTATATGCTGGATCCGCGCACAGCACCGGGCGCCGGTTCGGAAACGACCCCACAGCTGGCCGTAGCCACCGCCCTAAATCGAGTATGGAACGTTGATAGTCGAATGTGCGCGACGAGAGCGCGTGAACTGCTTGCGCCTCCTTCGGCACGATTTCGAGATTCGGAAAAGATCTGCGATAAAGCGGGACCAAGCGGCTTTCGCATTCCACGACACACAAGCGCGCGCGCGCAGCGATCTCGGGGATCATGGCCGCGTAAAGGATTTGATCGCCGACTCCCTGGTCGCTCCAAATCAAAATACTTTTGTTTGAAAGATCTTCCCCGTTCCATAACGGCCAGGGCCAGGAGCGCGGAATAAACCGAAAGTCTTCGCTCTCGAACCGCCGAAGATATCCCTCCCAACCCTCGGAAAAGCGGCCAAGGGCAAGCTTCGTCATGCCTTGGTTAACGATCGCCGGCACGTGCGCAGGATCTAGCGTCAGAGCCCGATCATAGGCATGAAGCGCACCATCGCGATCGCCGATCGCTTCTAGCTGACTGCCGAGATTTTGCCAGGCCGCGGCCCACGTCGGGTTGATCCTGATGGCGGTTTTAAGATGTGCAATAGCAGGCACGTAGTCGCCCAAATGAAATTGCAGACTTGAGAGCGCGGTATGGAACTCAGCATTGTTGGGCTCAAGCGTCAGCGCCCGCGAAAATGCTGAAAGGCTCTCCGCTGCAATATCCTGACGCTTTGTTGGGTCGGTTTGAGCGACAAGCTTCTCAAGGCAAACACCAAGATTGTAGAATCCGCGCGCCTCGCTGGGGCATACGCGCGCCATTTCACGAAAAGCCTCAATCGCTTCGACGGTACGGCCCATCGCATGAAGCAGTTGGCCGGTGTTCAGGCGCGCCCCGGCATGATCTGAGCGCACACGAATGGCTTGCCCGTAGGCCGACAGCGCTTCTTCGTTGCGGCCAAGAGCGCTCAGCACGGTTCCTTTGTTGAAAAACACATCGGCAAAAAGCGGCAAAGCGGCCGCAGCTTGATTAAACAGGGCGATGGCTTCGATATGGCGACCGCTGTGGTGAGCGACGAGGCCCTTCAGATTGAGCGCATCGCCGTTGCCGCGATCAAGCTTCAGCACCTTGTCGTAAATCACCTCAGCCTCCGCGAGGCGACCTGCATTTTGCAAGGCGACCGCGTTGGCTAAAGCTTCACCGATTGGAAAGGAGGTTCTCTTCGTCAAGATTTACCAGCCTCAAGTCGCCTCATAGCCCATTGGCTGAAAGCATCGGCGAGGCGCGGCATCACTTCTTCGTCCCAAGACGCTGCAGTGATTGACCTGCGTGCGCGAAAGAGCGTAGCCGAAGGGTACCACGGACTGTCTGTGCGCCGTATGAACCAGTACCAAAGCGCGCCTTTCAAAGGCGGCAGAACCACCCAAACCGGAACGCCGAGTGAACCCGCCACATGCGCCGTTGTGTTGGATGTCGTCACGACCAGATCCATCGCGGCGACCTGCGCAAAGGAACTGTCCATGTCTTTCAATGGATCGATGGCAGGGTCTTCGAAAATATCTATTTTCAAACGCTTGCGGACGTTCGCAAGCTCAGCTGTGCAATCGCCATATTGAAGATTTACAAATAGGACGTCGGGCGACTTTAAAATCGGCGCGAAATTTATCAACTGCGCGCTTTTATTTGCGCTGATGAACTCACTCTTGCTGCGCCAGGACACGCCAACAATGCGCCGGCCGCCGGCCTGCTGTTCATAACGGCGCCTAATAGCGGCGACCTTGACGGGATCGGCTTTCAGATATCCCTGATGCCTAGGGAATTTATCGTAGCTCGTGCGAAAGTGGCGGCCCAAATTTCCGAGCGGTATTTGCCAGTCGAGCCCTTGCGCCGGCGTGGCCGCAACATGAGGAGCTGTCCGCTCCACCACGGTTGCCTGAGGAAAGGACCGCGCAAAAATCGGCACCAAGCGGTCCGAGCATTCGATAATGTAGGTCACGTGCCGCGCAAGGATGTCTGGAATCATGCTGGCGTGCAGAATCTCGTCGCCGATTCCTTGTTCGGTCCAGATAAGAACGCGTTTTCCGGCGAGATTCTCGCCCTGCCAAACAGGCGGCGGCGTTGGGCGGGCAACGTTTCGCTCTAAGGGGACGTCGAAGCGATATTGGTATTTATCCCAGTTTTCGAATTGCCCGATTGAGAGCAACGCGCAACCGCCATCCAAGCGCGTGGGAGAATCTGTTCCCTTGAGCGACATGGCATGAGCATGAAGAAGCATGCCTGTTATGGGCCATCCTTTATCGGAGAACGCGGCGCCGAGATTCGCGTAACTTTGATAAACGTTGGGGTGTTGTAAAAGCGTTTCTTCTAGGAGCGTGATGCATTCATCCGTTCGTCCTTGATCGCGATAAACCATGGCGAGATTAACGAAGGCGCGTACAAAATCTGGATGAGTGCGCGTGAGTCCCAAGTAGTGTTGCTCGGCTTCGCTCAGCATGCCGGCATTCTGCAGGGCTACCGCCAGATTAAACGCAATGATGCGCTCGCTCGGCCACAAAGCCAGCGCTTGGCGGTGCACTTTGATCGCTTCATCGTGTTGTTCGTCTTGGCGTAAGTAGTCGCCAAGATTACTCATCATTTCGGCGCGTTGCTGGTCCGTCCAAAGTGGCGCGGCGTCGATGACGCGGCGAAGATGCGCAGCCGCCTTCTTGAATTCGCCACGTGCAGCAAGCAAGGGACTGATCGCACCGCTCGCGCCAAGATTATCGGGCCGCAAGGCGAGCGCTTGTTCATAGGCAGATATTGCGTCCTCATTGTGCCCTAGCGCCGTAAGTGCGTTGCCGCGATTGACGTGAGCGTCGGCAAAAGACGGCAAGGCTGCTAGGGCGCGATCGAACAATGCGACGGCGTCTGTTAAACGGCCTTGCTGAAACGCAATCATGCCTTTGAGGTTGAGGGCGTCGGGGTTGATGCGGTCGATGCCGAGAATGCGGTCGTAGATTTTTTCGGCGGCCACAAACTGCTGCGCTTTATGAAGGCCAACAGCCTCTTGGAGGAGGTGATCGAGGGACGGTGCGCGAGCCATGGATTATTTGGCTCCATGGGGCAAAGCGCGCGTCATCCAGTCGCCTAAGGCTTTAGCTATGCGTGCTGACGGTTCAATTTCCCAGGAGTCAGATGGATTGGCAGTGCGTGCGCGGAAAATGCGCGCGGACGGATACCATGGACTGTCCTCCCGCCCCAAAAACCAATAGTACGGCGCCGCCTTTCCGTGATGCAGAAGCATCCAGACCGGAATGTTCTGCGACCCTGCAACGTGGACTGCGGTGTTCGATGAGCTGATAACAAGATCCATCGCCGCGACTTGCGCGAAAAATATATCCATGTCGGCGAGGGAGTCGACCAGCGGATCGTGAAAAATTTCGACACCGAGCGTCTCGCGTACGGCAGCGAGTTCGGCGGCGCAATCGCCATACTGCAAATTGACGAACATAATGCCGGGCGTTTGAAGAATAGGGGCGAGATTTGCCAACGCAGCAGATTTAGATGTCTGCCCTGCTTTACTCCGCCAAGAGATGCCGACAATCCGCCGGCCATTGGCGCGGATTTCATAGGCTTTGCGAAGCCGCGCCACAACCTCGGCATCGGACCGCGAATAGCCGCGGTGATTGGGAAACGAGGCAAATTCATTGCGGAAAAAACACCCGAGACTCGCAATGGCAATTTGAAAATCAAAATCTTTGCTGCTCGTAACGGGGGCTTCGCTGACTTTGTACCCAACGACGTCGGCTTGGGGAAACGAGCGGGAGAAAATCGGCACCAGGCGTCTCGAACACTCGATCGTGGTATGTTCCGCGCTCGCAATAACTTCGGAAAGCATGCTGGCGTGCAGGATTTCGTCGCCGATACCTTGTTCGGTCCAGACAAGAATTTTTTTGCCGGCAAGGCTCGCCCCGTTCCAGTAAGGCGGTGGTTCGGCGCGTCGAATGATGCGATCGGGTTCGGCGACAAAACGCCCCTTGTCTTGAAGGGCCCAGCCGCGCGCGAGCTCGCCCAGCTGAATGAGAAGAAGGCCGAGCCGTTTTTGAACCCTTGCGTCATCAGGTTTGACGGCAATGGCATTCTCAAGAACCGCGCGTGCGCCGTGAAACCAACCCCTTATCGAGAGAACCTCGGCGATTCCGATGTGAGCCGCCACAAAATGTGGATCAAACACGAGCGCGTCTTCCCAGGCGCTCATCGCCTTTTCCATTTGACCCAACGCAAGATGCGCGTTGCCGACAGTGACGTGGGCGTAAGCTTCGGTCGGCATTAAACGCAGATAATTCTGATAGGCGTCGAGCGCCGCATCGAGATCCCCCGCGCCTGTCAGAGCATGCCCGAGGTTGCTGTAGGAGGGCGCATTGTTGGGGTTGAGCGCCAGCGCGCGTCGTCCCCACTCGACCGCTTCGACGTGTTGATCCAGGTGTTGGTATGCAACGCTCAAGTTGACGTGCATTTCCACAAATCCGGGACTCAACTGAATTGCGCGTTTGATCGATCGCGCAGCTTGGGCAGGCTCCCCTTGCTGCAGAAAAAGCGTCCCCAAAAGATAGTGCGCATTCGCGTTGCCCGCATCTTCACGCAATGCCTTGCGGTAACCGGCCTCAGCTTCGACCAAACGGCCGGCAAGATGATACTGATGCGCCGTCGCGATGAGTTCCTTGGAGTTCGCGACCTTCGTCATGAATAGCCTGCCGGCGAGCGCCCCGCGTCGACGAAATCTACGAGCGCGGATGAAGCCGCGTCGACGACCGTATTCCAATTACCCTTTTCCGTTTGGCGGAAAATTCGCACCGACGGATACCACGGACTTATGTCATGCCCGATGAACCAGTGCCACAAAGCGCCGAACCCTTTCGGAACAAGAACCCATGTCGGAATTCCCAAAGCGCCGGCCACATGCGCGGTGGCGTTTGATGTCGTAATGACCAGGTCCATGGCAGCGACCTGAGCGGTGAAGGCATCGACGTCCGAGACGGGATCGATACTGGGATCAGACTCGATTCTGACGTTGAGTTTTGCTTGTGCCGCGGCGATTTCTTCCTTGCAGTCGCCATACTGTAAGTTAACGAACACCACGCCCGGCATGTGCAATAAAGGTCCCCACTCCAGTAACGGCAGAGTTTTTTCGTCGGCGACTTTTCCGCCTTGCGCGGTTCGCCACGCCACGCCAATCACAAGCTTATTCTCTCGTCCGCGCCGATACTTTGTATGAAGCGTTTGCTTCAGTCCTTGAGGGGCTATCAGATAGGAGCGCCGCGCGGGAAAATCGTCGATGCTGTCTCGAAACCAACTCGCGGCATCGTCCGACATGCTGAATTGCCCGATGGGGCGCGCGCCCGGGATCGGCGCGGCTGGCTCGGTCCAGGGAATCGGCGTGATTTCAGGAAATGAACGCTGAAAAAGCGGAATTAGGCGTTCGTCGCATTCTACGATCAGATCGGCGCCGATCTTCTGCAGGTCAGGGATGAGGCTGGCCCACATAATTTGATCGCCCAGGCCTTCTTCGAGCCAAACTAAAACGCGCTCACCGGCCTTGGGCGGCCGTTCCATTCTCGGAAAAATCTCGTGACGTGCCGCAAGCTTTTGCACAGACCGTCGACGCCGATATAGCGGCCATCCTTCCCTCAATCGGCCCTTCGCGAGCAAGGCCATCGACAGCCCATGCTGCGCCGATACGCCGCCCGGCAGGTAGCGCAATGACTTTTGATAGACGTCAACGGCCTCTTCAATTTCGCCAATACGGCTCAATAAAAGCGCGTAGTGCGCTAAAATTTTTCCACTTTTCGGCTCCAAGGTAAGAGCGGCATTGTAATGCTCCCGTGCCAGGCCGTAGTTCTTCAGAAAAACATGCACATCGCCGGCAACGCGATGCGCGACAGGCAACCGAGATTCGATCGCAAGTACGCGCTGCGCCAATTGCAGGGCTCGGTCGCGTCGTCCGCTTTCGAGCGCAATAAGCGCTGCCAATTCAAGCGCTCGTGGCCATTCAGGCGACATCGCAAGCGCATGCACGGCCGCCGCATTGGCTTCATCGAATCGCTTCTGCAAAAGGTGAGCTTGCCCTAAATACAGGCGCGCCTCACGGTCGGTAGGACCGAGCGCGACGGCCTTCTCGACAATTTCGGGCGCGCGCGCGCGGTCTTCTAAAGCCAACAATGCGCCTCCCAGGCGCAGGTGCATTTCAAAGTTATCCGGTGCGAGCGCGACAGCAGCCGTCAAATATTCGGCTGCCTGAATGTAATCCCGCCGGTTGATGGCAATGAGGCCACGAAGATGCCAGGCCTCGGCCGTTGGCGCACGCGTCAGAACGTCGACGCACAACGCCTCCGCCTCTTCGAGCTCGCTCCGCTCAAAATGCGCAGCCGCCTTTTGTAAAAGCGCGTTCATGGGTGGTGGTGCGGTCATTAGCCTGCGAACAGCATACGATCGCGTTCGGCGAACCAGACATCCGCGTAACTGCAGTTCTTGTAGGCTTCGAAATAAGGGCCCCCTTCCGTAAAGTGCAGAAACGACACGTTCTCGGGGGGAACTGTCTCATAGTAATCCACGAGATAGTTCCAGCGGCGGGGCAACTCGCCAATCAATGCATCATCGCCGAGCCATTTGAATTGATGGAGTTCGAGACCCGTCGCGGTATTAGCGTATTCGGGCGTCAGCGCGCGACAGCGCGCATTGTTAAACAAGATCACGCTGGACCAGTTCTTTTTCTCATAAGGACGCTGCGGCTGATCGAGGAACTTCGTCCCTTCGGTGGGCTTGTGATCATGCTTAACGACTTGCACCGCGAATCTATGGTCGCGCAGATCCCATAGCTTCTTGATGTCGTCGAGCATCAGCATGTCGCAATCGCAGAACAAACTCCAGCCCGTGTAGTTCGAAAGAAAAGGAACCATAAATCGACTGAATGAAAAGTCGGTCGATTGCAGCGGGTGGCGCTCGCGATGGAAAACGCTCTTAAGCTCTGACAGCATAAGCGGCGCGATCGTCACAGGTGTGCTCGCGCGAGCATGAATGCTGTGGCTCAGGACATTGAAAGCCACTGCTTCACGGTGGTCGTAGCCGATGAAAACTTGAATCATATCGTTATGCTCTTTCTTTAGAACCGCACCAGTCCCGAAACTCGGCTGCGCACCGCGCGATCGCCGTCGTCCAATCTTGGGCCTGCATTTTTCGAAAAAGGCGGACGCTAGGGTACCACGGACTGTCGGTGCGATCCTGGAACCAATACCAATGGCGGCCACGTCCTTCCGCAAGCAATACCCATGTCGGAACCCCAACGCTACCGGCCACGTGCACCGCTGTATTGCTGGTCGATATCACAAGATCCATAGCGGCGACCTGCGCGGCGAAATCATCGATGTTGGCGAGGGAATCAATGCTTTTGTCGTCAATGACGTCGACGCCGAGTTGATCGCGTGCCCAAGCCAATTCCTCGCTGCGATCCCCGTACTGAAGATTCACGAAAGTGACGCCTGGTGATTTGAGAATTGACGCGAGAGATTCGAAATCCGGAGCCTTGAGTCGGCCAAGTTCCGGATTCTTCGAACTGGACCAGGACAAGCCGACAATCGGAGCGTGAGGTCTCACCGCAGCATAGGATTGACGCAAGGCGCTGGTGCGCGCTTGGTCAGGCTGGAGAAACGAGGCGCGCTTCGGAAATTGCGCGAAGTTTCCGCGAAATGCCGCGCCAAGATCCGAAAGCGACATCTGAAAATCGATCCGTCGATCGGTTACGCTTTTCGGCAATGGATTTTTTCGTTCCTCCACGATTGCGCGCGGAAATGAACGACGGAACAGGGGCACAAGCCGCTCCGTACATAGGATCGTCACATGGCGTGCGGCCGCGATCGTATCGGGAATCATGCTTGCAACTAGGATTTCGTCGCCAAGACCTTGCTCCGTCCAGATCAACACGTTCTTTCCCGTGAGCGGTTCGCCGTTCCACCTCCGGCCATAGGGGAACAACTCATATTGCGGATTGTATTTGATATCGGCCCGCGCAGCGCGTGGCAAAAGCGTCGTTGCGCGTTTCAGACGCCAAGCAAATTCTGGCCATGCATCCGCGAATCGTCCTAACGACAGCGCGATGGTCGAGCGATTGTAGTGAGCATCGATATGATCGGGCGCGCGCGCGACGAGGGCGTCCATAATTTCAGTCGCACGTTCGGGGTTGCCGGCGCAGTTCAAAGCCGCCGCGTAACTCAATTCCACGGCGGCCAGCGCCGCGGTCTCGGTTGGCGGTAGAAATTTTAGCGCCTCCTCGTAATGCGCAATGGCCTCTTTTTCGCGCCCGAGGCGACTTAAAGCCCCGGCAAGATTGTTGTGCAATTCAGGCGATTGCGGCTGATATTTAAGGCCCTGGCGATACGTCGCAATGGCCTCCTTAAAGCGATTGAGATGGCCGAGGGCTTGGCCCTTGGCATTGTATGCATGCCAGAACGTGCGGTCGGCCGTTAATGCCGCATCGTATGCGTTTATCTCTCCCGCACGGTCGCCCGCCGCTTTGCGCAGTGTGCCAATGTGGACGTACGCTTCCACTGCGTGCTTCGGTTCGCGGCTCAGCCTACGATAAACCGCCTCCGCATCCTCCAGCCGCGAGAAGGCTTCCTGCTCGGAGGTTACAGGCATCCGCGTATAAGCCCCACCGATCGCGCGCAAATAGCCCACCACGTCGACACCGCGCGCTGCAACCATATCGGCAACCTCTAGGCCGACGTCGCGAATGACATCCAGCCACTGATGCTCGCGCCGCTGAAGGAAAAGGCGCATGGCCGGATACCATGGGCAAGCACCGTGTTCTGCGAACCAATACCAACGCCGTCCCCGACCCAGTGAGATCGGCAACATACACAGCGTTGGAACGCCTAATGCGCCTGCAAAATGCGCGGCCGAGTTGCTTGAAGAAATGACGACGTCCATAGCGGCCACTTGGGCAGCGTAAGCGTCGATATCTTTCAAGGGGTCAATTGAGGTGTCTTGAATAACCCGAACGCCGAAGCCTTTTGCAACGAGATCCAATTCGGCGGCGCAATCCCCATACTGCAAATTGACGAAGGTAATTCCCGGAATATGAAAGATCGGACCCCAATCCAAAATGTTCATGGACTTGCCCTCGGCGTCTTGCGCTGAAGGACTGCTGCGCCACGCAAGGCCGACAAGTAAATTCTCGGATCCATATTTTGTGCGCAAAGACGTGCGCAAGTTGGCATCGGGAATCAAATAGCCGGTGTGTGTGCGAAACGATTGAAAATCTGTTCGCAGCCATTCGCCAAGACTGGCGGCAGGTGATTGAAAGGTTATGCCACGCAATTCTTCCTGCGAAAGATCGTGGTCGACGATTTCCGCCGATGGAAAGGAACGCCGAAAAAGGGGCGCGAGGCGGGGCGTGCACTGAATGACGCAGCGCGCGGCTGCCGCAATCACCTCGGCAAACATATTGGCGTACATCACCTCATCGCCGACACCTTGCTCTGTCCAGATCAAGATGCTGCTCCCTTGCAGGGGCTCGCCGTTCCACAACGGGAGAGAATAAGCTTTGGGGACGATAGGGTTTACGAGGGATTGAAAGCGACGCCGATAGCCGCGCCAGCCGCTTTTCAGATCGCCAAGTCCAAAGCGCGCTTCTGCTGCAATGATCTCAAGAACGGAATGCTGGGGGGCTGCGCGCAGACCTGCTTCGGCGGCAGCCAGTTGTCCGGCCAAATCGCCCAAAGTGCGTAATGTGCGCGCGAGGTGAACATGCATTTCCACATTTTGCGGATCATACTGAACCGCAGTACGCAAGGCTTCTACGGCCTCGGCGCCGCGTCCTTGCTCGCGAAGTACCAGGCCAAGATTGCCGTGCGCGAGCGGCGTCGCGGGACGAAACGTAATTGCGCGGCGAAAATGATGCTCCGCAACTGAAGGCTCGCCAATCTGAGCCGCCAGTGTTCCGGCGTTCAAATGCGCGTCGGGAAAATCGTCACGGATCGCCAAGGCTTTCTGAATCGTGGCGAGGCCGGTTTTTCCGTCGCCGCGCTGTCCATAAAGAACGCCCAAAAGATGCAATGCATCGGGATCGCGTGGGCGTTTTTTAAGTACGGCGAGATACGCGCGTTCAGCACCCGGTAAGTCGCCCGCGGTTTGAAGCGCGGCGCCTTGACGGAGTAATTTCCCGGCATCCTGATCCGAAGCGACGTTCGCCAATTTCATCACGCTAAGATTTCGTCCAAATGCTCAATTCTGTCGCAACGTCTTCAAGGGCCTCTGCCCATGAGCCGCCCACAGGCTTGCGGAAAAGACGGGCGAGCGGATACCAGGGGCTGTCGCGACGTTCAAGAAACCAGTACCATAAACGTCCGCGGTTGGAGGGAATCAACGCCCAGACAGGCCGGCCCATAGCCCCGGCCACATGAACCGTGGTGTTGCTGACGGAAATCGTCAAATCCATCGCGGCGACCTGTGCGGCAAACACATCGAGATCCCCCGCCGAATTGACGCGTGGGTCGGTGGCGATCTGCACGCCGAATGCCGCCGCCGCCTGCGTGGCTTCTTCGGCGCTATTCCCATACTGAAGATTGATGAATTTTACGCCCGGGGTCTGCAAGACCGCTTTCCAATGCACGAGCGGAATAGATTTCTCCGCTTCCGCTTCGGGGCTTTTGCTTCGCCAGGAAATTCCAACCAACCGTTCCGGCGTAGATGGGGTGCGATAGCGCGCACGCAAGGTTTCAACCAAAGCGGGGTCGGCTCGCAAATAGGCGTTTTGCGGAAATGCCTCGAACGAGGCTCGTAATTGGGCGCCTAAATCCGATACGGAGGCTTGGAACGCTATGTTGGACAGTAAGGCGGGGTCTTTTGGCTTGCCGTCCGCGGCGATCAGGGCGGCCGACGGAAAAGCGCGGCGAAACAAGGTCTCCAAGCGCGGAGAGCACACAAGCGTCACGTGTGCGCCTTGTGCCATGACGCCGTCAATCATGCTCGCGGCCAAAATCTCGTCGCCCAATCCTTGCTCGGTCCAAATCAGGATGTGTCGGCCGGCGAGGGGCTCGCCTTGCCAATGGGGAAAAGGAAAGCGTCCGAAAAAGCCGGGGCTTTGGGGGCGGCGAAACCGCCATGTGTACTCGGGCCAACCTGCGTGGAATTGACCGCGAATCAGCAGGGCGCCGGCTTTTTGATTGTGGAGTTGAGCGTCGTCGGGCCGCCGCGCTAACGCTTCGTTGTAGTAGGTCAAAGTGTCTTCGGGCCGATCAGTGAGTTCAAGGAGTGCACCCAGATTAGCTAGGGCGCTCACGTGGCCCGGGTTTAAGCGTAACGCCGTTCGCAAGGCGCGCTCGGCTTCACTATTGTTTTCACGGCGAAAAAGTGTCGCCCCGAGATTAGCAACTGCTTCAACATTGTTAGGCTGTAGGCGCGCAGCATCGCGGAAATGAGATTCTGCCCCATCCAGCTGCTCAAGCCGCAATAAAATATTGCCAAGGTTGAAGTGCGCCTCGGCCATTTTCGGATTTCGAGCAAGCGCTTGTTCGATCAGCACCGCGCCGCCGGCCGCGTCGCCGCGCTGCGCGGTAATAAGCCCTAACAGATGCAAAGCATCCACATTTCCAGGCTCACGCATGAGGACCTGACGATACCCGGCCTCGGCCACCGGGATATTGCCCTGTCGGTGATTTTCCATCGCTTCCGCGAGTGCTGTCGCACCGCCGCTCACGACGATTGCCATTTTTTTAACGCGCCGGCGGCCTCATCAAGAACGCCCGACCACGGCGCGTCCCGTTCACATCGAAGGAGACGGGCCGACGTATACCAAGGGCTGTCCGAGCGATCTTGAAACCAATACCAGTGCATGCCGGGGCCGGTCGGAAGCAACGTCAAGACCGGCTTACCAAGTCCGCCCGCAACGTGAACTGTGGTGTTGCTTACGGAAACGATCACGTCCATCGCGGCGACCTGCGCGGTGAAAGGATCTAAGTCTCCAGCGGGATCGATTTGCGGATCGACGAGAATGTTGCATCCCAGTTGCGTTTGCGCGCGTTCGATGTCTGCGGTGCAGTCGCCGTATTGAAGCGATACGAAACGCGTATTCGGAATCTCAAGAATACGGGCCCACTGCGTAAGGTCATTCGATTTGAAGCGCCCCGTAGCACCCGCATTGCTGCGCCAGGATATGCCGACGAGACGCTTTGCCGTCCGGTCTTGATAGCGTGCGCGCAATTTCGCCGTTAGGTCAGTGTCCGGGCGAAGGTATCCGGCATGTTGCGGAAACGACGCCAACGACGGGCGCAGTGTTTGCGCCGCATCGATCAGCGGCATGCAAAAATCGAAGTCATCCGCAATGCTTGTTCCCAACGGCACAACATGAGCATCGGGAAACGATCGGCGAAACAGCGTTAAGAGGCGCGGCGCACAAACGACGGTGCAAGATGCGACGATCTTAATAAGCTCCGGTAACAAGCTGGCGAAAAGAATTTCGTCGCCGAGGCCATATTCGTTCCAGACCAGGACGCGCTTTCCGGCGAGCGACGAGCCGTCCCAGGGCTTGCCGTTCGTTAGGTCAGGCGCGCCATGAAGTGCGCGAATGCGCGCGCGGAATAACGGCCATGCTTCATCTAATCTGCCAAGCGCCAGCAAAGCGAGGGCGCGATTTGCGTTGGCCTGCGCCAGTCCAGGGCGCGCGGCGATGGCTGCGTCATAGTCGATCAGTGCGCCTGAAAAATCTCCAGCAAAGCGCCGTGCATTGCCGCGATTGAGCAAGGCGCTCGTGTTTTTTGGATCCAGCGAGAGTGCGCGCGTATGAAGCGCCGTCGCTTCATCCAACGCGCCGCGCAGCTCATGAATGCGTCCCAACGCCGTGATGGTGTCGGCGCCATTCGGGGCAATTTGATTTGCGCGCTCCAATATGGCTTGAGCTTCGTCCAGACGATTGAGGTCCGTCAGGTTCTCACCCAAACGCTCCAGCAGCTTGGCATCGTTGGGCGCCAGTGCAAGCGCGCTACGATAAGCGCTCTCGGCTTCTTGCAAACGTCCTTGCTTATGAAATGCGTGACCCAAAAGTTGGTAGGCTGTGGCAGATTTTGGATCTCGCGTGATGGCCTCTTGAAAGACGGCTTCTGCTTCACCGAAGCGCTCGCATTGGCCAAGTAGGGTGCCAAGCGCGATTAGGCTGTTAGGCTCGGGCGTTTCACTTACGCACTGCCGCAGGATACCTTCGGCCTCCGCCTCGCGACCTGTGTGCCCTAACGCAGCCGCATATCCGATCCGGGTTTGGCGATTTTTTGGATCAAGCGCCAAGGCACGCGAGAGGGCGGCAGCGGCGTCGCCGTAATTTCCGCAGTGGAAGAGCGCGGCACCCAGGCGCGTGAAAATGTCTGGAGAATTCGGCGCCTGCGCGGCGGCTTCGCGAAAATAGGGAATCGCTTTTGCGGGCTCTTTCAGTTGTCCCCAAATGGATCCCATCAGCTCGATTGCGGGAAGAAAACCCGGACGCAATTTAAGCGAATGCTCAAGCTTCGGGATGGCATCGGCGAGGCGACCGCTTTGTGCATAGGCCCCCCCCAGAAGGTACAAGATCTGTGGCTCCTCGGGTGCGCGCGCCAGGGCTTGTTCATAGGCGACTGCTGCCGCTGCGAATTGCCCGGTTTTATGGAGCGCCAGGGCGTTTTCGAGCGATGCGTTCGCGGTTTTTGGATTGGGTCGCGATGCTTTCGACATGCGTTGGACTGTTGGCCCCGGTCAGTCGCCTTCGATGCCTGATTGGCCTGCGACGCGAATGACTTCCTCGACGCTGGTTTCGCCCTGCCAAACCTTCAACAAGCCGTCTTCCAACAGGTCGCGGAAACCGGTTTTGCGCACAGCGGCTTGCAACTCATGCATAGGCCGCTGATGCAGGATCATGTCCGCAACCTCGTCGTTGAGTACGGCAACTTCGTAAATACCGAGGCGACCACGGTAGCCGGTATGTTGGCATTTGGCGCAGCCAGTCGCTTCGAAGAATTTTGGATCGCCGGCAAACAGGCCGGGGAACTGTGCGCGCAAGCCGTCGCATTTCTCCCGGATCGGTAGCCCAGGCGTGTGCGGTTTGCGGCAATGTGGACACAAGCGGCGTACCAAACGCTGCGCCATCACTTCACGTACAGACGAAGCCACCAAGAACGGTTCGAGGCCCATGTCGATCAAGCGCGTGAAAGCGCTAAGCGAGTCATTGGTATGCAGGGTTGAAAACACCATGTGACCCGTGAGCGACGCCTGCACGGCGATTTGCGCGGTCTCAAGATCGCGGATTTCCCCGATCATGATGACGTCCGGATCCTGGCGGAGGATTGAGCGCAGCGCGCGGGCAAAGGTGTAGCCGATGTCCGCTTTTGTCTGCACCTGCGTGACGCCGGGAATGTTGTATTCCACCGGGTCTTCGACGGTGATGATTTTGCGTTTCCCGTCTTTGATGTGCTCGAGCGTCGCCTTCAGCGTGGTGGATTTCCCCGAACCCGTAGGGCCCGTGACCAGAATGATCCCGTAAGGCTCCTGGGCGAGCTTGGCGAATACGTCCAGGTGATCCGGAGCCATGCCGATTTTCGCCAGCGAGAATTGCTTATGCTCCTTCATGAGGAGACGCATCACGATGGACTCGCCCCACACGCCCGGCAGGCAGGACACGCGGATATCGAGATCTTTGCCGCTAATGCGCATGCCGATGCGGCCGTCTTGCGGCAAGCGACGTTCGGCGATGTCGAGGCCAGAAATCAATTTGATGCGCGAGGCAACGGCATCAAACCGCGAGCGCGGCAAGGTAAGGCGGCTTTGCAGCACACCGTCGATGCGATAGCGGATGTCGAATTCGTGCTCGCGCGGCTCTACGTGAATATCCGATGCGGCTTCGGCTACGGCCTGCGCCATGGAGTTGGAAACGAGTTCGACCACCGGCGCTTCTTCCGCGAGTTCGCGCAAGAGCGCCACGTCGCCCTCAATGTCCCGACCGTCCGATGTGAGTTCGCGCCGCACGAGATCGATCATGAAGTCGAGTTCGCGGTTACGGATCAGCCACCAATGCAGCTCTTTCCCGGGAAAGGCCGAGATCAGCGCTTCCTGTAGGCTTGGGCGCAAAGGGTCACGGCTGATGCAATGGATCGTGCCTTTGTCGTCCGCCCACGCCAGCGCGGCCTGGTCGATCCACCACTCGCTGTCGATACCGGAGCTTTTGATCGTCGTGGCATAGGTGGCGGGATCTTGCGGCAGGCGATCGTTTGTTATGACCTCGAAATCCAGCTGTTCGGCGAGGGCTTCCAGAACAGCATCTTCCGCGACGGCGCCGATGCGGATCAGAATTGCGCCCAAAAGCCCGCCGAAACTTGCCTGGAAACTCAGGGCCTTCGCGACGTCGTTCTCGCCAATGGCGCCGCGCCTAAGCAGAAGCTGCCCAAGAGGCGGTTGAATCTCCTCCATGGGAAGCTGAATCTCGGATGTCGCGAGCGCTATAGCCACAGTGACCGTCATGTCGTCCCTAAATCCTCAAAGCCCCCCAAGTGGGCGCGGCTTTGTACCAAGTCTGATCTATCCCGAGACTTTAACAGATTGATAGAATAGGCGCTTCCTCCTACCAAAACCACAATGGGGTGGCAGATAACCAGTATCGCGCGGAACGGGTATTCGGATTTACAGATTTGTAAGCGTTTCTGCGGCCCTGTGAGGGTTTGGGAACGCATTGACGCCCATCAAGGATCGCATGTATGCCTCGCGGCATAAAATAGCGTTAAAACCTGGTCTGGGAAAATCATGGAACAAAGCGCGCAAATTGTTCGATCTGACGATCCGAAGTTCGGCCAATTGATGATTCAAATGGCACCAACCTTTCATGCGGTCATTAATGATGTGTTGGCCGTCGTGGGCGGGAGTGCGTTCAAGGGTATGGCCAAAAGCCAGGACGATTTGATGAACGTCATCAATAACGCTCCCGGCGACGTGTGCTGGAATTTGAACAAAGTCGTCGCGAACCCCGCCCATCGTATAGAGATCGCGCGGCGTATCGCTGCTCGCGCGCCAGCTAAACCGACCACCTCCGCCGCCGATGCCGCGCGTGCTGCCGAATTTCGGAAGACGGGATTTCTTCCAGTCGATCTTTTGACCCCGGTCCAGGTCAAGGAAATGGCGAACTTTCTTGCTTCGCGTGCGCAGTTCGAAAAAGATGGGCCAACGAGCCATAATATCATCGAAGATGTTATTGTGGCGCCGCATACGCTTGCTCTCGCGACGCACCCGCAAATTCTCTCTGTTGTGAGCGACCATTTGGGCGCGGCGCCGACAATTGTGGATATCACGGCTTGGTGGACGGATCCGTCGGCGACTAACGACTACGGCCAGCATATTTTTCATCGTGACCGCGATGATTTTCGCGCCTGTAAGCTGTTTTTATATATGACTGATGTCTCCACCGACGATGGTCCGCATGTTTTCGCGTGCAACACGCACGACCCTGAGTTCGTGATGGCGAAGGTTGCGGCGCACGGCCAATCCATGGAATTGGCCAATGCTCTGTTTGTTGGGAACGGGCGTGACGCGGCTCAAATCATCCCTCAGCTTTTCGGGCAAGAAATTTTTGAAATTGTTGGCCCTGCAGGAAGCGCGTTTCTTGAGAACACCTACGGCTTCCATCGCGGCAAGACCTGCAAGCGCAACCGCCGCGGCTTGTTTCAGGTGCTCTATGGAAGCGTTCCATACCCTTTGCGCTTAAACCGTATGGCAAAGCTTAAATTGCAACAGCTACCGGCCGATTGCCTAGATACGCCGGAAGCGCGCTATGCGACTCGGCTGATGGTTGCCAATTCGTAGCGGCCGCTTAGACTTAATCCTTCGAGAAGCAGGACAGAAAGCCGGCGACAACCCGATCCGCAAATTCAGGGGCTACGTGACGCCTGTCTTCTTGGTAAACGGTCCCTTGCGAAAGCGTCGCCATTTCGTAAGATGGAAAATAGGTCACGTTAGACGCATATTCGCTGCAAATTTGTCCCGCGACCGCACGTAAGATGGACTTGCTCTCCGTGTTGGCGGTGCCCACGTCCATATTTTCGCGAAACGTCGAATCCAACGGGATCGGTGACACCGACAGAATGACTTGTTTGTTGGGATGGCGTGCTAACAGCGCGTCAAGTGTCGCGCGCATGTTGTTGTAGTTTTCCAGAAAGGTGCTGGGGTGGAACGTCGCCGCCTTGGGATCGCGCGGGAATTGGCAAAAATATTTGCCGCTTTTTGTGCCGCGCCAGGCCTCGGTTAGTCCCAGCGTCATGACGATGACGTCGGCTTGTGCGATGCCTTCTGTTACGACCCGATCAATTTGGTCAACTACTTCGTCTAGCAATTGCTGGGACTTGCCCCACGTCACTTTGCGGAATGGATCCTGATAAACGGTATCCCAGCCCAGTTGCTTGTTCGTCGGCGTGCCCGAATACTGGATGAAACTATCCTTGCGGTCTTTCCACAACCCCAGCGCCATTTCAAATTCTTGACGGATACCGAAGGTATCGTAGTGAGGTTGGAACTCGCAGCTCTCGGTAAAAGAGGAAAACTGGTTTTCGCCCAGGCGATATTTGACCGACAGGTAGTTGGGGTGAACCTCGATGCCGCGACGTTGGAGTGCGCGGCGCACCTCCAACGCGAAGCAGCTGCCCATGGTGAAAACTTTCGTGTCCGGCCCAATGAGGTGTTTGCGCGGCGCGTAAAAGCCGGGCGTGGCGATAAAATTCCGCCAAACGCGTAAATCCGCAGCGTGGGTGCCCATATCAGCCATGGCTGAACTCTCTCAAGATGAAAAACGAAGGATAATTTTCAATAGCGAACATGGGGGGATTTAGCCATTAAAATCGTGCTATATCTCGGACCGGATCGCGCTCCCGGGAGCCTGGGCGCGCGGCACTACAATTTCGTAACCTGCGACGGCGTCCCGATTGATTAAATCAAAGGGTGTCACAGCGTTGGGGCAATCGGGGATGGTAAAGAAGAAGGTACTCGTCACGGGCGCCGATGGATTCATCGGCTCGCATTTGACAGAAGCACTAGTGAGGGCGGGGCACGAGGTGCGCGCCTTCGTGCTCTACAACTCATTCAATTCGTGGGGCTGGCTCGATCACTGCGATCCGGCAGTCAAAGGCAAGTTCGAGGTATTCGCGGGCGACGTGCGCGACTATCAGTCCGTCGTCACCGGGATGAAAGGTTGCGATGCGGTGTTGCATCTCGCCGCGCTGATCGCCATTCCCTATTCGTACTATGCGCCGTCGTCTTACGTGGACACCAACGTCAAAGGTACACTGAACGTGGTGCAGGCCGCACGCGACTTAGGCGTCGCAAAAGTCGTGCATACATCGACCAGTGAAGTTTATGGCACGGCCCAGTTCGTTCCGATCACTGAAGAGCATCCGCTGCAGGGCCAGTCGCCGTACTCGGCCTCCAAGATTGGTGCCGACCATATCGCGCTGTCCTACTACACATCCTTCAAAACACCCGTTGCAGTCCTGCGGCCTTTCAATACTTACGGCCCGCGTCAGTCGGCGCGCGCGGTGATTCCCACGATCATTACGCAAATCGCCCAAGGCGCTCGCACCATTAAGCTGGGATCGTTGGAACCGACACGCGATTTTTCATTCGTCGAGGACACGGTTAGCGGCTTTATGGCCGCGATGGACAACGACGCCATTCTTGGCACCGTAACCAACGTCGGCAGCGGGTTTGAAATCTCCATTGGCGATACGGCAAAAGCCATTGCCGAAACGATGGGGCAAACAGTATCCATCGTGACCGAAGATCAGCGCATTCGCCCGAAAGACAGCGAGGTCGAGCGCTTGTTCGCCAGTTATGACAAAGCCCAAAAGCTTATGAATTGGCAGCCCGCGCACGGTGGTCTTGATGGCTTCAAGCGTGGCCTGAAGAAGACCGTCGATTGGTTCACGCGCGCCGAGAATCTCGCACGCTACAAAAGCGACATCTACAACCTTTGAGCCTGTCTTGAGCGACGATATCTCCAGCATAATCGATACCCTCTGGACGGTTTTGCCGCGCGGCGGCGGCCGAACCATCGGGCTTCACGAACCCGAATTCGGCGCGACAGAGCGCGCGTATCTCCTCGATTGTATTGATTCCACGTTTGTCTCGTCGGTTGGGAAGTACGTCGATCGTTTCGAACAGATGCTCTGTGACTTCACAGGTGCGAAACGCGCTGTGGCTGTGATGAACGGCACGGCCGCGTTGCATATTGCCCTGCAGGTCGCCGGCGTTAAGACAGGCGACGAGGTGCTCGTTCCGGATCTGACGTTTATCGCCAGCGCGAATGCCGTGAGTTATTGCGGGGCGACACCACACTTCGTTGATAGCAACGCGTCAACCCTTGGCCTCGACCCCGAGAAGGTAGATCGTTGGCTAGGCGAAACCGCAAGCGTTGTGGACGGCGTTTGCCGCAACAAAAAAACCGGTGCCCGCATCGCGGCCGTGGTGCCTATGCATACCTTCGGTCACCCCGTCGATCTCGATGCCTTGATCGATGTGGCGGCGCGCTGGAAGCTTCCCATTGTTGAGGACGCGGCGGAATCGCTCGGCTCGTATTACAAGGGCAAGCACACGGGGCGCCTTGGCGTCATGGGTGTGCTGAGCTTTAACGGAAATAAAACGATCACCACCGGCGGCGGTGGCGCCGTTATTACCGATGACGTCAAGCTAGCCGATCGACTCAAGCACCTTACGACCACGGCCAAGGTGAAGCACGCCTGGGACTTCATTCATGACGAAGTCGGCTACAATTATCGTATGCCGAACCTCAATGCGGCCTTAGGCTGCGCGCAAATGGAGAAATTGCCCGAATTTCTGGCAGAAAAGCGCGCGCTTGCCGCCAAATACCGCGCGGTGTTTGCCGGTCATCCGGTCGCGGCGTTTGTGGATGAGCCAGCGAATTCGCACAGCAATTTCTGGCTCAATGTTCTGTTGCTGCGCGCCGACAAAGCCGACTTGCTTCCGGCGCTTCTTGAGCGCACAAACGCGGCGGGCATAGGCACAAGGCCGGTCTGGACGCTCATGCATAAACTGCCGATGTACGCGCATTGTCCGCGTATGGATGTGTCGACGTCCGAAGATCTCGCACACCGCTTGATAAACGTACCTTCCAGTGCACATCTAGGAAGAGCACATGCGGCGTAAACCATTAAAAATTTGCGCGGTGACAAGCACGCGCGCGGATTGGGGATTGTTGCTGCCGGTGTTGAAGGCAGTGCAAAAGGATCGCGACTTCGATCTTAAAATCATTGCGACCGGGCAGCATCTCGTGGTGGGAGCAGGCGATACGCGCCGCGCTATAAAAGCCGATGGTTTTAAAATCGACGCTCTGGTTGATATGAAATTGGTGGGCGATACACCGGCACAACTTACTCGGTCTCTGGGTGTTGGAATTGCTGGTGTCGGTGACGCCCTCGCAAAAATAAAGCCGGATCTCGTATTTGTGCTGGGTGATCGCTACGAAATTCTCGGCGCGACGATGGCTGCGACGCTTGCGCGTGTACCTGTTATACATGGTTGGGGTGGCGATATCACGGAGGGCGCCATTGACGACGCGATCCGTCACGCCATTACTAAGTTGTCCCATGTGCATTTTGTGACAAATGCCGCCGCGCAGCGCCGCTTATGCCAAATGGGCGAAAATCCCGCGCATGTCGCCGTCGTCGGCAGCAGCGGAATCGAACTTTTACGCACGATCGCTCTGTTGGGCCGAAACGCATTTTTTGAATCCGTAAAACTTGATTCGCGTCGCAAAACCATTGTTGTGACATTCCACCCAGAAACGCTTTCGGCGAAAACGCAAGATCATTGCCGTGAAATGCTCGCGGCTCTCGATCGGCTTGATTCGAAGATTCAAATTTTGTGCTGCGGTACCAATGCCGATGTGCAGGGACGCGCGATCGAGCGGTTGGTGAAAACGTTCGTTGCCTCTCATACGAACGCCGTCTTCTATTCTTCCTTGGGTTCGCAACGTTATCTCAGCGCACTTAAGCATTGCGACGTTGTCATCGGCAACTCATCGAGCGGTATCTACGAAGCGCCCAGCTTTAAAACGCCCACGGTGAATATCGGCGATCGTCAAAAAGGCCGTCTTCGCGCCGAATCTGTGATCGATGTCGTGCCGACGCGCGCGGCGATTTATGAGGCGATATGCAAGGCGTTCGAGATGGATTGTCGTGCCGTCAAAAACCCTTATGGAGACGGACACGCGTCTACGCGCACTCTCAAGGCGTTGCGGAAAATATTGGCGACCGTCAAATGGGACGCGGCGAGCCTCTTACGAAAGACTTTTTACACATGGCCAAATCATTGAAACGCGCGCCGCACACCGTGATTATCGCTGAAGCTGGCGTTAACCATAATGGGTCTATCACCATGGCGTTAAAGCTGGTCGATGCCGCAGCTGCCGCCGGCGCAGATTTCGTCAAGTTTCAGACTTTTAAGGCCAATAAGCTGGCTTCGGCTTTGGCGCCCAAGGCGGCCTATCAAAAGCAAACGACAGGCGTGAAGCAAAGTCAGCTCGAAATGCTGCGTGCGCTTGAACTCAGTCCTGCAGACCATCGGGCTTTGATTGCGCATTGCCGCAAGCGAAAAATCGCATTTCTGTCGACGCCGTTCGATGGCGAGAGTCTCGATTTCCTAGTCAACAAGCTGGGGATGACGTTGTTGAAACTCCCCTCGGGCGAGCTGACCAACCCCATCTTGCTGCTAAAAGCAGCGCGCACACGCCTTCCTGTCATCCTGTCCACAGGCATGGCAACGTTGCCTGAGATCGAAATCGCATTGGGCGTTTTGGCATTCGGCTACCTGCGCACCAAAGGCAAACCTACGCGCGCGGCGTTCAAGAAAGCTTACGCAAGCCCTAAGGGCAAAAGCTTCCTCAATAAACTCGTTACACTTTTGCATTGTACAACCGAATACCCTGCACCGTTCGAGGATGTGAATCTCCGAGCCATGGACACAATGGTTGAGGCGTTCGGCCTACCTGTCGGTTATTCCGATCATACGCCGGGGACCAGCGTCAGCATTGCCGCAGTGGCTCGCAGCGCGGTCTTGATCGAAAAGCATATGACGCTCGATCGCACGTTGCCGGGGCCTGATCATCGCGCATCTATCGAGCCCGATGAATTCAAAGCAATGGTGACGGCAATTCGCGAAATTGAATCTGCATTGGGTGATGGGCGCAAAATCTGTCGCCCATCGGAGGCCAAGAATAAAACCGTGGCACGCAAAAGTCTGGTAGCCGCATGCTGCATTGCACGCGGCGAAGTTTTTACCGCTGAAAATATTACGGCGAAACGGCCCGGAAATGGACGGTCAGTTTATGATTATTGGACGCTTCTGGGGCAGCGCGCTAAGCGTTCCTACAGCGAGAACGACCCCCTATAATGCGCGTTGCGACGGCGGCACTAACAAGTCGGGTCGCAGTTTGCGCACAATCGGCAGCGAAATCGCATTGGCGCGCGAACCCGTGATTTGACGCGGCACCAGCGGCCGCCAGCCAGGACAGTCCTTCGTTACGTTGAACATTTCATCGGTCGCCGCCAATAACTCAGACGCAGTGTTGCGATGATATTTGGCTGTCGTCTGGTTGAAGGTGGTGACAAGAAGTCCGGCGTCAAAGGCTTCTTGTTGGCGGTGAATTTTGCCATTCACCTCGATGCTCTGAGTCACGATGTAATCTTTCTCGCCCCAAGCGCCGAGGCAAAGAGTCTGGTCCGTGTTGGCCGTCGGCACACCGAAAGCCGAGCCATATGACGCTGGGCCCGACGACGAGCCGACGAAGAAACGCGAACGAGCAACCGCAAAAATTTGCAGGAATTCCGAATTCGGAACTTTAGCGAGATCGACCACGCCCTTCAGCTGCGGAAGTGTTGTCGGCGTCGGGTGGCCGAGACGAACAACTTGGCCACCAAGAGCGACTACATGTCGTATGGCGGCAAAATAAGGTTCGGGGTCGAAGATCGTGCGCACGGCGTTTGGACCGCGGAACTCATAGCCGCCTTCTTTCCAGTAGAACGCGGCGATCCATTTGGTTGGGTCCAAGCCGAGGTTAATAAGCGCTTGATCATGTTCGGGCGCGGTTTGGGCGGGTGGGCAGAGTGTGGTCGTTGGAATCGTGTTGAGCATCAACTCATTCAGCATGGCGCCGGTCAATACCAGCTCCGTGAGATGCAATTTGTGATCTTCCCAGAACTTCACATTCTGGCTTGGCCGGCCGGCGTGCACATCGAAATAATCGAGGGGGATGCCCTGTGATTCCGGCGGCAGTGTGACGACCCCCGACGCATTCCACATGCATCGTACGATCGGCTCTTTATAGGGCCGATCATTGCGGTAATAGACGAACAGTTGGCTGTCGTCGAATAGCTCTTTGATCGAGCTAATAAGCGCCGCATACGATACGAAATCGCCGAGCGCACGACAGGGAATATAAGCAAAAATTTTCATGTGAAAAAATCTGGGTTAGATGTGCGTGCGCCGGATGGCGAATTCGATACTGACGCGCGATCGATCCGTCATGTGGCCGATCCCTTGATGCAGCAGATCGACGTGAAAGGCAACGCACTGCCCCGGAGTCAGCTGCAAGGGAGAGAGCTTGATGTCAGGCGCGCGTGGATCGGTCATCAGCGGTTTCATGCGTCCGTGCCGCATCTCGCCGGTGTAGGCCAGGTTCATTTTGTGCGAGTCCACCGCAACGGATATGCCGCTCAGGCCTGGCTCCGAGAAGACCGGAAACCATACTTTCACAATCCGCTGCTGCTCATCGGGGGGCATATGGTTGGTCACGGTATAGAACCAGGCGTCGGCATGGGCGCCGGCCACGTCGCCGGGCTGCTTCGGGCGCACAAGCCGCCAATAAATCTCGGGATAGCCAAGCCCTTCGATGTCGGCGATCTCATAAGTGCCGAATGTCGCTTCGAGGAAACCGAAAATCGTCAGCCGTTCGCACAGTTCCGCGACTTCTGCCGGCGTGAATAGGCGCGCGTCCTTGCCCCACGCCGAGGCGTGATCGATCAGGTGCGAAATCTTGTGATAGTCGAAGATCGATGTTCCGGCGATCGTGTCGCTGAGCGCCGGATATTTCGATGTCAGGACGTTCCGCCATTTGCGCTGAACGAAATCTTGCAGCCACGCGACTTCGGACTCGGGCGGTGTCGGGCCGATGATATACCCAGGACCGACGTTGAATTCCGTTGCCGCCAGCATTTTCCCTGCCTGCGTCGACCTAGACGAAATTGAGATGCTGCGGCGGTGTCGCGCCGGTCAAGTCGGGCAGATTGACGTAACCCTTCTCGTAGCTGTCGAGCGTCTCGTTAACCTTGTGCTGCAGGCACAGCGATCCGCACATCTTCTGCGCGTTGAAGTCCGGGCTCGCGAGATAGCGCATCACTTCCCAATAGCGGTCCGACGCAAAGATGTCCTTGAAGCGCGTCTCACATATGTTGCCGATGTGAAACTTCTTATAACGTTCGTTGAACAGCATGCCGCACGGCGCCACTAAACCCGAGCCTGACAGCTGGATCATGAAGGGCGCGCCGTAGCAGCGCTGATAGCTGCGCTGACCGGTGGCTTGGATCTTCGACCACTTCACGCTGACTTGATATTCGTCGTCCGACAGCGCTTCCGCCGCGTGTAGCGTTTCGTACATCTCGGCGTACTTTTGGTATTCCACGCCCAAATCGCCGTCTTCATTGTCCGAGCAATGCTTGATCACGAGGTAATCGGGGCGGAGTTCTTTGCCGAGGCGCGCGAGCGGCATGATCTGATCGCGGTATTGGGGCATCAGCACCATCTGCAGGCCGATGGTGACCGACAGATTGCGCTCCTTCTTGATGGCGACCATGTCGCGAATGTTCTGCACCACGCGGTCAAAATAATCAGGCTTCACGCCCATGATCTCGCCGTAGCGGTCGCGTTCGCCGGCCGAGATGTTGATGCGCAAATACGTCAGCGACGGCAGCACTTCTTCCAGCTTGCGGCGCGTCAGCACGAAGCCGTTGGTGCCGCAGGCCATGGACAGACCCAGGCTGTGGCCGTGTTTGCAGGCATCGACGAACACCGGCGAGATGGTGCTTTCGCCGTCCGAGACAAAGCTAATGCCCTTCACGCCGATCTCTTTGCAGTCATCCAGAAAGTCGGTGATCACTTGCTTGGTGATCGACTTGCGGTCGTTTTCCTGCAGCATGGCGTAGCAGTAATGGCACGCGTAGTTGCAAGCGCGCGTTAGCGCCATATCGATGGTGATGGGGGCGATACGCTCGCCGCGTTCCCAGGCTTGGATGCGGTCCTGATGCCACGCGATTTTGGTGCCATCGAGGATCAACTGGGTGTGGTCTGTCATGCCGGTCATGGTGACTCCTAAGCGCGTGTTTCTACAGGCGCCGAATGCGGTTGTTGTCCTTCAGCTCGGACACAAAAAGCTCGATACGTTCGTTGGTGGCGTTGCGCACATGCCGCTCCAGCTGCATCAGGATAAACGGCTTCTGCGCGACGGGAAAATCTTCGCCGAATTGCACGAACACGCGGTCATACTCGTCTATCTCGGTGACGATGATCGCACTCGCAAGGCTGACTTTTTTTAAGTAATCCGCGATCAGGCTTTCCAGATTCTGAGTGCGCACATCCGCTGGAATCTTGCGCCAGGCATCGGAAAGGCCGTGATCTTCGAAATTCCAATCCGCTGGATTGGGCTGCTCGGCCGCGTCGATGGCTTTGCGCAGCGCGTTCACAGCAGCACGGCTTGTCACGGAGTAGTTGGCGGGAATCAAAATCCCCTTCACCGGAGACGCTGCGGCCTGCTGAGATGCGAATGCATACTGAACGCCGTGATCGCGCGCTTCGCGCAATCCCATGCCTTTCAGCGATTGAGCCAATGTGCCGATCAATGCCAGGTCTGCGGCGGGATCGCTCCACGTCAGCGCGGCGTCCGTGATGATTCCGTTGTTCGCGACCAGCTTGATCGTCCAACCGTCGCCGTTCCAGGCAATCGTCTTTTGCGCCGCCGCACCTGTGGCGACGGGCTGCGTTGTATGCCCGCCGGAGCGTGTGAATGCCAAGATGACCCGCTGGGCTTTGGACGCATCCAGTTTGATCATGAAGACGCCCTTGAGCGCGTCCGACAATTCCTTCATGTCCGCCGGCGATAGCGCTGCCGTGGCGATATCCACTTCGAAGGATTCGACGCCTTCAACGTCGGCTGCGTCCGCCATGTTGATCAGCGACTTCACGGGCTCGGGGTCGGGAACCCACGTGCGCAAGAAATCGCTGCCCGATCCGTGACCACGTAATTCGGTCAGCAGCGCGTTCTCGAACATGTTCACAAGATTTTCGTACTCAAAACGCATAGCGTCACTTTCACTCGAATTAGAACAGACCCGATCTAGAACGGGCCTTTAAACCAAGCGCCGGGCACGTCGTGCGGTCCGGCTTTCGGGTCGCGCGCGAAGCGGTGCGGCAAGGCCAACATGTCGCTCACCGTGCTGGCAATGGACTCGCCCGAAGGATGCAGATCGCGGGTGAGCGCGAAGCTGGTCGCCTCGGGGTGGTCAGGCATTGTCAGGCGCCGAGGCGCGGTCCGAAGGGACTGGAAATGCCGTTCACTGGCAAAAGCCACGATTTCAGAGGCTACTGAGCAGATGGGCAGGCCAGAATCAAGCGCTAGCAGCCGACCTGTCTTCTGCACGCTGGCCGAGACGGCCGGCAAATCGAGCGGGCGAATGGTCCGAAGATCAATGATTTCGCAGCTTACCCCGTGCTTGGCCAACATTTCGGCCGCGCGAATAGCTTCCGGCACGAGATATGACATCGCTGTTATCGTGATGTCGGTACCGGGCGCGACAACGCGGGCTTGCCCAATCGGCAACCGGTAGTCGCCCTGCGGCACTTCAGACACGGCCTGATGCAGCCAGCGGTGTTCAAGGAACAGCACGGGATTGGGATCGAAGATCGACGACAGCAGGAGGCCTTTGGCGTCCGCCGCATTGGTCGGCATGACAACCTTCAGGCCGGGGACGTGCGCAAACCAGGAATGCAGGCTCTGGGAGTGCGTGGGACCCTGGCCCCAGCCGCGTCCAAGAATGAGCCGAATGACGATAGGCACCGAACGCTGCCCACCAAACATGAAGTGCCATTTGGCGGCACTGTTGATGAGTTGGTCCATCGCCAGCAGGAAAAAGTCCAATCGCTGATGGACTGTCACCGAGCGCACGCCGCGCAGCGCAGCGCCGACGGCGATACCAGTCATGGCCGCTTCCGAGGTGGGCACGTCGAACACGCGCCCGTTGCCGTATTTTTCAGCCAATCCGGTCGTGGTGCCGAAGATGCGTTTCGGATCGTCGACGCCGAGGCCGTAGCAAATCATGTGCGGATCGATTTGCATGGCGACGTCGAGGCCGTCGCGGATCGCGTCGACGAAGGCTAAGGGAGACGTGGGTGCATCAAGCATAGACGTAGTCTCCGCCGGTCGCGGTATCGGGCCACGCCGCATCGCGCGCGAACACAAGGGCTGCGTCGATCTCGGTGGCGATCTCGCCGCGCCAGCGTTCCATCACGTCGCTCGAAAAGCCGGGATGATTTTGCATCTTCGCTTCGGCAACGCGGATTGGATCGCGCGCTTTCCATTCGGCGACGTCTTTCTCCGGACGATAGCCGAGGTTGTCGTCGTAATAGGGGCCGCAGTGCTCAAGCCAACGATAGGTCGCGAACTCCAAAAACGCTGGGCCTTTGCCGGCGCGCACGTCGTCGACGGCGGCTTTGACGGTTTCAGCGACTGAGAACACGTCGTTGCCGTCGTGCGATTGGGAATGGAGCCCAATGCTGCTCGCGAACTCATGGATCTTGCGGCCTGTCGGTTGACGTACGCGGATCGGCGAATACACCGAATAGTTATTGTTCTCGCAAATGAACAGCACGGGCAGTTTGCGCACGACGGCGAAATTGGCGGATTCAAAGAACACGCCTTCTTCCAACGCGCCGTCGCCCACGAAAATGCACGTCACTGCGTTTTCGCCGCGCACCTGCGTGCCAAGCGCCAAACCAACGCCCACGGGAATGGTATTGCCGACGATGGCGGTCGAGCCTTCAAAGCCCACATCAAGGTCGATCAAATGCATGGAGCCGCCGCGCCCTTTGGCGCAGCCGGCTTCCTTGCCGAATAATTCCGCGTAAAACCGCTTTAGATCGCCGCCCTTGGCCAAATAGTGGGCGTGAGAGCGGTGAGTGCTCACGGCAGGGTCCGTGCGCTCCAGCGCGGCGCCGACGCCCACAGCCACGGCTTCCTGGCCGATGGACAGGTGGACGGGGCAGCGCATCTCGCCCTTTGGATATTCGCGCGCAATAGCTTCCTCGATCATGCGGACGCGCAGCATGTCGCGGACGAGCTTGAGCGAAGGGTCGTTGGGAAGGGCGTTCATGCGCGGCCGTTAAAGAAGTCGAGGATGTTTTCGATGACCTTGTCCTGCTCAACCTGAGTGAATTCCGGGTAAAGCGGAAGGCTTAAAATCTGTCCCGCCTGCCGCTCGGCTACGGGGAAAGAGCCCTTCTTATAACCGAGCTTCGCTGCCGCTTCCTGCAGGTGGATGGGGGTCGGGTAGTTGACCTTGGTGTCGATGCCGCGGCCGGCCAGGAACTTTTGCAGTTCGTCCCGGCGGTCGGTCTGAATAATGTAGCGGTGATAGATAGGGGCTTCGCCGTCGCCGGGCTTGGGAACCGTAACGACTTTGTCCAGCGCTGCGTGATAGCGCGCGGCAAAGCCCTGGCTGGCCTTATTCCAGGCAGCGAGGTGGCGAAGTTTGATGCGAAGAACTGCGGCCTGAACCGCGTCCAGGCGCGAGTTGTAGCCCCAGATCACGCTCTCATCGCGCGTCTTCAGGCCATGATTGCGCAGGAGCTTCAGTTGCTCGGCGATTTTGCCGTCGTCGGTGGTGACAAGGCCGCCGTCGCCGAAGGCCGCCAGGTTCTTCAAAGGATGCAGGCTGAAGCTACCGACGATCCCGAACGATCCGGCTTTCTTGCCCCTCCATGTGGCGCCGATGGCTTGGGCCGCGTCTTCGATGACGTGCAGCTTGTGGCGTGTCGCGATGTCCTGGATGGCATCCATGTTCGCGACCCGGCCTGTCAGGTGAACAGGCATAATCGCTTTGGTGCGCGGTGTGATGGCTTGCTCAAGCTTCGCTGGGTCCAGGTTGAACGTGTCGTCCACATCCGAGAACACCGGCGTTGCGTCTACAGCGGCGATCGACCAGGCGGAAGCAATAAATGAATTCGGCGCGGTGATGACCTCGTCGCCCGCACCGAGGCCGAGGCACTTCATCGACAGCCACAATGAGTCGCTGCCATTAGCCACGCTGATGGCATGCGTCACGCCGCAAAATTCCGCGGCTTCGCGCTCGAACGCTTCCACCTCAGGCCCAAGGATGTACTGGCCGCTCGCGAGGACGCGATCGATGGTCTCCAAAATCTCTTTTCGCAGGCCCTGATACTGCCGACCGAGTTCGACAAAGGGCACGTTCGCCGATGACACTTACTGCACTCCGGGTTTCGAGGAGCGGTTCGTAGCCGCTTTAAGCATAGAATTCCTTAATACGCGCCGCCATTTCCGCCGTCTGATCAGGGCGGATGAATTCATGCACGGGCAACGAGAGAACGTTGCCGCACAACCGCTCTGCGCGCGGGAAATCACCCACCTTGTAGCCCCAGTCCTTGGCGGCCGGTTGCAAGTGCATGGGGATTGGATAATGGACCTTCGCGTCGATGCCTCTGCTGATCAGGAACTTCTGCAGCTCGTCACGGCGCTCCACTTCAATGCAATAGAGGTGGAAGACTTCCTTGATGCGCGGATCGCGCGGCGGCGGCTTCACGCCACGCACGCCCGCAAGACCAGCGTCCAGCGCATGCGCGTTGCGGATGCGCGTGGCAGTGATGTTGTCGAGTTTGTTGAGGAGGTGATCGGCGACGACAGCCTGCACGGTGTCGAGGCGTGAGTTGAATGAAAACTCGGCGCAGTGATCGCGATCGATCAAACCATGATTGCGGATGAGGCGCACCTTGTCGGCGATCTCGGCATTGTTGGTTACAAGGATGCCGCCGTCGCCCCACACGTTCAGATTCTTCAACGGGTGAAAACTGAATCCCGCCACATCGCCTAGTGTGCCGGTGAACTTGCCGTCGAATGTCGCTTGCACGGCGTGACAAGCATCTTCGACGACTTTCAGATTGTGCTTCTTGGCGATGGCCATGATCTGGTCCATCAGGCACGGACGGCCCGACCAGTGCACAGGCAGAATGGCTTTGGTCTTCGGCGTGATCGCTGCCTCGATTTTGGAAGGATCGATGTTGTAGTCGTCGCCGATGTCTACGAACACGGGCCGCGCGCCCACGGTCACAATGGCGCCGATGGTGGCGTAAAAAGTGTAAGGCGTCGTGATGACTTCGTCGCCTTGTTTGATGCCGCAAGCGATCAGGGCGAGGCGAAGCGCGTCCGTGCCGCTGTTGACGCCAACGGCGTGTTTCGCGCCCTGGAGGGCAGCATAGCGTTCTTCCACGCGGTCGACAGCGCGACCCAAAGTGAAATCGCCTTGCACGACGACCTCGCGCACCTTCGCCAGGATCGCATCCATATCGGCGAACTGCTCGGGCAGATAGTTGTGGTTAATCCCGAGCTTTTGGGTGCTCTCGTACTGGTCGGGCAGGAAGTTGGTTGCCGTCTTTTGCATCGCGTTATGCCTTGTGGGAATAGGTCCAGGGTAGAGATTTAAGCTCTGCCAGGTTCGATTTCACCCAGTCTATCGTGCGGTCGAGGCCGGCGTCGAACGAGTTGCGCTCCGCCCAGCCCAGTTCCGTGCGCGCTTTGGTGGTGGCCATCAGATAGGCCTGATCCTTGCCTAGGCGCTCACCGGCGATTTCCACCGCCTTTTCGAAGGGAACGCCCAGCTTTTCACAAATGCGCTCCACGACCTCGCGGATGGTCAGGAATTGGTCGGTCGAGAAATGGTAAACCTGCCCGGTCTGGCCCTTATCGATCATGGCCTCGATCCCGCTGGCCACATCCGACGCATGGATAAAGGCGCGCACCGAGGTGCCGCCGCCGTGCAGGGGCAGTTTTTGGCCCGTCAGAACGCATAAGATCGTCTTGGGCACGATCCGGTAAAGCTGCTGGTGCTCACCGAAGAAGTTCGAGAACCGCCCCAGGATCACCGGAAAACCTAAGGTATTGTGGAACGCCTTCAGGCTCATATCCGTGGCCGCATGCGAAACCGCGTAAGGCGTGCTCGGGTTATAGGTCTGGTCTTCGGTGATCAGAGTGTCCGAGCTGCCGTACACTTCCGGCGTCGAGATGCGGATATAGCGCTTCAGCCAGGACTGCTTGCGCAGGAAGTTGTGCAGACGTGCCTTGGCGACAACGTTGGTTTGATACCACTGTTCGGGCGCGTTCCAGCTTTCCGCCACCATGCCTTGGCCGGCGAAATCCACCACCACGTCGGGCTGGAACTCGGCCATAAGCTCGAACATGCGGTCCAAGTCTTGATTGATGTCGGCTTGAACAAAGCGGAACTTCGCCTGTGCGGCTGCAGGCAGCGAGCGATAGGGAAGAAAGGCCGCGGACGGTTCCGCCGAGCGGCTCGCACCCCATACTTCGTGGCCCAGGCTTAGGGCATGGGCGACGTATGCGGAGCCGGCGAAGGAATTGCTGGCGAGGACAAGTCTGCGGCTCATCGAGGATTCAGTATCCGCCCTGTTAGGCGGCCTTCTTGTTCAACACCGTCTGCTGCATCCAACGCAGATTGTAGAAGCGGTCTTCGTCTTTCAATTGACCTGCGCGATAGGCCGCGACGATTTCCTTGATGGCATCTTCGACGCCCTTCTTGGGGCGGAAGCCGGTGGCGAGCAGTTTGTCGGAATTGACGCGATAGGAACGCGGATCGTTGGAAGGCTTCACGACGATTTTTGCATTTGCATGCTGTGTGGCCATCTCGGCGATCTTAAGGATCGAAATGTTCTCGAAGCCGGCGTTAAACACACCGGTCACGTCTGGGCGTCCCAGCAAGAACACATACAGATCGGTGATGTCGTCGATGTGAATGTTAGGGCGGGTCTGCTCGCCGCCGAGCACGGTGATCTCGCCCTTCGCCAGCGCCTGCATGGTGAGCAAGTTCACGGCGACGTCGAGGCGCATGCGAGGGCTGATGCCGCATACGGTGGCGGGGCGGATGATCTGCACGACCATCTTGTCCATGTACGACAGCAGCACGCGTTCGCCGACCATCTTGGTCTTGTTGTATTCCGACAGCGGCACGAGTTCGAGGTCTTCGGTGACATCCGGCTCGTCTTTCAAGCCGTAGACGCTGCCCGAACTCGCGTAAATAAAATGCTTCACACCGTCGCGCGCGGCGCGGTCGGCCAGGCGCATGGTGGCGAGGCAGGAAATTTCCCATGTCAGCAACGGATCGAGATCGCTGCACGGATCGTTGGCGACCGACGACAAATGAACGATGCCGTCGTAGCCCTTCAGATCCAGTTGATCGGCGTTGCGAATGTCGCCTTCAACCACGGTCAGGTTGGCGTGCGGCTTCAGATGATTGCCGAACCACATGATGTCGAAGGCTGTGACCGTATGGCCGGCATCAAGCAGCTTGGGAACGAGGACTGTGCCTTTGTAGCCGCAAGCACCGGTGACGAAAATTTTCATGGGTCGATCCACTCGAATTCCTGTTGCGCACGCGCGTAGGACTCTGGCGACCCGATATCACGGTGATAGACCGTGTTAGGAAAGGTAAACCAACGCCCCGCAAGTCGGGGGACAATATCCCGGCAAAAATCCGTTGCAAGCGGAACGTCCCCCAGAGCGCGGAATATAGTGGGCTCCAGGATGAAAACAGCTGCATTTGCGAGGTCGCCGGGGGGATTTTCAACTTTTTCATGGATTGCAACCGCAACGCCGCGCGAGTCCATTTCAACGATCCCGCAGTCCTTGGGGCGGCTGGTTTTGAAGGTCATCATGGTCCCCTCACAGCCTTCGGGGCGCGCAGCGTGGGCCGCGAAAAAATCCTCGACCGAAAAACGCGAGAGATTATCGGCATGCGCCATGAAAAAGGTGCCGCCCGCGAAATAGTCGGCGTTCGTGCGAAGCGTGCCCGCCGTTCCCAACAACGCCGTTTCATGAACCAAATCGATGCGTGAGGCCCACGGCGAGGCTTTGCAGAAAGCGGTCACTTGGTCGGGTAGATAGGATGTGTTCACCAACGCTCGCGCGATGCCGGCTTTGAACAACAGATCGAACCAGATGCCAAGCAGCGGCGTGCCTCGGATCGGCACGAGGCATTTCGGCGTGGTCAGTGTGAGCGGCCGCAGCCGCGTTCCTTCGCCGCCGGCAAGCAAAAGTGCGCGTGTTCCCGGCGGAATGCTCACGAGAGCGCGGTCAATAGCTCAGCCGTTTGGATCGGCTTGTTGCCGACACGGCTAATCTGAATGCCGGCAGCGATTGAGCCCATGAAGCCCGCCTGCCATGGGGTGCCGCCTGCTGCCAAAGTCATGGAGCCGGCGACCAGCATGGAATCGCCCGCACCAGCTACATCCACTGGATTGGTGTTGAAGGCGGGCAAACGATCGGTTTCGTCCGAACCCGGCATGTGGGTAACGACCAAGATTCCTTCCGCACCCAGCGTGATGAACGCCACCGATCCGTTGTTTTCTTCCAGCAAACGATGCCCAACTTGCGCCAGGCCGCCGGTTTGATCGCGCAGCGCCAAGCGTGCTTCGTATTCGGTGGGCGTCAGGAGCGATGCATTCTTGAAACGTGCGATATCGCCCATCTGCGAAGACGATTGGCTGTCAGCTGCGATCAATGTGCCCGCGCTTTTTGCGGCCGCGCTTAATTCCTCGACCAAGCCTTGTGGCAACGCGCCGTAACTAAAATCCGAGAAGATCAGCAAATGCGCGCCGTCGAGCGCAGCGCGAGCTTTTGCCAGCAGCTGCGCACACAGCTCTTTTTGGACCTCGTGTTGGCGCAAGTGGGAGACACGCAGCAAGGTCTTTCCGCCAGCACGGAATCTTTGCTTCAACGTGGTTGGGCGGCTTTCGTCCTCAACGAACGACACGCGCACACCCAGTTCGCCCAATTTGTCGCGAGCGTAACGCCCAGGCTCGTCTGCACCGGCAACGGAAATGAAGCTGACGTCGGCGCCCATAGCGCGGGCGTGCGCAGCGACAATTCCCGCGCCGCCGATGAATCGATTGTTGGATTCCGGCGATACCACCACCGTTGGATCTTCGCGCGACATACCGAGCGCCGTGCACTCGATGTACTCGTCCATGATGAAGTCGCCGATGACGACGACTTTCAAACGCGTGAATTGGTTGATGAGCTTTTTCAAATTAGCTGCGTCGCAAGCGTGGCGTGTTGCGTACGCAGCCGGAAAACGCAAGTTGGGCGCTTCGGAATCGCGCACCAAAAGCTCGCGGCCCGAATAGGTGGACTCGCCCGAGGAAAAGAGGATCTTACCGCCGTAAGCCTCGACGATGGCGGCTTCCGGATTGGTACGTGCCTCGAACTCTTTGCCTTTAACGACGATGTCGGGCTTCAGCTCTTCGAGGAAAGCTTCGAGGCCATTCTCCAGAAGAACAACGCGGTCAACGAACCCAAGCTCACGCAACGCTTCGGCCCGCTCAGCGGGCGGCGGAAATCCACTGCCCGGCGAAAAGTTACTGACACCGACGACGAGGTGTTCGCCGCACTCGGCCGCGAAGCGCAGCAGACGCACGTGTCCCGGGTGGAGCGCATAAAAATTGCCGGAGACGAAGACGGTCTTTTTTGATTTATCCATGAGCGCTCTTCACTTCGGTACGCTTGGTGAAATGACGAATAAGCTTTCACCGACTTCTGTCAGGTTGACGGCTCGCTTGTTGCCGTTCGCGGTAAGTAGACGCTGAATTACATCTCCACATTCTTGCGTAGAAATATTAAATTTATTCTTCAATTTTTCTTCGCGCGGGAAGGGCTCCAACGGCGATAAGGGGATCGACATTCCCGGTACCGGCAGGTCCTGCGTCAGCAGGTCGGCTATGCGCTCAACGCCGCTTTTTTCACCAATATTCGCGACGTAATGCTCGGCTTGGGCGGGACTAAACTCGGGCTTTACCAGCACGTCGCCGCGATCCAAATAGGCTTCGGTCGCATCGACGAGTTTGATCGGGTCCGTAAACAGCGGATTTAATTTATTCGATATGAATGAGTCGCTGATCCAATTGGGGTTTGCGACCAAGCTGAAAGCCATTTTGCCGGCAGCCTGGGCCTCGAAGCCTGTTGTGCAGGATGTATGCAGCAAAATCTTGCACCCTAACGTCCAGGGCACGTGCGCGCCTTCCCGAACGACAGACACATTGGGATGGGCGTCAAAAACGCCATTCCACCGCTCGACAGCCTCACCCGGATGAGGGCGAACGACGATGCGCTGATTCGGTCGACGTCGGCTGAGTTCGTGAATGGCTTTTAAGATCGCCGCTTTGTTGACGCGCTCGAATTCGATTTGATCGTCCCATGCTTTCACAGAGGCGGGATCGTCCAGCCTGATGAACCCTGCATGAACGTGAATTTGGGTTACCTGCTGGATGTCATTCCAAAGGGTGTTGATGATGCCAAAGTTGGTGTTGATCAGGACGAAATCGCCGAATCGCGCGCGCACCGCTTCGATGTCGCGTTTGAAGAAATCGCGATATGCCGGCTTCAAAATGTCGACGCGGCCGTTTCCCGCGACTTCTACCTTTGTCTTGCCGCCGCTTAGTTCCGTCAAAACGTCTTTTTCAAATTGCCCGTTCGCAAAAATGACGTCGGGCAACGAAAAGATGTCTTTGGTGCAGTAATTGCTGATCGCTTTCTTCTCGATATGCGCCAGCAGTTCTTCCTCAAGCACGACGAGTTTGTGATTCGCCGCTTTCGCAAGGCGCATGGCTTGATGGTGAATGTTGTTGAAGCTTTTGAATAACGCGGCTCCCGGCGGCAGACGCTTCAGGTTCCCATAGATCATCCATTGCTGACCGATAAGAACGACGTAACCGCGTTCCGCGAGCACCGTAGCAAGGAGCGCTTTGCTGTCGAACTCGCGTGAGCCGAATTCGATCGGCAGATAAACGATCGGGTAACGGTTCACCACGCCGAGAGGCCCCCGTCGATCATCAAATTTTGGCCTGTGACATACGACGATGCATCCGACGCCAGCCACACAAGCGCGTTGACCATTTCCTCGCCGTAAGCCATGCGTCCCAAAGGCACACGTGCGCCGTATTTGCGTTTGAACGTTTCGTTCTGGCCGCTCTCGACGCCGCCGGGTGTAATGCAGTTAACGCGGATTTTTTTATCGGCCCAATAGGTGGCCAGGTATTTCGTCAGCCCTACGACCGCGGCTTTTGACGCCGAGTACACTGCGGGGCTGTTGATGCCGCGCCCTTCGTATTCCGAACCTTCGTAAATGCGCTGGTCAGGCGCCATCACGCCGTAGATTGACGCAGTGTGAATAATGCTGCCACCTTTAGCTTGCTTGACCATTTGCGCGCCGACCGCTTGATCCACCAAGAAAACACCGTCGATATTGACAGCCATGACGCGCCGCCATTCTTCCAAGCTATAGGTCTCGAAGCTGGCAAAGAATTTGTCGCGGTCGGGTGTTTTACCGCCCACGTTGTTATGCAGGATGTTGATTTCGCCGAAAGCTTCTACCGTCGCTCTGACCGTTGCCGCGACCGATGCGGGATCGGTTATGTCGCAGCCGAGGCCGATCGCTTTGACGCGGTGTGTCTTATTCAATTCATCGGCGAAGGTGGCCGCGTTGCTTTGATCGAGATCGACGACAGCAATGTTCGCGCCGAATTCGGCCAAGCCGTTGCAGAAGCGTTTGCCCAGGATGCCTACCGCACCGGTAACAATGGCGTTGCGTCCGGCGAGATCGAACTTCTTGCGGTAGGAAGTGGGTGTGTCGCTCATGTCGCTCTTTCGGCCAGGATCATTTCGACGATTTTGAAGTCTAGCTCGGAGTCGATATCGATGGATCGTTCTTCGGGCATCACATACAGGACCGTGTCCGGTTTGAAAATCGCCGGGTCTTCGAACAGCGCATCATGGCGCCACACGTAGATGGACGCATTCATATCATAGCACTTCGGTGCGTCCTGACGGCGAACCACTGGCTTTTCCAGCGGTTTGGCCAAATTCACGGCTCCGCGTGCATTCTCTTCGACCAAATTAAAGTAAGGCGAGCGCCGTGCCGACATGCCGGTGATTACGTTGGGCGCGTTGCGTTGTTTAAGAAGCTCGACTGCGCCGACGATGTCCGACGGAAAGCGCAAGGGCGACGTGGCGTCCAGGTCCACGAGAACATCATACTGCTTGCTGGTGTGAGCCTCGGCCGATTGTACGCAATGCCTGATGGCAGGAATTTTTGCTGCCTGGTCCGTTGCCAGGTCGTCGGGTCGTTTCACAAGCATATCGGCACCGGCATCCTTTGCCGCCTGCAGAATATCTGGAGAGTCGCTGCTGACCGCCAAAAAATCGAACAGCTGGCTCGCGCGAGCCTGTTCGATCGTCCAGGCAACTAGCGGCCGACCGTGCATCAGACGGATATTCTTGTTGGCGACGCCCTTCGAGCCGCCGCGGGCGCATATGGTACAAAGCGCGCTCATGCTGCGGCCACCTTCGCGTGAGTTGCATTTGCGCGTTCGGCCGCGGCGATCAATTCGAGAACGTCCAATCCTTCTCGCAGTGTGCAGAGTTTCGCACACGTTCCATCAAGCATCGCCTGATGTTGGGCACGATAGGTATGGTCGCGTTCGACGGCTTCTTGGCGAACCACGACGCCATCCTTTGTGAGCGTGCCTGCCAGAAAGTCTAAGACGAAGCGTCCAAGGTCGGTGATCGCTGCAATCTGTCGTCGGGCAGGTTTGTCGAGATAGTTCATGGTCACATCCACGGACGGGCAACGCTCTGCCACTAATGACACTGAAAACGTGTCCTCAGTCTCGATTTCCAGATCGCTGAACTTACCGCCGGTGGCCGTCAGTGAACGCCAAGGCCCGAACAAGTGCAGCGCCAAGTCGAGCTCGTGCGACAGGTCGCGCAACACACCGCCACCGCCGCCGCGTTTAGCCGAATACGAAAGCCGATAATCGCGGTTTGGGCGCCAGTCCGGCAGCCATTGCCCCACATGCAGCGTCGCGGCTGTCACTTTTGCGGCCGCCAACGTGCTGGCCAATGCCATCACCAACGGGTGGCACCGAAAATTATAGGCCACGGCCGCGTGCGAGAACTTCGTCGCAGGCAAGGGATGGGCTTCACCGAACAGCGGCTTTTCAACGAGGACGCGCCCGGTGAATCCTAAATTCACAAGTTGTGCGAAGGAGGCGTAATGATCCGAAGTCTGATTGGCAATGACAACATACGCGGGCTTCCATGCATTGAGCGCCGCATCGAGCGTAGAATAACAATGCGGATGATCATTTGCATGTCCACTGACGACTGCCGTATCGCAGCCGAGGTCTGTGGCTAGGCGCGCGTGACGTTGGCCGATGGAGCCGTAACCGACAACAAGTGCCTTCATGAGCGCGCCTGCGATTTCAGGCGGTACCCAATTCTCAACTTCACGGGCTGACCATCGGCGGCTTCCCATGCTGTCATCAGGAGCGTGCTGTCGCCCGTCTTGACGACGACGCCAGCGGGCGAAATGCCGACCACTTCGCCCGGCGTTGAAATGTAATTGGGCGCGTCCGGAATCGTTTTGGCGGAAAGAATACGTACAGTCGTCCCATCCAATGTCGTCGTGGCACCGGGGCCGGGTGTGGTGATGGCGCGGACGAAATTGAAAATGCGCCGGCTCGGCCACGACCAATCGATCCATTCATCGCCGGGACGGCGTTGACCGAAGTAGCTTCCGACAGGGTGAATCGCTGCTTGCGGCCGCCGCTGTATCGTCCCTTCGGCCAATCCCGCCAAGGCCTCGTGCAGTGCTTGCGCGCACGTCACTATCGCGTGGTCCAGCAGCGTCGCGTAAGTGTCGTCGTCCGTGATCGGCAACATCTTCTGAACAACGATATCACCGGTATCAATGCCTTCGTCGATGTAGTGCACAGTTACGCCGAACGCCTTTTCGTCGTTGATCAGCGCCCAGTTCAGAATGTTGCGCCCGCGATAAAAGGGCAGCGCGCCCGCATGGCAATTGATAAAACCAAGAGGTGCTGCGTCAAGAATGGGCCGCTTCAAGATCTGGTTGAAAGACATCGAGACAAACAAATCGGCGTCGAATGCTTTCAGAGACGCAATGGCTTCGGGTGCATTCACTCTCTCTGTCGGCAAGAACGGCACATTGAGCCGCTTTGCCCAGTCTGCCAGTACAGGGTCGCGCGTGTCGAAGCGCGGTACGATAAAGATCACCTTAAAGCGCGGATCGGCCGTAATCAGTTCGAGCGCACGGTGCGACCATGGTCCGTCGGCGAAATACCCGAGTTTGATCATGATACTTTGCCTGGCGTCAGCACGTTGCGCAGCAGCGCAAGACCGTTGCTTTGGCTCTTTTCGGGATGGAATTGCACGCCGCCGACCCGGCCATTATCCACAGCGGCGACGAACGCCGTCTCGCCATGAATACACTTGGCCGCCCAACAGTACGGCGGCGCATCTATAACGCCGAAGCTGTGCGTGAAATAGAATGACGTACGGTCCGGTAACCCAGTCATCATTTGGGACGGCGTGTCGAAGCGTACTTCATCGAATCCCACGTGCGGCACGGGGGCGCTTGGTTGCGGGTTCAATTTACGCAAGACGCCGGGGAAGAGGCCGAACCCTTCGACGCCCGGGGCTTCTTCGCTGCCTTCGAACAGCACCTGCATGCCGACGCAAACGCCAAATAGGCGGCGACTTGGATCTTTCACGTATTCGCGAATGGCGCCGGCGAAGCCGCGCTTGTTGAGTTCGTCCATTCCGCTGCCGAAATTTCCGACGCCCATCAAAAGGGCGAGCGGCGCATCGCGCAGGTCGTCGGGATTCGCCGACAACGTGAATGGCACGGAGAGATAGGTGAGCGCTTTGGTGAAGGACGCAAGATTCCCCACGCCGTAATCGATGACGAGGACCATGCGTTCTTTGCCTATTCGACCTCGAACAAGGGTTCCCAGCGGCCGTCGCGTTTTTCGAACAGCTCGTGGTTCACAGAGCGATCGAGCGCGGCGTCGAATTCCTGGCGCGTCATCTTATAGTATTCCAAATATTCTTCCATGTGCCGCTCGGGATACTGATTATCGTAAAGCTGCACGAGGGGTTTGGCCTGCTCGCGAGTCAATGCACCGCGACGGATTTCGATATTCGAATCCTGCGTGGCGCGGCCGAAGCCAAACTTCAGGTACATCAAATAGGTATGCAGCGCGTAAAGGGAAGAGTCGTTCTGAGCGAAATTGGTAAATGTGCCTGAATTGCTTTCCTCGTGCTCCTTCAAGCCGCAGTGCTGTTTCGCGACAAGGTAGTTGCGATAGGAGTCCCACGGTTCGAAATACGACCAGTGGGTCTTGAACACCCCGATCTCCTTTAACAAGTCTTCATCCGGAAACGTCCACTGGAAGATCTTTTCTTTCGGTAGCTGACCGAAGGTTTTTTCGTACTGACCCGACAGGTAAACGCGCTTGATATAGTCTACATAAAAATACGGTGTGAACTTTGTCTCGGTCGAGCCGCCATATTCCATTTCGCCGTCTTCGCCGTAGAAGATAGGCGCAATGCGGTGCAGCGCTGCGGTGCGGATGACCGCTGACAAAATACCGCATGTCCAGCCGAACAGCGGCCGGCCGTGTTCGATAAGGCCGATGCGGTTGATCTTTTGCATGATGTCGGTGTCGAGCGTGATGTGGACGTGGTCGTAGCCCGAGTTCACGAAGTCCTGCAGGTTTTCATTACCGATGCCGAATTCCAGCGGCGGCCGCACGGTGATGCACAAAGGATGCATGCCGTAGACGTGCTTAAGTTGATAAGCGACGTACGAACCGTCTTTGCCGCCCGAAACGGGGCACAACACATCGTACTGGCCATCGTTGCGGCGGTGCTTGTCGAACAGCGCCAGAAGCTCTTTCTTGCGGCTGTCCCAATCAAAGACTTTCTTCTCGTCCGCCCATTGGCAAGCATTGCACACGCGCTCGGCGTTGAACTCGACGCGCGGGCGCGTCGACATGTTTAAGCAGCGCGAGCACCAAAAGAGATTCTTCATTTAGCCAATCCGTTGAAAATACGAGAAAGTAGGAAGGAAACGTTAGCGTTACCGGTCTTGATCGACGTGCCGGCCACCAGCCCGCCGTCGGGCACTGTACCATTGATGACGGTGCCGCCGGCCCCGAACACGACATTGTTGCCGATTTTAGACGCTCCGATGATGGTCGATTTCGCGTACATCAATACGCCGTCGCCCAGCACGGGATAATCGAGCCCGCCGTTGCGTGGAGATCCGCCAATGGAACAGTTCTGATATAGGCAGAGGAAGTTACCCAGCTTCGCACGCCCGACCACGGTGCCGACGGGGTGCACGAGTACGAACACTTCGGGCGGCTCGACCTCATGATACATATCGAAGGCGTGCAGAGCCTTGTTGAGCAGATAGGCGCGTGTGGCGATTTCCTGTTCGCCGGCCTTCGACAGCTCATGGGCAAGGATCAAAAGGAAAGCGGCGTATTGATCGCTGTACAGATGATTGAGCGCGGCGTCGCCGTTGCGGGTATATCCCCCAAGCGCCACGCGTTTCCATCCACGCGCGATAACGGCCGTTGCGCGCGCGGCGGCACCTTCAACCGTGTCAGCAGCCACCGGGCGGCCGTCGGGGAAAAATGTCTCCATCTGCCGCCGGGCATACTGAGCGAGGGCAGGCAGAGCGAGCGTGCTCCACATCCGGCCGGCCGGCGTATTGATTTCCAGGTAGTCCAAGGCGGGTCGCCCCCAAGCGGTTCAGGCCCAAGCGGCCATATTCATCCCAGCTTCTAGCAAGCTCGCCCGAGAGGACGAAAGCCCTTTACCGATAAATGCGAAGAGATTGGATGTCGCTACACCAGATACTCGCGGCAGTTCGAGGCCCGGTTGAAAATGATCGGTCCGTCCCACCCCACCCATGAGCACGATCGGCTGGGGAATGGCCGGGGGAATAACGTCGAAGACATTTAAATCCAGCCCCATGCCGGTTCCGTCGCGGTCGATGGAATTTAGGAGGATTTCACCCACCCCGAGCGAAGCAACATGTGCCGCCCAGGCACTCAGGGCACCTGGATCGGGTGCGCCGGCCCCGCGTAAGTGCGGTGTGCGTGCCCCTTCCAGCCCACGATAATCGACCGAGGCAACCAATGCCTGTTCGCCGTAAACATCGGCGATTTGTTTCACCACGTCCGGCTTTTCCCAGAGCAGTGTGTTCACGACAACTTTGTCAGCGCCATTGTGGAAACACGTTTCGGCGTCGCGGAAACTACGGATCGCGCCACCCAGCGACACAGGTACGAAGACTTCGGCAGCGATGCTTCCCGCCGCGGCCGTGAATTTGGCTTGATCAATGGCTTCGCTTTCGACGTTTAGGATCACTAGCTCGTCGATAAAGCGCGACACTTTCGAGAAATTGTAATTTCGCTTGAGCCAATCGGCATTACCCACTTTCTGCAGACGGAAATTCCGGCTGATACAGAACTGCCCATTTAGGTACAGCAAAACGAAGATGAGACGCTTCTTGGGCACGCGGGATTACTCGGTTTTTTATTATTGGTCGAATTGGAATTGCGGTTTTTCGTAATCGTCAGGTCGTCCAAAATCCACCCAGGCCTCATGCATTGGATACACGATTGTACGTGCCGCTTGATCCTTCAGGCGCGCGAACAACGTGGGCATGTCGCATTGTTCGCCCGGTTTGAGAACGTCGAGCGCGCGAGGCTCCAGGGCATAAATACCGGCATTCACGTGTGTACGTGAAATCGGCTTTTCTTCAAAACCAGTGATCTCGATGCCTTTGGTGAAGACGACGCCAAACGGATGCTGCCATTCATGCTGGCGCACGGCCATGGTCGCCGTGGCTTCCGAGCGCACATGGAAATTCAAAAGCTCACTGTAGCGAATATCAGTCAGCACGTCGCCGTTGGTGACAAGAAACGAGCTGCCTGGTCGAGGCTGTAGAAGGCCCAGCGCGCCGGCGGTACCAAGCGGGTTGTTCTCGTGCAAATATTGGATACCGACATTCCAGCGACTGCCGTCACCGAAATGCTCCTCGATCATATGACCGAGGTAATGCACCGAAATGACAAAACGATGAATGCCTTCATCGCGCGCGCGCTCGATAATATGTTCCAGCATCGGCTTGCCGTGTACCGGAAGCAGGGGCTTTGGGCAGTTTTCGGTGTAGGGGCGCAGGCGTTTACCTTGGCCACCGGCCATGATCACCATCACGTTCTCGCGCCGCGACGGCGCCAGCAGGTCGTTTAACAGATGCAATCCGACCAGTTTGCGCTTGTCGTCGATGATCGGCAGCGCATTGATCAAGTTGGTCTGCATCAGCTTCAAGACAAAGTCGTTGGGCATTTCTGCGTAGGCCACCATCGCCTCGCGGTGGACAATCGATTCCGCGGGGCTCTTGAGATCGAGGCCGCGTAACAATCCGCGGCGGATGTCGCCGTCTGTGATGGTGCCGATAAAGGTACCGTCCAGGCCCACCACCAGCGCGATTTGCATACCTGAGTCGTTGAGATTCTTGGCGGCGGCATGCAGCGTTGCATCAAGCGTAACCAGCGCCTTCTTCCAAGAAGATGCCTCTCGCGGTGGCGAAATATCATCCTTGTCAGCCATTGGTAACACCCACGCGTGCTGCGATCCGCTCCGTCTCGTTCCAATAGTTCTCAAACACGCCGACGAATTTGTTGCCCACGAAGTCTTCCGGCGACAACGCCTTACCGGTTTGGATCCGCTGCAAGTGAGCGAATTTACCGATGCCTGAGTTGCACCAGATGAAGCCGTCGGCACGGTAGTCGTAGTCGACTTCGCGCTCGCCCAAGAGCGCAAGGCTCGGCGCTTCGTGATGATCTTGCATGTCGGCGAAAACGCCGTACATGGCCAGCTGATCGATGCCCCACTGCAGGTTATTTTGTTGGAAGTAGTGGGCCAGATAGGCCGCCACCAGTTTGAAGTATGTCATCGACGCTGGGGTCGTGCTGGCGCCGACCACGCACGCATTGAATTGATTCCAGGGTTCGAGGCGTGCCGGCCGGATGCGCATGGCGGCGTCGTGGCCGTCCAGTTCGCCGAACAGGTCCGTTAGGTCGCGGTTTACGACCGCATCGACGTCCATCAGCCACAGCGGCGCGCGATACACCCGCAAATGCTGATAGAACCGAATGAAGCGCACCGCGTGATAGTAGCTGCGGGCGACCATCTGTGATCCGTTTTGAAGTCCCGGGCGTTCGACCGACAACGCGAATTTCATGGGCGAAAGCTGCTGCATGAAAGCGTGCGCAAATTTTGTTTCCTGAGGCGTCGCATCCATGATGTGCAGGTGCACGGGTATGTGCGGCGATCGGTCGCGCAACGAAACTACCATCGGAAGCGCGAACGCGCGAAAGTAAGAATAATTGCACGACAAATACAATGTGCCCTTAGCGTCGGGTGCGGGCGGCGTGATTGCTTCCAAGGGCGGCAGGCCGCGGATCAGATCGACATCCGAAAATCCGCGCAATCGGTCGTAAAATTCCGGCGCGAAGTTGACAACGTCGAGAACGCGTCCTTTGATAGCGTCGCCGGCCGCGCGGAATTGTTCTTCCGCGCCGCGGCGGTCCTTCAGGCAAAACCGCGCAGTTCCAAGCGCCACCCGAGCGTTCGGGTCTTTTGGTTTGGCGGCAACGCGCGCTGCGTTGGCCTTTTCCAAGTCGACGGCGTATTCGGCCGCATAATTGAATAAAAGTTCGTCGACACGTGCGCAGTGCCAGGGCATTTCGCCGCGGCGGATGCGCTCAGTCCATTCTTTTTGCGAAACCAGTTTTTGCAAAATGGCCGCGCGCGCATTCAGTTCGCCGCCGTGTTTGGCCAGAAGCGCTTCATAAAGTCGCAGTGCTGTTTCGGGTTCAGTTGTGCAGATGAGGTCGCCATATCGCATAACGGCATCGAAATCATCGGGCTGGGCTTCCGTGGCGCGCCGATAACAGTCGATCGCGCCGGCCTTGTCGCCGCTCTGATCTTTAAGCGCGGCGGCTTTCATTAGGACGCCGTAATCCCGGGGCGTGACCTTCAATACGGTTTCATAACACTGCAGCGCGGGTTGCGGCCGGCCGGTGGTCTCGAAAATCTCGCCCAGCAACGCAATCGTGATGGCGGGTGCGGAGCGCTGGACCGCCGGTATCAGTATGGCCTCCGCTTCTTTCGCGCGATTAAGGCGGCATAAGACCACAGCGAGATTGTGGAAAGCGGCTGGATTTGTGGGATCGAGTTGATGCGCTTCGCGCAGCAACGGTTCCGCGGTCGTGATGTCACCCGCATTCAAAGCGTTGGCGCCGCGCGTAATAAGATCGTTTACGCGCGCCGCGCCCGGCGCTGTTTGTGGTGTTGGGTTAGCCATGCATCATATCCGCCGGCGCAGGTGTAAGGCAGGTGTAAGAAGGAAGCGTACGGTTAACACGTTAAGGAAGTGTCAGGCATGAAATCCCGGAATGTGCATCAAGGCCGCGATATAGCTCGCGAATATGCCCGCCGCCAGACCCGGTCCTAACGGCATTTCCCCGCGCCAGAGCGCCCGGCGGACAACAAGGCTCGCGATGCCGGCGCCCAGCAGCGTCAACACCCCTCCCGCGGCCATGATGTAGGGCAGGGCCCAAGGCCCCAGCCAAAGGCCTCCAACCGCCACCAGCTTTACGTCGCCAAACCCCATGGCCTCGCGGCCCTTCCAGCGGCTGACCAGCCAGCGAAGGCCCCAAAACACAGCCCCGTTGAGCGCGGCCCCCGCCAACGCCCAGACCCAATGGACCCCAATCGGCGAGCGGATGATTGCGACAGCCAGTCCAGCCACGGCCAAGATCGCCTGCGCCGGATCAGGCAAATAGCCGGTCTTAAGATCGACCACCGCAAGGACAATGAGCCCAACGGCAAGCAGCGTCACACAACCGGCGGTCCACAAATCGAGCGGTACATTGAAATCCATCGGCGCAGATTACGCGGGCGGCGCGCGTGGGCGAAGCATTGTTTACGCTGTGAGTCCGAGGGCCTCAGACCTTGCGAGAATTTGCCCATGTGGTGTTCTGTGCTATGAAATTTGCGCGCCGATGGGGAATTATGCGGGTGTAGTTCAATGGTAGAACGAAAGCTTCCCAAGCTTTAGGCGAGGGTTCGATTCCCTAGCCGCCTTCCAATGAACTAACGAACATTGCCGATTACAAATATACACGAGAGCGCTATTGCCTGACTAGCTTACGTTGCTGTGGCATCGTTGTGGCAAGGACGCAGCCGCTCTCAGCGCAGCTGACACTGCCAACAGCGCCGCTGATAATCACGCGGGCCATCGACCACGCAAACTGCCATTCAAGAAGTTTAGTAACATCGGGCAAGATGTGCGCCTGCCATCGCATGGTAGGCCTCAAGAAGCGTTTTTTAAGCGCACACAGAAACCCGAGGTACCCGTAGGGGGCGACCAGCCACTGGCCCCCCCGCACGACGATATATATGAGCACGACATGTTTTTGTGAAAACTGAAACTAAGAAGATATAGAGTTCTAAATCCTGGCTGCTTTCTGCGCTGAAACGATAGCGGTCGTCTGCGACGTGAGCTTGGTGGGATGAGAACTAGACCGTCTTCCTGTCAGAGGCACATCGATAGTCGATCAAGGCTGCCCGCACGCACTGACTCTGAAATCCTTAGTGCAGGTTTGCTCCAGCTGCGAATTTTGGTTGTTATAACCTATTGATTTGAATAGATAATAACAGACCCAATATCCCCCAGCAATGCCTTCCTTCCTTACCCGAATATCTAATTCTTATTTAATCTAACCTAATGAACTTACTAATAAGCAATTCCCCAGAGTTGCTTCGCTTAGCCCATACTGACCGGCCCCCACTGAGTGGTCCGATTGGAATGTTAGTTTAGAGCATGCGTTTGATCCATCAGTTTTGCCGTTGGCCAGACGATGGCCTCGGGTGCGGGAGGCCGATAACCCAGCGATGAATGCGGACGCACCGTGTTGTAGTGGCGC
>CANJMF010000009.1 GCA_947475895.1 Fidelibacterota bacterium
CACTACAACACCAAGCGGCCCCATTCAGCGCTCGGCTATAGGCCACCGGCGCCGGTGGCCTATAGCCCGATTCCAACACCACTCGAACAAAGCCAAAGTCATGCAGTAGACTAACATCTCGACTGGTACAGAAAATCGGTCAGGTCAGCGTGGTGAGCATGCAAGTCGGTGCGGCGGGGTTCCGGAGAGGCAGGTTTGGTTGCATCCACCACCCATAGGGCCCCGCCCTCCCACATAACGATCCGCGCGTGCGCCAAAAGCTCCATAATCGGAGAATAAGGCACTCTACGGGGATTGCCAGGCGCGCGACGTGATGCCTTTATCGCGGAAGATCAACGCCGCCTAGGCGGCGCTTTCCGAACGCGAAACGCCTTCAATTCGGGCACGATGAACGGACCGCCCGGGAGTACACAGCTTAGCCCTCAGATACTCCTTGCCAAGACGATACCGCTCTTCGATCGCCTCAAGTGCTTTGAAACTAGACTCCGAGTGGGGGGCTTTCTCCCCGCACCGCCAGGTCCGGATAGTTTTGCAATCCACCCACATACCCACATGCGTCAGAGCCCTATGCAGACGCTCGGAGTTATCACCATGCCTTCGCATGTGAAGTGAAAGAGCTTCATGGAATTGGTCTGGTTCATCCCAAACGTCCAAAAGAGGCATTGGCAATTGGACGTTAGTGAGTAACCGGCGAGCACGTCGATCCTTCATTCCGTCCGAAGCGCGACCGTCTACGAACACAAAATCTAACTGCGTTTTAGTCAATGTTTGCTCCACCCGTGACACCTTATTAATGCCGGTGGACACCAGAGCGTCACACAAGCAGTTCAATATGCGCGCTCAATCGTTAGGGAGGGAACATGGTGCCGTATCTGAGGCCGTTGCATTACGAGCCATGTCTTGATGAGATTCTTAGTGACCCAATCGTGCGGCTCGTTATGGATAAAGACGGCGCCGACGAGGCGGATTTGCGAAGACTTATGTTGGCGGTCTGCAAGGCGCGGTTTTATCCCCACCACCGCTTAGGTGATGCGGGCCCGGTTTCGGGGCCTAGCTAGCATCGGACTCAGCGGCCGATGGAAACCGCGAATTTTCGATTGCCAGTTGCGCGCGGATGCCTCCTTGAAATAGCGGGGACGATCCCTGTTACAGGTCTAGAAATTGCCTGTTCTTAGATTAGAGAAATTCGGAGAAATCGGCTGGATTCCCAGGAAATGGGCGTGTTGCGTGGCAACATGGGTCCGGGTTTTTCATCCGTTTCCCTGTATTTTCCCTGTTAAACAGGGAACAGGCGGAGACAAATTCGCTCCTGACTGGGTCCCCAGCCATCCAGTCTGGCCTTCCGCGCCACTCTCTCCGCTCGGCGGATTAATCACGACAATCCAATGGGTTATTGGGGTGATCGCGCCTAATCGTGCTCTCTTTATATATCTCCAGTGGCAACATGCTTAAAATTGGCGGCATTCGAGAACAGTCGACACCGAACGTTAATATATGAAGGTCGTACGACGCCCCACCGCCTCGGCCCGGTCATAACGCGCATTATGTGGAACCCAGGTTCAGTTCCCTGAACCGAAACGGAGGCGAGTGCAGTCTCGGCCCTTTCCCTGACTTGCCATTGTGCGACTGAGTGGCTTGCGAGCTTAAGACCAATCGAAGCGCCAGATATAATAATGGTAGTGACCGTCGACAGCATTTGACTCTATGCGTCGTGAACTAGAGCTGCGCTACGATCTTCTCGGATACGTCCCACAGTTTTGCCGACAGTGCGGGGTCGTTGGCGTCGGGACGGGACTTCGCCTCATTGCAGTCGGCGAAATATTTCCCCGAGACCCCGGCGGCGGCTGGATGAACAGCGAGGTAGCATTCCGTCGCTGCGCCCTGACCGACATTCTTCAACGCCAAAGCCTCTGCAATAGCGGTAATGAAGCGCGGAATCTTGATGTGCCGGAACAGATTGGTGTTGATCACGCCAGGGTGAACCGCGTTGGCGGTCTTGCGCGTGCCGGCAAAACGGCGTGCGAGCTCCTTAGTAAAAAGGAGATTAGCCATTTTTGACTGAGCATAGGCCGAGAACGGCGAATATCCTTTCTCGCCCGAAAGGTTGTCGAATTGAATCGCCTCTTTTGGGGCGCGCTCATGCGCGGAGCTGCTCAGCATGACCACGCGGCCGTCGTCGGCCAACGCGCCCAGAAGCGCGTTGATCAGAATAAAATGACCAATGTGATTGGCGAAAAACTGCATTTCGTAGCCGTGCGCCAACTCTAGCTTGGGTAATGCCATAAGGCCGGCGTTGCCGATGATGGCGTCGAGCCGCACGCCTTTTTGCTTTATTGCCTGCGCGCACGCCCGGACTGAAGCCGGATCCGAAAGTTCGCACGCGAGGCTCGTGACGTGCCCTTGGACCGCAGCTGCGGCGGCCGACGCTTTCTCTAGGGTCCGGGCTGTGCCGATGACATGTGCACCGCGCGAAGCAAGCACGCGCATCACCTCAAAGCCGAGACCTGAACTGCATCCCGTGAGTAAGATCGTTTTGCCTTGAAGCGCGAGCGTCGCGGCAACCTCTTCTGCCGTCGAGCCATAGCCGAACCCGCTCGGCCCTTTCCCCTTGAGCATGGACACCAACGACATGCGAAAAGCCCCTTTTGAACTGTGGCGGCGAATCTATCCAGTTTCGAACTTTTTTCAAATGTAAAATATATGCAAATACAATGATTTGACGCCTTCGTTCACAAATCATTGTGATTTGTAACGCTGCGATCGTTATTTTCCGCTGTGCGGCAGGCCGGATACGGGCCATAACTTGCAAAATTGAATAGTACAAATATCGAAGTAATGAGCGTAACCAGAAAATCGAAGGAACTCGCCGGCTATCTGCGCGCGATTAAGGAAAAACTCCATCGCGTGGATAAATGGAATCCGAGAACCTGCGCGGTCGTGAATGTCCAGGAAGCGCATGTCCTCCTTAGCATCGGTCCGCGAGGTCATATGACCATGAGCGAAATCGCTGACCGGCTTCAACTCTCTTTGAGCAGCATGACGGCCGTGATCGATAAACTTGAGAACAAGAAATTCATCTTGCGTAGTCGCCAAGCGAAGGATCGCCGGGTCATAGAAGTCACACTGACCAATGCCGGTAGAAAATTCTATGACCTCGTCGAAGGCGCTCATCTCAAGTTCATGACGCAGTTCCTGAATATCCTCAGCACCAATGAACAAGACATCCTCTTGAAACTTTTCCGCAAGGTCACGGCGAACCTCAAATGACTTTGACTTCCGCCCCATCTTACATGCGCAACAAACTCATCATTGGCGCCGCGGCGATTGGTATCATGATTGCGGTTGCGGCGTTCTTTATCTCGCAGCGTGCGCCGAAAGGCGCGACCGCGACCGGTCCTGTACCGGTTCTCACTGTGACAGTCGCCACGCCCAAGCGCGTCATATGGCCGACTGTTCTCGAAGTCTCCGGCGCCGTCGCGGCGTGGCAGGAAGCCGTCATTAGCGCTCAGATCAACGGCTACCAGATTGCCGAAATTCTCGCGAACGTCGGCGATCAGGTAAAAAAAGGTCAGGTCATGGCCCGCATCGATTCTGCGCTGCTTCGCGCGGACGAGGCGGTGTTGCTCGCGAACTTCGAACAGGCAGATGCGAACTATAAAAGATCGCTGACCCTAAAGAGCAAAGGATTTATGAGCGACCAGAGTCTCTTGCAGCTCGAGACTCAAATGAAAACAACACGCGCCCTGCTAAACGCGAAACGCCTTCAGATCCGCTACACGGATGTGATAGCGCCCGACGATGGCGCGGTCTCCGCGCGCACCGCGACGCTGGGCAGCGTTGTCTCCACCGGTCAGGAGATGTTCCGATTGGTGCGACAGAACCGCTTAGAGTGGCGCGGCGAGCTGTCTGCGAACCAACTCACGCGCGTGCGTGTCGGCCAGGCCGTTCGCCTGTCGTTGCCCAACGGCTCCGATGCAATAGGAACCGTACGCCAGACCTCACCGACGCTTAGTCAGGAATCCCGCCTCGCCTTTGTATACGCCGATCTTGAACTAAACTCCGACGCGCGCGCCGGTATGTACGCCACCGGCGGAATTGTTCTTGGAGAACAGCCGGCTCTGGCTGTTCCCGCGGAGTCCGTCGTTTTGCGCGACGGGCGTAGCTATGTATTGGAGCTGGCGGGTGAGCCCCACGATAAATCCGGCACATCCAAGGTTTTACAACGCGCCGTTGACGTTGGACGGCGTGTGGGTACCGACGTTGAGATTCTCAACGGCCTTTCAGACAGCGCGCGTATCGTGGTGCGCGGCTCAGGCTTTCTAAAAGACGGCGACATCGTTCGGATTGCCTACGCCTCACCGCGCGCGAACACGGGGGAGCCAGAAGCAGGCCGTGATCCGGGAAAGCCAGGACCTGCTTTCTAACGATCAAGCCCGAAACAAAAAAGGTCTCCGCCATGAACTTCGCGACTTGGTCCATCCGCAACCCCGTTCCGACAGTGCTTCTCTTCGGCTTGCTCGCGCTTGCAGGAGTCTGGGGCTTTGCGCGCCTGCCTATTCAGAATTTCCCGGATATCGATCTGCCCGCCGTTATGGTCACGCTGTCCCAGCCCGGTGCCGCCCCCGCGCAATTGGAGGCCGAGATCGCACGGAAAGTGGAGGACTCTCTTGCCACGCTCCAAGGGCTGAAGCATCTGCGCACGACCATCACCAACGGCGCCGTCTCAATTTATGTCGAGTTCGAACTGGCGAAAAACTTATCCGATGCGGTGAGCGAAACAAAGAATGCTGTCGACCAGACGCGCGGGGATCTGCCGAACGATATGCAACCGCCCATCATTACGGCGCTCACCATTAACGGTCAGGCCATGCAGAGTTTTGCGGTGGCGTCCACGCGCATGGATGAAGAGGCGCTGTCTTGGTTTATCGACGATACCGTTGCGCGCACGATACTTGCCGTTCCGGGCGTGGGTAAATTTGACCGCATCGGCGGCGTACAACGCGAAGTCCATGTGGAGATCGATCCCGTCCGCCTGACCGGACTCGGCATCACGGCCGCACAGGTTTCCCGCGCGCTGCGCACGGTGCAGCAGGAGTCCTCCGGCGGTCGCGGTCAGATCGGCGGCGCTGAACAGGCGATACGTACGATCGCGACGGTACGCGAGGCAAGGGAGCTCGCCGCGCTTTCCATCGTGATCGCCAATGGCCGCAGCGTTCGCCTGGACGAAATCGCCACCATCACCGATAGCGCCGGTGAGCGTACGCAGGCCGCTCTTCTAAACGGTAAGGCTGCCGTGGGTTTCCGGGTGTACCGCTCGCGCGGCTACGACGAAATAGCCATTGCGAAAGGCGTGCGGGCCGCGCTCGAAATCCTAGCGAAGTCCGATCCCACGCTGACTGTCACGCCGGTCCTCGACACGGTGCGTTATACGCTGGAGCAATATGAAAGCTCTATGCATCTGCTCTACGAAGGCGCGCTGCTTGCGGTTCTGGTCGTGTTCCTTTTTCTGCGTGATTGGCGCGCCACTCTGATTTCAGCGGCGGCGCTGCCGCTCTCCATCCTTCCCGCTTTTGCCGCTATCGCATGGCTTGGTTACTCTTTGAACACGATTACGCTTCTGGCTCTTGCCGTCATCGTCGGCATTCTCGTGGACGACGCGATTGTTGAAATCGAAAACGTCGAGCGTCACGTGCATATGGGGAAAACGGTCGAAAAGGCGACTGAGGACGCCGTAAACGAAATTGCGCGAGCCGTTATCGCCACCACATTAAGCCTTGTTGTCGTGTTTCTACCGACGGCGCTTATGAGCGGCGTGCCCGGATTATTCTTCCGGCAGTTCGGCTGGACTGTCGTGATCGCGGTGCTTGCCTCTTTGCTGGTCGCTCGCTTGCTCACGCCCATGCTCGCGGCGCGATTCCTAAAGCCGAAGCCATTCCGCGAGGAACACAACGGGCCAGTCATGCGGCACTACCTCAACCTTGTCGCGTGGTGCCTCCATCACCGAAAAACGACCGTCGCCGGCGCGGCCGCATTTTTCATTGTTTCCATTGCGCTGGTGCCTTTCATTCCGACCGGCTTTGTACCTATCGGTGATCGCGGTATTACCTTTGTGAGGCTCGAACTGCCGCCCGGCAGCACCGTCGAGCGTACTTTGCAGACGGCAGAAGAGGCGCGAAACGTGCTGACCGGAGTTCCCGGGATCCAAGATATTTTTACGACCGTCGGCGATGCGCAAGTGGGCGGCGGCCCAGGCGGTGGCACGCGGGGCGGCGGGGAAGTGCGCAAAGCATCCCTGTTGCTGATCCTGACGCCGCGTGAACATAGGCCGCCGCAAGTCGAGATCGAAGCGCGTGCGCGCAAGGAACTTCAGAAGGTTGCCGGTGCGAAGTTCGATATCGGCTATGGCGGATCCGGCGAAAAGCTTCAAATAACCTTGGCTAGCTCCGATTCTCAGGCGCTGAAGGCCGCTGCCCAGGCACTCGAGCTCGAAATGCGGAGCGTGAGCCTCCTCTCTAACGTCACGTCGACCGCAAGCCTCGATCGCCCCGAGATTATCGTACGCCCAAACGCGCGGCTTGCCGCGGAGCGTGGTGTAACGACTGCGAGCATTGGCGACACCGTGCGCGTTGCAACCGCCGGCGACTTCGATGCGCAAGTGGCCAAACTCAATTTGGATAATCGCCAAGTCTATATTCGCGTGCGTGTGCCGGACATTTCACGGGCAGACCTCAACACTTTCGCGGACTTGCGCGTCCCCGGACGCAATGGATTGGTGCTGCTTTCCAGCGTCGCCGATGTTTCCATCGAAACGGGCCCGTCGCAGATCGACCGGTACGACCGTTCGCGTTATGTCAATGTCAGCGCCGACCTTGGCGGCATGCCCTTAGGTGCGGCTTTCGCGAAGGTCATGGACTTGCCTTCCATGAAAGCTCTCCCTGGATCGGTCAGAACCATCCGTACCGGCGATACCGAGTTGGTGTCCGAGATGCTTTCCGGCTTCACCTTGGCGCTCATCACGGGATTTGTGTGCATCTTCTGCGTCATCGTGTTGCTGTTTAAAGACTTTCTTCAGCCCCTGACGATTCTCTCGGCAATTCCGCTTTCTGCCGGTGGGGCGTTTTTCGCACTTCTCATTGGCAACATTGAACTTGGCATACCTGCCATGATCGGCCTCATTACGCTGATGGGGATTGTCACCAAGAATTCCATCCTGCTGGTGGATTACGCCATTATCAACACGCGCGATCGAGGTATGCCGATTCAGGAGGCTCTGCTCGATGCCTGCCATAAGCGCGCTCGTCCTATTGTCATGACCACCATTGCAATGATCGCAGGCATGATGCCCATCGCATTGGGATTCGGCGCGGATTCCAGCTTCCGTCAGCCAATGGCCGTCGCGGTCATCGGCGGCCTCGTGACCTCGACGGTTCTTTGTTTGCTCGTCGTGCCCGTTGTGTTCGTTTATGTGGGCCGATTCGAAGCTTGGGCCGGTCGCCTCCATAAACGAGGCGGTCTGACAGCCCATGCCCAATCCATCCAGTCCGGCGAGTAGGATAACGACGACCCGGCGCGTGCCACAACCCGTCGTTCACTCGTATCGTTCACGCGTGTTTATCGACCTTGCGCGCGAGGCGAAGCGTTTAGCACTCGGGCGGGTTCAGCGGGCGGCGCGCCGCGCAAAATAACGCCAGGCTCATTTGACGCGTGCGCGGGAAACCAAGGACAAGCGCGCCTAAAGCTGAAAAAAGAAACGCACCATTTCACTGCTCGCGTCCGGACCCTTGGGCGAAGAATATGACCCCGTAGAACTGCCGCCAGACCAAGCGTGCGCCGCTCCATGTATAAGCCATTGCTCCAGCACGACGCGTCCGACACCGTCCCGATGGGCTGTCCGCGTGTATTTTGTGCCATCAGCGCTTTCACCGCACGTCACAGCTTTTTTCAGACTCCGTGGTCCCTGGAACTGTGCAATCACCCGGTTTGCATTCTCCGCATTAACGACGGAATCGTTGTCGCCGTGAAATACGATCGAAGGAATTGGACGCAGCGTAGCCACACCGGTGCCCCCGCTTCGCATAACCGCCAGGGCTGACGGCAAATCTCTGGCTGCGCCGCACGCCAGTCCCGAATGGACGCCAACACCGGCGAAAATGTCAGGATAGGTGACGGCCATCACGGATGCGGCCGCTCCGCCTGCAGAAAGTCCTGCAACAAAAACGCGGGACGTCGCGACCGGATAATCGGCAATGATCTGCCGTGTAAGTCCCGCAATCAATGAGGGCTCCCCGGCTCCGCGCTGCTGATCTTCCGGATTAAACCAGTTCCAACACTTTTGAGGATTGGCACTCGCGGATTGCTCAGGATAGGCAACAAGAAAAGAGTGCTGGTCGGCAAGAGCATTCATTCGCGTGCCAGCCGCGAAGTCGTCCGGCGACTGTTTGCAGCCGTGAAGCATAACTAAAAGTGGCATTTCTCTGCCGGTGGCCGCCGCTGGAACGTAGAGCTTATATCTGCGCGTGCCTGCGTCAGTGCGAATGTTGTGGTCAGTGAAAGCGCCGCTGCGCGCAGACGCCGGGCTGCGTAGGTTTTGTGCTGGTTCGGCGCCCTTGGGCCGGTCAAGCACGGACAGCGCATTCGCCAATACTCGTGTTAGTCGCGGTGCTGAGAGCAGATGTTTTATGGGAGGAATTTTCACAGCGTCCCGGTGCTTGCGATGAACAGGCTCAACCGTTGATGGACGGCTCGTAAGGAACAAACGACCCCGAACTCATTTAAGTTGCTGCACTGCGAATAGAATGCCGTTACCAACATACGAGTGGCTCCGGTTTACATAAAATTTCTATGGGTAGTGTACGTTAATGTTTTCTTGGTTGATGGGACGATTTTCCGCCGACATGGCGATCGACCTCGGGACAGCGAATACGCTTGTCTACGTGAAGGGTCGCGGCATTGTGCTCAATGAGCCATCGGTCGTCGCCATAATGGAAGAGAAGGGCCGCAAGCAGGTCCTCGCAGTCGGCAACGAAGCCAAGCAAATGCTGGGCCGGACGCCCGGCAATATCAAAGCCATCCGACCACTCAGAGACGGTGTTATCGCCGACTTCGAGGTGGCGGAGGAAATGATCAAGCATTTCATCCGCAAGGTTCACAACCGGCGTAGTTTTGCCAGCCCGATGATCATTGTCTGCGTTCCGTCCGGTGCCACTGCCGTAGAAAGACGCGCTATCCAAGAATCGGCCGAGGCCGCAGGGGCTCGCAAGGTTTACCTGATCGACGAACCTGTGGCTGCGGCCATCGGCGCTGGCCTTCCTGTCAGTGAACCCACCGGCAGCATGGTCGTGGACATCGGCGGCGGCACTACCGAGGTCGCGGTGCTGTCCCTTGGCGGCATCGTTTACGCAAAATCGATCCGTGTGGGCGGCGATATGATGGACGAAGGCATTATCAACTACATCCGTCGCCATCATAATCTGCTGGTCGGCGAGAGCTCTGCTGAACGCATCAAAAAGGTGATCGGCACAGCCCATCCGCCTGATAGCGGCGACGGCGAAACAATCGAGATCAGGGGCCGCGACTTGATGAATGGTATTCCCAAGGAGATCATCATTAGCCAACGCCAGATTGCGGAAGCCTTGGCGGAACCTGTCATTGCCATCGTCGACGCGGTCAAGGTGGTCTTGGAGCACATTGCGCCAGAGCTTTCCGCCGACATCGCCGATAAGGGTATAGTCGTTACCGGCGGCGGCGCTTTGTTACGCAATATCGATGTGGTGCTGCGTCGCGCCACCGGCCTTCCGGTAACCGTTGCCGAAGACCCGCTATCATGCGTCGTGCTCGGCACTGGACAGGCGCTGGAACAGATGAAAAAGCTGCACAACGTGCTAACGACGATGCACTAGCCGTTTTCACACTCAAAGCTATCTATGAGTGTGCGGGCGCCCGCCACCAATTGAATCGAGCGGCAAGTGTTCTCCCGCGGAAGGGCCCTACTCAGGTTCGATTGCTTCTTTTATCTTGTAAAGATCACTGAGATTTGCGGTTCATAGAGACACATATGCGCGTCAAACGACGGAGATTTTTACATCTTCCGCAGCTAATACGAGGATAAATTTAAACAAGGCCCAGCATTACTTGATCAACCGATAAGTGGCATAACTGTTGCATCTACCTCTATTGCGAGCCAACCAATGGAGGTTTCAATGCACCGCACCCATGCCTCACTTTTCCTTTTAGTGTCTATTGCAATTCTTGGTCTTTTCGCCGCGCAGGCCGCCATCGCCGCGCCCGTCATAATTGCCGACACCACGGACTCGTCCGCGACTTACGTGGGCGGTGATTATGGAGGTTATTCCAGCGCCAATTTCGCAGACCGAGCGGCAGGCGGCCGTCACTGGGGCGATGAACTTTATGACGCTGGGCATCGCTTCGATACCACACAGATATCGGTCGATCGCGATGATCCCACCAAGACGCTGACGATTACACTTCGCACGATGTTCAACGGCAATGATCAAGGTGTCCATTACGCAGACTTGTTTTTGGACACTAGCTCTCCCACGACGCCTGACAGCTATGGATACGCAATTGCACTAGGCGGACAGACCAAAGCGGCGGGCGTGTATGCAATCGGTTCCGCCTCCACTTCCAATGGTATTTGGGGCGGACAAGGAATGTACGTGTATGGAGGCTACTCACAGTTCAAGACATCGTCGCCGAGCTTTGATGCCGCCATGGCGCTGCAAAATTATACCCGCCTCGACAGCGGAACCGTGATGAGCGATTACACGGCAACTGTGAGCCAGACCGACGTAGGCGGAGGTTTCTATGACGTGGTCGTGGCTCTCACGTCGTCAACCAATCTCTCGCTATTCGACGCTTTCGATCTGTTCTGGGGCACTGGCGACTGCGGCAACGATGCAATCTGGGGGTCAGTGGCCTTCGCGCCATCCGGAACACCGGTGGATGCTCCGTCCTCATTGTTCATCCTTGGCGCCGGATTGGTTGGACTATTTGTCTTAGGACGGCGGCCGAAGATTCAACCCCGTTGAAATAGCCTACGTGCGTATCTCGTCGGCTCTTGCCTATTGCGATAGATGCTACCGCTAATTTTATGTTTGCGGTTCCGAGCGCGTTCCTGGGCACCTTGTTGGCTCGCAAACCTCGAGGAAGCCCAAGGAACAAGGGCCGGACATTAACTAAAATGTCCGGCCCCATTTTTTGAAATCGAGGCGCTGTTACGAGCGGTCGCGGAACCGAAGCCGGTCTAGCCCGAATTGGCCTATCCCGCGCAAATGTGAACACCACGGCTAGCCGCCCAAGAACTAAGAAGAAAGCGGGGACCGATTCTGTTCGGCTGAGGGACGACGCGGAACATCTTTCGGGCTCGTGAAAGAGCGATCGAGTTCCTGTAGCGCTGTCATGATTTCGTCGAACGCCACAGGCCGCGAATAGCCAGGCGGCTGTCGCCAGGCCGGTTTTGAGTCAATCGCGCAAGCATCAGAGGCCCACGAGGCGAGGACGGCCTTTTTTTCACTCAGTGCCAAGGTTGAATCTCGCAGGACGTCCTCCGGCGAAGCGTAGGTAGCCGAGGGATTTAAAAGCCGGTCAAGTTCCGGAACCTGCGTTTTGAAATGAAACAAATGAGCGCCTGGAGTCGTCGTCTTCATTTCCAGCTCCTTCCGAATCGTCCTTTCACCTTCGCTTTGCGGGTGGCAAAGCTAGTCAAGAGTTGGGAATCGGGAAGGATTTTTCAAGATGGAGGCTGTACGGCCGACGCTTTTTTTATCCCAGCCGCTCATTGCAGCACCAATGCTCTGATTTTTTGTGAAAAATTTGTAAAGCCGGTCAAAGCCCGTTCTCGGCCGCGGCGCCGTTATTGGCGCCTTTTCGGGCGTCACTAAATGCGCGGTCGCGGGATGCCACGATCGGGTCCCGAGGCAAGAAATGGCAAGTCCGGCCCAAGGGCGGACAGCGTCTTCGAGGTTTCGGCACCCGGGGCGCTGGTCATAGTTCTTGAATTTCGGTGCGGGTTATTCCGTGCCGAGGGCTGCTAGCGGAATTTGCCCCGCCATTTCTACCTCCTGTCCGTGCCAACGGACCCGACCGCGTCACCCTCAACTGTGTGTGTGATGCGACTCAAGAAAGGAGGAAGAACCATGAAAACGTTATCTCTCGCTACGACTGCTCTCGCCGCCGGAACCATTGCATTCAACATGGCTCTGGCTCCCACGGGCTTTGCAGCCGAAGAAAAAGCTAAAGCTCCTGCCGCCGCGGAAAAGCCCGCGACGAAGCCGGCAGACAAGCAGGCGAACCAGCCTGCGCAGCAGCAGGCCGCGCAGAACGTTGAAGATGAGATGGCCGAGAAGCGGAAAAAGATCGCGGAGGAAGCAACCGCAGCCATCCGCGAAACACAGGATGCTCTGAAGTCTCTGGATGCGGAAAAAAAGCCTGAGGCCCTTGCCGCACTTGAACGCGCCACTGGGAAGTTGGAATTGATTCTGGCCCGCGAACCGAAGCTCGGTCTTGCTCCGACCGGCGTCTCCACTATGACCTACGACGTGATTGGAGACATCGAGGCGGTCAACGCCGCCCGAAAGAAAGCTGAGAGCTTGTTGAAGGACGGCCGGCTACAGCAAGCCCGTCACCTGATCCGCAATCTTGCTAGCGAAAATGTCATCAGCGTCACCAATATCCCGCTGGCCACCTATCCCCAGGCGATCAAAGCAGCTGTAAAGCTCATTGACGACAACAAAGTCGAAGACGCCAAGCACGCGCTGCAATCAGCTCTCAATACCCTGATCGTCACGGACACTATCGTTCCACTGCATGTCGTCAGTGCCCAGGCCGAGTTGAAGACCGCGGAACAGTTGACCGAAAAGAAAGACCGCACCGCGGAGGAAAATACGAAGCTTAAAGCACTTTTGAAGCAGGCGCGCACGAATCTGGAGTTTGCGCAGGCGCTGGGATACGGCACCGGGAAAGACTTCAAGGAGCTGTATGACCAAGTCAGCGAAATCGAGAAGAAAACCGAAGGCGGGAAGTCTGGCGTTGGCTATTTCGCGAAAGCGAAGGCGTCACTCTCGAATCTTGTTAAATCGAGCCAGAGTGCTTCAAGCAAAGACTCCCCATCGCAGGCGGGTAACAAGTAGCAGTAGGACAGATTTGCAATAGGAAGTGCGTCGAGACAACCACCGCGTTACGCCATTAGAAGCGACTCGTCTCTTGAACTTCTTCGGTACGAGGTGGTTGTTTCGGCAGCTTATCAGCTCCGTCGGCTCATTATGCGACCGTTGCCCTATTGCTCTGCAACATACGCTCCCGATCTCGTGAAAATTCCCCGTATTTCCTGGCTTAACAGGGAATGAGTGGAGGCAAAGCCGCTGCAGACTGGGTCCACAGCGACCCAGCCCGAGCCTTCCGCGTTCTCTGTATGTCATCGCAGAATAATAGATATCTCAATCAGTTACAGGCAGTGCGCGTGCTCACTCGGCTCAAGTTCGAGAAGAATCGAACGGCCGGCACAGAATGCTGCAACGTGGGGGATTGAACCGCAGATTGCCGCTGGGAATCCCAGCACACGGCCCTGCTCGCGCAAGGCAGCTCCTGACCGCACAAAGTTTGTCAAAGGGAACTTTTCGTTTTCGCAAGGTCGAGAATAAAACCAATGGCACTATACTGTGTTGGCATTGATTTTTGGGGGGTCAAAAAAATGAAAGCCTATTCCAGCATTAGTTTCGTCGCTGCGCTCGCACTCGCTTCTGGTGCCGCCGCGGCTCAGGACGATACCAAGATTGAAGAAATCATCGTTACTGCTACGAAGCAATCACGCTCCCTCGCCGACATTCCGGTCGCCGTTACGGTGACTTCGGCCGACACAATCGAGAAAGCCTCGATCAAGGATATCGCAGACCTATCGAGCATCGTGCCTTCGCTGCGCGTCTCCACGCTGCAGACGTCGACCCAAACCAACTTCATCATCCGCGGCTTCGGCAACGGCGCCAACAACCCCGGCATCGAACCTTCGGTCGGCGTGTTCATCGACGGCGTCTATCGTTCGCGCTCGGCCGCGCAAATCGGCGACCTCGTGGACATTCAGCGCGTGGAAGTGTTGCGGGGACCGCAAAGCACTTTGTTCGGCCAGAACGCATCCGCGGGCGTCATCAGCATTGTGACGAAAAAACCCTCATTCACTTTCGGCGGCAATGTCGAGGCGACCTACGGCAACTATAACCAGAAGATCGTGAAGGGCATGGTGACAGGCCCGTTGTCGGACAAGCTCGCGGTCAGTGTGGCCGGCAGTTACAACAATCGCGACGGTTATTTCACCGATCTCAACAACAACGTCAAAATCAACGACCGCGACCGCTGGGACGTCCGCGCTCAAGTGTTGTGGGAGGCCACGGATAATCTTGAAGTGCGCTTGATCGCCGACAAAAGCGAAGTTCACGAAGCTTGCTGCGGTGTCGTAAACCTCGTGAACGGTCCGACAGGCGCCATCGTTACCGCCATCGGCGGCAAAATTTATACCGGCGACCCCTTTGATCGCGCCGCGTACTTCAACACTGTTCCGGTCAACAACGTCGACAACAGCGGTGTCTCGCTGACCATCGACTACAAGATGAATGCCTTTACGCTGACGTCGATCACGTCATACCGGCATCAGGGATTATTATTTAACTATGACTCGGATTTCACCAGCGCCAATCTGATACCGACCAATCAGAATGACCAGCGTATCGAAACACGAACGCAAGAACTGCGCCTCGCCTACGACGACGGCGGCAAGCTCACGGGCCTTTTGGGTGGGTACTATTTCAATGAGCGCGTTAAATATAACAACATCATTCAATATGGAGCGTCGTTCCGTCCCTACGCAACGGGCCTCGTGCAAGGTGCCGGCGGCAGCGCGGCGACGTTTGGCCAGCTTGAGGGCGCTCTTGGCCTTCCGGCCGGCACGTTCTTTGCCCCAGGTACCGGCGGCTCGATCTTCACCAAGCAAACCAACAACGCCTATACGGTCTTCGGCCAAGCTGACTATAAAGTGCTCGAGCGTTTAACGTTCACCGGCGGCCTTGCCTACACGGGCACGAAAAAGGACGTCACCTTTAACCAAAGCAACACCGACCGGTTTTCGTCGCTCAATCTTGTCCAGATCGGTTTCGGGCAAATCTTCCAGGCGCAAACCGGCCTTGCGCCTACGCCGGCCAACTTCGCGGCGCGCCCAGCCGCCGCAGCCACCGCCGATCAGTTGAGCGTACGTGCGTGTTCCGCCACGACCGGCCCGGCGTGTAACCCGCTGCTGGCGCTCTATCCGTTGCAGTTCCTGTCGCCCGTGGTTCCGTACACTGGAAGTTCAGACGATTCCAAGACGACCTTCACTGCGCGCTTGGCCTATGACGTGACCGATCAAATCAACGCCTACGGCGGCGTATCGACCGGCTTTAAGGCGACGTCGTGGAACTTGTCGCGTGACAGCAAGCCGGTGCCCCCGGCAACGTCAGACCGCTCGCCCCTTGGCGGCGCGGCGAACCCTTACTACGGCCGCTACGGCTCGCGCCTCGCGGGGCCGGAATCATCGACCGTATATGAAATCGGCATGAAAGCGCGCTGGTCACAAGTGATCGCGAACGTCGCACTGTTCAATCAGACGATCAAAGGTTTCCAGTCGGCCATTTTCGTCGGCACCGGCTTCGTGCTCGGAAACGCCGGAGAGCAGACGACCAAAGGGATCGAAATCGAAACCCAATACAAGATCGACAGGAACTGGCAGCTCGACGTCTCGGGCACGTTTTTGGATGCGAAGTACGATTCTTATCCAGGCGCCCAAGGGCCGAACGGCGCGGTTGATCTGTCGGGCACGAAGGTCGCCGGCGTTCCGTCGGCCACGGTCACGCTGGGCTCGACCTATAAATGGGAAATGGGCGCCTACGATGCTTTCGTGCGCGCGGATTACCATTACGAAAGCAACGTGCAGGTGATCGAAAACGTGCCCGCAGCGATCGCATCTCGTGAGGTGAGCACGATGAACGCCAGCGTCGGCATCTCACGCGACGGTTGGGAGCTGATGCTTTGGGCCCGAAATCTCAACAACGACGACTATCTTCAAAGCGCGTTCCCGTCAGTGGCGCAAACAGGCAGCTTCTCGGGTTATCCCAATCAGCCGCGCACCTTCGGCGGCACAATCCGAAAAAGCTTCTGATCGCCGCCCCGCACGCGACATGCGCGCGGCCGCTCTCGATCGTCGCGTGTGATTTTCAGAGTTCGAAAATCACGCGCGACGTACGACCGACGGCTGGTTCCAAACGCCGACAACCACGCCCCAAAGGGACACGCTTTGGCTTGTGTGTTATGAGGCAGTACGCATGATGAATGCCGGTTGCGCTCGCCCGGGCCGCAGGCAGCCCGCAAGTCGAACGACGTGAGGGGGAAATGAGGCAGAGGTGGTATGTGATAGCCATCGCCGGCGTGGTGATGGCGGCGGGATCTCCTGCGCATGCGCAACGCGCGTCGGAGAACGCCGTGAACGCCGCGGAAGATGCGTTCGGAATTTCACTCGGGAATGAGACGGTCGGACTCTATAGCTCGAGCAGCGCGCGCGGATTTAATCCCGCTCTGGCGGGAAATATCCGCTTAGATGGCTTGTACTTCGATCAACCCAACACCGCCATGGGCCGGACCTACGCCGGCACCACCATGCGGGTCGGTTTGAGCGCGCAGTCCTATCCGTTCCCCGCGCCCACGGGCATCGCAGATACCAGGTTGCGCCGACCGGGAGATCATTTGACCACGAGCGGCAGCCTAACGTTCGGGCCCTATGATTCCGTTCAACTCGAAACGGAGGTCGCGGCGCCGCTTGTGCCCGGCAAGCTGAGTGCAAGCGCATCGCTGATGGGCAACAGCGCCAAATTCGACGCCCGGGCAGATTACTGGACCACGGTCTATGGCGCGTTACTGAATTGGACGCCTAATGACGCGATCAACATCGCGGTATTCGACCAAGGCCACATTGCCGAAGGCCAATTGCCGCCTTTGATTTTTACGGCCAGCGGCGCCCCGCCTCCGGAATACGATCGATCCGTATACCTGGGCCAAACGTGGGCTAAGCGTCGGCGCACCACGAACAACCTGGGCTTCGTGCTATCCGCGACACTCTTCGACGATTGGCTTTTGCGCACCGGCTTGTTCCGTTCGGATCAATACCTGCCCGTGGAATACGCCACGTTATATCGCAACGTCCAAGCCGACGGCACGGGCACGGTCGATCTCTTGCGCACGGCGCAGATTAAGGACCTCTCTTATTCCGGAGAGGTACGCCTTACGCGCGCTTTCAATGAGGGCCAGCGCCGGCATACGCTTCATATCGCCGTCCGTGGCCGCGATGCCGAGCACCGGTTCGGGGGCGGCGATAGCTTTTCTTTGGGACCGGCCAAGGTCGGCGTTCACGAGCCGCGGCCCGGACCCACTTACCCGACTCCCCCCGCGACGAGCCTCAATCACGTTTCTCAAATCACGCCTGGAATTTCCTATGTCGGTCGCTGGCTCGATGTCGGCGAATTCAGCGTCGGCGTACAAAAAAGCATTTTTCAAAGCAAACTCACGCTGCCGGGCTTCGCACCGGCGCACACGGACTCCTCACCTTGGCTGTACAACAGCACCCTTGCTGTCTACCTGAGCAAGAACGCGGCTCTCTATGGCAGCTACACGCGCGGCCTCGAGGAATCGGGCATCGCGCCCGAGACAGCCAATAACCGCGGCGAGGCGCTACCCGTGAGTCTTACCGAGCAGATCGACGCTGGGATTCGTTACAGACTGTGGTCGGGGCTGACTTTAATCGCCGGTGTGTTCGAAGTGAGGAAACCATTCTTCGATCGCAATGCTGCCAATTTTTTCACCGAGGTCGGCAACTTGAGTCACCGTGGGATCGAGCTTTCGCTCTCCGGTCAACTTGCACCCGGACTGACCGTTGTTGCAGGCGCGATGATCTTGCGGGCGCGCATCGAAGCGAATGCCGCGGTCGCGAGCTTCATTGGAACGTTGCCTGTGGGACGACCCAATCGTAACGTGCGCCTAAACGTACAATATGGTCCGTCCTCGTGGCACGGGTTGTCCGTTGACGGTCAAATAAACCAAGATGGCCCGGCCTTCGCCAACCGGGCGAACACTCAGCGGCTTAACGCCAACACCACGCTCGATCTTGGCGCGCGTTATGTTTTCAAGATGCGCGACACCTCGGCATCGGTGCGGGTGCGCGTATTAAACGCAACCGACGCTTACGGCTGGAACGTCTCTGCGTCGGGCTCCTATGCGCCAATCCCAGCGCGGCGCTTCACGGCGCAGCTGGTGGCGGATTTTTAAGGACGGACTTCTCGGGCATCGTCAAGCGCGACCTTGTCATTGCAAACACCGATTATGCGGGCGGATACGGCGGTCCTTCTCGATCCCGTCTACCGCTGCAAGGGGTGATGCCTTTTTGATCGCATGCACGGGGTTGTCCGTGATCGGGCCGCCGCCTGACATTGGTCGTTCGTTTACAGATACTTTGGATGTACTTTTCGAAGCGACACTTGCGACGGCACACTCCTGAATCCTGGTCGAACACGACAGCTTTAAGGCGATCACATCCCGCACATGAACATCGCGCAAACGCCTTTTCAGCAAGGATTGGATTGGTTGCAAACCGGCAACGTCTCCGCGGCGGTGCGCGCGTTTGAAGCCGCCGTTGATGCGGCGCCCGAGGATGCGGACGCACGTTATTATCTGGCGAACGCCTACCGCGACCTCTTTCGTCTGAAGGATGCCGAACGCGAAATGCGCAAGGTCGTGGCGCAGCGACCGACACATGCAAAATCATATAGCGCACTGGGAATTATTCTTGCTGAAGCTGGACGGCCCGGCGAAGCCGTCGCGGTCTACGAAGCGGCCATGGCCATCGATCCCGCTTACGTCAACGCAGCAACCAACTGGGTCAACACGCAACAATATCTTTCCGGCGTCACGGAAGAGAGGCTTGCGCACAGTCATAGCCGCTGGGCGGCGTTGCACGCCGCAGAAACACCGACCTCCGATTTTCCGACGGAGCGCCCGACGGACCGGCCCTTGGTGGTGGGGTTTGTCTCGCCCGATTTGGCAAAACATCCCGTTGGCTTACTGAGCGTGCGCTTGTTCGAGAATTTGGATCACGCAGCGATCCGGCCCATCGTGTTTAGTACGCGCCCGACGCCTTACGAAGATGAGATCAGCCGGCGCATCGCGCGCACGGCAAAATGGGTCACCGTTTTCGGCATGAACGATGACGTCATTGCGGCGCTTATTCGCGCCTCGAAAGTCGATATCCTGTTTGATCTGTCGGGCCACACCGCGCACCACAGCTTGAAACTATTCGCACGCAGAGCGGCACCGGTACAAATAAGTTGGCTGGGATATACGGGAACCACGGGCATTCCGGCCATGGACTACGTGCTGGCCAACGCGCAGCTGACACCGCCCGGAACGGATGCTTTCTATAACGAGCGCATTTTGGGCCTCGCGCGCACGCATGCGTGTTTCGACCCGCCGCCCGATGCGCCGGCGGTCAGCCCGGCGCCGTTCGCGTCAAATGGTTTCGTGACCTTCGGCTGCTTGAACAATCCGGTGAAGATCAGCCGCGAAACCCTCGCAAGTTTCGCACGCATTCTCACGCGCGTGCCCAACAGCCGTTTGAAGCTGCGCTATAAAAGCATGGGCGCATCAGATGTGGAGGCGCGCTTGCGATCGGTGCTGGCGGCGCACGGCATCGCGCCTGCGCGCGTCGATGTTGCCGGGCATGTGCCGGGTGTTCAGTTCCTTGGCACCTACAATGAAATCGATATTGCTCTCGATACGTCGCCCTATTCCGGCTGCTTCACGACCTGCGAGGCGTTATGGATGGGTTGCCCGGTGGTCGCCTTCCCCGGCGCGACCTTTGCCGGCCGCCAATCCGCCAGCATCCTCACCGCAGCGGGGCAAACGGACCTGATCGCGAAAGATCGCGCCGGGTATGAGGACTTGGCGGTCGCGCTTGCGGGCGACCATGATCGAATCGCGCGATTGCGCGCCTATTTGCGGGAGCACGTTGCGGCATCATATTTGTGTAATGGGCCGGCATTTGCGCAGGATTTCACGCAGACGCTGCAAACCGCCTGGACTCAGTCACTTCGTTAATCGTGATAATTGATGCACATGCGGTTCATGCTGCGGTGCAAACAAACTCGCATAATCGCTCACGCGGTTTTGGCTCGCCGGGAATGCATCAACGTGCCATCGTTTGGGCAGGTGTCTTGCATTTGACAGCTTGTCAGTCGCGCACCGTCTAAAATATCGCGTCGGCGAGATTCGGCGATCTGGGGAGATCGGCGATCGAAGGCCGCAAGGCAAAGCTCGGGAGGGCTCTGCTTTTTAAACTGAACTTTCGGGGGAGTGAATCGCATGGCAGCCGGTCAATACAGCAGCGATGAGCGTTTCGTTATCGACGGCAAAGGCATGACATCGCTTGCGATCGTCACCTTGGCGCTCTTTGTCAGCCAAATCGGAATGGCCTTCACGATCCCGCTGATCGTACAGCACTTTGATGTCAGCAACACCATCGCAGGCCTGGCGGCTACATTGGAAATTGGCGGCGTCGCACTGACCTGCTTGCTATATGCACCGTATGTGCCGCGGTTCGATGCGCGCCTTGTCTGCCGCGCGAGCATCGTCGCGCTGTTGGTGCTCAATGTGGCAACAATCCTGTCACCGAATGTTGATGTTTTCCTGGTGTGTCGTGGCTTAAGCGGCATTATCGCCGGCTTGATCAACGTTACGACCTCATCCCTCGCCGGCCGCACAACCAAGCCCGAGAAAAGTTTCAGCGTTCTTCTGGGCTCGTTGGGCGCATTGGGAATCAGCCTGTCGTTGGTGCTGCCTCAAGCGAAGAATGTCGGCCCCTTAATCGGCCTGGAACCGCTGCACACGATTTATGCCCTGTATTGCATTTTCCTTCTGATCGGCCTTGCGTTCTGCACTAAACTGCCTTCACCGCCTAAACTTACGCCGCGCGGCGATGAAACCGGCGCGGGCAAGTTAAAGCCTTTACGCGAACTTCCGTTGGATGCCTGGCTGCTGTTGCCGGGGTTGGGCGCAATCTCTTTCGGTGTCGGCGCGCTGGGAACATTCATTGTCAGTCTCGGCACGGAGCAGATTGGCATGACCGTTGAAACGGTCGGGCTCGTTATGATGTCGGGCGCTATTGTGCGCATCGGTGGGCCGTTCCTCGGCAGTTGGGCCAGCGCGCGCTATCGCGCCGTGACTTTAGCGGCGATCGTTCTCACGGCCGATGCTGTCTTCGGTATGCTGCTATCACATTCATCCACAGTCGTGGCGTTCGCGCTTCTCGCACCAATCCTGACGGCGTCGTCATCAATCTTCTTCCCGGTTCTTCTGGGCACGTTGTCACGGCTGGAACCGGCGGGTCGCCTGGCCGGCATGCACACGATTTTCGCCATGGGCGGCGGGTCACTCGCGTCGCTTGTCGGTGGTGCGGTCAGCTCTAAAGGCGATTACTCGGCTAATGGTTTTGTTGTGGCCGGCGGCATGTTGCTTGCGGCGATCCTATTATATCGTGGCTTGCGGACGGCTGATCGTCAGCGGTTCGGCGCACCCGCCACGGCGCCTTCGAGCGCGCCGGCGGAATAATTTCGTCTCCCCCAAGATCACGATCACTTAAAGGACTTCGCTTATGCCTGTTGCGACCGGAATTGTTGACGCACCGATTGAAGACGTGTGGGCCATGGTGTCCAACTTCGGCGGCCTGATGCGCTGGCATCCGCATTTGACGAAAGTCGAGTGCGACGGATCGGCGGTGGGTGCCATCCGCACGGCCACCTTCGCCGACGGCCGGACGGCATCGGAGAGCCTTGAGAAGCTCGATAACGAAAATCACCTCCTGCTCTATAAAGTGACCAACACGAGCAGCGGGGCCATGATCGGCATGACGGGCGAAATCAAACTAACAAAACTGGGCGACCGGCAAACCAAAGTGGACTGGACGTCGTCGGGCGCTCCTCCGGAAGCCCCGAATGCCGATAAAATCAATGCGACCCTGCTGGCCACCTACACGACGCGCATCAACAACCACCTCAAAACGGCGCTAGGGCTAACTCCGACGGCCTAACTTGGCTTACGGAAAATAGGGCCTTTCACGTACGTATTTTCAACCGAGGATCTGGCGGTTGACCGCTTTTGTCCCGCGCGCGGACGGATTACCGTGAGCCGGGGATAACCGGGGTTCGTTCCAGCCACTATGCCACGCCTTGCAGGGTTTCACGTCTCGCGCATCGTGCTGTGGATCACAGCCGCGCTGTTGATCGGCTTTACGATCAGCACCGCCCTCGCGTGGCGCCAATTACAGCGAAATCATAACGAAGCGCGAACTGCTGTGGCGCAAGCCACAGAGGATGTAGCCGCGGATGTGATTGCGGCGATGCAGCTATATCAATATGGCCTGCGTGGTGCGCGTGGCGTCGTCCTAACGGCGGGCGAAGACAACATCACGTTGGCGCAGTTCGTGCGCTATAGCCAGTCGCGCGACCTCGCGGTGGAATTTCCAGGCGCCGAGGGCTTCGGTTTCGTGCGGCGCGTCCCGCAGAACCAGGAGGACGCTTTCGTTCAACGCATGCGCAAAGACGGGCGCCCCATGAAGGCGAGCGATACATCATTCAATACATTGAGCCGATGCAGACAAACGCGCCGGCGGTGGGGCTGGATCTTGCATCTGGGCCTAACCGGCGCGCGGCAGCGGAAGCCGCGATCAAAACCGGCGTCACAACCCTGACGGCGCCCATTCGCCTGGTACAAACAGAAGTGCAGACCGAGCGCGGCGTTTTGCTGCTTATGCCGATCTATCGCGGCGGCGTTGTGCCAGAGTCCATCGCGGATCGCGCAGCGGCTGCTGTGGGGTGGAGCTACGCGCCTCTTATCATGAAGAATGTGCTGTCGCACATCGACTTCAATTCCAATCACCTGCATATGATTCTGCGCGACGTCACCACGCCGGGGAACGACGTCATCTTTCACGAGTCCACCGCGGCATCCGGCGAGGCCGCCGTGTTGTATACGCAAAAGACCGAGCGCGACATCTTTGGGCGGCGCTGGCAAATCGAAATGGGCGCCTATCCCGCTTTCGTCGAAACGTTGCGTCAACCATCGCCGACAACCGTTTTCATTATCGGCCTCCTTGCCACCCTGATGTCGGCTGCGCTGACAGCAACGCTGAGTTATGGACGCCAGCGCGCACGCTTGATCACCGCCGAACGTGCGCGCCTAGCAACGATCGTGGACAATTCGAGCGACCCGATCGTCGGAGAATTGCTCGACGGCACCATTATTTCCTGGAACCACGCGGCGGAGCGCGTGTTTGGATATGGCCACGACGAAGCTGTCGGGAAATTCCTGCCTGACCTCCTTAGCCCTGCAGATCGCATCGATGAAGACGCAAATCTTCTCACGCGTATCGCGCGCGGCGAGACCGTGGATGCATTCGACACGATCCGCATAGCGCGCGACGGCACGCTCATCGACGTCTCCGTGACGGCAAGTCCGATCCGCGAAGCCGACGGCACCGTAAGCGGCGCAGCAAAGCTTCTGCGCGACATTCGGCAGCAAAAAGAGGAGGAGCGCCGGCTCATCGACTTCAACGCGAGCCTGGAGCGTGAAGTCATTATGCGCACCGCGGAGTTAAATCGCACCAACGAAGTCCTGGCCGAAGTCTTGCGGGCCGCATCGGAAGTCTCGATCATCGCAACCGACATAAACGGTGTGATTCAAATCTTCAACAAAGGCGCTGAGCGCATGCTGGGTTATAGCGCTGCGGAAGTGGTTGGGCGCCAGACACCGGCGCCTTTGCACGTACCGGAGGAAGTGGCCGCGCGAGGCGCTGAACTGACGGCCGAGTACGGCATGCCAATCGCGGGCTTTCGCGCTTTTGTTCACAAAGCCGAAGTCGAAGGTGCTGAAAAGCGCGAGTGGACATATGTGCGCAAGGACGGCTCGCGCCTGCGGGTGCTTTTGGTCGCAACGGCCATGCGCGATGCACAGGGCGATATCACGGGGTACCTAGGGATCGCCGAAGACATCACCGAACAAATCCGCAGCACAGAAGCCTTGCGCGAAGCGAAGGCAACGGCGGAAGCCGCCAACGCCGCCAAGAGCCGATTCCTTGCCATGATGAGCCACGAGCTGCGTACGCCGATGACCGGCGTGCTCGGCATGGCGGATCTTTTACTGACGTCGCATTTGAATGACGAACAGCGCGAACTCTTGCGGACCTTGACGCGATCGGCGCATACGCTCCTCGATCTTCTGAACGACGTGCTCGATTTTGCGAAAATCGAGGCGGGGCATGTGGAGCTGGAGGAAATCGACTTCTCCGTGGCTCAAATCGTTCAGGATGTTCAGGCGATTGCCGGCCCCCTTGCCTCGGAGAAGGGAAACACCATACACGCCACCCTCGACCCCGCTATCAAACCCGCTTATCGAGGCGATGCGAAGCGCTATCGGCAGGTGCTGATGAACTTGGTTGGAAACGCGAACAAGTTCACGACCAGCGGCAATATTTTCATCGTCGTAAAGCCGCAAGGCGACGGCGGCGAAGTCGTTACGCTTGTGTCCGACACCGGAATTGGAATCGCGGAACAAAACCGCGTACGTTTGTTCGAGCCCTTTGTGCAAGAGGATGTTTCAACCTCGCGCAAATTCGGCGGGACCGGCCTGGGCCTTACCATCAGCAAGACCTTGGTGGAACTCATGGGCGGCAGAATCTGGGTCGAGAGCAAGATAGGTCAGGGTTCGACGTTTGGGTTCTCGGTTGCCTTGAGGCCAGGCGACGCGGCGTGCGTCGAAATTTTAAACACGCAGCGCCAACATACGGCGGCGTCCTCCGCTGCGATGCCGGTGCCCAAGCGCCCGCTGCGCGTTCTTTTTGCGGAAGATAACGTGACCGTCCGCACGCTTGTCACGACCGTGCTGGGAAAAATGAATCACGTCGTCGTAGCGGTAGAGAACGGCGCCTTGGCCGTCGAAAAAGCCCGGCAGGAGAAATTCGATATTATTTTAATGGATATGCAAATGCCGGTCATGGATGGACCAACCGCCATTCAGCATATCCAGGCGGTGGAGGGTCCTAACAAAACGGTGCCGGTTATCGCCATCACCGCCGATGCCATCCGCGGAAATCAAGCAACGTACTTGAAAGCCGGCGCCAGCGCCGTGGTCACCAAGCCAATCGAGTGGCGGCGCCTGGCGGCGGAAATGAGTCGCCTTACAGGTACCGGTGGAGCGCCAGGTGCAGCCGTTGAAAACAGTTTGAGCGCACCGCCACTACCTCAAACGCCGACCTTGGACCTTGCGCTGTTGGATTCGCTCGTCGCCAATATCGATCGCGCGACATTTGTCGCCATGCTCGACAGTTTCACTTCGAGCCTGCAGGAGTACGCTCTGGAGATCGAAGAGGCGATCAAAGGCCAAAACGAAAGGGCCATAAAGCGCTCGGCCCACGCCTTGCGTGGCGTGGCGGGACAGTTCGGAGCCGCGCGGCTCAGCGAGCTGGCTAAGCAGATCGAAACGTCGCCATCGCCGCGTGATTTGCCGGCGTCCACCGTGACGCAGCTTAGCGAGGCCACCGAGGCAACCATGGCCGCACTCGACGCTTGGCGCGGACGTTTGGATGCAGGTTCATTGGTAGCCGCGAACTGACGTCCGGCTATAAATACAATAAAATCATAGACTTAATTCAGGATTGCGCGGCATCGCCCTTGGCGGCGCGCCCGTTGAGGCTTTCTTCACTCCCTGACTGTAGGACTCGGAGCCTGTAGGATTGCGCCTGCGAAGGAGAAGAGTATGACCACGACCGCCGACGGCGATGTGAAAAAACTTCAGGCCGAAATCGCGCAGCTGCGCGAGGACGTGGCGTTACTGGTTCAAGCGCTGGGCGGCGCTGCGCGCGAAGGCGGTGCGAATGCATTCTCAAATGCCAAGGCGCGTGCGGGCGAAATTCAAGACGACATTAAAGATAAGATCGACAGCATCACCCGCCAGATCGAAGACAAGCCGGTTGCATCGTCGCTGACCGCCTTTGCCATCGGCGTGGTGCTCGGCATGCTTTTTGGTAGCCGACGCTAACGGCCAAAGGGACGAGAACCACCATGAACGCGCTGTGGCTTCGTTTTACGATCTCGACCGCTTTGCTGGTCGCCGTGGCCGTCATTCTTGCGGCCCTTCTCGTTTTTCTCGGCGTCGTAGGATATCTGGCGGTGCGCGAGGCAACATCGCCCGCGTTCGCGGCCGTTACGATCGCAATCGCAACACTCGTCGTATTGGCCGGTTTGGGAATCGCGGTGTATGCCGCGCTGAAACCTTTGCGCACTATGGCCAAGCGCGCAACCGATCCGCGCGAGATGCTTTTGTCCGATATCACTAAGCTTATCAGCGCACAGCTTGGCCCCACCATCCGTACGCATCCGTACCAATCGGCGCTGGTCTCGCTCGCCGCGGGATTCTCCGTGGGCGCCGTGCCGGAACTGCGTGACGTACTGACTCAGATGCTGGTGAAGCGCGGCAAACTCTAATAGACGATCACCGACCGGATCGACTTGCCTTCATGCATCAAGTCGAAGCCCTTGTTGATCTCATCCAGCGACAGAACGTGCGTGATCATGGGATCGATCTCGATCTTGCCGTTCATGTACCAATCGACAATCTTCGGCACATCCGTACGGCCTCTGGCGCCGCCGAAAGCGCTGCCTTTCCAAACCCGGCCTGTGACAAGCTGGAAGGGGCGCGTGGCGATTTCTCTGCCCGCCTCCGCCACGCCGATAATGATGCTTTCGCCCCAGCCGCGGTGGCAGGCTTCCAGCGCCTGACGCATGACGGTGGTGTTGCCGGTGCAGTCGAAAGTGTAATCGGCACCGCCATTAGTTAAAGCGACGAGATGAGGCACCAGATCGCCCTGCACGTTTTTCGAATTGACGAAGTGGGTCATGCCGAAGCGCTTGCCCCAATCGGCCTTGGCGTCGTTGATATCGACACCGACGATCATATCCGCGCCGACCATTTTGGCAGCTTGAATGACATTGAGGCCGATACCGCCCAAACCAAACACAATGACGTTGGCGCCCGCTTCGACCTTAGCGGTGTTGATGACGGCCCCCACTCCGGTGGTCACGCCGCAGCCGATGTAACAGGCCTTATCGAACGGCGCATCATCGCGGATTTTCGCGAGCGAAATTTCCGGAAGGACCGTGAAGTTGGAGAACGTCGAACAGCCCATGTAATGGAAAACTTCGCGGCCCTTGTAGCGAAACCGGCTGGTGCCGTCAGGCATGACGCCTTTTCCCTGAGTCGTGCGCACGGCCGTGCACAGGTTGGATTTTCCGCTCAGACAGGTTTTGCACTGACGGCATTCGGCCGTGTAAAGCGGGATGACGTGATCGCCGGCCTTAAGGCTTGTGACGCCCGCACCGACTTCGCGCACGATGCCGGCGCCCTCATGCCCCAAAACCGATGGGAAGATGCCTTCGGAATCAAACCCGTCGAGGGTGTAGGCATCGGTGTGGCAGATGCCGGTGGCTTTAATCTCGACCAACACCTCGCCCGCGCGCGGCCCCTCGAGATCGAGTTCAACGATTTCCAAGAGTTTCTTGGCTTCGAAAGCAACAGCAGCGCGGGTTTTCATCGCTTACCTTTCGTCTAAAAATTCGCGTACAAGCGAAACGAACGCGTCTAATTGATCATGGTGCGGCCAATGGCCGGCGCCGTCGAGCGTTACAGATTTTGCGCGCGGGACAGATTTCAGTACGTCATCGGTCCCGGCCGCGATGCCTTCACTGCCGCTGATGAGCAGCGTCGGGCAGGCGATCAGCGACCATAGACGTTCGGTCTCGGTAGCGTCGAAACGATAAGGCGCGATCGTGCGAATATGATTGTCGTACTTCCAGGAATACGTGCCGTCCGAATTTTCCTTTATCCCGTGCACCGTCAAATGCTCTGCCTTCTCGTGCGTGAGGCGCGGATTGGCCTCCTGCATGCGTGCGACCGCGACATCTAATGTTGGATAGCGGCGCGCCTGGCGTGCGCTGATGGTGTCGATCTTTTCAGTCCACTTGCGAATACGCGCCTCAACCGCCGGGCCCTTGCCGAGGAAATCGCTGCGCGTTGAAAATCGCCAACCTTCGATGACCACAAGGCGTTCGACCAATTCGGGAAACGCGCCGGTGAAGTGCATCGTAATGACGCCACCCAACGAATGCGCAACGATGGGTGCGCTTTTCCATCCCAGATGAGCGAATAAACGCCTGAGGTCATAAATGGAATCCGCCATGGGATAGCTGCTGCCGATGGCCCAGTCGGAATCGCCATGGCCACGCAGTTCGGGCGCTACGATGTGATACCCCTCGCCCAGCGCCTGCGCGACCCAATCCCAGCTGCGCGCGTGATCGCGGCCACCATGAAGCAGGATCAACGGACGGCCGCCAGGCGTGCCCCATTCCACGTAGTGGAGCTTCAGCCGCTGCGAGTCATAAAAATGGGAGCGCGGTTCTGTCATTGCCAAGGAACGAGCGCGTTCCGATCGATTTGCGCGACCGAAGCACACCCGGTGAGCGCCATACCGCGCTCGACTTCGGTGCGCAGGAGCTTCAGCGCCCGGTCGACGCCCGCTTCGCCGCCGGCCGCGAGTGCATAAAGATATCCGCGACCGATGGAACAGGCGTTGGCGCCGCGTGCCAGCGCTTTCAAGACATGTGTACCGCGGCGTACACCGCCATCGACGATCAGTTCTAACGCGTCGCCAACGGCATTGCGCATGGGCGCGACGCAATCGATCGGCGCCGGCGCGCTGTCGAGCTGACGGCCGCCGTGGTTGGAAATCATAATGGCGGTGGCACCTGCATCACGCGCGCGCTTGGCGTCTTCAGGCGACTGCACACCCTTGATGGCCAATGGACCGCCCCATTGCTTGGCCAGCCATTCCACGTCTTTCCAGGTGAGCGAGCGGTCGAACTGGCTGTTGATGTATTCCATAACCGGCATCGTACCGGTGCCGATGGCGTCGACTTTATGGACGACGTTCGCCATACGCATTTGCGGCTCACTGAGGACCCGCAGCGTCCACTCGGGATGCATTGCAAAACTGAGCAGGCTTTTGATGCCGAATTTCGGCGGCATGCTCATGCCAAAGCGATGATCGCGTTCGCGGTTGCCGGCTACCAGCGTATCGACGGTTAAACATAAAGCCGTGTATTTGGCGGCCTTGCAGCGCTGCACGAATTCCTCGGTCAGACTGCGGTCCTTGAAGATGTAGATTTGGAACATCTTCGGACCAGCGCTGGCGGCGGCCACGTCTTCGATATTGGTCGTGCTGAGCGTGGAGAGCGAATACATGGTGCCGGCCTTAGCGGCAGCGCGGGCCACGGCAGGTTCTTTCTGGTGATGGAACAGGCGCGACATGCCGGTGGGCGCCAGGAACACGGGCCAATCGAGGGCAGCGCCAAGGACCTTGGTCCGCGCGTCGATTTTGGAGACGTCGACAAGGTAGCGCGGCATCAATTCGTATTTGTCGAACGCTGTGGTGTTCGCACGCAGCGTCCATTCGTCGTCGGCGCCGCCGTCCATGTAATTGAAAACGGGCGCAGGCAACCGACGCTTTGCGGCCTGGCGGAAATCCATGAGGTTGTAACAGCGCGAAATCGACATGGGATGCAGTGTTGCGAGAGGTGCGCGTGCTGTCGATCAAAAAAGGATCGAGCGAAAAGGATCGATTAGAAACGCCGACCAAAAACAAGGGCGGCCCCATAGGTCATGGGACCGCCCCGGAATTAGTCGAAAAGCCGGCGGTCGTAAAGACCGCCAAACGCCCGATTAGACGGCGTCTTTCAGCTCTTTCGCCGCGCGGAAGGCAACCTTCTTGCTCGGCTTGATTTTGATTTGTTCGCCGGTGGCCGGGTTGCGGCCCATGCGCGCCGGACGCTTACGAACCTGCAGGATGCCAAATCCGCCGAGACGGATTTTGTCGCCCTTTTTCAGGTGCTTGGTCAGAAGGTCAAGCAGGGCGCCGACGTATTCGCCCGAATCCTTCTTCGACAATTCGAACTTCTCAGCCAGCGAAGCGGCGAGATGCTTGGTGGTGACGACAGGAGTCTTTGTGGCAGTGGCCATTTTGTATTTCCTCGGAGTTTGATTGCGGTCCTCAGCGCGAGAAGAGAATCACACTTACAATTCTCAAGCAAGCATGTGTTTCAAAAAAACATGCAAAAAACCCAGATAAATAGGGCCTAGACGGCTGTTCGGCTCGCGGAGATGTAATTTTCCGCCGCCGTGCCGTATGTCATGATTGAAATATGGGCAACGCACCCGAGTTATACACAGGCCATTGAGGAATCCCCCATGCAGAGTCGCCGCTTGTTAACACTTGCTTGCTGCGTGGCAGCATGGATCTCGTTTGCATTGCCTGTAACCGCCGCCGCGCCGCGCGTCGTCGAGCGCGACAATGTGTGGGCGCAAGACTACAGCGACGTCAAAGCCGACCCCGCCGTGCGCTTCGGTACCCTGCCGAATGGCATGCGCTACGCCATCATGCACAACGCGACCCCGCCCCATCAGGTGTCTTTGCGACTGCGGTTTGGGGCCGGTTCCCTTGACGAAACCGATGCACAGCAAGGCTTAGCGCACTTCCTGGAACACATGGCTTTTAAGGGTTCTAAGAAGGTGCCGGGCGGCGACATCGTCGAAATTCTGCAGCGCTTGGGCTTAGCGTTTGGCGCCGATACCAATGCGTCGACCGGCTTTGACGAGACCGGTTACCGTTTCGATCTGCCGCAATCGGACGCGGCAAGCGTCGACACCGGCCTGATGCTGATGCGCGAGACAGCGAGCGAATTGATCTTGGCGCAAGAGGCCATGGATCGTGAACGCGGAGTCGTTTTGTCGGAAGAGCGCTCACGCGATTCGCCGGGCTACCGGGCACAGATTGACGAAATCAAATTTCTACTCGGGCAACAGTTGGTCGCGCGGCGCATGCCCATCGGCAAAGTCGACGTCCTGAAGAACGCGCCGGTCAGTGAGGTCTCGGCTTTTTATCGCAGCCATTATCGACCCGAACTCGCGACCATGATTGTGGTGGGCGATATCGATGCCAAAGAGATCGAGACCAAAGTTAAAAATCTTTTCGGCGATTGGACCAACCCCACACCAGCGCCGCCGCCACGGGACTTGGGCAAGCCGGCCGACCGTGCTTTCAGCGCCGGCATCACCGTTCAGCCGGGCATCTCGACCTCGCTGAAAGTCATGTGGCTCAACCCCTATGACGATAGCGCCGATACTTTACTCACGCGCAAACGTGAGGTCCGGCGTGGCTTGGCCAGCGCCATCGTCAACCGCCGTTTGGAAACCATCGCCCAAGGCGCGGAACCGCCTTTCCTAGGTGCGGGTGTCGGACGGCAGGATTTAATCCGCTCGGTGGAAATCACGCAGCTAGCCGTTTCGTCGACGCCGGACGATTGGAAAAAAGCGCTGTTCGCGGCCGATGCCGCGCGGCGCCAAGCTGTTGAATTCGGTATTCGACAGGATGAACTAAATCGCGAGATCACCGAGATGCGCACAGCGCGTCAGAACGCGGTGGCGCGCGCCGATACACGCCGCACGCCAAATTTGGCGGGCGCGCTGCAAGGCTCGGCTGGCGGCAATAACGTGTTCACGACGCCGGCCGACAGCCTCGCCATCTTTGAAGATGCTGTAAAAGATTTGAAGTTCGAAGAGATCAACGCGATTTTGCGCGAGACCTTTGTCGGCCAAGGCCCTGTGGTCTTTATGTCGACGGCCAAGCCCGTTGAAGGCGGCGAAGCCGCCCTGCTCGCGGCCGTGCGCGATGCGGAAGCATCCCCCGTAACCGCATTGGCCGCCGTGAAGAACAAGACGTGGATTTACGCTAACAGCTTCGGAGCGCCCGGAAAGGTCGCGAGCAAGCGTGAGGTAAAAGACCTCGGCACGACATTCGTGCGTTTTGCCAACGGCACGCGCCTGACCGTGAAACCGACGACATTCACCAAGAATGAAATCCTCGTGCAAGTCCGCATGGGTAACGGGTTGCTGGCTGTACCGGCCGATCAGTCGCCGCCGATCTGGGCGACGGATGCGTTTGTCTCCGGCGGATTGAAAGATTTGACGTTCGACGAGATCCAACAAATTTTCAGCGACAAAGTCGTGCGCATTGGATTGTCGTTCGGTGAAGACTCGGTCGATTTTTCAGGCGGCACGCGACCCGAAGACCTGGATACGCAAATGCAGTTGCTGGCCGCCTATACGGCTGCGCCGGGCTATCGCCCCGAAGCGTTCGAACGTGCGCGTACGGGCCTGATCCAGCGCCTGGACTCGTTCAACACGACGCCGGGCGGCGTACTCGGCCGCGACGTGGGGCAATTGATGCACAGCGGTGATCCGCGCTGGCACACGCCCGCCAAGGCCGACCTCACGAATGCCAAACTGAGTGATCTGCAAAATCTTTTGCAACCCGCGCTGACACTGGGAGATATCGAAATCATCATGGTGGGCGACATCACCGTCGATCGCGCCATCGCCGCAGTGACACCGACGTTCGGCGCCATGCCTACGCGATTGCCGCTGCCGCCGATCAAAACGAAAGATAAGGCGGTGCGATTCCCAGCTGGAACGCCGGAGCCAATCATTCTGACGCACACCGGCCGCAAGGATCAAAGCACCGCGATTTTGGCGTGGCCCACGGATGACTTCTTCGCTAACCCGCAGCGGGCGCGCACCGTGCGCATGGTTGAACAGGTCATGCGTCTACGTTTGACAGAACAGTTCCGTGTGGCCGAAGGAAATACATACTCGCCCAGCACGGGGTTCGACGCCTCGCAGGTGTGGGATCACTATGGGTACGTCATGGCGCGTATCGAAACACCGCCGGATAAAATCGAGCACTTTTTCACCGACGCGGCACGCATTGCAGAGAAACTCGCCACCGACGGCGTCGGCGACGATGAGATGCAGCGCGCGAAACGCCCCCGCATCGAGGCTTTGCAGAAAGCGAAGGAAACCAACGGCTACTGGCTGGGCAGCCTTGGCGGCGCCCAAACCGACGCGCGCAAACTCGATGCCGTACGCAATGTGATTACGGGGATTGAAAAGGTGACCGCCGCCGACATCAAGCAGGCGGCTTCCATGTACATCAAACCCGACAAGGCGTGGAAGATCATGGCGGTTCCCGAAGCGGCCACAAACTAAAGGCCTAGTGTGTGCGCCGCTCTTGAAGCTTCGCGGTGAGCGCGACGATCTTGCCGTGCCGCAGGACCGTGAGCGCGGCGGATTTGCCGATCAGTTCCGCATTCAGCAGTTGATGCAAATGATCCGCGCCGGTCACGGGTAAGTCATCAAAGGTCAGGAGCAGATCACCGGACATGAAGCCAGCGGCATCAGCGGGGCTTCCGGTTTCCACTGTGAACACACGCGCCGCCGTTTCGGGGCCACGTTCTAATGCGCGGACGATGCGGCGGGGAATCGCGGTGGTTTGCGCGCCGAGCCCGAGATAGCTGCGGCGGACAACGCCGTGGCGTAAAATTTGCGTAGCGACAAAGAGCGCCGTGTTAGCGGCAATGGCAAAGCACAAGCCCTGCGCGCCCATGATCGTGGCCGTGTTGACGCCGATGACCTCGCCGCGACTGTTCACCAGCGGGCCCCCAGAGTTTCCGGGGTTTAAGGCCGCGTCGGTTTGGAGAACGTCATCGATCAACCGACCGGATTGCGCGCGCAAAGAACGCCCCAGCGCGCTGACGACGCCGGTCGTGACCGAGCATTCGAAGCCGAGCGGATTGCCAACGGCAATTGCGATCTGCCCAACTTTCAACGCAGCGGAATCTGCGAAGGTAAGCACCGGGTGCGCGCCGCCGTGAATTTGTAAAATGGCCAAGTCCGTATCGGGATCGTCGCCGACCACATAGGCCGCGTGCTCGACACCGTCGGGAAACACAGCGCGAATTTCGGGCGCAGCGTATTGTCCCGGCTTCGCTCCGATCACATGGCTGTTGGTAATTATGTAGCCGTCGGGCGTGAATAAAAAACCCGACGCCGATCCGGCACGTTCGCCGGAATCGTGTTTGGCGCGTAAACGCAGTTGCGCGACTGCGGGCGCGACGTGATCCACAGCCGTGGTGACTACCTGGCTGTAGGCATCCAACAACGCGCTATCGGATGGCGCGGATGTTTCTGTGTCGAGCGGCATAACGCTCAGATAGGTATGCCCTCCGGCGTGCGCTAGTCCGTGACTAGGCGCCGATCGCGTAGGCATCCATATGGATAATGCCGAAGGTCGTGCTGCGATGAAGGCGGCGAACATTCGTCTCGCTGCCGGCGCCCAACGCCACGAAGATCGGAAGAAAGTGTTCCTCTGTGGGATGGTTCGAAACCGCTTCGGGTGCGCGCGTACGGTATTGCAGCAGATCCTCGGTGCGATGCTCGGTCAGCGCAGCATCGGCCCAGTCTGCGAATCGCAAAACCCAATCCGGTTCGGGTGCGTTTTCGGCCTGACCGCGAAAGCTTGAAAGATCGTGCGTCCAACTGCCCGAGCCGACAATCAGCACACCCTCATTGCGCAAGGGTGCTAAGGCGCGCCCCAATGCGAGATGATGCGCGGGGCCGCGGGCGGTTTGCAGCGATATTTGAAACACAGGGATATCGGCTTGGGGCCAAGCCAGCAGGAGTGGCGCCCAGGCCCCATGATCAAGACCGCGCGTGGGATCGAGCTCTGGTTCAAGGCCGGCGTCCGCGAGAAGCTTCGCCGCGCGCTGGGCAATATCGGGCGCGCCAGGCGCGTCGTAGCGCAGCTGGTACAGCGCCGGTGGGAACCCTCTAAAGTCGTGGATCGTGGAATTTTTGGCTACCACACTGATCCGCGGGCGGGGCGTCTCCCAATGGGCCGAGACCACGAGAATAGCTTTGGGACGTTCTGGCAGGAGCGCGGGTAGCGTGCGCAAAAACGCGGCGGCGGGTGCCTGACTGAGCGCCAGCGAGGGTGCGCCGTGTGAGAGAAAAAGGGCTGGAAGCATCCCCTTAGATAGAACGCCCGGGACCCGCAATCCAGGCCCCGAGCCAAGAAACTTGGGGCGGAAGGCTGTGCGGTTTGCGCAAATGCCCTCGGCATACTAGGACATGGCTATGAACGCTTCTGCCGGTCTCAAAATGGACGTCGCCGCGACCTTTAGCGCGGCCGCCGATACATATGAGCAGAGCGCCGATGCGCAGCGCCAAATTGCGGGTGCTTTGGCGGCGCGGATTGCGGCGACGACTTTGCCCCAGCACCCGCGCATTCTGGAAATCGGATGCGGTACGGGATTCCTAAGCCGAGAACTGCAGCCGCATTTTCCGAATGCTGCTTGGTTGCTGACGGATATTTCCGAGCGCATGCTGACGCGTTGTAAAGCCGGTTTCAGCGGCGATGCGCGATTCATGGTCATGGACGGCGAGCGTCCTAGCTGCGCGACCGAACAGTTCGATCTGATTTGCGCGAGCCTTTCGTTCCAATGGTTCGACGATCTTGAAACAGCACTCGAGCGCTTGTCCGGACTTCTGGCGCCGGGTGGGCATTTGATGTTCGCCACTTTGGCGACGGACAGCTTTCGCGAATGGCGCGACGCCTATCCTTTGGCGCGCGCTTATACGTCGGTGGAAACGTTGCGGCGTTTTGGCGATGTGGACGAAGAACGCTTCACGCGCGAATATCCCGATGCGCTGACGTTCTTAGATCATTGGCGGCAAATCGGCGCACATCTTCCGCGCGACGGACAACGGCCGCTATCGCCAGGTGCCTTACGCCGCGCGCTACGCCCGTTCGAGACGGGAATCGCCGTAACGTATCACGTGGCGTACGGCCACATTAAGCGCTGAGAACAGCGCGCACCCTTGTAGTGAGTTTGTCGAGATCGTCGGTCCCAATAGTGAAGGCCGGCGTCAGGTAAACGATTTTCCCAAAAGGTCGCACCCAAACACCCGCATCGACAAAGCGCTGCTTGAGGTCATTTAAATTATCGATGCGGTCCAGCTCCACCACGCCGATGGCGCCTTTGGTGCGGACATCTTTGACATGGCGCAGGTTACGGCAAGGCTCGAGCCCACGCGCGAGCTGATCGGAAATGGCAGCGACCTGCTCTAGGCGCGGTTCGGTTTCAAACAGATCGAGTGACGCATTCGCCGCAGCACAGGCCAACGGATTGCCCATGAACGTGGGACCATGCATGAGCGCATGCTCGGGATTATCCGACCAAAACGCATCGAACACTTTCGAGGACGCTACGGTCGCAGCCAGCGCCATGGTGCCGCCGGTTAACGCCTTGGATAACGTGATGATATCGGGCACCACACCGGCTGCTTCGCACGCGAACATGGTTCCGGTGCGCCCGAAGCCGGTGAAAATCTCGTCGAAAATCAGCAACAGATTCTGGCGGTCGGCGGCGGCGCGTAAACGGCGCAACACATCAGCGTCATGAAAGATCATGCCTCCTGCGCCCTGCACCAGAGGCTCGACAATGATTCCAGCCAAATGCTCTGCTTCGCGCGCGAGAAAGGCCTCGAACGCCGCGATGCTTTTGTCGTCGCGCGGAAGATCGATGACATGATGATGCGGCAGCAGGCCGCCGAACATCTTGTGCATCCCCTCGTCCGGGTCGCTCACGGCCATGGTGGCGATGGTGTCGCCGTGATAGCCGCCGTTGAACGCGAGGAATTTGGTGCGCGTGCGCACGCCTTGGTTCAACCAATACTGCGTAGCCATTTTCAACGCGACTTCGACCGCGACTGACCCGGAATCGACAAAGAACACGTGATCCAAGTTGCCGGGCAGCATCGCCGCGAGACGTTGCGCTAGTTTCAGGGCTGGTTCGTTGACGAGACCACCGAACATCATGTGCGGCATATCGGCCAATTGTTTTTCAACGGCCGCGCGGATGTGTGGGTGGTTATAGCCGTGGCATGCCGTCCACCACGACGCGATGCCGTCGATCAGTTCACGCCCATCGGCCAGCGTGATGCGTGCGCCATCGGTGCGCGCCACCGTCAGCGGCGGCGGCGTGGTCTTCATCTGCGTATAGGGCAGCCAAATGTGCGGGAAGCCCGCCGAGAACCATGAGGGCTGGGTCAAAGGTGCGCGCCCTTTAGCCGGGCATCGGCACCATGCCGAGCCGATCAAACAGCGCCATATCGTGATCCTCGCCCGGGTTCGGCGTGGTCAGTAATTTCGCGCCATAGAAGATCGAATTGGCGCCCGCCATAAAGCACATGGCCTGAATCTCGTCGGACATCTCTTCGCGGCCCGCTGACAAACGCACCATGGAACGCGGCATGGTGATGCGGGCAACGGCGATGGTGCGCACGAAATCAAGGTGATCAATCTTTTGGACGTTCTTCATGGGCGTGCCCTCAATGGGCACCAGCATGTTGATTGGCACGCTTTGCGGATGTTCCGGTAACGTCGCAAGTGCCGCGACCATGCCGACCCGGTCGCTTTCCGCTTCGCCCATACCGACGATGCCGCCCGCACAAACATTGATGCCCGCGTCGCGCACATGAGAGAGCGTGTTAAGACGATCATCAAAAGTGCGCGTGGTGATGACCTTCTCGTAGTACTCGGGCGAGGTATCGAGGTTATGGTTGTAGTAGTCGAGACCGGAGCGCTTTAGGCGAATCGCCTGCTCCGGCGACAGCATGCCAAGCGTGACGCATGATTCCATGCCAAGCGCTTTGACGCCCTCGATCATGGCGCACACGGTTTCAAGATCGCGGTCCTTGGGTGAACGCCAAGCCGCGCCCATGCAAAAACGGGTAGCACCTGCCGCTTTGGCCGCGCGCGCTTCGGTGAGGACTTTTTCGACTTCCATCAACTTCGAGGCCTTGAGGCCGCTATCGTGATGGGCGCTCTGCGAGCAGTAGCCGCAATCTTCGGGGCAGCCGCCGGTCTTGATCGACAACAAGGTCGAAACCTGCACTTCGCGCGGCTCGAAATACATGCGATGCACGGTCTGGGCCTGGAACATCAGGTCCGGGAACGGGAGCGCGAACAGGGCTTGGATTTCGTCCCGCGTCCAATCGTGGCGAACGGCGCCCCATGGCGGCAGAGTACGCGGACGTAGGGCCTCGACGGTGGTAGACATAAAGCCGCGCCTTTCTTATAGCGGGAACGTAAGAGAGCTTGGGGTAGCGAGCGCGCCTTCCCCCGTCAAGATACAGGTTAGAATACCTCGGAATGTCCAGCCTCGATAGCTTCGCCGCCGGAAAACTGGCCCGTATGGAAGCGCATCATTTGCGCCGGATTCTGGTCGATTCCGCGCGGGATGATGGGATTTGGATTATTCGGGAGGGGCGACGGCTATTGTCGTTTTCCTGCAACGACTATCTCAATCTCAGCCAGCATCCCAAGGTAAAGGCCGCGGCGGTCGCCGCCATCGAGGCCCACGGCACGGGCGTGGGCGCCTCGCGCCTTGTGACCGGCAATCATCCGTTATTCGCGGAACTGGAAGCGCGCCTCGCGAAGCTGAAGGGCACGGAGGCCGCATGTGTGTTTGGCTCCGGCTACTTGGCCAATACGGGCATTATTCCAGCACTCATGAGCAGCGCCGATCTCATCCTTTTGGATGAGCTCGCCCACGCCTGCATTTGGTCCGGCGCGGAATTGAGCGGTGCGGAGGTTGTCGGCTTTCGCCACAACGACGTAGCCGACGCCGAGAAAATCCTCGCCGATCAGCGCGAGAGTTTTCGCCACGCACTCATTGCGACCGACGGCGTGTTTTCCATGGACGGCGATTTAGCGCCACTACACGATCTCGCGGCGCTCGCGAAAAAATACAACGCATGGCTGATGTCCGACGACGCGCACGGTATCGGCGTGGTGGGCGGCGGCCGTGGATCCAGCTTCGCCGACGGGGACAAGGCGGACGTGCCGTTGCAAATGGGCACGCTGTCGAAGGCCGTGGGCGGTTATGGAGGCTATCTGTGCGCTTCACAGCCCGTCATCGATCTTATTAAAACACGCGCGCGCACTTTGATTTATTCCACCGGCCTGCCGCCCGCGACGATTGCAGCAGCGATTGCGGCGCTCGACGTCATCGAAACCGATCAAGACTTGATTAACGCGCCATTGCTAAAAGCACGCATGTTCACGCAACTGCTCAACTTGCCTTACGCCGTGAGCCCCATCGTGCCCATCATCATTGGCGATCCGGAAAAAACGTTGCGGGCCCAGCGCCTGCTGGAAGACGAAGGTTTTCTCGTTTCCGCCATTCGCCCGCCGACGGTGCCGAAGGGAACATCGCGGCTGCGCGTGACATTTACCGCCGCACACCCCGACACCGAAATCACGCGCCTCGCCGACGCCCTTCGCACCCACGTATTGAACACCTGACCATGACAGCCTTCTTCATCACCGCCACCGGCACCGATGTTGGCAAGACGTTTGTGACCGCCGGCCTTATCCGCCACTTGCGCGCGCACGGCCGTTCGCTCGCGGTGCTGAAGCCCATCGCCAGCGGCTTCGATCCCAATAACTGGGCGAGTTCGGACGCGGGCGTCTTGCTGAAGGAATTGGATTTAGCGCTGAGCGCCGAGAACATGGACCGCATCTGTCCCTGGCGGTTCTCAGCACCGTTATCGCCCAACATGGCCGCCGCGCGCGAAAGCCGCAAAGTTGATTTTGAAGGTGTCGTGAAAGCCTGCGCGGATATCGCCGCCCAGGGCGCGCAGACCACGTTGGTGGAAGGCGCCGGCGGCGTCATGACGCCTATCGAGGGCACACGCACGATGGTCGATCTGGCGGAGCGCTTAGGCTGGCCGGTGGTGCTGATCGCGGGCAGCTACTTGGGGACCCTGAGCCACACCCTCACCGCCCGCGAGGTCCTGATGGCACGCGGCCTTAAGATCGCGGGCCTGGTGGTCAGCGAAACACCGGGCAGCACCGTCGATCTGGCTGAAACGGCCGCCGAGCTGGCCCGGTTCGCCGCACCGACGCCGGTCATCATGCTGCCGCGCCTGGCGAACCCCGGCGCCATCGCGGCGCTGGCCGACCTCATCGGCGCCTAGTCTTCATCCTCGCAGGAGAGGCCCAGCTCGCTAAGGCCCTCTTCCAGCTCATCGGCGAGAAGCGGCTGACCGAGGAGGTATTTGCCGGTGTTTTTGGCGTGCTCTTCGTGCGCGATCTCAACTGCCTCGTCCCAATCCTCGGCCGTGTACGTGCCGCGCCCAATCCATGTGAGCGCCACCAATTCCATCTGCTCGTCGTCGTTCAAGGTGTCGATAAACTCTTTGAGCTCGTCATAAGCAGGGTTTTCCTGATAGGGCGACGTATCTTCTTCCGGCGGATCGTCCTTCATCGTGTCGTCACCCGAATGGTGGCCGGGTTCGTCTTCGATGGGATCGAGATCAGCCATGAGCTCGCGCGCGCGATTGATGACGTAGCAGACGGTGTCGATAGCGATATCCATAGGCGCTCTCCGGTAGCCGCCGGTTGAAGCCGATATTGGACAAGATTAACGCGCGGCTTTCAACCGCATCGGAGCGGTAAAAAGCAAAAAAGGCCGCATTGCTGCGGCCCCTTTCTTCTCTCCAGATTCGGTTCGTGTTTTACGCGTTACCTATAAGGCCTGAGCTCGCGCGGGTCGACATCATTTTGTCAAAGTGCGACCACACGCCCTCGACGCCATGCCATTGGCCACGGGTGGCGGCCTTGGAGTATTCGGTAGCGCGCGCTTCGAAGAAGTTGGCGTGCTCGACACCGTTCAGGATTTGCTGCAGCCAAGGCAGCGGATGTTCCGCGATGCCATAGATTTGCGGTAGACCCAATTGGCCCAAGCGCCAATCGGCCACATAGCGGATATATTTCTGAATGTCCTCGGGCGTCATGCCGTTGACCGGACCCATGTCGAAAGCCAGATCGATAAACTTGTCTTCGAGGCTCACCACCGTCTTGCAGCAATCGATGATGTCGTCTTTCACGCCTTGGGTCAGGCAGCCCGTTTCGCGCGCGAAGGTATGGAACAACTTGATGATCGCTTCGCAGTGCAGGGATTCATCGCGCACCGACCACGATACGATTTGGCCCATGCCCTTCATTTTATTCTGGCGCGGGAAGTTGAGCAGCATCGCGAAGCTGGCGAACAGCTGCAGACCTTCCGTGAAGCCGCCGAACATAGCCAACGTACGTGCGATATCGGCATTGGTGTCGACGCCGAATTTTTGCATGTAGCTGTGCTTATCGGCCATGGCCTTGTATTGCATGAAGGCGCCGAATTCGCTTTCCGGCATGCCGATGGTTTCAAGCAACAACGCGTACGCAGCGATGTGGATGGTTTCCATGTTCGAGAACGACGCGAGCATCATCTTGATCTCGGTCGGTTTGAACACGCGCGCGTAGCGCTCCATGTAGTTGTCGTTCACTTCGATATCGGATTGCGTGAAGAAACGGAAAATCTGGCCCAGCAGACTGCGCTCGCTATCGGTGAGCTTGCTCGCCCAGTCTTTGCAGTCTTCGCCCAGCGGCACTTCTTCCGGCATCCAGTGAATTTGCTGCTGGCGTTTCCAATAGTCGTGGGCCCACGGATAGCGGAAGGGCTTGTAGCCCACAGAAGCGGTCATAAGACCCGGCAGCGCTTGCGGCGTGATGATGTTCATGGTCGTCGTCCCAGAGAATGAAGCTACGGGGGCCTTCGCGCTGCCTATTGGCAGGCGAGGCACTCTTCGTAATCGGTGCGGTTTTCACCCAGCGCCTTTTCGGGCCAGGCGCGCGTGTTGTCGGCTTCGACGCCGGCGAAGGCGGCGCGTTGCATCGACTTCGAGCGCAGGTAATAGAGGCTCTTCACGCCGCTTTCCCAGGCACGCCAGTGGAGCATCATGAGATCCCACTTATCGATGTCGGATGCGAGGAACAGATTGATCGACTGGCCCTGACAAATATAGGGCGAGCGATCAGCCGAGAATTCCACGACCCAGCGTTGATCGATTTCGAACGCCGTGCGGAACACCGCCTTTTCGTCGTCGGTAAGGCCGTTGAGGTGCTGCACCGAACCTTCGTGCTCGAGGATCGAATTCCACGTGGCGGGATTGTCGAGGCCCTTCTCGGCCAAGACTTTGCCGAGGTGCGGGTTCTTCACCGAGAACGAACCCGACAGCGTCTTGTGCGTATAGACGTTGCCCGGGATCGGCTCAACGCACGGGCTTGTGCCGCCGCAGATGATGCTGATGGAGGCCGTCGGCGCGATCGCCAGCTTGTGCGAGAAGCGCGCCATGACGCCGCTTTCCGCCGCGTCGGGGCAAGCGCCGCGTTCGTGCGCGAGCTTCACCGATGCCGCGTCGGCGTGCATGCGGATGTGCTTGAACATCTTCAGGTTCCACGACTTGGCCATGGCAGATTCAAACGGCACACCTTGGGCCTGCAGGAACGAATGGAAGCCCATGATGCCGAGGCCGACCGAACGCTCGCGCTTGGCCGAGTAGACCGCGCGGTCCATGGAATCCGGCGCGCGCTTGATGAAATCTTCCAGCACGTTGTCGAGGAAGCGCATGACGTCTTCGATGAACAGTTCGTCGTCTTTCCACTCGGCCCAGGTTTCGACATTGAGCGACGACAAGCAGCACACGGCGGTGCGGTCGACGCCTTTGTGATCGGGGCCGGTGTGCAGCATGATTTCACTGCAAAGATTCGATGTGGTGACTTTCAGGCCGAGATCGCGCTGATGCTTGGGCATCTGGCGGTTCACGGTGTCGGCGAAGATCAAGTACGGCTCGCCGGTGTTGAGGCGGGTTTCGAGAACCTTCTGCCACAACTCGCGGGCGTTGACGGTCTTCATGACCATGTTGGTCTTCGGGCTGCGCAAACCGAAGGGCTTGTCGTCGCGCACCGCTTCCATGAACTCGTCGGTGATGTTCAGGCCGTGGTGGAGATTGAGGCTCTTGCGGTTGAAGTCGCCCGAGGGCTTGCGGATCTCGAGGAACTCTTCGATTTCCGGGTGATGAATGTCGAGATACACGGCGGCCGAGCCGCGGCGGAGCGAGCCTTGCGAAATCGCGAGGGTCAGCGAATCCATCACGCGCACGAACGGAATGATGCCCGACGTCTGGCCGCAGTTGCGGACCTTCTCGCCGATGGAGCGCACTTTGCCCCAGTAGGTGCCGATGCCGCCGCCATTGGAGGCGAGCCATACGTTTTCCATCCAGGTGCCGACGATGCCTTCGAGGTCGTCGTTGACGGTGTTCAGGAAGCACGAAATGGGCAAGCCACGGTCGGCGCCGCCGTTGGACAGCACGGGGGTGGCGGGCATGAACCACAGGCGTGAAATGTAATCGTAGACGCGTTGGGCGTGGTGGATGTCGTCGCTATAGGCCGTCGCCACGCGTGCGAACATGTCTTGGTAGGATTCGTTCGGGAGGAGGTAGCGGTCCTCCAGGGTGGCCTTGCCGAAATCGGTCAGGAGCGCGTCGCGGCTGCGGTCGATACGAATCGACGGCACGACTTCCAGAGCGGCGGAATCGCGCGGCTTGGGCGCCGGACTGCTGATTGGGCTGGTTTGGGGAGTGGTGGAAGCAACTTCAACTGCAACGTTCATAGATGTGACCCCTCGGTACGAACAAACCCCCAGAGAACGCCCGGAGAGGTCTTTATTCAGAATCTGTCTCCCATGGCCAAGTCCTTGAAAGCATTGACTTAGCTTCTTGAAAGAATGGAACGCTTAAAAGCGTTCTCGGCAGATGATCTGGTTTTTTACCCCTCGGATGCCCCAAGATCGTGTGGTCTGGGGGCCCATCCTCGCTAGGTATGGTGTGCTTGTGTGGGGAGTCCGTCAACGCGTCTAATTGTGTTTTCTACCAGATTTAGCGCTTGACGCGACCGGCGAAACTATATCTAGCGTTACTTGAGGCGATATCTGAGGATCTAAGAGTATGACCCTGATTCCGCTGTAAATTCTGACATGACCAAACAATTACACACACAGGGTTGTGGACCGTTTATGCCCGATTTCCCCTATATGCACGTATGCACGCGTTGCGCGCCAGCAATGCACAGAGTCCGCCTTGTCAAAAGTTGTGCATCGCAACATTATCGGGTCACAAATCGGAAACGATGGGATTGGGAATATGACTTTGGACACCACGGACAGCCAAAAAGGCCTTCTCATATATCTGGCTGAAGCCGCTCATGAGCTGGCCACAGCCGCCAGCACAACGACCGGCGGGTATGCGACGGCCCTGAGGGCCGAAGCCGAAGAACTGATGACGATTCGCTCTCGGATCATTCAGCGCGGCGCCCAGTTGGAGTTGCCGCTGGAGGTGCGTAAGGCCGCCTGAGGGGAAGGGCGACGTCAGAACTGACGATAAAAAATGCGAAAATGTGCGAAGCCCGGCCCAAAAGGCCGGGCTTTTTATTTGCGGGGATTCGCTTTTCCCGCGCGGGCAGAAAAAATAAATACCCGTATTAATTTTGATTCACGATTCCTTAACGCGCTCCGGGAAAGATGCCGACACGTGAACTTCGTTCCCCCAACGGAGGTTCAATATGGGTCGGACAGAACAGTCCGCGACCTGGATCGGGCAGAACGTTCCCGCCGCGTCGCGTAATGAGTTTCAGGATTTCGAGCTGGAAGATTTAGCGCTGGTTTATGGCGCGCGTCTGCCGACGTTCATGTCGGCGTCTTCGCTCGACACCATTTTCTTTCACCGCACAACCGATCGCGATGCGCACACAAGCGCCGCGTCCGAACCGCTGCGCTGATCACCAATTAACGCTGGGGCATCTCTCCTCCCTCCCCGCCCACGCTCCCAGCAAACTCGGGCTGCAGTCTCAACAGACTGCAGCCCTTTTCTTTGTGCTAGAAAGTGCGGATGCTTTACTTCGCCTACGGCGCCAATCTGAATCTGCGCAACATCAAGCGCTACGCACCGCGTGCGAAACCATTGTGCATAGCCAAGCTTCCTGGATACCGATTGGTGTTTCGCAGGTATGTCGATCTCGCCCCCGACAAACACACAAGCGTGATTGGCGCGCTCTACGAGGTAACGCCCAAATGTTTGGAGGCGCTCGATCTCTATGAAGGCGAGGCCTATCAGAAGATCGAGGTGACGGTCGAAACCGAACAAGGCCCGCGTCAAGCCGTGGCCTATGTCATGAAGCCGGCCGAGATCGCACCGCCGCAGTTGGCTTATTACACCATCGTCGCGCGCGGATACGCCGATTGGAAATTGGATCTCGAGCCGTTGCGCCGGGCCCGCTTCGCGACAGTTGGCCGTTAGCTTATTTGTTGACGTTAATCACGGTGCGTCCGCGCGTTTCACCGCGCAGGATTTGGTCGGCTAATTCTTCGATGCGCGAGAGCGGCTCTTCAACCGTCATGGAATCCAGCAGCTCCCGATCGAGATCGGTTGCTAAGCGGTGCCATGCACCCACACGCCACTCCGGCAGCGAGGGTGCGTGGTAGTAGACGCCGACGAGTTTCACCGCGCGCAGAATGAACGGCATCACGGTGGACGGAAGATCGAAGCCTCCCGCAAGCCCGAACGCCGTTACAACGCCGCCTTCATTCGTTTGCGCGATTGCGGTCGCAAGCGTTTTGCTGCCGACCGTATCGACCACACCCGCCCATCGCTGCGTCTCTAACGGCTTCGCATCGCGGTGAAGTTCGCTGCGGGCGATGATCGATTCCGCGCCGAGGGTTTTCAAATAAGCGTGCGTTGATTCGCGCCCGGTTGACGCGACCACGCGGTACCCGAGCTTCGACAATACTGCGACGGCGATGGAGCCTGCGCCGCCGGCAGCACCCGTCACGAGAATCTCGCCTTTCGCCGGCGTCACACCGAGGCGTTCCAACTCCATGACCGCGAGCATGGCGGTGTAGCCCGCCGTTCCGATGGCCATCGCTTGCTTAGGTGTGAAGGCATCGGGCAGCTTCACGAGCACGTCGGCTTTCACGCGCTCCTTTTGCGTATAGCCGCCCCACATGGTTTCCGAGAGTCCGCCGCCGCCCGTAGCCACCACGCGATCACCGGGCTTGAACGCGGGTGATTTCGATTCGGCGACCGTGCCCGCGAGATCGATGCCGCATATCATCGGAAAATTGCGCACGATGGGGCGCTTTCCTCCGGCGACGGCCGCTCCGTCTTTATAATTGAGGCTGGAGTAAGCGACGTCCACCAGCACGTCGTAGTCGGGCAGATCGGCCGTCGTCAGGTCGCGAAATCCGCGAACGTACTGACCGTCTTGTTGATCGACGACGTAGGCGCGGAACGTGGACGACATGAGAGCCTCCTAGCGGGCGACGTCGAGGTAGCGGCTGAGATGAATGTCGATAGGGTTCGGCTGCCAACCGCTGACGCTCTGCGCCACGAGATTTTTGGTTGAGCCAAAATAAAGCGGGATCACGGGCTGATCGCTCAGCAGGCGCTGCTCTGCTTGCTTCAAGATACCCTCGCGCATGTTGGCATCAGGTTCCTTAGCAGCGCGCGCTAGCCACGAGTCATAGTCGCCGTCGCGATAACGGCTGTAATTGGTGCCCACCGAGGCAGATTGAAGGATGCCCAGGAAATTGGCCGCGTCGTTATAATCGGCCAACCAGGCGACGAAACCCACTTCGAAATCGCCTTGGCGTAAGTTCGAAAAGAACGTGCTGCCTTCGGTGGCGTGCAGTTGCACTTCCACGCCGATGCGCTTCCACATGCCCGCGATCACCACGGCGATGCGGCGCAGCTCTTGATTGTTGGAATGGCTGTAGCGAATGCGCAGCAGCTTTCCGTCCGTGTAACCCGCATCGACGAGCAACTTGCGGGCCTCGGTCAAGCGTTCGCTCTCGCTCTTGCCGATAAAGTCCATTTTCATCGGTGTGTAATTAGCCACGGCCGGCGGAACGAAACTGGTCGCGGGACGCTCGCCCGTGCGCAGCACTTTGTCGGTCAACACGTCACGGTCGATGGCCAGCGACAACGCGCGGCGCACGCGCGGGTCCATAACCTTTTCGTTCGACGTGTTGATCGCCAAATAATACGTCAGCAGCGCCGGCGTTAGGCGCATTTCCTTTGACAGCGTTTCGCGCAGCGCATCGATTTGACCGGCGGGAAACTCCACCTGCATATCAAGCTCGCCCGCGCGAAAGCGCGTCACGGCGGCGGAGATATCGCCGGTGGGGATATAATTCACGCCTTCAAGCTTCACGCTCCGCGCGTCGTGGAACTTCGGATTTTTCGCCAGTTCGATTTTATCTTCGGGTCGCCAGCTCTTGAGCGTGAAGGCCCCGCTGGTGATCATGTTCTCGGGCTTGGTCCAAGCGTCGCCGGTCTTTTCCACGACGCGGCGCGGCACAACGCCGGCAAATGCGCCGGCGACAACTTGCAGGAAATAGGGCGCGGGCGCTTCCAGATCGATAATGACGGTGTCGTTTTCGTAAGCCGTCACGCCGAGCGAGGCGACCGGCAGCGCGCCGGTGTTAACGCTGCGCGCGTTCTTGATGACATAGAGGAGTTGCGCAACGGGTGAAGCGACTTTGGGATCGAGCAAGCGGCGGAACGAAAACACCACATCGTCGGCGGTGATGGGTGTGCCGTCGGAAAACTGCGCGCCGGGCTGCAGGCGAAATTGATAGCGCAGTCCGCCCGGCTCCACTTGCCACGCAGCCGCCACACCCGGCACCAGGCGGCCATCGGCGCTGTAGGCTACGAGCCCTTCGAAGAGGTCTGCCGCGATAGCGCGTTCATATTGGCTGCGGGTTTTAGCAGGATCGAGGGTCGCGGGTTCGGTCCGATTGCCGCGATTAAGGACAGCGGCCTGAGCCGGCGCATCGACGATTGTCGCTAAAAGCAAAAGCGGTGCGATGAAGCGATGCCATTTCATGCGCGAAGAATGTCACGGCCACCCGCGCATGTCATCGGCGGAAGGCGAGATGAACGCAATTGTCATGCCCTGTGCAACGCGGTGCGCTGCACAGGGCGTGACAGAAAACTTACTTCGCGGGCGTCACGCGCCAGATGACATTGCCGACGTCGTCGGCCACCAGCAGCGCGCCTTTGGTGTCGACCGCAACACCGACAGGGCGGCCAGAGGCCTTTTCGTCGCCGGCGATGAAGCCCGTCAGGATGTCTTCAGGCATGCCGCTCGGTTTGCCGTTGGCGAACGGCACGAAAATCACGCGGTAGCCGGCGGCGGGCTTGCGGTTCCAGCTGCCGTGCTGGCCGATGAAGGCCCCGCCTTTGTATTTGGCGGGCAGCAGATCGGCCGTATAGAACGCGAGGCCGAGATTCGCCGTGTGTGCGCCGAGGCCGTAATCCGGCGCAATCGCCCGATTCACCAAAGTCATGTCCGGATCTTTGACGCGCTCGTCGATGTTTTTGCCGAAGTAGCTGTAGGGCCAGCCGTAGAAGGCACCGTCCTTCACCGACGTGAGATAGTCAGGCACGAGATCGTTGCCGAGGGCGTCGCGCTCGTTGACGACGGTCCAGAGCATTTTCGATACAGGTTCCCAGGCAAGACCGTTGGGATTGCGAAGGCCGGTGGCGAACGGGCGTTTCTTGCCCGTGGCGCGGTCCACTTCCCAGATCATGGCGCGGCCGGTTTCGTTCTCCATGCCGTTCTCGCCGATATTGCTGTTGGAGCCGACCGTTGCGTACAGCTTCGTACCATCTTGCGAAGCGATGATGTTCTTGGTCCAGTGATGATCGATTGGCAGTGCCGGCAGGTCGGTCAGTTCCTTGCCCGGCTCGGTGATGCTCGTCGCACCGGTCTTGTATTTGTAGTGCATGATGCCGTCGGTATTGGCGACATAGAGATCGTCACCCACCAGCGCCATACCGAACGGTGAAACCAGATCCTTCAGAAACACGGTTTTGGTTTCAGCGACGCCGTCGCCGTCGGCATCGCGCAGCAACGTGATGCGGTTGGCGCTTTCCGTTTTGGCGCCCACGCGCTTCATGACCGCGCGCTCGACGATGGCGCGCAAGCCGGGCGCGGAGTATCCCGGTCCATTGGTCTCGGCGACAAGCACATCGCCGTTGGGCAACACGAGCAACCAGCGCGGATGATCGAGGCCGGTCGCAAAGCGCGCGACTTTAAGTCCTTCGGCGGACTTGGGCGTGGCGGTGCCTTCCCAGCCTTTGGCCGGGAATGTTTGCATGGTCGGTACGATCTGGACTTGCGGCTTTGGCAGCGCCGGATTTGGACCGTAGCCGGGCTCGATCGCCAGCGCCGTTCCGCCGAGCAGCGCGAACGTAAGACCGGCAGCCGTTAAAAGACGACGATGAGATAGAGTCATAAGTGCACCTCCCAATGCGTGGAATGGGCGGGAGGATAGCCCGTACGCCGAAACGGTTCCAGGTGAGAAGGAGCGCGAGCGCGCTACTTTCGCGGGCGATTACGAAAGCTCGCGAAGTCGTGACCTTCCGAACTGGCTTGCGCCGCCAGTCCTTTATCGAGCATGGCGCGGATCAAGAAGTCGCCGGTATGAGCCATGCCCACCATAACCGTGGGCGCGGTGCCGAGGAGTTGTGCGACCAGCGCCGCGCGGGTTTCGATGGGCGTTGCATCGAAAACAGTGCGGCACTTAGGAATAGAAAGATAAGGCACTTGTGCGGACTCATGCGCTTCGGTGAGCACGCGCACGGCTGTGGTGTAAGCCGCGAAATCGAGGATGCCCACCGCGAGCCGCTCGACCTTATCGAGGAGCGTTTTGCAGGCGGCTTTATCCAGCTTTTCTTTGGGCAGCATGTAATGCCGCGATTGCGCGAGATGCTGGTAGGAAATTTCGCGCTTACCGCCGGCGGATTTCGGCGGATCACCCGAGAGCGTTTCTTCGGGAAATTCAACTTCCGCGCCGTTGTCGGCCGAGCAATAGACCATGCCGCCATCGGTTTCCTCGACGACATAGGCCCGCCCCTGTTTGTCATAAACAGTGGAACCCCTTGGAAATCGATGAACCATCGCGTTTTTAACCCATATCTGACCCCGAAATTCTAGTCTACTCTACATCCCGAATCCGCGTGTCGAAAATCGGCCGAAAAACGGAGGATATAATGTTCAAGACGACTCTGCTCGCCGCGGCGATGACCGCGACACTCGCCGCCCCGTTGGCTGCGCCCTCGTCCGCGAAAGAAGAAGGCAGCATCGTGCCGACCTTCGACAGCGTGAACAATGTGTTTGTCGACTTCGTGCTGAACGGTTGCCTGTCGTCCATGAACGGCAGAAGTCCCGTATCGGGATTTGCCACCGAGCGGCAGTTATTCATTGCCGACGAGACGGTGACGAGCGCTTTCCTCAACGGCCATGCCGGCAAAGTTTATGTGCACGGCGGCGTGCCCGTGGTGATCAGCGCGCTAGATGACGGCTTGTGCAGCGTCTCGGCGCGCCACGCGCCCATGATCGCGGCGCTGGAGCAATCCATCGACGCTTGGCTGGCCGGCCCGGGCGCTCCGTTCAAAAAGACAAAGACGGAAGAGAGCGGCAACCAAAGCGGCGGCACCAGCAAGATGCACGTCTATCAGGCCGAGATCAGCGGGCACAATTTGTTTGCCGTGCTGTCGACCACCGCGAGCGAAGACGTGCTCGCGCAGGCTGTGATCACCATTGGTGAAGAGTAATCGGCTTTAGGGAAACTTCGCCGCCGGGGGCCATGCTTCCTGCGGCTCCCAAACACCGCGCCCGGTATACGTTCTCATATTCCATCCGCCTTCATCGGCGGCAATGGTTGAATACTCAATAATGAAATCGTTGATATTGCCGTTAACGTCGGGATAGGCGTTGATGAGGTGAATGACGTCCTCGCCGCGCGCGTTCTTAGCCAGACGCCAATCGCTTTTCTGTGAACGGATCAACAGCGCGGGCTTTGGGTCCTCGCCGATGGACGCGTAAGCGGGCGCTCGGTCTTTGTCGCCTGCCTTCGCGCCGGCACGATGAAACTCCAGCAGCCTTGTGGCCGTACCTTTGTAGGAGCCGAAGCTCGTCGTGTTGTCGGTGGTCACAAAGATGACGGGGTTGCCCCCGTTCGTCAGGGGCGCCACTTCGATCTCGGCCAAGGGCCACACGAACTTGTCTTCAAAGAGAATGCGTCCGTCGTGCGTGACGAGGCGCACGTGCGCCATGCGCAAGGGGTCCTTCTCGATGAGCGCGCGATGGGGATCGTTATCGGCCAGCACAAAGCGCGGATCGGCGGTCACGCGCCACATGGCTTTTTGCAGCGCCGGAGTTACATGGGCGTCTTCAAGCACCTCGAGCGTGCCGTCGATGCCGTAGGTCTTTTTGTGGAGCGCGATGCTTTGGCGGATGGCGTAACCCTGCGGGAGATCGGGCGTGCGCGCGGCCAGGATCTGAGCCGAGGTTTGGGTCGGCGCGGTCGGAGGCGGCTGCTGGGCGGACGCGACCACAACCCAGCAAAGAGCCACCATCGCTAGCGCAAATCCAAAGATGTCCCGGAGCCGCATTTTGGCCGTGTTTCCGTAAGGTTCACGTGTACGAACGTGCGCCTATAACGCGGCAGCGGTGAAGAAGTGACGGCTGCGAAAAACGACCCCATGAACTTATGAATCGCGACCGATGATGTGGCTGATTCCATTGACGTTTTCGCGCTGGCAAACGAGCCCATGAACTTATGGCTGCTGGTGGGTCCTACTTCCCCACCATCTGCGCGTCGATCACGGCGAGTGCAGCCAGGTTCACCAGGCCGCGCGCGGTTACCGATGGCGTGGTGACGTGAGCGGGTTTGGCGATGCCGAGGAGGATCGGGCCGACATGCAGCGCGTGCGCCAATGAGCGTACGAGGTTGAAGGCGATGTTGGCGGCTTCCAGTGTGGGCATGATCAGCAGGTTCGCCTCACCTTTGAGGCGCGAGCTGGGGAAGAGTTTTGTGCGCAGTGTTTCGTCGAGCGCCACGTCGACTTGCATTTCGCCTTCCACTTCCAGGTCGGGATGGGATTCCATCAGGAGCTTGAGGGCTTTGCGCATTTTGCGCGACGACGCGGTGTTGCGCGCACCGAAGTTGCTTGATGCGACGAGTGCCACTTTCGGATTGATTCCGAAATCGCGCACTTTGGCCGCCGCGCGCGCGGTGACGTCGGCGATATCCTCGGCGTCGGGGTCTTCGCTGACGAAGGTGTCGGCGATGAACACAGGGCCCTGATCGAGCACCAGCAAACTCATGGCGGCCGTGCGGTGGACGCCTTTGGCGAGACCCAGCACGTTTGCGAGGTAGCTCAGATGCCATTGATATTCGCCGTAGGTGCCGCAGATCACGGCATCGGCCTCGCCGCGCGCGACCATGATGGCGGCGATGACGGTAGAGTTGGTGCGCACCACGGTTTTGGCGGTGTCGGGCGAGACGCCTTTGCGCTCCATGAGCGCGTGATAGAACGTCCAGTATTCTTTGTAGCGCACGTCCTCTTCGGGGTTCACCACCTCGAAGTCTTTGGTGGGGATAAGCGCCAAGCCCAGTTTGCGCGCGCGATGGGCGATCACAAGGGGGCGACCCACGAGGATGGGTTTGGCGATGCCTTCATCGAGGAGCGCTTTCACGGCAAACAACACGCGTTCGTCTTCGCCTTCGGCAAAGACAACGCGTTTCGGATTGCGGCGCGCCTGATCGAAGATCGGCTTCATGACGAAGGCCGAGCGGTAGACGAACTGTTGGAGTTTTTCTTTATAGGCTTCGAGGTCTTTGATGGGACGGGTGGCGACGCCTGAATCCATGGCGGCCTTTGCCACCGCCGGCGCGATTTCAGATACCAAGCGCGGATCGAAGGGTTTGGGAATCAGATACTCGGGTCCGAACCGCAACTGGTCGCCGCCGTAAGCCGCCGACACAACGTCGCTGGTGGCACCGCGCGCGAGCTTGGCGATGGCGTCGACGCAGGCTGCCTTCATGGCGTCGTTGATGGTCGTGGCGCCCACGTCGAGCGCCGCGCGGAAAATATACGGGAAGCACAGAACGTTGTTCACCTGGTTGGGATAGTCGCTGCGTCCCGTGGCGATGATGGCATCGGGCGCGGCTGCGCGCGCGAGGTCAGGCATGATCTCAGGCTCGGGGTTGGCGAGGGCCAAGATAAACGGCCCTTTCGCCATGCTGCGCACCATGTCTTGCGTCATCACTTTGGGCGCGGAGAGGCCGAGGAATACGTCGGCGCCTTTGATGGCGTCTTCCAGCGTGCGCGCTTTGGTGTCGGAGGCGTATTCGGCCTTTTGGTCCGTCATCTCCTTAGTACGGCCTTTGAACACGACGCCGAACTGATCGCAGAGAATGATGTTTTCGCGCTTCAAACCAATGTCGAGCAGTTGGTTCAGGCAGGCGATGCCAGCAGCGCCGCCGCCGGTGGAGACGAGTTTCACCTCGCCGATGTTCTTGCCGAGCAGCATGAGTCCGTTGGTGACGGCGGCCGCGACGACAATGGCCGTGCCGTGCTGATCGTCGTGGAAGACGGGAATCTTCATGCGCGCGCGCAGCTTCGATTCAACGATGAAGCAGTCGGGCGCTTTGATGTCTTCGAGATTGATGGCGCCGAAGGTGGGCTCCAAGCTCGCGATGATATCGACGAGCTTGTCGGGATCGCGTTCGTTGATCTCGAGATCGAAGACGTCGATGTTAGCGAACTTTTTGAAAAGGACGGCTTTGCCTTCCATGACCGGCTTGGCCGCTAACGGCCCAATGGGACCGAGGCCGAGCACGGCGGTACCGTTGGTGACAACGGCGACAAGGTTGGCGCGGCCCGTGACGGTATCGACTTCGCGCGGGTCTTCGACAATGGCTTCGCAGGCAGCAGCGACACCCGGCGAGTACGCCAGGGCCAGGTCGCGTTGATTGACGAGCGGCTTGGTGGGAACGACGGCCAATTTTCCGGGCGGATACTGGCGGTGATATTGCAGGGCGGCTTCTTTTAAATCAGCGCCAGGCACATTGGCCGAGCCGGAATCAGAATCGGGCATCCACGTCCCCCAACGGAAAAAACAAGCCTAGCACTTTTTTAGGGCTTGGAGATGGTCAGCTTCATGAAAGGCGCGAAGGCGCGCAGGCCCGGCGCTGCCGTCAGACGGGTTAATTTCAGGCGATAAGCGACCTGCGCCAGGAAGGCCAGCGCACGAAACCGGCGGCGGAAATCGGGATCGGTGAACAGGCGCGCGAACATGCGCTCCATGATGAGATTGTCGAAGGCAAACCGGAAACCGGTCGTTTTTAAAAACCGTGTGACCTGGGTGCGCTTGATGAAGTTAAGGCCGTCCCACAGGCCGTGATAGCTGCGGTTACGTTCAAGCGCGGTGATGGGGCCGTGAAAGAGTTTGCGCGTGATCGCCTTGTTGATGACGATCGGCAGAATGAAATGGGATTCCAGCGGAAAATTATAATTGGGACACAGCGCTACCGCGACACCGCCGGGTGCGAGCATGGCGTGGGTCTTAATGAGATAGTCGCGCCACGACGCCACATGCTCGATGACATTCACGGAAAAAATCAGGTCGTAGGCGCGCGGCGGCTGGAACGCTTCGTACGTCGCGCGCGTGATCGTCACGCCCAATTTTTCCGCCAGGCGCTGCTGCGGCCCGTCGGTTTTCGCGAAGCCGTCGCTGACGGGCTCGATGCCCTCGAAGCTGAGCGCCGGAAAACGTTCGCGCAGTTTGTGCAGGAGTAAGCCGGGCCCGCAGCCGATTTCCAAACACGTGAGCGATGTGCGCCCGGCGAAGTTTTGTTCGATGACGCGCGCGATCTCGGGCAGGTAGAAGGCGCTTTCGCCTTCCCACATTTTCAACAGTTCGGCTTCATCGGCGGCGGTGTCTGTCATGCGATGTGCTTCATGGCATGTTCGGCCACTTTGCGCATCACGCTGGGAAAGCCCACCTCGCCCATGGCCGTCAGCGGCGTCCACAAAACATCATCGAAAGCCTTCGCCTGGGCCGGCGTCAGATCGGCCACGCAGGTTTGCAGCGACAAGCGAAAGTGCGTGAACGTGTGTGTGACTTGCCCGTCGAGTGTGCGCCACTGGGCTTTCACAGGCGCTTCGGCGTGCGCCTCTTGCGGCGACCACGCCTCGGCGCGCCAAGGCGTTGAAGGCACTTCGACCATGCCGCCCAGCAGTCCTTTGGACGGGCGGCGGCGCAGGAGCACAGCTCCGTCTTTGCGCACCATCCAGAACGCCACGCCGTAACGCTGGGGCGGTTCGACCTTCTTCAATTTGCGCGGCAAAGTTTCAGCGATGCCTTGTGCGCGCGCCGCGCACGCTGTGCTCCAGGGACAAATGACGCAGGCAGGCGACGTGGGCGTGCAGACCGTGGCACCGAGATCCATGACGGCTTGGGCGTAGTCGCCCGCGCGCTTTTTCGGCGTGAGCGTTGCGGCCCATGCCCGCAACGTCTCTTTGCTTTTCGGCAGCGGGTCGGTAACCGCGAACAACCGCGCCATGACACGCTCGACATTGCCGTCGAGCACCGTGGCCGGCACGTCGAAGGCAATGGCGGCAATGGCGGCGGCCGTATAAGGCCCGATGCCCGGCAGCTCTAGAAGTTCGGCTTCGGTATCGGGAAAGCGCCCGGCGTGTTCCGCCGCGATCACCCTGGCGCAAGCATGAAGATTTCGGGCGCGGGCGTAATAGCCAAGACCGGCCCAGGCGGTCATGACATCCTCGGTCGGCGCGGCGGCCAGGGCGTGCACCGTGGGCCAGCGGGCCAGGAAACTTTCATAATAGGGCTTTACCGCCGTGACCGTGGTTTGCTGCAGCATGATCTCGCTCAGCCAAACGGCATAGGGATCGGCGGTCACGCCCGGCAAGGCCCGCCACGGCAGGCGGCGGCGGTGACGGTCGTACCATTTCAGTAATTGCGAAGCTTTTGCAGCGAGTTCCGGCATGGGGCCCTTAACCTGCGTGGGCTTGTTCCGCCGCGCAAGAGTCACTTGTGGAGCATGACGCGGTGCAGCATGTTAATGGCCATGGCTACGCCTAAACCTATCGATAAAGCGAACCGCCTCTCGCGGGGTCCGATGACCATCGCCAGCCTGACGCTGCGCTTGACCAAGCCGATCTTGGGCAAACGGGGATTCGTGGGCGCGGACATCCTGGCCCACTGGTCCGTCATTGTCGGCCCCGAATTGGCGCGCTTCGCCGTGCCCATGGAAGTGCGCTACCCCCGCGGCCGCAATGCGGGTGCCACGCTGGTCTTAAAGGTCGCCAACGGTTCGGCTGCCACCTTGCTGCAAATGAAAGCGCCGGCCGTGATCGAGCGGGTGAACCGCTTTTTCGGCTATGCCGCCATCGCCCAAATTCAGTCGATCCAGGGTCCATTGCCGGCGGTGGCCGCACCGATCCCGGAGCCCGTTACCGAGGAACGCCCGGCGACGCTGGCGGACGCGTTGGCAAAACTTGGTAAAGCCGTGCAACACAAAACCACTTACAGCGTTACGCCTAAGGTTCAATCAGGGGATTCACGATGACAGCGAGACAGTCTTGGGTTGCCGCAACATGTGCGGCCGCAGCGCTTGTGATGTTAACGCCGGCCGCCCAGGCCCAATCTATCGAACGTGCCGCCACCGGTCTGACAGACACCCTTCAATCGGCCATCGACCTTTTGCCGGAGGATGTCACCAACATTCGCCTCGGCTTGGGACCGGCCATCTCACCCGCCTACGAAGGCAGCGACGATTATAAGATTCAACCGGTGCCCGTGATTTCGCTGCGGTATAAAAACCTGATCGAAGTCGACAACAACGAAATCAAGATCATCGCCTTCAATCACGGCTTTCAAAGCGGCACGCGCTTCGCCGGTGGAACCTTGCGCTTCGGTCCTTTGGTCAGCCTCAACTTCGGCCGCTCCGAGGGCGACAGCACCGATCTGGTGGGCATGGGCGATGTGGGAACGAGCTTAGAGCTTGGCGCCTTCGTCAGCTACACCGTGAACAAAACGCGCGTGCGTGTGCGTGCGCGCCAGGACGTGCTCGGCGGCCACAATGGCGCGACCGTTCAGTTTGACGTGGCGCAGACCTTCTACCGCGATGGCCGCTTTGCTTTGAGTGGTTCCGTCTCGAGCATGTTCGCGACCGTGAATTACATGAAGTCGTTCTTCGGCGTGAACGGCCGCCAAGCAGCTGCGTCGGGCTTGCCGTTCTATCATCCCGGTTCAGGCTTCAAAGACGTGACCGTCGGCACCAACGGCAGCTACGCCTTTAGCGCCCAGTGGTCGTTGGTGGCGAACGCCTCGTACGAGCGCCTGCTCGGCGACGCAGCCGCGAGCCCCTTGGTCGCCACTCGTGGCTCACGCAACCAGTTCAGCCTCAGCACCTTCGCCGTCTATACGTTCTAGGCACCTTTGACCGAATAGGACGCCTTGCGGGTTTGTCACCTGCAAAAGCCGGCTGTAGCGGTACAAATACGCATCCGAGGGTTGTGGAGGATGCGTGATGCATGTCCGTTTAGCCGCCTTTGTCGCGTGCCTAGTGATGTCTGCGTCGCTGGCAGGAGCCGCAGTACCGCGAGATCACGGCCGGCAATCCCAACGCCAAAGTGACGGTGATGGAGTTCGCCTCACTCACCTGCTCGCACTGCGCCGAGTTCAATAACAACGACTATCCGGCGTTTAAGAAGCGCTACATCGATACCGGCAAGATCCAGTTCATTTTTCGCGACGTGCCGACACCGCCGCAAAACCTTGCGGCGGCGGGTGCAGCGATTGCCCGCTGCGCGCCCGAAGGCCGTGGCCACGCCCTCATCGACATGATGTTCAAGAACCAGAGCGAATGGATGCAAAAGCCCGAGGAGACTTTGCGCTCGTACGCGCAGCTTGCCGGCATGAGCAGCGCCGATTTTGACGCGTGCCTGGGCAGTGAAACGGTCCGAAACGAGATGACGGCGGCCATCAACCGCGCCATTACGGTCTACAAAATCGATCACACGCCGACGTTTTACGTGGACGACACAAAGGTCGAGTACACGAACCTGAAGGCGCTTTCCGAGGTGATCGACGCGCGTCTCGCGGGGAAGAAATAAGCCCCCGAGTCGCACGGCGGGCCTAAAACGGCAAAAATACCGCCGCTGTTCTTCCTGCGTTCCCACGTCGTTATTTTTGAATCCGTACAGATTCAATGAGTTGGAACTGCCCACACGTTTTCCACAGGCCCCCTCTGTGGAAAACTCGCCTTTTGCATTGGACCCGCCACGGCGCAAACCGGTAATAAAAGGCGGCCTCATGGGGTTTTACTTCGCCCTGGAAAGTCCACAAATGGTAGTAAAAATGGGAGCAGCCCCAGCATCTTGGGGCAGCATGGGAGTGCGCCCGGATGTCCACGTTTAAAGCTGCGTTGTTTGTTGCCGCCTTTGGCTTCGCGCGTTTTTCCGCGATGGCTGCTGACGCGCCGAAGCCGCCCGCAACGCCCGCGCCCGCTTCGGGTCCGGTCTATCGCGAATTCGTGTCCGGCAATGCCGAAGCGAAAGTGACGATGATCGAGTATGCGTCGCTCACCTGTCCGCACTGCGCGAAGTTCAATGAAGACGTGATGCCGGACGTGCGCAAGAACTACATCGACACCGGCAAGATCCGTTACGTCTTTCGCGACTATCCGCTGGATGGCCTCGCCGCCGCCGCCGCCGCCATCGCGCGCTGCGCACCCGGCGAGCGCGGCAAGGCGATGATCGATCTGATGTATAAGCAGCAGAACGTCTGGGCGCGCTCGCCCAAGCCCATCGAGCCGTTGCGCGGCTACGCGCAGCTGGCGGGCATGAGCGCCGCCGACGTCGACGCGTGCTTGGTGAACAAATCCATCACCGGCAAAATCAACGAGGTCATGCAAACGGCTTCGTCGGTTTACAAAGTGGAAGCAACGCCCACGTTCTTTGTGGGCGAGGAAAAGCTGAGCGGCGAGATTGCCTATAAAGACCTCGCTAAGATTCTCGACAAACACATTGCAGCGGGGAAATAGACATGACGTTCGTTCGTAAGGCCGTAACGCTCCTTGCCATCGCGATGTTTGCCGGCGCTGCGTTGGCCGCCGACGCGGTCACCTATAAAGAGTTCGTCGAAGGCAGCCCGAAGGCGAAGGTGACGGTTGTCGAGTACGCCTCGCTCACCTGCCCGCACTGCGCGCGGTTTTTTCTGAATTCCTATCCGTTGCTCAAGAAGGAATACGTCGATACCGGCAAGGTGAAATTCATCTACCGCGATTTTCCCACCGCGCCCGAAACGTTGGCGCTGGCCGGCGCCATGCTCGCGCGCTGCGCACCGGGCAAGAACGGCATGAAGGTGATCGAGGCCATCTATAAGGGACAGGATAAGTGGTACGAGGATCCTGAAAAGAATTTCCGCCAATACGCGAAGGACAACGGCATCGACGATGCGGCGTTCGATGCGTGTTTGCAGAATAAAGAACTTCAGAACACGATCATGACGGGCATCAATAAAGCCGTCACGGACTACCACATCTCGTCGACACCATCGTTCCTCGTGAACGACACGCTGGTGGAAGGCGAAATCTATGCGCCGTTGAAAGAAGCCATCGACAAGGCTTTGGGCGTCACGAAGTCGTAAGCGCGGACTTCGCGTTTCTCCGGCGTGGGGCCGGATGTTTGTTTTTGAGGGGATGTTTCGTTGATTAAGTTTTCCAAGCTGCGCTTGTCGGGTTTCAAATCCTTCGTCGATGCGACGGAGCTGGTGATCGAGGAGGGTTTGACGGGCGTTGTCGGGCCCAACGGCTGCGGCAAGTCGAACCTCGTCGAAGCGCTTCGTTGGTGCATGGGCGAAACGTCGGCCAAGCAATTGCGCGGCGGCGACATGGATGAGGTGATCTTCGGCGGCACGCGCGACAGACCCGCGCGCAACATCGCCGAGGTGTCGCTGATCCTCGACAACGCCACCCGCAAAGCCACGTCGCAGTTCAACGAAACCGACGAGCTGGAAGTCACACGCCGCATCGAGCGCGAAAAGGGCTCGCTGTACCGCGTGAACGGCCGTGACGTGCGTGCGAAAGACGTGCAGCTGCTGTTCGCCGACGTGGCGACGGGCGCGCGCTCGACCGCCATCGTCAGCCAAGGCCGCATCGGCGCCATCATCAACTCAAAACCGGCCGCGCGCCGCAATCTGTTGGAAGAAGCCGCAGGCATCACCGGCCTACACAGCCGCCGCCATGAAGCCGAACTACGCTTGCAAGCTGCCGAAACCAACCTGAACCGCCTGAACGACGTGATCACGGCGTTGGGCGTGCAGTTGGAAGGCTTGAAGAAACAGGCGCGCCAAGCGATCCGCTATCGCACCATCTCGGAGAGCATCCGCTCGGCCGAAGCGTTGGTGTTGTTGATCAAGCGTCAGGAAGCGACCGTCGCGCTGGAAGCCGCGCGCACCGCCTTGGCCGAAATCGAAACCGAAGTCGCCAATCGTACCGGTGTCGCCGCACACGCCGCCACGGAACAAGCCAACGCTGCCTCGGCCATGCCGCCGTTGCGCAAGGCCGAAGTGGAAGCCGCCGCGCGCTTGCAGCTGCTGACCATCACGCGTGACAAATTGGACGAAGAACTGGCGCGCATCGCACGCGCCCGCGAAGCCGCCGAAATGCGCCTCGCGCAGATCAAGGACGACCTTTCGCGTGAAGGCGTGCGCTTGGAAGACGCCACCGGCGCGTTGACACGCATTGCCGACGAGCAAGGCGAGCTGCACGCAGCCGCCGAAGCCGAAGCACAGGACCGCGAAAACGCCCGCGAAACGCTGATGTCGGCGGCCAAAGCCGTTGAAGCGGTCGAAGAAGAACTGACGTTGCTGCAAAAGCGCATTGCCGAAGCCGAAGCTGCCCGCGCGGTCGCGCGCCAGCAACTGACGGAAAGCGAAATGCGCCGCACGCGCGCTGAACGCCGCTTGCAAGATGTTGTCGCGCAGTTGGAAGTGGCGCGCCAAAACGAACTGGCGCCGGAGATCATCGCCGCGGCTGAGTCGGCCGCCGAAGACGCCGAACGCGCGCTCAATACAGCACGCGCGGCCTGGGAAGACGCGGAGAAAGACCGCAGCACCGCACAAGCCACCGCGGAAGCCGCGCGCAATGCGCTGCAAAATGCAGCGTCGGCGCACACCAAGCTGCAAGCCGAGGCCTCGGCGCTGGAAGAACTGTTAGCCGAGCCGAAGACCGCGGGCGCCTGGAGCCCGATCATCGACTCCGTCACCGTGAACCCGGGTTACGAAGCCGCCCTTGGCGCGGCCCTCGGCGACGATTTGTCGGCGGCTGCCGACGACGCCTCGCCGGTGCGGTGGAATTTGCTGCCGCCGTTCCTGGAGCGTCACGCCCTGCCCGACGGCGCCACGCCGTTGTCGGATGTGGTGCGAGCGCCGGATCGCTTGACCCGCCGCTTGAGCCAAGTGGGCGTGGTCGCAGATGCGGCTGCCGCGCAAGCTTTGCAAAGCCAGTTGAAGCCCGGCCAGCGTCTGGTGACACAAACCGGCGATCTGTGGCGCTGGGACGGTTTCGTCGCGGCATCAGGTTCACCCATCGCCGCAGCGACGCGGCTGAAACAGCGCAATCGCTTGACCGAACTTCGCAGCACCATGGAAGAAACCGGCGCCACGTTGCAAAACGCCGAAGCCGCCATGGCGGACGCGAAGCAAGCCGTGACCGACACACAAGCGGGCGAGCAAACCGTGCGCCAGGCCGTGCGGGCCGCCGAAGACGCGCGCAACAAAACCCGCGATGCCCTGGGTGATTTGCGCCAGAAAATCGCGGCGCTGCAAAACCGCGTCAACGCTTTGGAAGAAAGCCGCGCGCAACTGCAGACCGAAGCCGATGAGTCGCAAGCTCAGATCAGTGCAGCGCAAGCACGCCTGACCGAACTGGGCAACGGCGCGGACTTGCGCACCGAAGCCGAGACGAAGCAAAGCGGCCTCGGCAACTTGCGCCAGGAACTGATGGACGCGCGCGCGGTGTACGATGGCTTTGCCCGCGTGGCGGAAGAACGTTCGCGCCGCCTGAGCACATTGGCCAACGACGCCAAAGGCTGGGAATCACGCCGCGACGAAGCGACGCACCAGCATGCCGAACTCGAGCAACGCCGCACGGCGGCCGATGCCGAGATCACGGACCTTGCGGGCCGTCCGGCGGAGATTGAAGCACAACGCAACGCGCTGATGGATCAGCTAACGGTGGCGGAAGATGAACGCCGCCAAGCCGCCGATGCTTTGGCGGTCGCGGAAACAGCCCTCGCCACCGCCGACAAATCGCTGAAGGACGCCGAGCATTCGTTGTCCGATGCGCGCGAAGAACGCGTGCGCCGCGAGAGTGCTGTCACACAAGGCGATCAGACGCTGGGCATCATCGACGGCAATATCCGCGAGAAGATCGGCTGCGAGCCGGACGCTGTGCGCGGCTTCACCAAGCTCGACGAAGGCGAAGAGATGCCGGTGCTGGAGAAGGCCGAGAAGAGCTTGCAACGCTTGACCAGTGAACGCGACAACCTGGGCGCCATCAACCTGCGCGCCGAGCAGGAAAGCGCCGAGTTGGAAACACAGATCACGACGCTGACCACCGAGCGCGACGACTTGGTGCTGGCCATCGCCAAGCTGCGCGAAGGCATCGCCAAGCTGAACAAGGAAGGCCGCGAACGTTTGCTGAAGTCGTTCCACGAAGTGAACGGACATTTCAGCCATCTGTTCACGAAGCTGTTCGGCGGCGGACGCGCGCACTTGGAACTGACGGAAGCGGACGATCCGTTGGAAGCCGGCCTCGAAATCATGGCGAGCCCGCCGGGCAAACGCTTGGCCAGCCTCGGCCTCATGTCGGGCGGCGAGCAAGCACTTACGGCGCTGGCACTGTTGTTCGCTGTATTCATGACCAACCCGGCACCCATCTGCGTGCTGGACGAAGTGGACGCGCCTTTGGATGACGCCAACGTCGACCGATTCTGCACGCTGCTGGCCGAGATCATCGGTCAGACCGGCACACGCGTGCTGGTGGTGACCCACCATCGTATGACGATGGCGCGCATGGACCGCTTGTTCGGCGTGACCATGGCCGAGCGCGGCGTGTCGCGTTTGGTGAGCGTCGATCTGAAAGCGGCGGAAGAATTGCGCGACGCTGCCGCCGCGTAATCACAAACGTCTTTACGAGACTAAAAAGGCCCCGCGCACTAAACCAGTGTGCGGGGTCTTTGTTTGCGTGGCCGTGAAAAATCGAGGGGCATGAACCGAGCGGCGAAGTCGAGGCGGTCACCGCCCCATTCACCGGGTCCGCGCGTGCTGATCAAAGCGGCGATCAGCGAAACCAATAAGACCCACCACAACGCGCCATCGTGAGGTTCGGCCAGAGCAAACAAGTGGATGTAGCTCATGGGAAGAATTTAGCACAAATTTTGCTGCACCGCACTCCGTACCATAAATGGACCCAGGCCCGAGGTCCCGTTGACTATTTATTTAATATTTTCAAAGGCTTGAGGGGAACGCCCAAACGGCCCTCATAGGTAAGCGCGATGCACGAATCTGCGTATTTTGCGATTCCCCTTGTTCCCCGTGCGCCTAATCGGGAACTATCCGCGTGTATTGCCGTTATGTTGGATCAACCGCCAAGGCAGAGAATGCGCATCTCGCTGGACACAGCTGACAGTTTCCTGGCCACGGTGCTCGCCAGGGTGAACGGCGAGAAAACGATTCTGTTCAGCACCCTCGATCAGCTTGATGCGCCGATTTACGTTACGGATGCCGACGGCTTCGTCACCTATTTCAACACGGCGTGCGTCGGTTTCACGGGCCGCGTTCCGGCCGTGGGCAAGGATCGTTGGTGCGTGACCTGGAAGCTATATACGAGTGCGGGCGATTTTCTGCCGCATGAGCAATGCCCCATGGCGCAGGCGATTAAGGAAGGCCGCCCCGTGCGGGGCGTGACAGCGATCGCTGCACGGCCCGACGGTTCACGTGTGCATTTCGCGCCCTTCCCAACGCCGTTTTTCGATGCCGACGGGACGCTCAAAGGCGCCATCAACATCCTGCTCGACGTCAGCGACACGCGCCAAATCACCGAGCTGCACGATCAAGCCGAGCGTTGCCGCCGCTTGTCCATGACTTGCGCGGACTCAGCGACGGCGATGATCTTGGAACAGATGGCCCTCGAGTACGAAGCGAAGGCCCTGGCGCTCATGAACGCGTCGAACATTCGGACGCTGTCGTAGGCTTTTGCGGCTCGCGCGCTCCGCCAATGGCGGAACAATTCCTGTTACTTCAATCTCTTACTCCCCCACCGTAACCTCTGGTCCTCCGACGGCATTTCATACGCATGGCAAAGTGCAAAACCGCGTGGAGCTGCAACTCGTAATGATTGTTTGTAGGCCGTTTCAAAAGACCGACCGCGTGGCTTGGGATGAGTTTGTTCATCTGCATCCCATGGGCAGCCCGTTTCATTTGATGGCATGGCGCGACACGCTGCGTGAAAACTTCACCTATGAGCCAAAGTACCGCGTGGCGCTGGATCAGGGGCGCATTGTCGGCATTTTGCCGCTGTTCCTGGTGGACAACATCATCACCGGATCGATTTTAGTTTCCACGCCCTTTGCGGTGTACGGAGGCATTTTGGCGGAAAGCGCGGCCGCTTACGAAGCCTTGGCCGCGCAAGCGCGCGAAATCGCCAATGAGCTCGACGTTCAGTATGTGGACTTGCGCAATCGCTTCACCAACCAAGCCATCGGCGCGGGCAACGTCGATCGCTATGCGACGTTTACGCGCGCGGTCGGGCCTTCGGACCAAGCCGGGTTATTGGCGGCACTGCCGCAAAAGACACGCAACGTCGTGCGCAAGGCGCTGAAATCTCCGTTCCAGATGCGCGCGGCGCAAAACCTCGACACGTTTTATGAATTGATGCTGCACACCTATCGCCGTCACGGTACGCCCGCATTTCCGAAAGCGTTCTTTGAATCCATCGTGAATAATTTCGCGCACATGGCCGATGTGCGCGAAGTGTGGCTCGAGGGCCGGCCGGTGGCGGTATCGCTCAATTTCCTCTTCCGCGAACAAATGCATACGTACTATGCGGCGAGCGCCGACGACACGTGGGCCATGGGGCCCAACAACCATATGTATTTCGAACACCTGCTTTGGGCTGGAAACAACGGCTTTCGCGTGTTCGATTTCGGACGCTCGAAGAAAGACACCGGACCCTATGCGTTCAAGAAACACTTCGGCGCGACCGAGCACCCGTTGCCCTATGAAGTGATGCTGGTGAAGCGCCAGGAGATGCCGAACTTCTCGCCGACCAATCCGAAATTCGATATGGCGGTAAAGGTGTGGCGGAAAATTCCGCTGCCGGTGACCAAGCTGTTAGGCCCGCATTTGATTGGGATGTTTCCGTAAAGCAGACGCCACAAAAAGCAAAAGAGCGCGTGAGAAAAATCTCACGCGCTCTTCGCATGCGTAGGACGAAAAAAGCTTAGTGCTTTTTCGCGGCGTCGATCTTCGCCTGGTATTCGGTGCGCACGTGCGCTTTGGCCGACTTACCTTTGGCCATCGACAAAGATGACTTGCAGGCTTTCTTATCTTCGGCGCTGAGCGCCTTGTTCGCGCACACGCTCGCGGTCTTTTTGGTGGCGGCAAAGCTGGGTGTCACGGCGGCAAAAGTCAGCGGCAGCAGCGCGGCCGCGACAAACGCGATCTTCTTCATTGGCGTAGATTTCCCTTGGGTTTGATGTTTCGCAAGCCCTAGGTCGCTTCAGGCCTTGAGGGCTTACGAATGCGCGCATTGAATCGCGGCTGTTACGTAAAATCGAGTGGGCACCGGGTAACACTCGGTAACAAACACAGAATTCATCTTGGTGTGACATTTTCCAATCGCTGTGGCGGCGATTCAGACCCGGTGCATGACGACGCGAGCGGATTTGAGGGCGTGTCGCGCCTTAGTGAGCGTAGCGCGGACCCTCGACGCGCTCGTAGGCATAGCGCCCCTTGATCTCGCGATTGAGGTAGGCCCCGATGGACGGCGCCCGGAGCAGCGCGTCGTAGCGATCTGCCGGAACGTGGAAGTAGCGGTAAATCCGCCCGCCCTGGAACTCCACCTCGAGCACCTGGGGGCGGGGGTCGTAGCCGATGGCCTGGATGGCCTGAGAGAAAACCAGTTCGCGGTTCATGTTCATAGAGAACCACCCAGGTGAGGCGCGATTACGCCGACCCTGTGACCGGTTTAAGGCATTTGGCGTGCCGGGTGCCCGGTTAACCCCGCCGACGGGCCTATCGGCGGGCCCTTCACCCTAGCTGGACCTACCCGTTAACGGGCCATTTTCCCGGGCTTTTTTGGGCGCTTTTTGCGGCGAATCCGACACTCGCCTTGACAGTTACAGGCCCCGTCCCCTAAGTTCCGCCCGCCGAGGCCGCTAATCGCTTGAAATGTGTGAATTTTCAACGACTTACCGCGCTGCGGCGAAACTGAATTACGGCGGGGGCCTGAGGGGGTTTCATGAGCGACCACCAACGCCCGCCAGATATTGAAGATTTCAATGCGCGCCTGAAGGCTGCGCAGAACGAACGGACGGAGAAGGAACAGGCAGGGGTTAGCCGGCGGGAAGCGTCCCAGGGTGCGGGCATTGGTATGCGCATCGGGATCGAACTGCTGGCGGCGGTTTTGGTGGGCGGCGCGATCGGGCTTTTCATCGACCGCTGGCTGAACACAACACCCATCTTCCTGCTCGCCTTTGTCGTCTTGGGATTTACAGCCGGTGTTATGGACGTGCTGCGGATCTTGAAGGGTTTAGATACATCGGTCGGCCTCGGCAGGGCTGTTCGAGAAAAACAAGCCAAAGACAAAACCCCGCCTAACGCGTGGGATGACGACGAGGATTAAGTCTAGAGATGGCGACGGAAAACATGGAAGCGGGCGAACACGCTGAAGCCAGCGGGCACGCCGAGGGTCATGGTGGCGGTCACAGCCCCATGGAACAATTCACCATTAAGCCGCTGATCCCGATTCACATCGGCAAGTACGATCTGTCGTACACCAACTCCGCCATGTTCATGACCTTTGCCGTGGCACTCACGGCCTTGTTGTTCGGTCTTTCCACGAAGAAGCGCACCCTCGTGCCGTCGCGCTGGCAGTCGATTTCGGAACTCATGTACGAGTTCGTGGCCGGCATGGTGAAGGACAACACGGGCAAGGAAGGCATGAAGTACTTCCCGTTCATCTTCACGCTGTTCTTGTTCATTCTGTTCGGCAACTTCCTCGGACTTCTGCCTTACGGCTTTACCTTCACCTCGCACATCATTGTCACCGCGACGATGGCGGTGGTGGTGTTCGTTGGCGTGACGGTGATCGGCTTCGCCCGTCATGGCCTGCACTTCTTCGCACTGTTCGTGCCGCCCGGCGCGCCGCTCGGCATCGCCATCATCCTGGCGCCTTTGGAATTCTTCTCTTACCTGATCCGCCCCGTCAGCCTGTCGTTGCGTTTGTTCGCCAACATGCTGGCCGGTCACGTTCTCTTGAAAGTGCTGGCGGGTTTCATCATCACACTCGGCGTGTTCTTCGGCATTGTGCCGTTCGTCGCCGTGTTCGGCATCACGATGCTGGAACTGATGGTCGCCGCGATCCAAGCCTATGTGTTCGCGTTGTTGACCTGCCTGTATTTGAACGACGCAATCCATCTCCACTAATTCATCAACTCATCCAACTCGTTAGAAAAGGGAAGACTTCCATGGAAACAGAAGCAGCAAAAATGATCGGCGCCGGTTTGGCAGCGATCGGCGTGCTCGGCGGCGGTGTCGGCGTGGGCCTCGTGTTCGGTAACTACATGCAAGCCGCCGCGCGCAATCCTTCGCTCAAAGACGAACTGCGCACTTACGCGTTCCTGGGCTTCGCGCTCTCGGAAGCGACGTCGCTGTTCGCGCTCGTCATCGCGCTCATCATCCTGTTCACCTAATAGCGAACAAGGCGTAAGCGCCCATGCCGCAGTTTGATCCCAGCACCTTTGCGAGCCAGATATTCTGGCTCGTGGTGATGTTCGCCGCACTCTATTGGGTGGTGGCGAAGCTCGCGGTCCCGCGTGTGGGCCAAGTGCTGGACCAGCGCGCACGCGTGATCCAAGACGATCTGGACCGCGCGATGCAGCTGAAAGGCGAAACCGACGCGGCCTTGGCGGCCTATGAAACCGCCATGTCGGCCGCGCGCGGACAAGCCGGCGATCATATGCGCGCCATCCTGGCCGACGTGAAAGCGGTAGCCGATCAACGCACCGCCGAGATCTCGGCGAGCGTTGCTAAGCAGGTGGCGGAAGCCGAGGCGCGTATCGCCAAGGCCAAGCAAGACGCCCTCGATAGCATGAACAAGGTGGCCGGCGAATCTGCCAGCGCGATCGTTGCGAAACTGACGGGCCTGAACCCCGACAGCGGCGCAGTGACCACCGCGGTGGCGTCGGCCTTGAAGGACGCCCGCTAATGGAAGAGTTCAGCAATCCAGAGTTTTGGGTCGCGATCGCCTTCGTGCTGGTCGTTGCCCTTGCTTACAAGCCGGCGATGCGTTCGATCACGGGCTCGCTCGACGCCCGTGCCGACAAGATCCGCACCCAAATCGAAGAAGCCCGCAAGCTGCGCGAAGACGCGCAGGCGCTGTTGGCCGAGTATCAGCGCAAGCAACGCGAAGCCATGGCGGAAGCTGAGAAGATCATCGCCCAAGCCCGCGTCGATGCCGCGCGCATGAAGACCGAAGCCGAGAAAGATCTGGAGCATGCGCTGGCGCGCCGCAAGCAGCAGGCCCTGGATCGTATCGCTCAGTCGGAAGCACAGGCGCTGTCGGACGTGCGCAACACGGCCGTGGACATCGCTTTGGCGGCGGCTGAAAAGCTGATCACGGAAAGCCTCGACCCGGCGAAGAAAGCCGCACTGGCCGATAAGGCGATCAATGAATTGCAAGGCCGGTTGAACTAACCGCCCGCATCTTCAGCGATGAATCAAGAAGGCCGCTGAAAAGGCGGCCTTTTTCTTTTGTGTTTGCAGTGCGGAATTTCGCGACCGCATATTCGTAATTATACGTAGCGACCCAAAATCTCATTTCTCTTTCGCGATGGCCGCCGGTTCGTCATATTCCGGTCACATAACAACGATGGCGACGACGAGGGAAAATCTGCCGTGATCGATATCGGTTCCATTTGTGTTTTGATTGAGCGCCTGAGCATCCGCCACGGCGTCGATGCCATGGCCGTTGTTGGTTTGCTGGCTGTGCACGCGCTGTGCGAGGTCAACTTCTCCGAACTTCGGGTCTGGCGCACGGTCGCCGACAAAATGCGCGTTGCCGCCGCTTAAACGCCCCTAAAAACCGCTTGAAGAAAAAACCCTGGAAGACACTCCGGGGTTTCTTTTTTTGTCATATTTCTGATAGGCCGCGCCCGAATTCGAGTGTCGGACGGGGGATGCATGCTGCGTTGGTTCCAGGCTTTGATGCCGCGCGAAGATCGGTTTTTCGCGCTCTATAACCGCCATGCGGCGACGTTGGTGGACGGCGCCAAAGCGCTGCGCGAATTGTTGAACGGCGGCCCCGGCGTGGCGGCGGCCGCAGCCGACGTGTTTCGCTTCGAAGACCAAGCCGACGCCATCACGCGCGAAATTTTGCAGCTGGTGCGGCGCACCTTCATCACGCCCTTCGACCGCAGCGACATTAAAGACCTGATCAACAGCCTCGACGACACCATCGACCAAATGAAGAAAACCGCGAAAGCCGTGGTCCTATTCGAGGTGGATAAGATCGAGCCCGAAATGGCGGCCATGGGCGACCGCATCATGCAGGCCGCGGGCTTGACGGTGGAAGCGGTGACGCTGTTGGGTTCACTGCGCGAAAACACCGCGCGGCTGCACGCCATTACCGAGGAAATCATCCATCTGGAAGAAGACGCCGACAGCTTGCACGACAAGGGCATCAAGTCGTTGTTTCTGCAGCACCGGGGCGGCAACGCCATGAACTACATCGTCGGCATCGAGATCTACGATCACCTTGAGAAGGTCATGGACCGCTTCGAGGACGTGGCGAACCGAATCTCCGGCATCGTTATCGAGCAGGTTTGATCGGCTTATGACGATCCTGATCGCCCTTATTATCGTGGCGCTTGTGTTCGACTTCATGAACGGGCGCAACGATGCGGCGAACTCCATCGCCACCATTGTCTCCACGCGCGTGCTTGCGCCGCGCTATGCGGTGGCGTGGGCGGCGTTCTTCAATTTCATCGCCTTCCTGGTATTCGGTTTGAGCGTGGCCAGCACCATCGGTAAAGGCATCATCGATCCCGCCGTGATTTCCGATCAAGTGATCTTCGGCGCGCTGATCGGCGCCATTTCCTGGCAGGTCACCACGGGCTATTTCGGCATTCCCTCATCGAGCTCGCACGCGCTGATCGGCGGCTTGGTGGGTGCGGGCGTGCAGCACGCCGGGTTTGAAGCGATCATCTGGCAGGGCTTAAGCAAAACCGCGTCCGGCATCGTGCTGTCGCCGATGATGGGGTTGAGCCTCGCGTTGTTGCTCGTGCTGCTGGTGTCGTGGGGCTTTTTGCGCGTCGCTCCCGCGCGCGCCGACGGCATCTTCCGCAAAGTACAGTTCATCTCGGCCTCGTTGTATGCGTTGGGACACGGCGGCAACGACGCACAAAAGACCATGGGCATCATCACCGCACTTTTGTATGCGCACAGCGAGCTTTCAGGCGACTTCCATGTGCCGCTGTGGGTGGTGGTGGGATGCAACGCCGCCATGGCCCTCGGCACGCTGTTCGGCGGCTGGCGCATTATTCACACCATGGGCTCGCGCATCACGCGGCTTTCACCCATGCAGGGCGTGTGCGCGGAGACGGCCGGCTCTATCACACTCTTCCTGGCCACCCACTTGGGTGTGCCCGTGTCGACCACCCAAACCATCACCGGCGCCATCGTCGGCGTGGGCGCGGCCCGGCGTGCATCCGCCGTGCGCTGGGGCGTGGCGCGCGAGATTGTGCTGGCCTGGGTGATCACCATGCCGGCGGCGGCCCTTGTGGGTGCGGCCTTCTGCTGGCTGGCCGGCTTTTTTATTTAGGGTCTTTTTACCTAGGGTCTTTTTACTCAAGCGGGCGTTATTCCTAGCGTTCGCGCTTTTGCGCGAATCGATGGAGCATGCCACGTGTGGAAGCTTGAAAACTGGAAGCCGAAAGGCGCTCTCGCGAAGGTCCTGAGAAATCCGGGCGGATTCGCGCTGAGCGTCCTGAAGGACTTTCGCAAGAACCAGGGCCTGCTGTTGGCGGGCGCGGTGGCCTATTACGCACTGCTGTCGCTGGTACCGCTGCTGATCCTGATGCTGATTTTGCTATCGCGGCTGTTTTCCCCGCAGCGCCTGTTGCTGGTGCTGGGGGAATATTTGGAGTTCGTGGTTCCCGGCCAATCGCGCGGGCTGATCGAATGGCTGCAGACGTTTGTCGAACATCAAGGCGTGATCGGCCCAGTGCTGGCCATCTCCATGCTGTTTTTCAGCTCGTTGGCCTTCAGCGCACTCGAGGCCGCCATGACGGTGATCTTTCATCACCGCGTCTCGGTGAAACGCCGGCGCTTTCTGGCATCGGCGGTGATGCCTTATGCGTTCATGCTGGTTCTATCGACCGGGCTTGTTGTCGTGACCATTGTTTCAGGCGTGCTGCAAACGGTCGGTGCGCGCGCCGTGACACTGCTCGGACACGCCCATGCCCTCGACCGGATTTCCACAGCGGTGCTGTATCTCATCGGCGTGGCGGGAGAAGCCGCGCTGCTGTCTGCATTTTACTTGGTGATGCCGGTGGGGCGCTTGTCGCTGCGCCATGCCCTGATCGGTGGCGCGACCGCCACTGTGTTGTGGGAAATCACGCGCCATGGGCTGACGTGGTATTACACCACCGTGTCGCAAATCCAGGTGGTGTACGGCACGTTGGCGACCGCAGTTGGCGTGATGCTCAGCGCCGAGTTCGGCGCCATCGTGTTGCTGGCCGGCGCGCAAGTAATTGCGTCCTACGAGCGGCTGGGGCGCGACGAAACGCGCGCCCCTTAGCCCTTATTCCGCTGCTTGCTTAGCCGCGCTACTTGCCGGCGGAGTCCACCGCAAGATCGGACGACGGGCGGCCTTGGTTTCATCCAAGCGGCGACGCGGCGCCAGTTGCGGTGCCGCCTTGAACTCGGCATCGGCCAAGCCGCTTTTGGCTTTGCGGGCCAGCGAAAGCATGGAGTTGATGAACTGATCGAGGGTTTGCTTGCTCTCGGTTTCCGTGGGCTCCATCAGCAACGCGCCGTGAACGACCAGCGGGAAGTACATGGTGGGCGGGTGCACACCCTCGTCGATCAACGCCTTGGCAATATCGAGCGTGGTGATGTTGGTGCCTTTGAGGAAGCGGTCGTCGAACACGCACTCGTGCATGCACGGGCCTTCGAAAGCCGGCGTCATCTCGGTCGAGAGGCGCGCCATGATGTAGTTGGCGTTGAGCACGGCATCGCCCGAAGCCTGCTTCAAGCCGTCGCCGCCCATGGCCATCATGTAGCTGAGGGCGCGCACGAACACGCCGAATTGGCCGTGATAGCCCTTCATGCGGCCATAGCTTTGCTTGGCCGCGCCGAAGCCCGCGTGTTCTTCGGCGATATAGCTTTCACCGACTTTCACCACCTGCGGCACAGGCGCGAAGGGTGCCAGCTTTTCCGACAACACCGTCGGGCCCGCGCCGGGACCACCGCCGCCGTGAGGCGTGGAGAACGTCTTGTGCAGGTTGATGTGCATGGCGTCGACGCCGAGGTCGACGAGACGCAAGCGCCCGACAATGGCGTTGAAGTTAGCGCCGTCCATGTAGAAGTAAGCGCCCGCCGCATGAATCAGTTCGGCGATGAGGATGGCGTCACGCTCGAACAAACCGCACGTGTTGGGGTTGGTGATCATCACCGCTGCGATGTCGTCGCGTAAATGTGCCTTAAGCGCGTCGATATCAACGCGGCCTTCAGCATTGGCGGGAATGGATTCCACCGCGTAGCCGCAGAGCGCAGCCGTCGCCGGGTTAGTGCCGTGCGCCGACTCAGGCACCAGCACCGTTTTACGATGACCCTGACCGTTGGCTTCGTGGGCAGCCTTGATGCACATGAGACCGCACAATTCGCCGTGTGCGCCGGCCGCAGGTGACATAGCGACGGCAGCCATGCCGGTGAGTTCCTTCAGCCAATGCGCGGTGGTGTCGATGAGTTCCAAGGCACCTTGCACGGTGGAAATGGGCTGGAACGGGTGGACGTCGGCGAAGCCCGGCAGCCGCGCCATTTTCTCGTTGAGGCGGGGGTTGTGCTTCATGGTGCACGAACCCAGCGGATAGAAACCGCTGTCGATGGAGTAGTTCTTTTGCGACAGGCGTGTGTAGTGACGCACCACGTCCGGCTCGGACATGCCGGGCAGTCCAATAGCCTGGGTATTCTTGAGCGCGCCCAGGCGCTCGGTGATTTTGGGCGCGGCGGGCAGATCGACCGCCGTCATGCCGGGCGTGTCTTGTTCGAAGATGAGCGCTTGCTCGAGTTGAAGGCCTTGGTTGCCGCTGGCGGTGACGGGACGGGTCATGACAGCACCTCCTTCAGCGCGGCGACAAGTGTGTCGATGTCTCCGACCGTGTTGGTTTCAGTGGCGGAGAGCAGCAACACATTTTTCAGTTCAGGGAAGGTCGGATAGAAGCGTGAGGCGGGAACGCCGCCGAGAATCTTTTTCTGCGCCAACGCTTCAACGACGCCTTCGGCGGCTTTGGGAAGTTGCACGGCGAATTCGTTAAAGAAGGCGTTGGGGATTAGCTTCACGCCGGGAAGCTTTTCGATCTTGTCGGCCAGCGTGACTGCCATGGCGTGATTGAGCTGCGCGAGTCGCGTGAAGCCCGCTTCGCCGAGCAGCGTCATGTGCACGGAGAATGCGAGGGCGATGAGGCCCGAGTTAGTGCAGATGTTCGAGGTCGCCTTTTCGCGGCGGATATGTTGCTCGCGCGTGGACAAGGTCAGCACCCAGCCGCGGCGGTCGTCTTCGTCGGTGGTTTCACCGGCAAGACGGCCCGGCATCTGGCGAATGAATTTCTCGCGCGTGGCAAAGAGGCCGACGCCGGGACCACCGAAGCTCATGGGACCGGCCAAAGATTGGCCTTCACCCACCACGATGTCCGCGCCCATCCGGCCTGGCGGCGTGATGAGGCCCAGCGAAACAGGTTCAGTGACGCACACCACCAACAGCGCACCCACAGCGTGGCAGGCGTTGGCGAGGTCCGTGTGATCTTTCAGATGACCAAAGAAGCCCGGCGTTTGAACAACGACGCAGGCGATGTCGGGCGCGATTCGCCCCAACAAATCCTCGACCGCCATGGGATCGGGGGCGAGCAATTCCACTTCGCACTCGAGGAACTTCATGGTGGTGGCGGTGACGTCGCGATAGTGCGGATGCACGCCGCCCGACACGATGGCCTTGGTGCGCTTGGTGACGCGACAGGCCATGGCAACGGCTTCGGCGCACGCCGTCGCGCCGTCGTACATGGAGGCGTTGGCCACTTCCATGCCGGTGATGAGCGCCACTTGGGTTTGGAATTCGTAGATCGCCTGCAACGTGCCTTGCGCGATCTCGGGTTGATAAGGCGTGTAGGCGGTCAGAAATTCGCCGCGCTGGATGATGTAATCGGCCGATGCGGGTGTGTGATGGCGATAGTTGCCTGCACCGAGGAAACTCGGCCCCTGCCCGCAGTTGAGGTTCTTCGCGGCCATGGCGCCCAGCGCGCGCTCGACTTCCATCTCGCTCGCGCTATTAGGCAGCGTGATCTGGGCCTTGGCCAAAGCGGCCTTCGGCAGATCACGAAACAGCTCATCGACATTCGCAACGCCAATGGTCGAGAGCATGTCGCGGCGGTTGGCATCGCTAAGGGGTAAATAGCGCATGTCAGAATCCTTTGTGGGAAAGAGACCCCTCACCCCGACCCTCTCCCCTAAAGGGGAGAGGGAGGGACCCGCGAAGCGGGAGGGTGAGGGGTTGTTTCATTGGCACGATTCCAGCGTTAGTGCAGTTCGGCGCAGTATTTTTCGTAGGCGGCTTCGTCCATCAAGCCGTCCAGTTCTTTCAGGTCTGACAACGTCATTTTGAAAAACCAGCCAGCGCCCTGCGGATCGCTGTTCACGGTTTCAGGTGCATCGGGCAACTTCGCATTGCCTTCGTTCACGGTACCGGACGCAGGTGAGTAAACTTCCGAGGCGGCCTTAACGGATTCGACAACGGCGGCTTCACCGCCGGCTTTCAGAACCTTACCCGCCGCCGGCACCTCGACGAATACAATGTCGCCGAGCTGACCTTGCGCGAATTGCGTGATGCCCACGGTGGCGACGTTTCCATCGATTTTGATCCACTCGTGCTCTTTGGTGAAACGCATCTGACTCATGGGAGGTCCTTGCTTCTTTAGGATTTGAAATAACGGTGCGGTGCGAACGGCAATTTAGCGACGCGCGCGGGCATGGCTTGATTGCGCACGATCAGCGTGAGCGGCGTGCCTTCCTTGGCGAAGGCGGTTTCCACATAACCCATGGCGACCGGTCCATTCACGCTGGGGCCGAAACCGCCCGAGGTGATTTCGCCGAGGGTGTGTTCCTGCTCATCACGCACTTCGGTGTGGGAGCGCGCCGGAGCGCGACCTTCAGGTTGAATGCCGACCCGCAGCCGCGGCGGACCGCTGGCCAATTGGTCGAGAATTTTCTTGGCGCCGGGAAAGCCGCCTTCGGCGCGGCGGCGCTTGCCGATGACCCAGCTGAGATTGGCTTCGACCGGCGTGGTCTTGGTGTCGATGTCGCTGCCGTAAAGGCACAGGCCTGCTTCGAGGCGTAGGGAATCACGGGCACCCAAACCGATGGGCTGAACTTCGGGCTGCGCGAGTAACGCGCGTGCGACCTTTTCCGTGGACGTGGCCGGAATCGAAATCTCGTAGCCGTCTTCACCGGTGTAGCCCGAACGGAACAGCCGCACAGGCACATCTTCAAATTCGGCGATGATGCTGGTCATAAAGCCCATCGTCGCCGCGGTCGGAATGAAACGGCCCAACACGCTGGCCGCTTGCGGACCTTGCAACGCCAACAGCGCCGCCGTTTCGTGGCGCACGAGTTTGGCCTGCGGCAGCTTCGCCGCGATGTGCGCGAAGTCGGCATCTTTGCAGGCGGCGTTGACGACGAGATAGAGCGTGTTCTCTTTGCCGGGCTCCGCGGGGCGCGTGACCATCAGATCGTCGATGATGCCGCCGTCATTGTTGAGCAGAACTGTGTAGCGGATATGGCCGGGCTTCAGGCCGCGGATATCGCCGGGCACAAGCGTTTCGAGCGCGGTGTCAATATCCGCACCGGTCAGCTCGCCCTGGCCCATGTGCGATACGTCGAACAGGCCGGCGGCGGCGCGCGTATGCAGATGTTCTTTCAGAACGCCGAGCGGATATTGAACCGGCATGGCGTAGCCCGCGAACGGAACCATCTTGCCGCCCAAGGAGCGGTGCAAAGCGTCGAGCGGCGTGGTCTTCAGCTGTTCGGTTTCGGACAAACCGGTTCTCCACGAGAGGTTTCGGTGCGCCCTTCAAGTCGGACTCAGAGTCCTGCTGTCTGGGCGCCCTCCTCTGTCGGAAAACCTGAAAGATTCATCGACGCGCCGTAAACGACAGCGTCGACTTACATCTTCGGTGAGATGGAAAACGCTTTTCCACCTGCTTTCCAGAGTACCAAGGCCCCCGCGGTCTTGGATGCCTGAGAGTTTCCGAGGGCGGTTGCTCCTTCGGCGCCGACCACAATCTATTGGGCCGATCTCTTCCGCGGGGTCTTAAGGTGGTGGCAGTCTGGCGTGATTCGGGAGGCGGGGTCAACGGCACAAAAATCGCGGCAGAGGTGAAATTAGCGTGTCTTATTTTTGCGCGCTTTTGCAGCCACCCGATTCTCTTTCGCACGCACGCGCACGATTTCACCGATCAAGGTGTAGGGAATCGGCGCATCGAGCGGGAAACGCAGATTGCCTTTCGGGCCAGCGTACGCCGCTAGGCGCTTTTGCAGCTTGGCCGATCCGGTGCGCAGCGGTGGATAAAGTCCGATATGGCCTTTAAAGGCCGCGAAATAAATCAGCACGCCGTCGCGAAATAATGCCGGCATGCGATAGCTGATCTTTTCCTCGGCACCCGGCGCGGCCTTGCGGGCGACGGCGCGAATCTTGGCCAGGATCGGGCGAACGCTGGGTGGGCAGGCGGCGATGTAAGCGTCGATATCTTTGAGGGCGGGTTTATTCACACAATTACTCACACACTGGCTTGTGGATATGTGGAAAACCTAAAAGACCCGAATCAACAGGTCGACTGTTTTTCGTGGGCTCATGCTAAAAGACACCATGAGCATTACGCGCCCCGTCCTAACGCCGTCGCCGGAACCAAGCCCCGGCGTGCTGCCGCAGCAAGCCATCGCCACGATGATTGGCAGTGGCGAAATCACGGCCTCGCGGGCCATTGAGGATGCGCAAATTCAGCCGTCGAGCCTGGACCTGCGATTGGGGACGGCGGCTTATCGCGTGCGCGCGAGCTTTTTGCCGGGTCCCAACTCGACCGTCATGGACAAGGTCAAAGAGATGGCGGGCCATCCCTTGGACCTGACCAACGGCGCGGTGCTGGAAAAAGGCTGCGTCTATGTGGTGCCGCTGCTGGAGAGCCTCGATCTGCAAGGCGCCGTGACGGCCATGGCCAACCCGAAAAGTTCCACGGGCCGTGTCGATGTTCTCACGCGCCTGATCACCGATAACGGTGCGGCCTTTGATCAGGTGGAGCGCGGCTATAAAGGGCCGCTGTATGTGGAGATTGCGCCGCATACCTTCAGTATTCTGGCGCGCACGGGATCGCGCTTAAATCAAATTCGTTTTCACAACGCCAGCGCGGATGTTGAAATCGGCGAGCTGACGCGCTTGCATCAAGAGGGTCAGCTCGTGCGCAACGCGCCCGGCAATCAAGGTATTCGCGAAGGTCTGGTGCCTGTGACCATCGATCTGCAAGGCGCAGGGCGCGGCAGCGTGATCGGATACCGCGCGAAGCGGCACACGGATAAAATCGATATCGATCGCGTTGGCGTTTACGACCCGCACGATTTTTGGGAACCCATCACCTTTCATCGCGAGGCGTCGCTGATCCTCGATCCCGGTGAGTTCTACATTCTCGCGACCTGCGAGGAAGTGGGCGTGCCGCCGCATCTGGCCGCGGAAATGGTGCCCTATTACACGCGCTCGGGCGAATACCGCGTGCACTACGCGGGCTTCTTTGATCCCGGTTTCGGCTGGAGCGAAAAGGCCGGCGGCAGCCGCGCGGTGCTGGAAGTGCGCAGCCACGAAATCCCGTTCATGCTTGAGCACGGGCAGATCGTGGCGTGGATGCGTTATGAAAAGATGGCGGCAGTGCCGGAGCGTTTGTACGGCGACGGATTAAAGTCGCACTACCAAAATCAGGCACTGCAACTGAGCAAGCACTTCTTGCCGTTCACGCCCTGATTATTGCGGCGGCTGCACGTTCGCGCGGTTGTATTCCAACTGATCGCGGGTGAGCTGCAAACCCAGATAGATGTCGAAGGACGCTGGGGTTTGCTCTTTCTTCAGCGGGATTCGGATATGCAGATCGGATACGTGGATCTGGCGCGGCTCGAGCTTCTTGTCCGAACCGTCGACCGTCAGCTCGAAAATCTGTTTGCCGACGGGCTGGGGATGGAACTGCGGAATGGCGATGAAGTAATAGGCGGGCACCTTACCCGGTTGCGCCGCCGGGCCAGGCGTGACGATAAAATCGGCGTCCATGGACACGTCGACCTTCTTGTCGTCGGATTTGCACGAACCTTTGAAGCCGGAGATTTCAACGCGGTATTCCACATCGCCGGCCGCGCGCCCGGCGCCGTCGCGGAACTTGGTCAGCTGGGCGGTGGCGTTATCCACGCGCACTTCGGGGCAGGGCGGCGGAAGCTTGTCGCCGGACGTACAGGACACGAGTACGACGCCGGCCCCCGAAATCAGGGCGCCAACGGTCAAAAAGCGGCTTAAGCGCGAAAAGACGGTCGTCAAAGAAGGCTGCTCAGCCATAAAACGCTCTCTCCGCTTTTGTCGGATATGTGGATTTGCTATCAGGACGCACGTTAGTCTATCGACTGGCGAATCCCGAAACTAGGTGGAATTCGCCCGCCTTTCTGTAATGGATCGCCACCCCATGCCACAAGCGCCTTTGAAGATCTTATTGGCCTCGCCGCGCGGTTTTTGCGCAGGGGTCGAGCGCGCCATTTTGGTGGTGGAGCGGGCGCTGGAGAAATATGGCGCGCCGGTCTACGTGCGCCACGAGATCGTCCACAACACCTATGTCGTCGAGACGCTGTCACAAATGGGTGCGGTGTTTGTGGAAGAACTGGACGAAGTGCCGGCTGGCCGCCCAGTCGTGTTTTCGGCGCACGGCGTACCTAAGTCGGTACCGGCGGCGGCGGAAGCGCGCGAGTTACTTTATGTGGATGCCACCTGCCCGCTGGTGAGCAAGGTGCATGTGGAAGCCGAGCGTCACTATAAGATGGGTCGCAAGATCATTCTCATTGGCCATGCCAATCATCCCGAAGTCATCGGGACCATGGGGCAATTGCCGCCCGGCGCCATGGTGTTGGTGCAATCGGTCTCCGACGTTGAAAGCCTCGCGGTCGAAGACGCCGATAACCTGGCATATGTAACGCAGACCACGTTGTCGGTGGACGACACCATCGAGATCGTGAATGCGCTGCGCCGCAAGTTCCCGAACCTGGCGATCCCGCGCAAGGAAGACATCTGTTACGCAACCACCAACCGCCAAGCGGCGGTGAAGGCGATCGCGGCGCGCTGCGACACCATTATCGTGGTGGGCTCGCCGAGTTCGTCCAACTCCAACCGCCTCGTGGAAGTGGCGCAGAAATGCGGCTGCCCGACGGCGGTGCTGGTGGAAGACGGAAGCAAAATCGACTGGAGCAAGATAAGCCCGGGCAGCACCGTAGGCGTGACCGCAGGCGCCTCGGCTCCGGAAGTTTTGGTGGCGGGCGTCATCGCCGCCGCGCGGGCGCGGTTCGACGTGACCTTGGAAGAAGTTCCGGTGACCACCGAGACCGTAAAGTTCAGCTTGCCCCGTCTGCTGAACGATTAATCGCATGGCGGTTTACACCGAAGTTTCCGACGACGAGCTGAGCGCGTTCATGGCCGGTTATGACATCGGCGACGTTGTCAGCTTGAAAGGCATTGCCGAGGGCGTCGAAAATTCCAACTATCTGATGCAGACGACCAGGGGCCCGTACATCCTGACGCTGTACGAGCGCCGCACGAAAGTGGAAGACCTGCCCTTCTTCCTGGGCCTCATGGAGCACTTGGCCAAAAGCGGCGTACAATGCCCGGTGCCGGTGAAAGACAAACGCGGGCAGGCGCTGCAAACCCTGAGCGGGAAGCCGGCGGTGATCATCAGCTTTTTGCAAGGTATGTGGCCACGCAAGGTGGCCGCCGCCCATTGTGCTGAATTGGGCGCGGCGCTCGCGACCTTGCATCAAGCGGGGCTTAGCTTTGGCATGAAACGCGCCAACAATTTGTCGCTCGACGGCTGGCGTGATCTTTACGCGCGCACGGGTGCCGCGGCCGATGATGTGGAAGCGGGCCTGCAGAATTTGATCGGCGCGGAATTGGAGGCCTTAGGCAAGGCGTGGCCGAAAGACGGACTTCCCGCGGGCGTCATTCACGCCGACCTGTTTCCAGACAACGTTTTTTTCCTCGACGGCAAGTGCTCGGGGCTCATCGATTTCTATTTCGCCTGCACCGATTTCCTGGCCTACGACATCGCCGTGTGCCTGAACGCGTGGTGTTTCGAATCCGACGGATCGTTCAACATCACAAAGGCGAGCCGCTTGCTGTCGAGTTATGAGTCCGTGCGCCCCCTCACCGCGCTGGAGAAAGAAAAGCTGCCGCTGTTCTGTCGCGGCAGCGCCCTGCGCTTCTTGCTGACTCGGCTGTTCGATTGGGTGAACACGCCGGCGGGCGCCATGGTGAAGCGCAAAGACCCGCGCGAGTATTTGCAAAAGCTGAACTTCCATCGCCGCGTCGACAGCATCGCTGCCTACGGCCTCACGTGAGCGACGAGACGGTTGAACTCTTCGCCGACGGCGCATGCCTCGGTAATCCTGGGCCCGGCGGTTGGGGCGCGCTGCTGCGCTTTCGCGGCACGGAAAAGGAATTCAGCGGCGGCGAAGCGCAGACCACCAACAACCGCATGGAATTGATGGCCGTGATCGAGGGTTTGAAAGTGCTGACGCGCGCGTCCCGCGTGGTGGTGACAACCGATAGCCAGTACGTGCAAAAAGGGATGAGCGAGTGGATTCACAGCTGGAAAAAACGGGGTTGGCGCACGGCTGACAAGCAACCCGTGAAAAATGTCGATCTGTGGCAAAAATTAGACGAGGCCTGCAGTGGCCACGACATCACCTGGAAATGGGTTAAAGGCCATTCCGGTCACATAGAAAACGAGCGCGTCGATGTTCTCGCGCGCACCGAAGCCGAGAAATTTCGCGGCGGGTCCGCGTCTTAGTCGCGCAATATCGCGCGGTTGTTACCCTGCCCCGGCAACGGAGCCGAAACGAAATAAGGTATTATTTTGTCAAGTCTTGCGCGGATGGACCCCTTCGTCGCATCCTAGCGTTAAGGCGTATTATGAACATTACACACGACACAACAGACACCGGGTTTCTCACAGGCCAGTTCCTGGTCGCCATGCCGGGAATGGCTGATCCCCGCTTTCACCGCGCCGTGATTTACATGTGCGCCCACACCTCCGAGAACGCCATGGGGTTGATCGTCAACAAGCCCATGCAGGATTTACGGTTCACCGACATTCTAGAGAACCTCAATATTCATCCGCGTTCGAACAACTGCCAAGCGATCCACGTGCATCGTGGCGGGCCGGTCGAACGCCAGCGCGGGTTCGTGTTGCATTCGGCCGACTACCAACGTGAAGGCACGCTGATGCTGAATGAGCGCATCGCCTTAAGCGCCACCACCGAAATTCTGAAGTCCATTGCCGAAGGCGACGGCCCCCATCGTAACTTGATGGCGCTGGGTTATTCGGGCTGGGGCGCGGGTCAGTTGGATGAAGAAATTAAGCGCAACGCGTGGATGATCGTTCCGGCCGACCCTGAGTTGCTGTTCGATGGCGACTTCGGCTGCAAATGGGAGCACGCGTTGGCGAAACTCGGCATCGCGCCACATATGCTCTCGACGCAATGCGGCCACGCCTAAAGCGGCACGCACGCTCATAGAAAAATCCCCGGACGCCCATCAGCGCCGGGGATTTTGTTTTATGGCCGCTTATTGAAGCCGTGCGCGAAGGATATCGAAGGCTTCGAGGGTTTGAAGCTCGCCTAGGGCCGCCAACGTCGGCGCGCTGGCGAAAACGCGGTTGGCGACGGAGATAAGGCCCTGACCGTCGACCGCCTCGACACGCTCAATAACTTCACGCGTGGTCAAGGGACGTCCATGGATCATCATTTGTCGCGCGCGCTGTGTGCAGCGGCTAGAAGGACTTTCCATCGACATCAAGAGCCCGGCTTTGATCTGCGCGCGGCCGCGTTTGATTTCGTCGTCGGCGAAGCCATCGACGGCTTTACGCACCTCGTCGCACAGGACAGGAATCAATTTCGGCAGATCCTCGCGGCCCGTGCCCACGTAAATCGAAAACAAGCCTGAGTCCGAGAACGACTGGGCATTGGAGCCGACCGAATACGCGAGGCCGCGCTTCTCGCGGATTTCTTGGAAGAGACGCGACGACATGCCCTCGCCCAGTACGGTCGAAAGGGTACCCAAATTATAATAGTCGTCATCGCCGTATGGGATGCCGCCGAAGCCGAGCACGAGATGCACTTGCTCCAGGTCGCGGTGCTCGCGGAAATTACCGCCGTTGTAGTGGCTGGGCAGTTCCGACACTTTTGCCTTAGCCGGCAGGATCGCGAACGCCTTTTCGATCAAGCGGACAAATGTGTCGTGATCGACGTTACCGGCCGCGGAAACAACCATGGTATCGGCAGCGTAATTGTCGGCCATGTAGGTGCGTAGGCGCTCGGACGTGATCGAGCGCACAATTTTCTCGCTGCCCAAGACAGGCCAACCCATGGGCTGATCGGGAAAGGCTGTGGCTTGGAAATGATCGAAGATGATGTCGTCGGGCGTATCGTCGGCTTGATAAATTTCCTGCACGACGACGTGCTGTTCGCGCGCGAGTTCCTCGGGATCCATAGTCGAATTGAGGAGGATGTCCGACAAGATGTCGACAGCGAGCCCCGTGTCTTCCTTTAGGACCTTGGCGAAATAGGCGGTGTGGTCGCGGCCGGTATAGGCGTTGAGCTGGCCGCCCACATTGTCCATCTCTTCGGCGATCTGCTGGGCCGTACGGCTGGTGGTGCCCTTGAAGGCCATGTGCTCGAGAAGATGCGAGATGCCGTTGACCTCGGCTGTCTCGTGGCGTGTACCGGCGGCGACCCAAACACCCACCGCCGTGCTTTCCACCGACGACATGGGGTCGGTGACCACACGCAAGCCGTTGGAAAGCGTAGAGACTTGGACGGCCGTTGGGATAGCCATGGGAACCCCTGGGAATGTAGCGCTGGGCCTAGTTTATAGCGCTTCGAATGAAGCGTCTCAGCTGGTCTAGGTCGGCATCCAGCGTTGTAAAGCGCTCGGGGCGGTTGAAAAGGTCCGCCAGCGCCCGTGGCAATTCGGGCTTTATGTGTGTGGCCGCGAAAACGGCGTCCGGGAATTTGGCCGGATGAGCCGTGGCTAAGGCGATCCGCGGACTGGCGGGGTTCGCCTTGGCCGTCCGGGCGGCATGGACACCCACGGCCGTGTGGGGATCGAGCATCTCGCCGGTGGCGGCGAACACTTCGGCCATGACGCGCTTGGTGCCGGCGTCGTCCAGGCGATAGCCGGAAAAGCGCGCGCACATGGCCTGATAGGCCGCGGCCGGAACGGTGTAGCTGCCGCTTTGCTTGAGTTGCGCCATGAGGCGCTCGACCGCGGCCGCGTCGCGGTCCAGATATTCAAACAACAGCCGTTCGAAGTTCGACGAGATTTGAATATCCATCGACGGGCTGAGCGACGGCTCGACGCCAGCCGTGGTCATAGCGCCGGTTTCGAAGAAGCGCGTCAGAATGTCGTTGCGGTTAGAACCGATAATAAAGCGATCAATGGGAAGTCCCATTTTGCCCGCGACAAAACCCGCGAACACATTGCCGAAATTGCCCGTAGGCACGGAGAACGTCACAGCGCGGTGCGGCGCGCCGAGGTGCACGCCAGCCCAGAAATAATAGACAACTTGGGCCATGATGCGCGCCCAGTTGATTGAATTTACCGCCGACAGATTGATCTCGGCGCGGAAAGCAGCATCGGCGAAAAGCTCCTTCACCAAATTCTGGCAATCGTCGAAGGTGCCTTTGATCGCGATGTTATGAACGTTCTTTTCCGAAACCGTGGTCATCTGCCGGCGCTGAACTTCGGATGTGCGCCCGGCCGGATGCAAAATGAAGATGTCGATGGCCGCACGGCCTTTGATCGCTTCGATCGCGGCCGATCCGGTGTCGCCCGACGTTGCGCCGACAATGGTCAGTCGTTGCTGACGCACGGCTAGCACGCGGTCGAACATCAGGCCGACGCATTGCAGGGCAAAATCCTTGAAGGCCAAAGTCGGACCGTGGAACAGCTCGAGCAGCCATTCGTTGGCCGCCAGTTGTTTCAAGGGCGCGATAGCCGTGTGCGTGAAGCCGGCATAGGCCTCGCGGGCGAGGCCTTCTAGCTGACCCTCCAGAACCGAGCCCTTCACGAAGGGGGCCATGACCCGGGCGGCCAGGGCAGGGTAGTCCAGGCCGGCCATGGCAGCGATTTCAGCCGGGGTGAAGCTGGGCCACGTCTCGGGCACATAAAGCCCGCCGTCGGGCGCCAAACCGGCCAGAAGGACGTCGTCGAAGGCCAGGGCGGGAGCCCGGCCACGGGTGCTGATGTAACGCAAAGCGGATGAACCTAGGCAGCAGAAAGGGGGCGGATACTACGCGCGGGGCAAAAGCCCGGCAACCACCGGAAACCCTTGAAGAATGGCGGTTTGCGACTCTTTTTTGAAATCAGTGGTTGCCGTGGTCATTCCGCATTGCATCCATGACGCGCAGTTTTATTGTCCGGTTCGAGCCGAAGCGACCGTCAGAGATCAAAAACAATGAACCACGTCGTCGTGTCCGTCCCAACCGCCCCCGTCTCGGACCTATCCTCACCCAGCACAGCCGGGATGATGCAGTGGGCCCGGTCGCTCGATATCGCTTTCCAGCCCATCGTCGATATTCATACGGGGCGGGTTTTCGGCTTTGAGGCTCTGATCCGGAATTTCGAAGCCCTCGGCCTGCCCTCGCCCGGGGCTTTTTTCGACTGCCGCTTCGAGAACGGTCATCTGGCCGCCATGGAAGAGTTTGTCCTCGCGCAGGCTTTCGCCAAATTCGTGCGCATCGAGGGCCATCGGAATTTGAAGCTGTTCATCAATCTGGACGGCCGAACGGTTGCGGCCGGGAACGGCCTTGGGGCCGCGCTGGCAGCCATGCGCGACCGCCATAACCTGACGAACGCCAACATCGCGTTGGAAGTGTCCGAACGCTTCGATTTCAGTGCGACCGCGACCGGCATTCCATCGTTGTTGAATTTGCGCGCGCAGTTTGGCGGCCTGACACTGGACGATTTCGGGTCGGGTCACGCCAACCTTCAGCTTTTTTATCACGTCGAACCGGCGATCCTAAAACTCGACCGCTTCATCATTTCATCCATCGGATCGGACCCGAAAAAAGTCGTGTTCCTGCAGCACATCGTGCGCATGGCACACCTTTTGGGAAGCCTGGTAGTCGCGGAAGGCGTCGAGACGCCGCAGGAATACTACGTTTGCCGCGAGCTAGGTTGCGATCTGGTGCAAGGCTATGCGGTGGCGCGCCCCACCACGACGCTCGCCGAACTTGAACTGAGCTATGCCAACATCACCAGCTTGCGTAATCAGGACCGGCGCAAAGTCGAATCCGATATCACGCTGATCATGAGCCAGCTCGACACGGTGGAGCCCATCTCCATCGATCAAAATATCGAAGACGTGTTCGAGCGCTTGAAACAAGACCGCGAGCGCAGCTTTTTCCCCGTGGTCGATCAGGTTGGGTTTCCCGTGGGCCTTATCCATGAGCGCGATCTGAAAGCGATCATCTATTCCATGTATGGCCGTGAGTTGTTGCGCAACCGCCGCCGCACGGCGACATCGCTGGCGGCTTTCGTAAAGCCCTGCACGGTTGCCAACATCAATGCATCGACCGAGAAAATTCTAGAGATCTTTTCCTCATTACCTGACTCCGAGGGCGTGATGATTGTGAAGGAAAGCCGCTACGGCGGCTTCCTGCACGCGCGCTCTTTGCTGAAGATCATCAACGATAAGAATTTGCAGCTGGCGCGCGATCAGAACCCGTTGACCAAGCTGCCGGGCAACATTCTGATTCAAGACTACCTGGCCGCCGCCGGGACGGATCCGGGTGCTGCGTATCATTTCGCTTATTTGGATTTCGATTACTTCAAACCATTCAACGACAAATACGGCTTCCGAACCGGAGATCGCGCCATCCTTATGTGCGCCGATATCCTTCGCAGCATTTTTGCGAAGGCGGGACGGTTTATCGGCCATGTGGGCGGCGACGATTTCTTTGTGGGCTTTCGCGACGTCGACGGCGAAACCGCAGTGCGCGAAGTGCATGCGGCGTTGGCCAAATTCAAGAACGATGTGGAAAGCCTTTATGCGCCCGAGGACCGGCGCAACGGCTACATCAAGGGCATCAGCCGCGAAGGCCAACAGCAGCGCTTCCCGCTGCTGGCGATCAGCGGCGCGGTTTTGCACAAGGGGGTTAAGCGCGATTTACCCGGGATGGACAACGTCAGCGCATTGATTGCTCAGGCCAAGAAGGCAGCCAAGCAATCGGAAGAACGCATTATCCGCGTGAGTATTTAGCGCGGAGCGGGTGCGGTTTTCGGCAGTGGGCCAAGATCGGTGACGAAGTCGGCGACAATTTTATCCATGACCTTCGAGAATGCGCCGACGGTTGCATCGATGTCGTTGGAAGATGCCGGTTCTTCGCCGCGATAGGTTTTGGCGATCAGAACCTGATTGTCGCGCACACGGCGCAAAACGATGTCGATCTCAATGGTGGCTTTGCCCGCACCGCCGGCGAGGACGTGCTCGAGCTGGCGGATATTGCCGGTGAGTTCGAAGTCGCGGTCGAGGCGCATATCGGGCGCGCCTACAAGCGTGAAGGCTTGAGCCGATCGCAAGCCCGCGAGGAATGCTTGCTGCACCATGGCAGCCGGTGGTTCCGACCATGAGTGATAGCTGTATTGCTGGAGCGCGCGCGGACCTTCGCGGTAGAGAATGGCGCGTTCGTTCACCACGCCCTCGGCGCGGAACGGCGGCACTTCGATGGTGCCTTTAATGGGCCCACCGGCAATTGCCGGCACCGAGCCCGGCGTACCTAAGCGGTAAAACATATCGGGCGGTGCCGGATCTGACGAACAGGCGGCGAGCGTCAGCGCGGCAAGGGCAGCGATGAAATGGCGGCGGTTCATTTCTTTTTCTCCTTACCGCCGCGCTCTTTGGCTTGGTCGGGACGCGACGAGCCGCCGAGGATCAGGCCCGGGTTTTCGCGGATGCTGCGGCTGAACTCGGACATATTGCGCGCGGTCGCGTCGGCGTTATGGGCGATGTCGTCGACATATCGGGCGACGGTATCGAGCGTGTAGCGCAGGTTACGCACACTTTCGTCGACGTTGCCGCTGTTGTTCGTGACCACCTTATTGATGCTGGCGATTGAATCGTTCAGCAGTTTGCGGGTTTCATCGAGGCCTTGTGTGACCGCTGCGAGATTGGCGGCCGTTTTATCGGCATTGGCCAGCACCGCGTCAATGTGACCGCGATTTTCGGCCTTGAGGATATCTTTTTCGACCGTGCCCGAAACGCGTTCGACATTGGCGGAGATTTTTTCGAGGTTTGCCATGATCTCGGGCAGATGCTGAACGGTCGCATCGCCCAATTGGCGGATGTAATTGTTGACGTTATCGAGCAGCGGCCGCAGCGAGTTATTGGAAAGATCGCCGAACTCGGCGCCAATGTCCGCCAATGTGGCGAAGAAGTTGCTGGCCGACGTGCCTTTAATCTCGGCCCCGGGCTTGAGATTGGTGGGGCTTTTGCCCGCGCGAATATCGATGGCGACGGCCGACAACAAGCCCGAGACGTTAGCGCGCGCCAAGCTGTCTTCCGGAATTTTCCAGCCTTCCTGAACGTCGAGGTCGACCTTAAAGCGCAGATTCTGACCGTCGCGCATGGGCTCGACCTTGGCGACCTGGCCGATCTGATAGCCTTCGTAGAACACGAGCGTGCCGAACTTCACGCCTCCGACGTTGTTGTAGACTGTAAAGTACCGGTCCACGCTGCCGCGACTTCCGGCCAGCATCGAAATGACGATGACGAAAGCCACCAACATTGCTGCGACAAACGCGCCGACGAATACGTAATTTATTTTGTTGTCTTGCATGACCCGTGCGTCCCCCGACGCATATTCGTTATCTTAGTCTTTATTTTAATCGTTCGCAGCGGTTAAGCGGCGCAGATATTCATCCGGATCGAGGGTTTCTTCCTCGGTTCGGCGATTCAGTAGGTTTTGGATGCGTTCGTTCGCGCTGGCGCGCACTTCCGCGACCGTGCCGATCATCAGAATGTGGCCCTTATCGAGGACGCAGATCCGGTCGGCGATGCGAAAGGCGCTTTCAAGCTCGTGGGTCACGACAACGATCGACATGCCCATGGCGTCGCGCAAGGACAGGATCAGCTCGTCGATGGCCGACGCGACAATGGGGTCGAGACCGGCGGACGGCTCGTCGCAAAACAGAATGCGCGGGTCCATGACGATGGCGCGCGCGAAGGCCGCACGCTTGATCATGCCGCCCGAGAGTTCGGACGGCATCAAATTCTCGAACCCCGCCAGATTGACGACCTGCATCTTCAAGCGCGCCATGATGCGCATGGTGTTGTGGTCGAGCTGCGTATGCTCGCGCAAAGGCAGCGTGATGTTGTCGAGCACGCTCATGGAGCTGAACAAAGCGCCGCCTTGAAACGCGACGCCCATCTTTTGGCGAAGCTTGGTGCGCTCGACGCCGGAGATCGCGTGCAGTTCCTGGCCGAGAATGTGAACGCCGCCGGATGTGGGATTCACGAGGCCCAGCAGCGTATTGAGCAACGTGCTTTTGCCCGAACCCGAACCGCCCATGATGACGAGCACTTCGCCTTCACGAACGTTGACGTTCACCTTATGGAGAATTTCCCGGCTGCCGTAGTGCGTGACCAGATCTTTAATCTCGATCACGTTCGGCGCGCCCGTCAAATCCGGGGGCTGATAGGCCGACTCTTTTTGTGCGGCGATGCTCATGCGCGGGTCGTGACGTAAGTGAAGATCATGTCGGTGACGATAATCGAGCTAATGGCCAACACCACCGAGCGCGTCGTCATCTTGCCGACGCCTTCGGCGCCGCCGGTGACGCCGATGCCATTGATCACACCCACGAGGGTAATCAGCACCGAGAACATCATGCTTTTATAAATGCCGTGCATCACGTCGCCGATATGCACGATTTCGGTCAGACGCTCGATGTAGGCGGGCATGCTGGTGCCGATATCGACGCCGATGTACCAGCCGGCGCCGGCGAGCATCACCAGATCGGCCCAAAACGCGAGCAACGGCACCATGATCACCATAGCGATCAATGCCGGCACGACGATGAAGCGCACGGGCTCGATGCCCATCACGGTGAGCGCGTCGATTTCCTGACTGATGCGCATGGTACCGATGCGCGCCGCTAAAGAAGAGCCAGTGCGACCGGCTACGAGAATGCCTGTGATCAACGGCCCGAATTCGCGCACCACGGCGAAGCCGATGCCGACCACCGCCTGATCTTCGGCGCCGAAGATACGAAGCGAGTAGATACTTTGGATCGCCAACATAATGCCGATGGTGAGCGACATGAGCGTGACGATCGGCAGCGCGCCGATGCCCACTTCCATGGCGCGCGCGAAGGTGGCGGAAATTCGAACGGGCTGCGAACGCGCGCGGCCCATGACGATCCAGAATGCACTTTGTCCGAGAAGGACGGCGCCCAAGCCGATTTCGGCGACAACCGCCGTCGTTCTCTGGCCGACCTGCTCGAGGATATCTACGAGCCTCGATCTGACGGTGCGATGCTCGACCTCGGCCATGGCCCGGCCTTTACGCTTGGGCGGCGAGCGCCGCTTCAACCGATGGGTGGATGGTGAAAACCTTATCGAGGCGCGCGAGACTGAGCACGCGCATTGCCGCCGACGACACGCTGGCGAGCGAGAACGCGGCGTTCTTTTTGCGCGAAACCTGGAATGCTTCGACGAGCGATGCTACGCCGGATGAGTCGATGTAATTGACCGCCGAAAGATCGACTACAACGCTCCTACTTTTTTCGAGCGTCTCGAGCAATTTTTGGCGGACCTGGGGCGAGGTCTGCAAATCCACGTCACCCGTCAGAGAGACGATCGACGCGCCATTTTCCTCACGAACTTCGTACGACATTTGCTTATTTTTCCCAGGCTCTAAGAGCTCAATTTACCTTGGTTGGTAGGCGTTTGGTCAATTTAAATAAGTTGCCGACACCCGGCGGGGGCGGCTCGAAATTGGCTTCATCCGTGACGGATTTGATGAGGTGAACGCCAAGTCCCCCAGGGCGGACCTCGCTGAGGTCCCGCGGCTTGATCTTGGTGGGATCGACGGGGTCGGCAAAATCCATGATATGCGCCGTCATAGCGTCGTTTTGGCGAATAAAGTCGACCACGATGTCGCCGGCGTCATCGCGCCCGCCATAAGCGTGCCGAACGACGTTCTGGCAGGCTTCGTCCACCGCCATTTTCAGATCGAAAATCCACGATTCATTGGTGGTGTAGAAACGCGCCGCCTGTTCGGTGGCGTTGCGTACCAATTTCAACCGGTCGGCCCGACCCGGGACACGGATGCGCAAAACGCGCTCTTCATCCATCGCGACGTTCGTATCCGGTGAAATGAGGTTCTGCGTACGGCTGAGGGCCATGTCTTCGACCACCAGCAAGGTCAGGTCGTCGCGCAACGACTGACCGGGCAGCTTAACGGCGCCGGCGATGCTCTTGAGCCGCAGGTCGGGCGATTCCTCGGCGTGCTCGCGGATCAATGCGCGGACGCCGTCGATTCCCAACATGCCGCCGCCGAAAGTCGTCGCCTCGGTTAAGCCATCGGTAAAGACATAGAGTGAGCCACCCTCAAGGTCGATTTCCGTGACAGGGAAGCCGTCGGGCCCTGCGATTCCGGGCGCAATGCCCAGCGGCGGCGCGTCGGCCGGGATCGCGGTGAAGCGTTCGGTCCTGAGGTCGAAGTGCAAGGGTGGTTCATGCCCGGCATTGGTGAGACGCAGGCTTCCACTGCCGGGATGAAAGAGGCCGCCCAACATGGTCACGAACATGCCGTGCGAATTGGTTTCGCAAAGTTCGTTGTTGATGGCGTTGAGCAATTGGCCGGGATCCTCGGCGCTTTTGGCGAGACACCGAAAGAGGCTCGACGTCTTGGCCATAAGCAACGCCGCGTTCATGCCTTTGCCCGACACGTCGCCGACGTTGAACCAGATGCGGCCGTCGGGCAGCGTCATGATGTCGAAGAAATCGCCCGACACGGAACGCGCCGGAATATTGATGCCGTGAATGGGAAAATCGCGGCTGGACGGCTGCGGCAAAAGGTCGCGTTGGATTTCGGCAGCCAGCTCGAGTTCGTGCCGATTGCGTTCTTGCTGAACGATTTGCTGCGTCAGGCGGAAGTTGTTCATCGCCAAAGCGGCAGCGCGGGCCAAGGTCTCGAGCAGCACGAGATCTTCTTCCTCGAACAATCCGTCGCCGCCGATGCGGTTGATGATCTCGATCGCGCCCAGACATTCGCGCCCGACGCTCAGCGGCGCCACCAACAACGAGCGGGTGGTGAACCCGGTCTTGGCGTCGACAACGCCACCGAAATCAGCATCTTGGCTGACGTCGCGGACCATGACGCCTTCGCGCGAGGTGACCGAACGGCCCACAACACCAGTGGTCGCTGGAATATTCAGCCCCGTGATGTCGACGGGCCCGTAGCAAGCCGTACAGACCAAAGCGTCGCCCTCGTCACTGACGAGAAACAGCGAAGCGGCTTCAGCGCCCACATACTTGGTGATGCGTTCCAGCGCCGAATGGGCGACGGTCTTGTAATCATTGGCGGCCGAGAACTCGCGGGTCATTTCCGCGATGAGTCCCAGGTGATCGCGGATACCCTGCCCCTTTGGCGGCGCGGCAGCGACGGCGCTAGCGGCAGGCGACGTTGAGAGCTTGGCTTTTACCATGGGGCAACTATGCCCTGTCTGGCGGCTCGCCTGCTAGAGTGGCTATAAGTCGCCAAAGTCACAGCCGGTGCGTTTAAAGCGAATGTCTACACCCCTTCGTCACCCCTTGCGCTACCGGTTGGAGGCCGCCGGAGCGCGGTTGCTGTTTTCCCTGCTGGGCGCCCTGTCGGCCGACCGGGGATCGGCCTTCGGCGGCTGGCTGGCACGGACGTTTGGCCCGCTGACGGGGGCTCATGGGGTCGCCCAACAGAATATGGCTCGGGCGCTGCCCGAATTAAGCAACCAGGCTCGCAAGGAGGCCCTGGCGGACGCCTGGACAAACTTCGGCCGGACCATGGCCGAATATGCATTTTTGTTAAAACTGTTCGACGGTCGCGAACCGGGGCGCATTCAAATTGAGGGCGGTGAAGCCCTTGGCGCGCTGGCCGCTGCCAATCAGCCGGCGATCCTTGCCAGTGCCCACTTCGGCAATTGGGAAGTGCTTGGGGTTGCCGTGGCGCAAGCCATGAAACCCATGACCTTCGTTTATCGCCCCGCCAACAATCCGCTGGTGGACAAGATGATCGCCGATATCAGGGCACCTTATGCCGCCGGACTGGCGCCCAAAGGTGCCGGCGGCGCACGCGATATCGTCGCGGCGCTAAAGTCGGGCGGCCATGTAGTGATGCTGGTGGATCAGAAAATCAACACGGGCGTCGAAGCACCCTTCTTCGGCCGCGGCGCCATGACGGGCCCGGCTGTGGTGCGTTTTGCGCAGCGCTTTGATTGCCCGGTTTTCCCGGTGCGGGTCGAACGCACGAAGGGTGCGTATTTCAAAGTGATCGTGGATCAACCCCTGCGGTTCGCTGCCGACGAAGATATGCAAAGCGCACTTACCCGTATCAATCAGCATATCGAAGGCTGGATTCGCACGACGCCCGGCCAGTGGCTGTGGATGCACCGGCGCTGGCCGAAAAATTCCTAGCTTTATTCCGGTGGCGCGACCGTCAGGACGATGCCGTCGAGGGCGTCGGTAAATTTAATCTGGCATGACAGGCGCGAGCGTTGCGGATCGTAAGCCTCGGTTTGCGAGACGAGTTCATTCTCGTCGTCGGAGCGCACACCGACTTTGTTGACCCACGCCGCGTCGACAAACACATGGCACGTGGCGCACGAGCAACAGCCACCGCACGCGGCTTCAATATCGAGATCATTGTCGCGCAGGTTCTCCATCAAGGTCGCGCCGACCTTGCCCTGGATGGCGAGCGCCTGACCCTTACGATTGGTAACGTGAATGACTGCCATACGCCGCTTTCAAACTCTCACTGCCTGTCTGGGACGGTTTTCGAGGCCCGTGCCTAACCCATGAGCGTTTCCGGCGGCAAGGCCTTCGCCGCACCTTTCTGAAAACCCACAGATTTTGGGTGATTATTCCCCCAAATTGGCGGCAACCGGTTTGAATGTCCCTGCGTTCCTCCCCGAGAGGATTGCACATATGGGTTTTTCGGAGTCGCGCCTTAGGGCCGTCGGCGTCGACGTCAAAGCACTCGCCCGTCAAAGCAAAGGCCAGCGGGCCGACGTCGTGTTGCCGCCGCAAATTCTGACCATGACCCGCTACTGGTTGAAATTGGGCGGAAAGAGCACGCCCCATTGGCCGCAGTTCCAGATTTTGGCGGTGGCCGAAATCGTGCCCTATCTCACCATCGCTGAATGTCTGTCCGACGGCAGCTTCAGTTTTGCCTTCGTGGGCTCGGCGGTGGCTGCATTTCTTGGCGAGGACTTGGGCAACCGCGCGATCAGTGCTGCCACACCCGTCCTGGGTGAGATCGATTGGTATCGCCGGTGCGTGCCGGTCTCTGAAAGCGCCGACATTCAAGTGCTGAGCGGCAGAACAGATCCGCCTTATACGTCGGCGGTTGAATTCATGGCTGCCGACTTTCCGTTTGTGACAGATGCCGAAGGCACCGTGTCGCACGTGGTGGGCGTCACAGTGCCGCGCGTGAATTAGCCAATCGAATCACGAGCGCGCGCTGATCGGGCGGCATGGCCGCGGGCAAATCAGTGACGGAAAAATAAGCGACTTCGAAAATCTCGTGACTCACACGCGCCGTTTGCGTGCGGTCGATGGTACCGCCGATGACGATTTCGAGATGCCGCTTGGCGATGGATGTTACCGAGACAAGGCCTGTTGTTTGAGCAGACAAGCCCGTCTCCTCCTGAAGCTCGCGTAAGACGCCAGATTCGGCCCCCTCGCCCGAACTCAAGAACCCAGCCGGCAAGCCCCAAGGATAACTGTGGCGATAAACATGGCGCAGCAGCAGGATTGTGCCGTCTGCTGCAAAGAACGCACCCACGACGCTGACGCTGAATTTAGGATGCAGGAGCCGTAAGACGGCGGCGATGGCCTTGGGCGGAATCGCCCCATAAATGCGCGACAACAAGACCTTAATCATCGCCCATCCTTGAAGTCGCGAGAGCGCTTGGCAAGGCGTTTCTTTCACGATAATTCTTTGACGTCGTCTTCCATCAATAAGGCCGAATATATGCGTCGCTCCGAATTCATTACGCGTATGGCCGCCGCAGCTGTGTTGATTGGCGGCTTCGCGTCGCCGGCCAGCGCCGTTGACATCGTCAGCCGCGAGAAAGTCGCGCGCGACATCGTCATCAACCGTGTTGACGGCTCTAGCGACACCATCACCATTAAGCCGGGCGAGAAATTGGCCGCCGTTTGCGAGGAGTGCATCGTGCTATTGGGAAACACCTCGGTCGAGGCCTCGGGCAAAGTCACCGTCCGCGTTGAGGGCGGGAAAGTTTCGCTCAGCCAGCGCTAGACTCCGCCGGTTTCGAGCCGCGCTGAACACGCGCCGCCACAACCAGCAACACCGCCGTCAGAAGCACGAGGATGGCGGCGAGCGCGTTGATCTTGGGGCTGACTCCCAACCGAATGCTTGAGAATACCATCATGGGCAGCGTGGTGGATTGAGGCCCCGCGACGAAGCTCGCGATCACCAAATCATCCAGCGACAGCACGAACGCGAGCAACCAGCCTGCCGCCACGGCGGGAAAAATCAGCGGCAGCGTGATGGTGCGAAAAACAGTCGCGGGCGTTGCGCCAAGATCCGCCGCGGCCTCTTCGATGTCGCGTTCCATTCCCGCCAAGCGCGCCTGCACCACGATGGCCACATAGGACATCGTGAGGCTGGCGTGTGCGAGGACGATGGTCAGAATTCCGCGCCCGGGCATCCAGGCGAAGCCTTGCTCCAAAGCGACGAACACCAACAGGAGCGAGAGGCCGGTGATCACCTCAGGCATAACCAACGGTGCGGCGATGGTACCGACCAAGAGCGCGCGGCCGCGAAAGAAACCAAAGCGCGTCAGAACAAAACCCGCCAGCGTGCCAAGGACCGTGGCAATCGTTGCCGACAAGAGCGCCACGGTAAGACTGACGCCGGCGGCGCGCAGGAGTTGGCTGTCGGCCATGAGTTCGCCGTACCAGCGCGTGGAGAAGCCCGTCCAGACGGTGACGAGGCGCGACTCATTGAACGAATAAACGATCACCACCACGAGCGGCAGATAGAGGAACACAAGGCCGGCGATCAACGCCGCGCCAGGCCAGGAAAACCGTTTGGGTTTCATGGCGCGAGATCCCCACGCGCCTGCAGGCGCTGCACCCAGACAATGGGGGCCACGAGCAAGATCAGCAGCACGGCCGTGACAGCCGATGCCACGGGCCAATCGCGATTGGTGAAAAACTCATTCCAAAGCACGCGGCCGATCATGAGCGTGTTGGGACCGCCCAGAAGTTCCGGGATCACGAACTCGCCCACGGCAGGAATGAACACCAACAGACAGCCGGCGACGATGCCCGGCATGGACAGCGGCAGCGTCACGGCGCAAAACGCGCGCCAAGGTGTCGCGCCCAGATCGCGCGCGGCTTCCAGTAAAGATGCATCAAGCTTTTCGAGGCGCGCATAGAGAGGCAACACCATAAACGGCAGGTAGGTGTAAACGATGCCGAGATAGACAGCCCCGTTGGTGTTGAGCATGTGCAAGGGTGCGTCGATGATGCCAAGTGCTTGAAGCACCGTGTTGATGATGCCGCTAGGTCGCAGCAATCCAATCCAGGCATAGATGCGCACCAGGAACGACGTCCAGAACGGAAGCATCACGAGCAAGAGCCAGAGATCGCGCCGATGGGCGGGTGCGCGCGCAATCGCGTAGGCCATGGGATAGCCCATCAGCAATGCAATCAGCGTCGCGATAAACGCGGTCTTGAGCGAACCGAGATAAGCTTTGACGTAAAGTGAGTCCGTAAAAAGTCGGCTGTAATTTTCGGTGTTCGCGGTGACATGGTGGGCTGCGTCGAAAAAAGCCGTATAGGGCGGCACACCCAGACGCGTTTCAGCCACACTGATTTTGAGGACGATGATCAGCGGCAAGACAAACAACGCCGCCGACCACAGCCACAAAATCGCGATCAGACCTTGCCGGCGCGTCATGACGTGAGCACGCGCACGGCTGACGTTGGCCAGGATAAGCCGACCGTGTCTCCACGTTGAAATGTTTCCGGCCCGGAATTTTGGCGCGCAACGCGGATGACAGCGCCGCCGGCGTGGCGGACAAAGTAAGTGGACGCCGTTCCGCGATAAACCACATCACTCACAACGCCAGTCAGCAAAGCATCGATCGAGGTGAACGCGATTTGTTCGGGGCGAACAGCCGCTTCCACGCGCGAACCGACAGGCAGCAAGTCCGTGACCGGAAAAGCTATCTGCAAAGCCGCGCAATGAACTTTGTTGCCGGCGACAACCTCGCCTTCCCAGATATTCACGTCGCCGAAAAACGCGGCGACGGCGCGATTGGCGGGGCGCTCGTAAAGTTCGCGCGGCGGGGCAATTTGAAGGATTTTCCCCCGATCCATGACGGCCACGCGATCAGCCATGGCCATGGCTTCATCCTGATCGTGGGTGACGACAACAAAGCTAATGCCGAGCCTATGGCGTAGCGCCGTCAGCTCGCGTTGCGTGCGTTCGCGTAAATGTTTGTCGAGGGCCGCGAGTGGTTCGTCCAGCAAAAGCACGCGCGGGCGTTTAGCGAGGCAGCGGGCCAAAGCGACGCGCTGCCGTTGGCCGCCAGACAACTGATGTGGTTTGCGCGCGCCCAAGCCCTCCAGTTCGACGACGGCAAGCGCTTCCTTCACGCGTGCGTTCAGCGCCTCGCCGCGCAGACCCTCCTGCTTCAATCCGAAGGCGACATTGCCTTCCACGCTCATGTGCGGAAACAACGCGTAAGATTGAAACATCATATTGACGGGCCGCGCATGTGGCGGCGTCGCCGTCATGTCGTCGTCGCCGATAAAAACGCGGCCTGAATCGGGCGCTTCGAAGCCGGCCATCATTCGTAATAGAGTGGTCTTGCCGCAGCCCGATGGCCCGAGCAAACACAGAAATTCGTTGGCGCGCACGTCGAGCGAGACAGCATCGACGGCGGTGACAGCCCCGAAACACTTGGTAACGTCCGCTACGCGTAAGGTCGCGGGCGCGCCTGCTGACATGATCGTACCTATTTCCCCTACGTGCCCGTCTTGACGCGGTTCCACACGCGCGTGCGGACGCGCTCGATCTCCTGCGTGGGATTACTCTCGGAGATCAGGCGCTGCAGAACATCGGGTGCCGGGTAAACGGTCTTGTCGCTGAGGATGTCTTTATTAACAAACGGCGCTGCTTTCGCGTTGGCATTCGCGTAGTACACAGTATTGGTGATCGGCCCGATCACCTTGGTGTCGAGAATATAATTGAGGAATGCGTGTGCGGCCTCGGGATGCGGCGCATCTTTCGGGATCGCCATAAAATCGAACCACATCACAGCCCCCTCCTTGGGAATGCTGTATGCGATCTTCACGCCCTTCTTGGCTTCTTCGGCGCGATCACGGGCCTGAAAAATATCGCCCGAGAAACCCATGGCAACGCAGATATCGCCGTTCGCCAGCGCCGAGATGTATTCGGAGTTATGGAATTTGGTGACATAGGGCCGCACCTTCATCCAAGCCGCGCCAGCTTCTTCATAGTCTTTGGGATTTGTCGAATGAGGATCTTTGCCGAGATAATTGAGCGTGAGCTCGAAAATGTCGGCCGGTGAATCAAAGACATACACACCGCACTTGGCGAGCTTGGCGGCATTGGCGGGATCTAGGATCAACTTCCAGCTATCGACAGGCGCATCCTTGCCCAGAACCTCGCGCACTTTCGCGACGTTGTAGCCGATGCCCGATGTGCCCCACATATAGGCGATGCCGTGTGCGTTGCCGGGATCTTGCCCCACCGTGCGTGCGAGCAACGCGGGGTCTTGGGTGGCGAGATTGGGCAATTTCGTTTTGTCGAGTGTACGAACGACGTCGGCTTTGATGAACCGCGACAGAACAGCGCCGTTGGGAACGATAACGTCATACCCCGACGCACCCGCCAGCATCTTCGCCTCTAACAACTCGGACGAATCGAAAACATCCATATGGACCGAAATGCCGGTGGCCTTCTTAAAGTCGGCCAGCGTGTTGGGGGCCACATAATCGGACCAGATATAAAGATTAAGCTCCTTGTCGGCAGCGGTTGCCGGGGACACCGGCGCAGGCGCGAAGGCCGCGATCAACACAGCGGCGGCAAGCAAACGAGACGCGTAAACGTTCATAACAGTCCCCTGTAAAGGCGCTACTTTATTAGCCTTATTTTACCAGCCGAGCCACAGGCCGAGCGCCATGGCCGAAGCCCCCTCTTCTGTGGCAGATTGCAGGGGTTGGGGACGGCACGCCTGCCTTGGGGATTGCGGTTATGATCAGTTCGGGTCGTACTTTGCGCGCTTATGCGCTGGGCCCTTATGGCCAAATTCATTATCGGCGCGGGGGGCCGAGCGGTGCGCGCAGCCCGCTTTTGCTGCTGCACCCGTTTCCCTCATCCAGCTATGTGTTCGAAGAGTTCATGGACGAGATGGGGCTCGACCGATCCGTGATTGCGCCGGACCTGCCCGGCTACGGCATGACCGACCCGCCGCGCTTGCCACCGACCATCTCTCACTATGCGGCCGCTATGCTGGAACTCGTGGCGGAGCTCGGGTTGGGCGTGGTCGATGTCATGGGCTATCACACCGGCGGCGCAATCGCGGTGGAAATGGCCCATCAGCAGCCGGACGTTGTGCGAAAAATCATCATGATCTCCGCACCGCTTTTCAACGAAGAGGAGATGGCGCAATTTCGCAACCGGCCGCCCAAGATGGCGGCGGACGAACGCGCCGCCGGGATCGGCGCTGCGTGGCCGCAGTTCAAAACCGAATTCTGGCGCATGGGCACGGATACGGACCGCACCTGGAACCTGTATCTGGAAGCGCAGCGCAATCCGGAAACATCATCCTTGGGACCCCAAGCGATGTTCGCCTATGACCTCGCGCAGGTTTTGCCCACGATTGCGCAGTCGGTTCTGATATTGAGCCCGGACGATGAACTCAAAGCCTTCACAAACCGCGCGCCGGAACTGTTGAAGCAGGGACGCGTACACCCGCTGCCGGGTTGGACGCATGGGTTTCTTGATTCCAAAACCGCGGAAACCGCCACGCTCATACGCCAATTTCTCGACGGCGTTTAAGCCTTCGCGGACAGATCGAATTCCGCTGCGAGCGGCACGTGATCGGACGTCTTTACGTGCGTCAGTGCGTGGGCATTGATCAAACGCATTCCCCGGAAAAATACGTGATCGAGCACTTGGCGGAAGTGGCGCCACTGGGGCGCGGCTGCGGGTGCGCGAACAAGTCCCGCCTGCGCCATAGCGCGCTGGAGCACATGCATGCGCGCCTCGTTCCAGGTGTTGAAATCGCCCGCGACAATGCAAGGCCCGGTGTGACGCGCCACGGGCTCGGCGATCTGCTCAACCTGATGCGTAAACTTTGCCGTCGAGACAAGATTGATGGCGTGTACATTTACCACCAGCAGCGTGCTGCCGTCGGAAACGGGATGCGCCGTATATAAAAAAGTTTTCGGCGTATTGATGAGAGGCTCGCGCGCATGGGAGCGCACGAAGGCCGACGACGCGGCCGCGACGCGGCTTCCCGTTTTTGGGCCCGTGGTCACCTGCTCGCGCGCGTGACGCAAATTCTCGACCATGATCCATTCCATACCACTCGATGTATGGAACGGTTGCGCAATGCCGCCGTGAAGCACGGCTTCTTGCAACAAAACGAGATCGGCCGAGGCACTGATGGTCGTGAGGTCTTGCAGCCAGCCGCGCCGACGGGCTTTGAACATATTCCAGCAGACGAGTTTCAACATCGGTCCAAACGCAGGCGTCGTCGCCACGCCAAGACGGCGCAGGACGTCCTCTTCTGCGGAGGGATAAAACTCGCTGAGGCGATCGCGGAGACGAAAAGCACGCATGGCGAAAGATATGGGCAAAATCGGTGCGGATTACTACGCATGATGAGGCGATTAAATTTCACGCATGTATGCGTTCAACATTATCCTATTTAAATCAATGGCTTAACAACAAACGCAACTATTCCGTGGCTTCAGCGTTTTTTTGTTCCGAATACTTGTGGCGGACGAACCGCCCATTGGCCAAAGCAATGGAGAATGAAAAATGCGTGCGACCTTTATGAAAAAGTCCGTTCTCGCACTCGCCGGTGTCTCGATGTTGGGACTTGCCGGGTGTGAATCAATTCAGCGTGAAACCGGCATCAATATTCCGACGCAGCAAGGCGCGGTTGCCGGTGCGACCTTCGGCGGCATCGTGGCGGCCATTGCCGGTGCGAACCCGGCCTGGATCGCGGCCAGCGTCGTGCTGGGTGGCGTGACCGGCGGCGCTATCGGTAATTCGCTTGGCAAAAAAGACGCCGAGCGTCATGCGCGAAACAACTTGGGCGCTTTGGACGGCTTAAACGAGGGCCAGACCCGCAGCTGGAACAACGAAAAGACCGGCAACTACGGCAGCACGACCGTGACGCGTATCCGTCGCGACGATGACGGCCGGATCTGCAAGTCGTACCGTGAAAGCGTGCACACACGCGTTGAAACGGTCACGCGCGAAGGCACAGCTTGCCGCTATCGCGGTGAAAACTGGCGTCTCGATACCTAAAGAAAACAAAGCGTCTTTGATTTAAGTGGAGCGCCTTGGGGAAACCCAGGGCGCTCGCCGCGTTTCATGCGGTTGGCTAGGGCTTCGTCAGGACGGCAATGAAATAGCCGTTGTGCCAATCGCTTTCCTTACCGCCAACCACAGGATGCGTATTGTCCATGGTGGTGCGTATTTCAGATGCGAACGTGACGCCGAGATTGCATTTGCGGATGGCTGAAAACGTTCCGGCCCGCACGCGCTCCCAATTCCAATCGTCCACGATGAAAACGAACTCGTCTTCGAGCGCCGCCAGCGCACGCGCAAGTCCATCGAATTGATCTTGCGCTTCGTGAGGTCCGTCGAACAAGTAGATGTTGAATTTTTGGTCGAACTGCTTGAAGTCCACCTTGCGAAAATCCGACTCGATGAAGAAGACCTTGCTTTGAGGACTCGCGAAGGTTTCGACGTTTCTTTGGAACGCGTTTTTGGGGCCGCCAAATTCCGACCAGTTGTCGATGGCGACAGCCGTCAATGTGTTGCCGTGGATTGCGGAGCACAGAGTCGATCCGCGCCAGCTTCCGACTTCGAGGTAACGCGGATTGCCAACGCTGCGCACGAGATTGTTGATGAAGTAGCGATAGCGCTTCCCGGACATGCCTTCGATATCATAAAAGCCCCCGCCAGGAATCTCGGGCGTGAGAACGGCGAGATCAAGCGCGGCTTGAACTTTTGGCGCCAGGTCAGACATGTGATTCTTATACATCAACGTCACGGTGGCGTTCATCGGTCAACTCGCTTGCAATAGAGTTCGGACAATCGTGCCACTGTGTCGCGACTTCCTTAAGAAAGGGTTCGCCGGCATTTATTTTAGGGTTTTTGGCCCCCAGGCCAAAGGCGACCGTCGGGCGGTACGTAGGCGTATTTGTCCTTGTCCGCCAGCTTATCGCGATAAATCTCGAGATAATTGGGGATGGTCATGAGTTCGACGTTATCGCGATCCAGTTCGGTGCCGATTTCGTTGTAAACATCGAGGTTCGAAAGGTTCGGCCGCGGCAACTTCCCGGCTTTGAACTCTGCCCACATCTGCTCGTACACATCCTCCAAGCTTCTAGCCATGAGGTCGGTATCGAACAGAACGCACGAGTCGCGGTTGTCGGCGAGCCGTTGACGCACTTCGGTTAATTTCGCCCGATCCGTGCCGAGTTCAATCGCCTTGGCCACATATTGTTCGGGCGTGTCGCAAATCATATCGCCGAGGCCGGCGGCTTTCACCAGGCTGCCACAGACGCGCGCGGCAAATCCACGGCCCACCGAGGTCAGCACCGGCACGCCCATCCAAAGCGCATCCGATGATGTCGTATGCGCGCCGTACGGCGCCGTATCGAGGAACAAATCCGCTAGCGGATAGCGGGAGAGATGGTGCGGATTATTTTGCTTCGGCGCGAAAATAATGCGCTCGACCGGCACGCCCTCGGCAATCGCGAGCTGACGCAAACGCTCATGCGTCGCTTCTAACGTGCCTGCCAGCAACCACAATACGCTGTTCGGCACGGCCTTAAGAATTGTCATCCAGCGCTTCCAGGTGAACGACGTGATTTTGTGGATGCCGTTGAAGCAACAGTAGACCACGGCATCCTCGGGCAAACCCACTTCGGCGCGGGTTGGGCGCGTCGGCACGATGACGCGCTTGCGGTCGTTGGGCTGGTAGCACGGTACGCGAACGACTTTTTCCGAGTAATAGATTTCGCTCTCGGGCGGAATGATGAAGTCGTCGGCAATAATGTAGTGGTGGTACGGGCTTCCCATGCTTCCCGGAAAACCCAACCAATTCACAATGACGGGCGCCGGCTGCATGGACAGAACCTTCGTGCGCGCGGAATGGGTATAGCCGTTCACATCGATGAGAATCTCGATGCCGTCGTCCATAATGCGCTTGGCCGCGGCCTCGTCGGATAGGCCCGAGATATCAACCCAATGCTCGCCTGCGGCTTTGATGCGCGCTTGCACATTGTCGGTCACCTCGTGACCGCAATAGTAAAGAAACACCTCAATCTTGGAGCGGTCGTGCAGCTCGAAAAGTTCCGACGTCAGAAAACCAATGGCATGTTCGCGCAAATCCGACGAGAGATAGCCGACCTTTCGGCGGCCCGGACTCGGTTCGCTCATGCGCTTGCGATGCTCGTCCATGTAGGACGTCTTGGGCCGACCGACGCTGTTCTTGCAATAGCGCGCCGAGTTAGCGAGACACAGGAAGGGGTCATCCGTGTAGGCGGCGAGAGACAACGATGAGATGCCGTTAATAATCTGCTCGCGCGTCACAGTCGCCCATGGCTTAACGACCGGCCACTTGCATTGGCGTTGGCGCAGGCTGAACCAGTGTTGCGCGACATCGGTTTGCGTTGGATTGAGTTCGAGGCTGAACCGCAGCGCATCCTCGGCCTGTTCGTCGTAGTAGGCCCGCTCCAGAACCCGCCCGATTTGTTTTAGCGCGCTCAATTTGTAGTTAAGCGTGTCGGCGGTGACGGCCGGAAGTTTATTGACGACCGTATACCACTGGGTCACGGCCTCGCCCGTTGCACCCAGCTTCTCGAGCACATTGCCCAAGTTGATATAGGGCGGCAGGAAATCGGGCGCGATGCGGATCGCCTCGGTCAGCGCGGCGCGCGCGCCGGGCAGATCATTGATGCCGCTCAATACGACTGCGTAGTTGAACAGGACGGCCTGCATCATGGGGTCGCCCTGATTGTGGTCGATCCATCCGCGATAAAGGCTTGTGAGCAGCGTCGTCTCGTTCGCCGCTTGCAGGGCGCCGGCCGCCCCCAATAGATCCATGATGCCGAGTGAGCGTTCGGCGGCGCGCTTCATAGCGGAGGCAAAAATTTCGGCGACCATCGTCAACCTTCAATCCAAAGGAAAAGGGCCAGACCCGGTCTGGGTCTGGCCCCTTTTTAGAGGAAAGTTGGTTAGTAATTCGACAACGCGCTAGAGCAAGGCGCTGAATTGCGTGGTCGTCATGGCCGCGATCTGGGTCGTCGTAAAGGCGGCGACCTGGGTGCCGTTCAAGGCGTGCAGCTGGGTCGTCGTCATACCCGACAGCTGGTTGGTGTTCAGCACCGAGATGACCGACGTCGAGAGGCCCGTCACTTGCGTCGCTGTCAGACCACCGATCTGGATCGACGAGAAGGCGGCAACCTGTGTGCTGGTGATGGCCGAGATCTCGCCGACCGTGAAGCCGGCGATCTGGACCGTCGTGAGCACCTGCAGGGCCGAGGTCGTGAGCTGCGGGACCTGCGTGGTCGTCAGCGCCGAGATCTGGGTCGAAGTCAGACCCGTGATTTGAGTACTCGAGATCGCGCCGATCGCCGTGGTGCTCAAGCTCTTGAGCTGACCGGTCGTCAAACCGCTCACCTGAGTGCTTGTCAGAGCGCCGAAGTTGGTCGCGCTGAGGCCGCTCAGCTGAAGCGAGGTCAGCCCGGCAATCTGTACCGTGGTGATGCCCGCGAACTGACCGGTCGACAGGATATTCAGCTGCGTCGTCGTCAACTGAGCAACCTGCGTCGAGGTGAAGGCCGTCAGCTGTGCGGTAGACAGAGCCGCAACCGCCGTGGTGCCGATCGCCTTGACCTGTGTGGTCGTCAGGCCAGCCACCTGCGTGCTTGTCAGGCCTGAAAGCTGGTTCGTAGACAACAGACCGAGGTCGGTGGTGTTGATGCCCTTGATCTGCGTCGTGCTGAGGCCCGAGAGCTGCAGCGAAGTCATCGCACCGAAGAAGGTGGTGTTGAGACCGCCGATCTGAACCGAGGTCAAGCCAGAGAGCTGCGTCGAGGACAAGGCCGGCACCGCCGAGGTGACGATCGCATTCAACTGCAATGTCGTCAGCGAGCCGATGGCCGTGGACGTGAAGCCCGTGACCTGGCCGGACGACAAGGCCGCGATTTGCGTCGTGGTCGCACCGTCGAGCTGGACGGCGGCAAAGCCGCTCAGCTGAACGCTGCTCAGTGCGCTGAAGTTCGTAACGCTCAAGCCTGTAACCTGAAGCGAGGTCAGGCCCTTGATTTGAACCGTCGTGAAGCCAACGAACTGACCCGTTCCCAGCGCATTGAGCTGAGTGGTGGTCAAAACACCGACTTGCGTCGAGGTGAAGGCTGTCAGTTGAGCGGTGGACAGAGCCGCAACCGCCGTGGTGCCGATCGCCTTGACCTGCGTGGTCGTTAGGCCAGCGACCTGCGTGCTGGTCAGACCTGACAGCTGATTGGTGGTCAATAGGCCGAGGTCGGTCGTGTTGATGCCCTTGATCTGCGTGGTGCTGAGACCCGACAGCTGCGAGGACGTCAGAGCGCCGAAGAAGGTGCTGCTGAGGTCATCGATCTGAGCGGACGTCAGACCCGTGAGTTGTGTGGTCGTCAAAACCGGCACCGCGGAGGTGACGATCGCGTTCAGCTGTGTAGATGTCAGCGAACCGATGGCCGTGGACGTGAAGCCGGTGACCTGGCCCGAAGACAGCGCCGCAACCTGCGTCGAGGTCAATCCATCGAGTTGCGTGGCCGTGAAGCCGCTGAGCTGAGCGCTGGTCAAGGCGCCAATGTTCGTGGCGCTGAGGCCCGTGACCTGAAGTGAGGTGAGGCCCTTGATCTGAACCGTCGTGAAGCCAACGAACTGACCGGTCGACAGCGCATTCAGCTGCGTCGTGGTCAGGACACCGACTTGTGTCGAGGTGAAAGCCGTCAGTTGCGCGGTAGACAGAGCCGCAACCGCCGTGGTGCTGACTGCTTTGACCTGTGTGGTCGTCAAGCCGGCGACCTGCGTGCTGGTCAGACCTGACAGCTGATTGGTGGTCAACAGACCGAGGTCGGTGGTGTTGATGCCCTTGATCTGTGTCGTGCTGAGGCCCGACAGCTGCGAGGAAGTCAACGCACCGAAGAAGGTCGTGTTGAGGCCGCCGATCTGAACCGAGGTCAGGCCCGTCAGCTGTGTGGTCGTCAGAACCGGCACCGCCGAGGTGACGATCGCGTTCAGTTGCGTCGTCGTCAGTGAGCCGATGGCCGTGGACGTGAAGCCGGTGACTTGGGCGGAGGACAGCGCAGCAACCTGCGTCGAGGTCAACCCATCGAGTTGGGTGGCCGTGAAGCCGCTGATCTGAATGCTGGTCAAGGCGCCAATGTTCGTGGCGCTGAGGCCCGTGACCTGGAGCGAGGTCAGGCCTTTGATTTGAACCGTCGTGAAGCCAACGAACTGCCCCGTTCCCAGCGCATTGAGCTGGGTCGTGGTCAGGACGCCGACTTGCGTCGAGGTGAAGGCTGTCAGTTGCGCGGTGGACAGAGCCGCAACCGCCGTGGTGCTGATCGCTTTGACCTGCGTGGTCGTCAAGCCGGCGACTTGCGTGCTCGTCAGACCCGAGAGCTGGTTCGTCGTCAACGTACCGAGGTCGGTGGTGTTGATGCCTTTGATCTGCGTGGCCGTGAGGCCCGAGAGCTGCGAAGACGTCAACGCGCCGAAGAAGGTGCTATTAAGGCCGCCGATCTGATCTGCAGTCAGACCCGTGAGTTGCGAGGTCGACAGAACCGGCACTGCCGAGGTGACGATCGCGTTCAGTTGCGTCGTCGTCAGCGAGCCGATGGCCGTGGACGTGAAGCCGGTGACTTGGGCGGAGGACAGCGCAGCAACCTGCGTCGAGGTCAGACCATCAAGCTGCGTGCCCGTGAAGCCGCTGATCTGAATGCTGGACAGAGCGCCGATGTTCGTAACGCTGAGGCCCGTGACCTGAAGTGAGGTTAGGCCCTTGATCTGAACCGTCGTGAAGCCAACGAACTGACCGGTTCCCAGCGCATTGAGCTGAGTGGTGGTCAAAGACGCGACCTGCGTCGAGGTGAACGCTGTGAGCTGAGCGGTGGACAGAGCCGCGACCGCCGTGGTGCTGATCGCTTTGACTTGTGTTGTGGTCAAGCCGGCGACTTGCGTGCTCGTCAGACCCGAAAGCTGGTTGGTCGTCAACGTACCGAGGTCGGTGGTGTTGATGCCTTTGATCTGCGTCGTGCTGAGGCCCGAGAGCTGCGAGGACGTCAGAGCGCCGAAGAAGGTGCTGTTGAGGCCGCCGATCTGAACCGAAGTCAGACCCGTAAGCTGTGTGGTCGTCAGAACCGGCACCGCCGACGTGACGATCGCATTCAGTTGCGTCGTCGTTAGCGAGCCGATCGCCGTGGATGTGAAGCCTGTGACCTGGCCCGACGTCAGTGCGGCGATCTGCGCAGTCGTCACGCCATCAAGCTGAGTCGCGACAAAGCCGCCGATCTGGGCGCTGCTCAACGCGGTGAAGTTGGTAACGCTCAAACCCGTGACCTGAAGCGAGGTCAGGCCTTTGATCTGAATCGTCGTGATGCCGGCGAACTGGCCGGTCGACAGCGCATTGAGTTGCGTCGTGGTCAGGACACCGACTTGCGTCGAGGTGAAGGCTGTCAGCTGAGCGGTGGACAGAGCCGCAATCGCCGTGGTGCTAACCGCTTTGACTTGCGTAGTCGTCAAGCCGGTTACCTGCGTGCTCGTCAGGCCCGAGAGCTGGTTCGTCGTCAACGTACCGAGATCGGTGGTGTTGATGCCTTTGATCTGCGTCGTGCTGAGACCCGACAGCTGCGAGGACGTCAACGCACCGAAGAAGGTGCTGCTGAGGCCGCCGATCTGAACCGAGGTCAGGCCCGTCAGCTGTGTGGTCGTCAGAACTGGCACCGCCGACGTGACGATCGCATTCAACTGCGTAGAGGTCAGCGAGCTAATCGCCGTGGACGTAAAGCCTGAAACTTGAGCGGAAGACAGCGCAGCAATCTGCGTCGTCGTGAGGCCTTTAACTTGCGTAACGGTGAGACCACCGATCTGCACACTGGTAAAGGCGCTGAAATTTGTCGCGCTGAGCGCGTTCAACTGCGTTGTGGTGAGGCCCTTGATCTGGACCGTCGTGATGCCTGCGACTTGTCCCGTTCCGAGCGCATTGAGCTGCGTCGAGGTGAACACACCCACTTGCGTCGTCGTGAAACTGGAAAGCTGAGCGGTCGTGAAAGCCGACATCGCCGTTGTGCCGAGGGCCTTGACCTGCGTCGTGGTCATCCCCGCCAGCTGAACGGAGGTGAACCCCGCAAGTTGGATGGTCAACAACGCACCGAGATCGGTGGTGTTGATGCCCTTGATCTGGGTGGTCGTGAGCCCCTGGATCTGAGTGGAGGTCAGCGCGCCGAACTGGAGCGTGGTGAGATAACCAAGCTCAGTCGATGTAAACCCAGCGAGCTGTGTGCTCGTAAACCCCGCAATTTGCGTCGTTGTAAGGGCCTGGATCTGCGTTGATTTCAAACTCATCGCACTACACTCCTAGAGAGGGCGTTCAGTAACGAATGGCCGGAAATGATTGAGTGCTGCAGCTGAAAGCCGCTTATCCGCGCGCTGGCGGAATGCGTGACGTTGAGCATCGCTTCAATCTCCATTCTAGAGATTCATTGAAAATGGGAACTTCATCCCATTGTCACCCGTGTTGCGTGTTTAACCTATCTCGGTCGGCGTCTCAAGCAAAACCATCGGCTGTTTGATTTAAGATTTAGTTACCGCAACGCGCGTACTCAGAAAAACGCACCAATATGTTGTGGTTAAACAAAAAACCGAACGCCTACATCTAGTGGGCATATGGGATGCCCTTATGAGTGGAACCTACTAGGGCTCGCGTATACTTTCGCTAAGGCCACGCGTAATAGGATAAAGGAAGTACGAAAGTACACTGCGCGTCCCAACTTGGATCTCGGCCGTCAATGTCATGCCGGGAATAAGATGTGCGCCTTCGGGCAAGTTTGAGAGCTTCATATCGTTCATCGCGACGAGTCCGCGGTGAAAAGCGCCGCCGCCGCTGCGACTCGGGCCAGAGAGGATGCTCTCTTGGCCTGCGGGGCTGGCAACCGAGAATGACTCTTCGCTCACCGACAACAGCTTGCCATGCAGGAGGCCGTGCTTCTGATACGGGAAGGCGTCGACTTTCAACACCACATCAGCATCCGTCTTTGTGTAACCGATGTCAGACGAGCCGATGGAAATCTCGGCGACCAGCGGCGTATTGGATTGTGACAGCGTGACCAGCGGCTCGGCGCCGGCCATGACCGATCCGACCGACTTCTTCGCCACGTCCAGCACGACGCCATCTTCCGGGGCGGTCACGACGACTAAGTCGTTGAGTAACGACGCTTTTGCCATCCCCTCTTCGATCTTCGCCGCTTCGGTGCGCGCGGCAACGAGGCTATCGACGGTCTGATGACGCCATTGATCGACGAAAGTTTGGCGTTCGGCTTGTTTTGACTGGAGGTCGTGCTGCTGTTCCGTCAGCCGGTTAACGGCTGCTTGAAGAGACTGCTCGACTCGCATCCGGTTGCTTTGCGCCTCGAGGAAGTTCAAGCGAGACCCAAATTGCTTGGCGAGATTCGCACCGCGCATAGTCTCGAGTTCTTTCGCGACCGTGAGTTGCTTCGCATTGGACGAGCGCTCATCTTCCGTCGCGCGAAGATTGGAGCGACGACGCTCGATCTCCTGATCGAACATGCGCAATTGCGAGTCGTATTGAGCCCGACGCTGATTATAAAGCGTAAACTGCAGCAGATCTTCGCTTGTGGGCGATTCGCCGACAACGAACGGGGCGCTTTCTACTTCGGCTTCCATGCGCCGCACTTGCGAATCGAGCGAGCGCTTTTGCGCCGACATCGAGGCCAAGTCCGCCTGTGCGAATGTGGGATCCAACGTCGCAAGAACCTGGCCCTTGGTAACGATATCGCCGGGCCGAACCTTCATCTCGCGAATAATGGCGCGGTCCATAGGTTGCAGAACGATCGGCGGCACGGAGGTCGCGATGCGCCCGGTGCCGACAACGACAATCTCGACCTTCAGAATCGCCGAGCCGACGACAACGACAACCGCCAGCGCCAAAGCGAACCAAAGAATAGACCGCATGGCTTTGGTCGGCTGTTCGGCGCAAATCTCGTCAATGGGGTCTTGAAATTCGATCGCGTCGGCAACGATGGCCGGCTTCGACAGCGACATCAGCCACTGGGTGCTGCCTTCGGAGGCCTTGCGGTGCAGGTCCTTCGCGCTATTCGCGAGATTCGCCAGCGATTTTATGGGTGCGAGGGACTTCATGACTGCAAATGCCGCGTCTGCTGATTCCATAAGTGACTATAGATTTCGCAGCGCTCGACCAGAGTCGCATGCGGCGCGAAATCAATGACCTGGCCACGATCCATGACCAGAATGGAGTCGGCGTTTACAAGCGACGACAGGCGGTGCGAAACGACGATGACGGTGCGGCCGCGCGCAATTTCAGCCAAGTTTTGCTGAACGATGGCTTCGCTTTCCGGGTCGAGGGCGCTGGTCGCTTCGTCGAACAACATGAGGCGTGGACGCAAAAGAAGCGCGCGCGCGATAGCCAGGCGCTGGCGCTGTCCGCCGGAGAAATTGGTCGCGCTTTCTTCGACGAGCGTTTCGTAGGAATACGGCAAACGATCGATGAATTCATCGGCGCCGGCGAGACGCGCGCATTCCATCACTTCATCGAGAGTCGCGTCGGGTTTTGCAGCGGCGATATTGTCGCGAATCGAGCCGCGGAAGAGAATGTTGTCTTGAAGCACGACGCCGATGCTACGGCGAAGGTGGGCGAGATCGATGTGGCGTATGTCGGTACCGTTAAGACGGATCAAGCCTTCCTGCGCCGTGTGAATGCCTTGAATGAGTCGCGTCGCAGTCGTTTTGCCGGAGCCTGAACGCCCGACGACGCCGATCATTTGACCTTCCTCGACCGTGAACGACACGCGGTCGAGGGCCGGCGAGACTGTGTTTTCATAGCGGAACGTGACGCCCTGAAATTCCAACTGCCCGGTGATGTGCGGGCGAATGCCGCGCTGATTGGGGCTGCGTTCCGGCGGATGGTCCATGACTTTGCCGAGCATGCGCACAGACAAAGCCGTTTGTTGGTATTCGTTGATCAAGCTGACGATTTGCACCAAGGGGCCGGTCACGCGGCCCGATAACATATTGAACGCGACCAGCGCGCCGATGCTGAGCGTTCCGTCGAACACCTGATAAGCGCCGAGACCGAGAACGGTCATTTGCATGATTTGCTGCAGGCCGTTGGTGATCACCACCGCCGCGGCGCTGAAATATCCAACACTCGCGCGGCGGCGAATGGAATTGACGACTTTGTTGTCCCACGACTTTGTGCGGAAGGATTCGAGCGCCAGCGACTTGATGGCGCGCATACCATGCAGCGTTTCCACCATTTCGGCCTGACGGGCGCCTTCGGCGGCATACAGGTGCTCGAGCTGGCGCCTGAAAGCCGGAATCATGATCCCGATGACACCGGCGAATGCAAATGCGAACGCCAACACCACGAACATTAACGTGCCGCTGTACATCGCCAGACCAATCAACAGCAAAGGCATGGCCGACAAATCGAGCAAGGTTTGGAACAAACGCCCTGTCAGGAACCCGCGTACGGATTCCGTCTGCTGCATATGGCGCAACAGAACCCCTGACGTATGGCTTTCGAAAAAGTGCATCGGCAAGCTGAGCAGATGCGCGAACGTGCGCGAGGCCAAGCGCGCATCGATTTTATTGGTGGCAAACAGCATCAAATACTGGCGAATGAAGCTGAAGATGCTGTCGAAAATCAGCGTGACGGCGAACGCCAAAATCACCGCAAACAGCGTTTGATAACTACGGTGCGGAATGACCTTGTCGATCATGATCTGGAAGAACAGCGGCGTCGCAAAACTGATCAGGTTGGACATCGTCGCAGTGATGGCGATGTCGCGGAAATAACGGCCGTGACGCATGATCTCGGGCATGAACCAGCGCAGACCGAACGGCTGCGATTCGTCCGAGATCCGATGCTTACGCTTGCTGAGAAGAAGGCGGCCCGACCAGGTCTCTTCGAATTGCTCGCGCCGGACAAGCGATACGCCGGCCGCTTCCGTGAGCGGATCGAGAATGGCGAGCATGGTCTTACCGTCGGGAGCCGGCACAACGCTGGCGATGACGACCCAATGGCCGGTCTTGCGTTCGGCCATGACCGGATACGCGCTGCCTAGCGACGTCAGATCATCCCAATTGCGATTCTTGAGGATTTTCCCGGCGAGGCCCACGTCACGCATGATGCGCAACAGCGAGCCGAGGCTGTCACTCTCGTCAGCCGCAGCGAACTTTTCCGGCGCGACCTGAATGCCATGATGCAATGCGACCAGAAACATGGATCGCAATGCCGTCAGGTGCGGCGACATCTGCCTCTCGGGAACGTGGTTCATTGGTATGTCTATGGTTCACAAAAGTTAAGAACCCACAAATCCGGCTCCTAAACTTAACCGCTCGAAGCGTGCGCGCCTTGAGCCCGGTCAAAATTCGGCGTTAGGTGCCGGCAAAAGCCCGTAAACGCTCCGCAACGCGTTGTAATGTTGGCCGCCAATCCATCTGCGCCTCTTGGCGAACGACGGTGACGCTGGGGTACCAGGGGGTCGTGTCGGTGTTATGGCCCCAATACCAGAACTTACCCACGCCTACCGGAACCATGACCCAGGTTGGAATCCCCAACCCGCCGGCAATGTGGGCGGTCGTATTGGACACCGTTACGACAAGGTCACACGCCGCAACCAGCGAGGCGACGCCGTCCAAATCCTCGCGCAAATCGAGACCGTCCACATGCAGAAGATCGATTCCCTGCTCCTGTTTCAATTTTGTGCGCTCGGCCACCGTGTCGCCGTATTGCAAATCCACAAATCGCAAACCGGGTATGCGCAGGATTTCGGCCCATGAGTCGAGCGTCGTGCTCTTGTTCTCGCCGAACGCTATGTTTTTGCTGAGCCACGACATACCGACGAGTTTCTCGCCGGGTCGAAGATTGAGTTCCGCACGCAATCTGTTGGCGCGGGCGCGATCGGTCTTGAGGTAGCTGCCTTGCGGAAAATGCGACTTATCATTGCGCAAATATTGCCCGAGACTGGCGATGGGAATTTGCGCCACAACATCGGGTGGATACGTCAAAACCGGGGGTATCGTACGTGCGACGACCTCGGCTGCGGGCGCGGAGCGTTTGAAGAGCGACACAAGGCGCGGATCGGCTTCCCACAGGATGCGCAAACCGCGCGCTTGAAGGTCGCGAATCATATTGGCGTAAAGGATTTCGTCGCCGACGCCCTGTTCGCTAAACACGAGGAGCTTACCTTCGCCGAGATTTTGGCCCTGCCAGCGCGGCATCTTGTAATCGCGCGGCAGTAACGCATCGGCAACGGGACGGAATTCATACTCTTTCCAGCCTTCGGCGAAATCGCCCTTCATCAGCAAGACGATACCGAGATTTTTACGCGCTTGCGCAAGACTCGGTTGAAGTTTCAAGGCGTGCCGAATGGAAGCAATGGCCTCATCGAGCCGGCCCAAACCCCATAGGGCCATGCCGTAGTTGCTGTGCGCCTCGGCATAGGAGGGATCGTAAGCAAGCGCCCGACCTAGCTGCTCCAATCCCTGTTGGAAGTGACCGCTTTTGACAAGCGAATCGCCAAGATTGTTGATGGGGCGGGAATTACCAGGCTGCAGCTCGACCGCACGCCTGAATGCCGGAATCGCTTCCGGGTGCCGGTGCAGCGCATTCAGCGTCACGCCCAAATTGTTTTGCGCGAGGCCATTGTTGGGATCGATGCGGACGGCGTCGCGCTGCATCGCCAGCGCCTCATCCATCTTGCCCTGACTGTAGAGAAGCACGCTGTAATTATTCAAAAGCATGCTGTCGGCAGGGTTGATCTCGTACGCGCGGCGATAAAACATCGCCGCCTCATTCATGTGACCCGCTTGATGAAGCATGATCCCTTGCTGAAACGCTTGTGCAAAGACGGCACCGCCGCCGGTGACCGCTGCTTCTCGACGCTGTTTGCGATTCATGCCTGCCATCCGCCGCCGCCACACCTGAGTGGCCGCTTCCCCAGAGCGAGTTTTACCGCGCGGGGTATTAAGTGTCTTTTAATAGTGGCGCCGCAGCCCGGAGACGGTCAGATCCTGCTGAAATAATAACAAAATCAACAGGTTAACCTATTTTTCAATGCGTTTTATGAGGGCCTGCGCGGCTGCAGGGGCGCGGACTTTCGCGCCGGAAATAAAATAGACGAACACGTCGCCGCGCTTGCCCCAGGTGACGGCCTGCTTCGCCCACTTTGTCATGGCGGCTGGCTTGTAGCCGGTCGGCACATCGTCGCTCGTCCGCATTAAACGCGCGTAGGTGAAGTCGGCAGTGGGCTCGTCGATTTTTGGAAATTCCTCGCCGTCGGCAAACACGATGGCGGCTTTATATTTGCGCGCAAGATCATAGAAGCGTTCGTCTTGAAACGTGGGGCTGCGGACTTCGAGTGCATGGCGCAACGGCAGGCGCCCCACTTGGCGCGGCAGGAGTTTAAGAAATTTCTCGAAATCGATAGGATCGAATTTTTTCGTTCCCATGAATTGCCAATTGATGGGGCCAAGGCGATCACCGAGTTCGCTCAATCCCTGTTCAATAAACCGCGTGATGGATTCACCCGCATCGGCGAGGATGCGCCGGTTCGTGCAGTAGCGCGAGGCTTTGACGGCGAAGACAAACCCGTCCGGCGTTTCGTCACGCCATTTGGCCCACGAAGCAGGCTTGAACGTCGAATAATATGTGCCGTTGATTTCGATGGAGGTCAGTTGACGGCTGGCGTATTCCAGCTCTTTCTTTTGCGTAAGGCTCTTGGGATAAAACACGCCGCGCCACGGCTCGAATGTCCATCCGCCGATCCCAACATAGATTTTACCCTTCGCCATTTCACCCTCGCTTCCTGATCGCCAACGGTGTCAGAGACAATAAAATCTGTCGAGCGTTTCAGACGTTGACGTGCGCGCCGGCGCGCGCACTACTCTTGGTAAATCCGCAGCCAACATGACTGTTACATATCCTACGGGAGCACCCCATGCAGCACTACGATCTGTTCATCGGCGGAAAGACAACCAAACCGGCCAGCAACAAGTGGTTTGACACGAGCAACCCTTATACCGGCGAGGTTTGGGCCAAGATTCCTTATGGTGATGCTTCCGACGTCGATCGCGCCGTGACCGCAGCAAGGACTGCGGGCGACGGCTGGGCCGCCATGAAGGCGAGCCAACGCGGTCACCTCCTGATGAAGCTCGCCGACCTTTTGGAGCGCAACGCTGAGCGTCTGGCCGAAATAGAAGTGCGCGACAACGGCAAGCTCTATGCCGAGATGCTGGGGCAGATGAAATATATCCCTCAGTGGTACCGCTATTACGGCGGCCTTGCCGACAAGGTGGAAGGCGCCGTCATCCCGACAGACAAAACCGGTATTTTCAATTTCACACGTCATGAGCCGTTGGGCGTGGTTGCCATGATCACGCCCTGGAACTCGCCATTATTTTTGCTATCGTTCAAATTGGCCCCGGCACTGGCAGCGGGTAATACCGCCGTCATCAAGCCGTCGGAATTCACATCGGCATCGGCTTTGGAGTTCGCGCAGTTGTGCAGCGAAGCGGGGTTGCCGGACGGTGTCGTCAATGTCGTCACGGGCTTTGGCGCGGATACGGGCGCTGCGCTCGTCGCGCACCCGGATGTCGCGATGGTTGCTTTTACCGGGTCGGATGCCGCGGGACAGAAAATCTACGAGCAAGCGGCGAAGGATTTGAAACACGTCTCGCTCGAACTCGGCGGTAAGTCGCCGAACATTGTCTTCGCCGACGCCGATATGGAAGCGGCCGTTGTCGGCGCTATCTCGGGCATTTTCGCAGCGACGGGACAGACGTGCATCGCGGGCTCGCGTCTTTTGCTGCAGCGGTCCATTCACGATCAATTTGTCGAGAAGCTTCTAGCAATGGCCAAAACCGCCAAGATCGGCGACCCCATGAAAGCCGATACGAACGTGGGTCCCGTGACGACGCCACCACAGTATAAAAAGGTGCTCGACTATATCGAAATCGCCAAGAAAGAAGGCGCTAAGTGTGTGCTCGGCGGCGCGCCGTACGCGGGGCCCGGAGCGAGCGGCGGACAGCTCGTGCAGCCGACCATTTTTACCGGCGTGCGCAACGATATGCGTATCGCCCAGGAAGAGGTTTTCGGACCAATATTGTCGGTCATCCCCTTCGAAGACGAAGCAGATGCAATCAAGATCGCAAACGACGTGAAATTCGGTCTCGCGGCCGGGGTTTGGACCAGTGACGTCGGTCGCATGATCCGCATGTCGGAAAAACTACGCGTTGGCACCGTGTGGGTGAACACCTATCGCGCCTTCAGTTATATGTCGCCGTTCGGCGGCTACAAACGCAGCGGTTTGGGGCGCGAAAACGGATTGGACGCGATCAAAGGTTTTTTACAAACCAAGACGGTTTGGATCGCGACCGAGCGCAACGTCGCCAGCCCGTTCGTGATGAAGTAGCGCAAGGCGCCGCGCGGAGGAGAAGATTAATCCGTGTTTTAGGGAAATGGTGGGCGCAGTAGGATTCGAACCTACGACCCGCTGATTAAGAGTCCCATGGTTTCAATCTCTGGCTTGGCCTCTTCCCTGCTAACTTTCCCATAACACGTTGTTTTTAAGTGTTTAATATAACATCCTTCTTCCGTTAGGATACTTTACCTTCCGCTGCCCTACGCTATAATTGTCCGGTCAATGTCCGGTTCGTTCTTGGGTCGCTCGTTTTTGGCCCTTTGACCTACCGCCCAAGGGAGGCCGTGATGAAATTCAAAGTCATGCGAGAAGGGGCAGTGAAAATTACCAAGGCCCGCATTGAGGCCGCTTGGCGGGGGCGGAAACACGGCCAAAGGCTGGTTTTGGGTGACCAGGACTGTCGCGGACTCGCCCTCGTTGTGGGTGCGACGAGTATGACTTGGCGTTTTGACTACAAACC
>CANJMF010000010.1 GCA_947475895.1 Fidelibacterota bacterium
CGGTCTCCGTCATCACCTTCAACGGCCAGCTGCTGAACGCGGGCACCGTCAGCCATGAAGTGATCAATCAAGCGACTTCGATTTTCAATATTGGCAGTTCGGCCTCGACCAACACGTCCACTGGGCATCTCAATCTCGTGAACGGCACGTTGGACATCACCGGCTCGGGCACGTTCACCAACACCGGCGACATCAACCTGGCGTCGGGAACGCAGCTGAAGATCGGCGGCACGAACACGCTGATCCAGGGCTCGGGCGGGACTTATACCGGGACGGGTACGCTATTCATTGGTGGCGGCGCGACATTCCAGATGAACGCTGCTGCGTCAATCGCACCCAATGTGACGTTCGGCACCACGAGCACGGCAGCAACATGGACCGGGGCCTTTACGGCGACCTTGGCTGGAACGACGACGCTGTACCGGGGAACGATCAGTTCCAATCTGACCAATACCGGCACGCTGCGGGTCGTCGAGAACCACAACACGGCTTTGACGATCAGCGGTGACGTCATCAATAGCGGCGCGATTTTAATATCCGACGACGCCAACAACGGCTTGAACACGCAGCTGAATATCACGGGCAACCTGACCAATCAGTCGGGCGGCACGATTACGTTGAGTACGCCGACCTCGAACAACACCGTCACGCTGGACATGACCGGCCATACCCTGACCAACGATGCCGGGGCGACCTTCACGTTCAACCACCCAAGCGACAGCGGAACGGTCTCCGTCATCACCTTCAATGGTCAGCTCTTGAACGCGGGCACCGTAAGCCACAATGTCGTCAATCAGGTCACGACGATCTTCAACATCGGCAGCTTGGCTTCGACGAATACCTCGACCGGTCAGTTCAACATTGTGGCCGGCGTCGTAAACTTGACCGGGTCGGGCACGTTCACCAACACCGGTACTATCGACATCACGACTCAATTGACCGCCGGTGGCACACTAAACTTGATCAACGGCAATGCGGCGAGCAGCGCCGCCGGAACGATTTCCGGAAGCGGAACCTTGACGAACCAAGCCACGATCACCGCCGGGGTGGGGACCATCGCCGCTAATGTGACGAATTCCTCGGGCGCGTTCTTTATCGCCGACGGCCTTGGCAATGCGCGCACGACGACGGTCAGCGGCGCTTTCACCGTCAATAGCGGCGCGACGGTTCGGGTCACGGACGGCGCGCAGTTGAATCTCTCGACGGGCTTCAACAATTCCGGCGCGGTCCAACTCACCAACACGATCTACGGCCAAAACGCCACGCTGCAGATTTCATCGGGCAGCATTGTCAATCAGTCGGGTGCGACAGTTTCGTTCCTGGGCGGTGCCGGCGCTGGTTCGCGTTCATTGAACTCCGATCTCGTCAACCTCAGCGGCGGCAACGTCGATGTGGATGGCGCTTACGCCTTTATTGGCGGAACGCTCTCCAACAGCGGCGCGATCACGGTTAAGAATGATTCAACGCTCAATACAAGTAGTTTCGTGAACTCAGGTACGATCCACGTCACCAACACATCGAGTGGCACCAATGCGGTGTTATCGGTCTCAGGCACGCTGACGAACGCCTCTACCGGCACCATCAACTTCGCTATCGGCAGCGGCGGCGGTCTTCGTATTTTATCGGGCGCGCTGGCAAATGACACGGGCGGAACAGTCAATATTGGGATCGATACGACATTCGATAACGGCTCCAGCAATATTTCAAATAGCGGCACGTTTAACTGGAACGATGGCTCGCAAGGCAGCTTGCCTAATCCTGTTCTGACGGTCAGCGGCTCTGGCAATTTCATGAACAATGTTGGCGGTGTGCTGCAAGGCAACGGTACGCTGGTGTTCACCGGCGGCGGCGCGTTAGTTCAAAGCGGCACCAACAATTTGGGCTCCTCGCCCGGCTACTTGCGTGTCGAAGGCGACTATATCAACCGCGACAGCGCCATCACCAAGATCGACATCGGCGGCACGCGCGCAGCCAGTGCGGCGGACGGCCGCGGTGTCGGTACGCATGACGCTTTGACAGTGACTGGACGCTTTGTCGCGGGTGGCACGCTGGCCGCGCTTTCATTCGCGTCCTTCGCGGCGGCGGCCGGCGACCACTTCGACATTATTACCTGGGGCAGCCACAGCGGCATGTTCGCCGAAGTGCACGGCCTCGATTCCATGCAAGGTGTGGCGCTCGATCCCACGTTCACTGATCACGGCCTCACGCTCACGGCCCGTGCCATCACCAACGACGGCGGCGACGGCAACGACGTTCTCACCGCCAGCAACCAACCGTCCGTATTGGACGGTCGCGCGGGCGACGACGTTCTGACCGGCGGGAATGGCGACGATCTCATCTTAGGCGGCACCGGCAACGACACGTTGATCGGCGGTGCAGGCTCAAATCGCCTGATCGGCGGCGAGGGGACAGATACCGCCGACTACAGCGCCGTTACGGCCGGCGTCCACGTCGATCTCGGCAATGGCACCGCCGATAACGGCGCGGGCGGCGCCGACACGCTTATCTCAATTGAAAAGATCATCGGCACGAACAGTGCCGACACGCTCATCGGCAACGATCTCGTCAACACTGTCTTCGGCGGCGCGGGCGACGACATCATCATCGGTGGCGGCGGTCACGACATTCTCAGCGGCGGCGCGGGTCACGACACCTTCGTGCTGCTCAGCCCCACCGACGCCGGCGACGCCATCACCGACTTCGCCTCGGGCGAAGACACCATCACCTTCGACGCCGATGCATTCGGCCTCGCGAAAGGTACGCCGGTTTTGGGCGAAAACTTCTCTGTGATCGCAGGACCGTTCAATGGTCACAGCGCCGGCACCAACGCGGCTTTCGTGGCCGGCCAGGCATCACTCGTCTATAGCGCCGCCGATCACGCGCTCTATTTCGATGCGAACGGCGGAGCCCAAGGCTACACGACGGTGGCCACCTTGCAGCCCGGTGCCATGCTCACCGCCGCCGACATTCGCGTTGAAGATCATTTGGGCGTTTAGTCCGAAGCCGCCATAAGTTGGGGGTCGTAAGCCGTTGGACTCAAAAGCTTTTTCGGCGGGTTTCGTTTTCTTTTTGCTAACCCGCTGTTATGCCTAAAGAAACGGCGAATTTCTCATAAGTTCATGGGCTCGTTTTCCGCCGCCGTAAAAACAGCAGGGCCGTCAGGCTCACGAGTCCGATGGTGCTGAGGTAGTACCCGACCAGCGTAAGCCCGCCGCGATCGGCCAGCGCCTGCGCCAGAATCGGCGTCAGTCCGCCGCCGACGATTCCCCCCACATTGAACGCGACCGATGCGCCCGTATAGCGCACGCGCGCCGGAAACAATCCCGGCAGCCAAGCGCCCAACGGTCCGAAGGTCAGCCCCATGTGCACCAGTGCGGCGGCGAGGAAAAACCAAATCCATCCCAGGGCGCCGCTCGCCATCAACGGCGCCAGCAAAAATCCAACGATGATCGTTCCCGCGCATCCGGCCATCAGCACCTGGTTGCCACTCGCGCGATCCGACCACTTGCCGGCCCAAAGAATACCGACGACTAAAAACAAAACCGCGCCAAGCTGAACGGCCAGGAACGTCTCGCGCGAATATCCCAACGTCACCGTTCCATATCCCAACGCAAAGGCCGTCGAGATGTAAAACAACGCGTAACCCACAATCGCTGTAAATGTGCCGCCGATCATCTCGCGCGGATAGTCGCGCAACACTTCACCCAACGGAACACGCGCGATGCGCTTCTCAGAACGTGCGGCAATAAAGTCCGGCGTCTCGGTGATTTTCAACCGGATCCACAAACCCAACACCACCAGAACAATGCTCACAAGAAACGGCAATCGCCATCCCCACGCAATGAATTGCGCTTGGTCGAGAAACAATCCGAGAATCAAAAACAGCCCATTGGCTAAAATGAATCCAAGGGCCGCACCAAGCTGCGGCACCGATCCAAATCGTCCGCGGTATCCCGCCGGTGCGTTTTCGGTGGCGAGTAACGCAGCCCCACCCCACTCACCACCAAGGCCGAAGCCCTGGCCAAAACGTAGCAAACACAAGATCACCGGCGCGATCCATCCGGCTTGCGCGAACGTGGGCAAAAGCGCGATGGCGAACGTCGAAACGCCCATGGTCAGTAACGAAGCAACCAGCGTCGATTTGCGTCCGATGCGATCACCGAAGTGCCCGAACGCAATCGCGCCCAGCGGTCTTGCGAGGAAGGCGAGGCTGAAGCTCGCGTATGCCGACAATAACTGCAGCGATGGCGACGATGCCGGAAAGAACAGCGGCCCGAACACCACCGACGCCGCCGTGCCGTAAATATAGAAATCGTAATACTCGATGGTGGTGCCGATCAGGCTCCCCATAAGCACGCGTCGATTAGCGAAATAAACGTTGGTCATAACGCTCAGTCGAAGAAAGGCGCGAATGCGGTGTTGTATTTCATTTGCGTGGCAGGTTCGCACGCGTCCACATTCGCTTCGCACGTCGCGAAGATGTGCTGTTGCATCAGCGACAAGCCATCCAATTCGAAGCCAAAACGTTGCAGCGCTGACGGGGCCAGCAAAGTGGCGTCGAGCGCTTTGATCTCGGGTGTTGTGCTGCCGGAGCAGCCAAAGTTAATGCAGCGGATTTCGTAAGCCGTGAAAAAGCGCGGCTGCACGCCATCAAGAAAGCGCGCCGTGAATTCAGGCTGATGATCGCCAAAGGCGATCACGCCTGCGCGACGATCACGCCGCGCCAAAGATTCCAGAAAAGATTTGTAAGCCTTGTCGCTATCCGCAAAGCGCGCGACATAGTCCGCCATGGGGTCTTCGATGTTGTGCGGGCCGTGCTGGTTGATCGTCACTAACAACGCAACGACGGGCTGCTTTGAGCCCTCGACTTTTTTTAGCATCGCGTCGTAAAGCTGCGAATCTGGGAACTTCCAATCCCAACCGGTGCCAATTCCCAAAGTCCGCGGTTCATAAAATTCATCGATGCCGATGGTCGCGTAAAAAGCCGATGCGTTGATGAAGGACCCGGGAACCGGATAAAATATCATCGTGCGATAACCAAGCGCCTTCAGCTCCGTGAAAAGCGAACGCTTGATGCGCCCTTCCAGTTGATGAAAGACGTAAAGACCGTCGCTTCCGAATTCCTGTGGTTTCATCTGAATCGCCACGGAGAACTCTGTTCTCCACGTGCCCCCGGCGAATGTGTGCACGCGGAGCGGCCCGCTCTGCGGTGCACCCTTTGCGAAGAGCGCTTCGGACTTATAGTGGGACTGCAGCAGTGATGGCGGGAATGTGGATTCTTCAAGGACGAGGAAAATATCCGGCAACCCGCCGCTGGGCGCGAGGAGCTTTGCGTCCGTGAGTTCTTCTTCCGCAGTCTCGCCATTGGCCTCAAGCCGCAGTTGTGGTCTGGGCACTTGCGACGACTTCACGAATGTTTCGAGCGTCGGAATATTGGCGGCCGATTCCCAAACAGCAGCATAAGCTTGCCCATGAAGATTCATGAGGCTGGCGGCCGAAATTAGGACAAGCGCGGTCAAACCCCCGCGTTCAAATCGCGAGAATGCCCCGCGGCCGAAAACGAGCGTTTTGACATAAAGAACGGTGATAACCGCTCCGATGACGAGGCTCAGCGCCAATCGCCAATCGTTATAAGCGAGAATCACGATATTTTTTCGCAGGAAGTAATGATCGTAGGTAACGAGCGGCACGCCAACGAGCGAGAATTTAATGGCGCTTGCGATCACCAGCAGTGTCGCGGGCAACAGTGACAGCGCAATGAGCGCGATCGGGTTCGTTCCGCGGCGGCATCCCAACGCGAAGAATGGCGTCATGAATAAAAAGACGAAGGGATCGCGAAAGACAATCGCGTAAGTCGCGGCGGCGACTGTAAGGCAAAACGCGAGGACGCGGCCGGTGCTCAGCGGCAACACCCAGCCGAGCGCGCGCTTTAGCACGAATAGCTCCAAACAAATGCGGGCGGGATATTCAAGATTTCGTATCCGACCATTTTGCTGTTCGGGAAAAGGCCCGCGAACGGATCATGCGGAAAATAACTGTAGGTAATAAGTTGCGTCAGGACGCCGGCCTTTTGTGCGCGCACGATGGCGGCCCGCAAACGATCAAACTCCGGATTGTTGACGCTCGGGATGCTGCTGATAACAACCGTCGGCTGCGTGAGCTGCGCAAGAACTTGAATGGCGCAGGTTCCAAGAATCGTTCTTTCCGGAAATGTCGACTTCAGATGCGCGTATCGCTTGACGTCTCGCTCGATGCTGATCGCTGTCTCAGGAAGAACGCTCGTGACCGAACCATAGCCAGCGCCCAGTTCGACAATCGGCAATGACGGATCGTTTATCGCATTGCGCATGCGTTGCGCCAACCAGCGCGACGACTCACAAATCGCGCCAATAGAGGACCAATAGGTCAGAAGGTTACTGCGCTGCGCGACCACTCTTCCGAGTCCGTCGCGCAGTAAAGCGAAAGCGTTTGAGTCCGCCATGAAGCTCGCCGTCCCACGCCGCGTCCCGCTATTTTCAGCGGCACACAAGCGCACGTGTAAATTGAATACGGAAGTTCTATCAATAGTTTATAAGGCGCGAACGCACCGCCGTCCACGAAAAATGACGGTTTTGCTACAGGTCGATGACGCTTTCAGACGGAGGGGCGTCTCCTGCTAAGGTGGTGCGGGGCTAGCGAAATTTAAAGGAGGATTCTTCCATGATTCGTAAGGCGAAAGCACTTTGGCGCGGCACCGGTCGCGACGGCGCGGGTCATTTAACAACCGACTCCGGCGTTCTCGCAGAGACGCCCTATTCGTTCAAAACCCGATTCGAGAGTGAAAAAGGAACGAACCCCGAAGAGCTTATTGCGGCCGCGCACGCTGGCTGCTTCACGATGGCGCTGGCGTTTCAGCTTCAAGCTGCCGGCTTCACGCCCACCGAACTGAGCACCGAAGCCGCGATCTCGCTCGAGCCGGAAGGGCAGGGCTTCAAGATCAGCCGTTCGGCGCTCACGCTGCGCGCGCAAATTCCGAATATCGATCAAGCCAAGTTCATGGAACTCGCGGGCGTTGCCGAGAAAAATTGCCCCGTATCCAAAGTTTTTAACGCCGAGATCACATTGGATGCGAAGCTCGGCTAATTAGCGCTCGCTGAATGTATCGCACGCCGACGGGTTTTTTGATTCGAATCCACGCTTCAGCCATGAAACGCGCTGCGCCGAGCTGCCGTGCGTGAAGCGTTCCGGGCTGACGCGACCGGTGGCGCTACGTTGAAGCGTGTCGTCGCCAATGGCTTTTGCGGTCTTTAGACCTTCCTCGACATCGCCGGGCTCCAACGCGACTTTTCCGCTGGACGCCGCGGCGGCATTTGCGGCCCAAACGCCGGCATAACAGTCGGCCTGAAGTTCAAGTGCCACTGAATATTGATTCGCTTCCCGTTGGCTGCCCGCGTTTTGTTCTGCCTGTTGAACCTTGCGGGATGTGCCGACCAAGTTCTGCACATGATGGCCGAATTCATGCGCAATTACGTACGCGCGCGCAAACTCCGCGCCCGATGCGCCGAGGCGCGTTTCCATTTCGCGCCAAAACCCGAGATCTAAATACACCGTCTTATCGTTTGGGCAATAAAATGGTCCCATGGCCGATTGACCAAATCCACAGCCCGTCGATGTGCCTTGCTCGTACAGAACTACACGCGGCGGCTGATAATTTTTGACTTTGGCCGCCCAAACGTCGTTCACATTCGCGCTAATAACATCGACAAATTTTCCCGCTCGGTCCTGCGGCGTTCCGGCACGGCCTGCTTGCTGAGGGGCTTCAAACTGACTGACGACTTGCTGTGTCACGTTCGGGTTTATGCCGAACACGAAGTAGCCGAGAAGGGAAAGGGCGAGCGTTCCCAGGCCACCGCCGGCCATGACGCCGCCGCCCATCCCCCGCCGATCCTCAATTCCGCCGCCTTCGCGGCCGCCTTCCCATTGCACAGTCGTATCCTCGCTTTTGAGATCAGCAAAACGGGCGGCCAAGCCCAAGGTTCCGTTGTCGTCGGCGAAAACCGCTATCCGGCTTTTGCGTGATAGGCGTCAATAGTGCGTGCCGAATAAACCAACGCCGCACCGGCGTTGACCATGGTGGCGACGCCGAGCGCATCGACGATATCGTCCTTGGTGGCCCCCGCCTTAATGGCCGCTTCTACGTGAGCGTTAATGCAACCGTCGCAGCGTAAGGTGACCGCAACGCCAAGTGCAATGAGCTCGCGCGTTCGCGCATCAAGATGCGTCGACTTGGCATTGGCGTGATGGAAAGCGCTGTAAGCCTTAACGATTTCAGGGTTCGTCGCCGACATCTCTTTAACCGAGGCGGCGATTTGATCGCGATAGGCGTTCCAATCGAGCATCATAGCGGTGTTCCTTGTGCGGGTTTGGGATCGTCAGGAAGCGGGATGAATTCGTTGTGATCGAGTTCGGGAAGTTTCATGCGCCCGGCGCGCCAGTCTGCCTTGGCCTGCGCAATGCGTTCGCGAGATGACGAAACAAAATTCCACTCGATGAAACGTTCTCCGATCGGCTCACCGCCCAGCAACATAACAGTCGCGGACGATGCTGCGGTGAACTCGGCCGGCGAACCTTCGGTGAAAATCACCATTTGTCCCTCCGTGAAGGTCTGACGATCCGCCTCAATGGATCCGCGTACAACATAGGCGGCGCGCGCCAGAGCATGAGGGAGTTGGGTGCGCGCTCCCGCCGCCAATTCCTGATGAACATAAAATAGCGGCGACGACGTTCGCACATCGCTGCGAAGACCATACGAATCGCCGGCGATAATGCGCGACCATACGCCGTCTTCAACAAATTCGGGTAAAGATGCGAGACCAAAGTGCGTAAAGCTCGGTTCAATTTCTTCATCCGCATTCGGCAAGGCGACCCACGCTTGGATGCCCTGGATGTGCCCACCGACCTGATGGGCATGGTCAAAGCGCTCGGAATGCGTAATTCCGCGCCCAGCCGTCATCCAATTCACTTCGCCCGGGCGAATGGCTTGCTCTGAACCCACGCTGTCGCGGTGCGTGATTTCGCCATCGAACAGATAAGTGACAGTGGATAGGCCGATATGCGGATGTGGGCGGACGTCAAAGCGGTGGGAATCATCCTTCGGTAATGTCATTGGCCCCATATGATCGAAAAATATGAAGGGCCCGATCATGCGGCGTTTCATATCCGGCAAGACACGGCCCACTTCAAAGCCCCCGAGGCTGCGCCGTTTTTGGTCGATAACGAGGTCGATCATTTGGAACCTGATGGCGGTGCTTGTGAGAGCGCCGCGCGAATTTTTGCGGCCATTGCTTCAAGGTCTTTCGGGTTCGCGCGAATGTCAAAGCTTGGCATGAGAGGTGCGACCGTTTTGCGCGGAATGACGTGGAAATGCAAATGCGGCACCGTCTGCCCATTGCCATTGTTTTGAACGACGGTGAAACCTTGAACACAGAGGCCATCGATTTGCGCCTGACCGATGCGGCGCACGACAGCCATAAGGCGTGCCAAATCTTCAGCATCTTCCTCAAGCAAATTGCGGGCGCGCGAAACCTTTGAAATGACCAGAACGTGTCCGGGGTGCACGGGCGCACGATCCATGAAAGCCAGGACTTGCTCGTCCTCGTACACTTTGACAGGGGAGAGCTCGCCCCGAATCATGCGGGCGAAGGGATTGTTGGGATCGTAAGCTTCGTGAAGCGGGACCGCCTGTCCGGGCGTTGATGACACCGCGAGCAGAGCGATGGCAGCGCATACGAATTTGAAAAAGGCGCTTCTCATGACAGCGTCCGTGTTCCGATGCCCATAAGGATCGCCTCGGCTAGGCAACCGCATACTTATTATATAGCGAGAATAAACACCTTGGGACGCCGCCCATTGGTACAATTATGTGAACCAATTCCCATGCCGGACGTTGAGAAATAACGGGTCAACAGGTGCGGCTTTCCCAAAAGGGGCCTAACCCCCTTTTTTATTGGGCGCATTGTAACCCGGGCTTGAGCAATTAGCCGCGCCGGAGCATATCATCATCCGCGTTATCGGATTGCGTAAGCTCAATTAGGAGAAGACGAGATGATTGGACGGAAGTTACCCCAGATCACTTTCAAGACCCGCGTACGCGACGAAAGCATCGAAGGACCGAATCCTTTCCGGTGGCAGGATATGACCACGGATGATTTTTTCGCCAAGAAGCGCGTTGCTGTATTTTCACTGCCGGGTGCGTTCACGCCGACGTGCTCCAGCAAACAATGCCCGTCTTATGATCTGGCTTATGAAGAGTTTAAAAAGCTAAAGGTCGATGAAGTGTATTGCATCACGGTCAACGATGCGTTCGTGACGTTTCAGTGGGGCAAAAACCTCAACCTCAAGAACGTCAAAATCATTCCGGACGGCAATGGCGACTTCACGCGCCGCATGGGAATGCTCATCGACAAATCGCATGTCGGCTTTGGTTATCGCAGCTGGCGCTATTCGATGGTCGTCAATGACGGTGTCGTCGAAAAGTGGTTCGAAGAAGCCGGCATCAACGACGAAGGTCAGAACGGTGATCCTTATGAAGTGACTGACCCCGAAACGATGCTGAAATATCTGCGTTCGGTCTAACCCGTAACGTCTAAGCCCGGAGTCTTGGAATAGGCATGTCCCTTCGCCGCAATCTCCTTTCGCGTCCGCTCTTTACGTGGGCGCGAAAGGCATTACCGGCCATGTCCGATACCGAGCGCGAGGCCTTGGAAGCCGGTGATGTGTGGTGGGATGCCGCACTCTTCACAGGCAAGCCCGACTGGAACGCGCTGCTGGCAACGCCGCCGGCAGCGCTTTCTGCCGAGGAACGCGAATTCCTCGATGGGCCCGTCGAGCATCTGTGCGCCATGCTCGACGACTGGCGCATCAATACCGAACTCCACGACTTACCACCCGAAGTTTGGGCTTATTTGCGAAGCGAGCGATTCTTCGGGATGATCATCCCGAAAGACTACGGCGGTCGCGGTTTCTCCGCTTATGCGCACTCGGAAGTCGTGCGCAAAATCTCTACCCGCTCTATCGCGGCGGCGGTCACCGTCATGGTGCCCAATTCGCTCGGCCCGGGTGAATTGCTGATTCGATTTGGCACGCCAGCGCAACGCGATCACTGGTTGCCGCGTCTCGCGGACGGGCGCGAGATTCCCTGTTTTGGATTGACCAGCCCCGAAGCTGGTTCGGATGCGGCCGCGATGGTCGATCGCGGTGTGATCGTACGCGGTGTCCATGAAGGCCAGGAGACACTGGGCATTCGTCTCAATTGGCATAAGCGCTACATTACCTTAGGGCCCGTAGCGACGGTGATGGGCCTAGCGTTCAAGCTTTTCGATCCCGACCGATTGATCGGAGAGACGGAGGAGCGCGGTATTACGCTTGCGTTGATTCCCACAAACACCGCCGGCATCGAAATAGGTCGCCGCCATATTCCGGCGCTCCAGGCCTTTCAAAATGGGCCGAACCAAGGGCACAACGTTTTCATCCCGTTGAGCTGGGTCATTGGCGGAACCGAACGCATGGGCCAAGGTTGGAAAATGCTCATGACCGCGCTCGCGGCCGGTCGCGGAATTTCGCTGCCTTCGCTTTCAGCTGCCGGCGCCGCGTTCGCCGCACGAACAACAGGCGCCTACGCGCGCGTGCGCGAGCAGTTTCATGTGCCGATCAGCATGTTCGAAGGGGTGCAGGAGCCCTTGGGTCGCATTGCCGCAACCGCTTATCTCTTGGATGCCGCGCGGCGTCTCACGTGCGCGGGACTCGATCAGGGTCATCATCCTGCAGTGATTTCCGCCATTATGAAACATCAGGCAACCGAGCGCATGCGTTTGGCAATCAATGATGCAATGGATATTCACGGCGGCAAGGCCGTTGTTGATGGGCCGCGCAATTATCTTGGGAATATTTATCGCTCGATTCCGGTCGGCATCACAGTGGAAGGCGCCAACATCCTCACCCGTAACCTCATCGTGTTCGGGCAAGGGGCAATCCGCTGCCATCCTTACCTCTGGCAAGAAATGCAGGCGCTCGACGACCCGGACGCCGCAAAGGGTTTGGTAAGCTTCGACGCAATTGTCTGGAAACATATCGGACATAGTATTCGCACGGCGCTGCGCACATTCTTTCATAGTTGGACGGGCGCTATCTTCGCGGCAGCCCCGGCGGTGGGCGTTGCGACGCCGTTCTATCGGCGGATGTCCCGCTACGCAGCGACCTTTGCGTTTCTCGCCGATATGGCGCTACTCACGCTGGGCGGCGCGCTGAAACGCAAAGAGATGCTGTCGGCTCGCCTGGGTGACATCCTAGCGGAGCTTTATCTGTTGTCGTCGGTGCTCAAGCGTTGGCATGATGAAGGGCGGCACAAAGCCGATCTGCCACTAGTAACGGCGTGTATGGAGAATGGCTTCGCCGCAATCGAGACGCATATAAATCACGTGCTTGCGAACTTCCCCAACCGCCCCATTGCGTGGTTCGCACGGTTTATTACGTTGCCTTTTGGACGCCGCTGCCGCGGCGCTTCTGATCATATGATGCGCGCGTGTGCGCAACTGATTAGCGAGCCCAGCTCTACGCGCGACCGTGTAGCGGCAAATGTGTTCGTCGGTGGCGCGACGGCGCAACTCGAGGATGCGTTTGTGCGCGTTACATCCACTGCACCGATTTTAAAACGACTGCGAGACGGTAAAATTCACGATTGGCACACGGTGGATGCGGCTTTATTGAGCGCGACGGAACGCGTTCAATTGGAAATGATGGAAAAAAGTGTGACCGAGGTGATTACGGTCGACGATTTTGCGCCAGCCGAGTTAACGCATACCTGAAACGTTTTTTCGCGACCGCCGTTAAGGCTCGTATCCCTTTCTCATATACGGGTCGAAAAATGACGCACGAAAAGTTGTCTCCCGAAGAAGCCGAGCACGAATTCTGGCAGCACCTGAAGCACGGACAAACGGTCATGCTCGGTGTTGACGTTGCTGGTCACCATACGCAACCGATGACGGCGTTCGCCGAGCCTGAGAGTAATCTCGTGTGGTTTTTTACGCGCGATGACCTCGATCTCGTGAAAGAGGTGGCAGCGAATGGCGACGGTAAATTTGTACTCGTATCCAAGGACGAAAAGATTTACGCCGATATCCGTGGCACGCTGAGCATTTCTCGCGACAAACTGCGGATCGATAAATATTGGAATCCCATGGTTGCTGCTTGGTACCCGGAAGGAAAAGACGATCCGCAGCTGACGCTTCTCAGGTTCGTACCCGATGAGGGACAACTCTGGGTTTCAAAGCAGGGCCTCATTCGGCTCGCATTCCAGATGGCAAAAGCCAAACTCTCTAAAACGATGCCAAACGTGGGCGGCGTAGCAGACGTCAACTTCAAGCACTAAAGTCAGTTCCCGTTTCCTATCGTTTTTCCGTAAATTATCGTTAAGCCGCAACGTCGTTGAGAAGCTCGACCCTCACGGCGACGTCTAATGTATGCTCGCCGCCGCCCATGATGACCCCACGAAGGGGCGTGACATCGGAAAAGTCCCGACCATATGCCACCGCGATGTGCTCGTTCGTGACGACGAGCGCATTGGTTGGATCGAACTCAAGCCAGCCGTGCTCAAGTCCGCACCAAACCGACACCCAAGCATGGCTTGCGTCGGCGCCGATTAAAGTTATCCCTTCGGCGTTCGCGGGTCCGTGCGTCTTCAGATATCCCGACACATAACGCGCCGGCAAACCAAGGCCGCGAAGACCCGCAATCATGGCATGGGCGAAATCCTGGCAGACGCCCTTTCGCCCCTCCATGATCTCCGGCACCGAGGTGCGAATCGTCGTCGCTCCAGGCACGTAAGCGAACTGAGCTTTGAAACTTTTCGCCAACGCATACGCGGCTTGCGCTAAAGGCGCGCCGGGCGTGAAGGACTCTTGCGCAAACACCGTCGCTGCGAGATCGAAACTCACAAGCGGGGAGGCATATATGAATTCGGAAACATCTGGAAACGCAGGGAAGGCGTCAGCACGCATTGCCTCGCGCACAGTTTCCCAGGCGGGCGCTGACGGTAATTCCGTCCAATCAGGTGAGGTTACTTCGACAATCGCGCGCTGCACTACAATGAGTTCTTGGTGCGCGGTCTCGATCGCGATGTGATGCATGCTGTTGCCGAAGTGATCGTGGAAGGCCACAGACCAGGCCGGCTGCGGTGACACATCGATCTGATGTTCAAGCAACTTCTGGCGAGAATTTTCAATTGGCGAGAGGCGCGCTGTATGCAGCCCTAAGTCTACCGTAGTGCCGTATGTGTACTTCGTCTCGTGGGTGATGCCGTAACGCTTCATGACACTGCCCTCGCGCCGCCCGTCACGCCAAACACGACCGATTGTGCCGCCTTGATGTGGGAGAAGAAGCTGCGGCTGAGCATCTCGGAGAGTTCACCGAGATCGTTACGGCAATTTTGAACGCCCGCGCCGATGGATTTAAGCCGATCGCCTGGAATCTCGGCAAAGGGCACCGTGGCGCGCAGAGCGTCCAGTTGGCGCTGCACCAACAGCTTTTCCGCGGCAAGTGGATCGTGGCCAATCAATCCGTCCAATTCCCCGCGTAGCAATTCGAGTTGATAGATCAACGCGCGCGGATTCAATCCATCCGTCAGCACGACATCCACGGCGGCCAGTGTGTAGGGGTCCATGGGGAAACGGCGACGATGAGTGATGAGCGAGTCACAGAGCTCAAGGATAATACGTACGCTCAATTCGACACGTTCCGGGCGTTCGCCCAGAAGGCTTTCGATGTAAGAGCAAATGGTTTGGCCGCGTTCAATGCGACGCCCGATTTCCAAGAAGCGCCATCCCATGCCGCGAGTCATGTTTTCGGCGATCAACCCGCTGAGCGTAGCAATCGTCAGGATGCCGGCATCGAGCCGCCCGAGCACCGTATCCAAATCGCCGGTGCCGGCAGGTTGGGTCGATTTACTAAGCGCGGCAATCAGGCGCCACATGTCTTGCGAAAGGCGGTCGCGAAGCGCGATTCCAAGCTGACGTAAGCTGGTTTGGTAGCGATCAAGCGTGCTGTCTGCACCCAGGCATTCGGCAAAGCCCTCTGAGAAAACAGTACTGTCGACGCGCGCGCGCCCTTTGCTTTCACCAATCCATTCGGTCTTCAGAAGCAATGTGGCCAGCAATTCAAGTTCTGCCGCATCGCGAGGGCTGGGCGCCCCGCGAATGAGGCGTGAGACCACGGCGCGTAGTTGCCGCAAACCTGAATCGATACGTTCCATATAGCGGCCGAACCAGAATAGGTCGTCAGCCGTTCGGCTGCCGACGGCATCGGCTACGCGATGAATTTTGCGCAGCTCCACCAGTCCTTCGGTCCCCATAGTGTCGGAGGACATTTCTTCTTTTAAGATCCATACGTCCTTCACCACGCCGCCGAGGCGAAGCGACGGACGTTGGTCGTTGCGGTCGGCGAGACGCGCGACGCCGCCAGGCAGCGGGACCCATGAGTCGCCGGCGGAAATAGCGCTGCTGCGAAAAACAATTGGTCGAGGCTCTAGACCCTTTTCGGCAATTGTCGGCACACGGCTATGATGCACACGCTGGACGGCGACGTACTGCCCCGGATCGGCTTTCAGCTTAGCGAGGAAAGCGGCCTTATCCTCCACAGCCATCAAAGCGGTGTCGATGGGAAATGGATTGGGATCGAATGCCGACTGAAGAATGAATTTGTCGGGTGCCGCCAATACTTCAGCTAAGGGCATATCCTGGCCGCACCACCACGTTGTGACGGCCGGCAGCAACAGCTCCTCATGCAAAAGGCGCCGTGCGATCGCGGGCATGAACGGCGCGAACGCGGGTGTTTCAACGACAGCCGAGCCAGGCAGATTGAGGAGCGCAACGTTTCCGGCCCGCGCCGCGGCGATCAGGCCGGCAACGCCCAAGGCCGAATCGGGGCGCAATTCCAAGGGATCGCAGTATTCGCCATCGACGCGGCGGTAAACGACATGTACGCGCGCGAGACCGTCCAACGTTTTTAAATAGACCATGCCTTCGCGCACAGTCAGATCCGAGCCCTGGGCGAGCGTAATACCAAGCTCATGCGCCAGCAAAACGTGCTCAGGATAGGCCGAGTTGTGAGGACCCGGCGTCAGAAGAACGATGCCGGGATTGTCATCGAAACTGCTTCCGATCGCCTGCAAGCTGGTTTGCCACAGATCGATGGTGGGCTGCAGGCGATGAAGCGATGTATTGCGGAAGGCTTCCGGAAAACTACGGGCCGCGACGCTGCGGTGACGCAACGCGTAGCCAATGCCGCCCGGCGCTTGCGTACGATCGGCCAAAACCCGCCACGAGCCTTCCGGCATGCGTACCAAATCGGCAGCATAAAAATGCAGGGGCGGCGCGTGGTTCGAGGTGACGTAGCGCAAAGGGCGCAGGAACGCCGGATTATTGAAGACGAGATAAGGCGGAAGCAGCTTCTCGCGAATCAAAACCTGCAAACCATAAATGTCCGCCAGAATCAGATTCAGCAATTTCGCACGTTGCGCGATGCCCGCCGAGACGACGCGCCACTCGGCCTCCGGCAAAATAAGCGGTAGCAGATCCATGGCCCATTCGGGCTGGTTCGCGTCACCGCCCTCAGGCAGGAATTGATCGGCGGCCGCCAAATGGTTCGCTGCGCGATTTTGCTTCTCGCGCATCATCTCGGGCGGCATGCCCCAAACAAGCGCCATGATCTCGCGCCAATGAGGGCGAATGGATTTCTTGCCCGAAACCATCTCGTCATAAGCGATAGGGACGGGCAGGCTCATGATCTAAATGGCGCGCAAATCGAGGCTTATAGGATGTTCGCCGGCGAGGCGGCCGGGAACGGCGGTAAACGCGCCGCTCGTGTGCCCAAAGGGGAAGAAGCGCGCGCGACGGCGCGTCTCGGCCTCGTTGGCATTGACCGGAACGCGATCGAAGCTGCGTCCACCCGGATGACTCACATGATACGAACACCCGCCGATGGAGCGTCCACTCCAGTTATCGTAAATGTCGAAGGTCAAAGGCGTGTTCACCGGTAGTGTTGGGTGCAGCGCGCGCGAGGGCTGCCACGCGCGGAAGCGCACACCCGCCACGTACTCGCTCTTCATTCCTGTCGCCCGTAAGGGAACGCGCTGGCCGTTACACAAAACGTCATATCGTTCCTCGGTGAGGCCGTTGAGTTTGATCTGCACGCGCTCCAACGAGCTGTCGACGGCGCGCGAGGTGCCCGCCGGTGCGGAATCTTCGCCCAAAACATGCCACGGCTCAAGCGCGTGGCGCAGTTCAAGTTCGACGCCCCGATAGGCGACTTTGCCGATCATGGGAAAGCGGAACTCGTAGTGGGCGTAAAACCAATCGGGATTAAATGTATAGCCGGCCTGTTTTACTTCATCGAGGACGTCGCTGAAGTCGTTCCAGCAGAAATACGGCAACAGGAATTCATCGTGTAACCGCGTTCCATAGCGCGCGAGTTTGCGATTGTAGGGTTTGTCCCAAAAGGCAGAGAGAAGTCCGCGTAAGAGAAGTTGTTGCGCCATGCTCATGCGCGCGTGCGGCGGCATTTCAAAAGCGCGCAGTTCCAGCAAGCCAAGGCGGCCCGACGAACTGTCGGGTGAATAAAGTTTATCGATACAAAATTCGGTCCTGTGTGTGTTGCCGGTCACGTCCACCAGAATGTCGCGGAAGATGCGATCAGCTAACCACGGCGGCGCACCAGGCGCGCGATCTAAGGCGCGAAATGCAAGTTCGAGCTCGTAAGTGGAATCATCGCGCGCCTCATCGACGCGGGGATGCTGGCTTGTGGGGCCGATAAACAAACCGGAGAAGAGGTAGGAGAGCGAGGGATGATTGTGCCAAAACCCGACGAGGCTTTTACGAGATCGGGACGGCGCAGCATGGGAGAGTCCGCGGGTGTTGCGCCACCCATGACGACGTGGTTACCGCCGCCGGTGCCGACGTGGCGCCCGTCCAACATGAATTTCTCAGTTACGAGACGGCTCGCACGCGCCTCCTCATAGACAGCGTTCGTTGTGGAGACGAGTTCGTCCCATGAGCCGGACGGGTGAATGTTCACTTCGATAACACCGGGATCGGGCGTGACCGAGAATTTCTGGATTCGTGGATCAGACGGCGGCAGATAGCCTTCCAGCATCACCTGCTGATCGTGATCGAGTGCCGTGTCTTCGATGGCCGCAACGAGGTCGAGATAGTCCTCGGTCGTTTCAGCCGGCGGCATGAAAATGTGCAAGATGCCGTCGCGCGGCTCGATGCACAGCGCGGTGCGAATGACGCTTGGATCGGATTTTCCAATCGGCGGCACTTGCTTGGTCACCCGCTGGCCTTCGGGCAGTGACGCGGCGGTGCGGACAGCGCGTTGACTTTGCGCGGCCGGCAACACCTGAGATCGGCGCGCTAAGTCGGGTTGAGGCTCCATGGGATCGGCGACAAATGCGTGCGGATAGTCTGCAGCCGTGACCCACGGCAAGGAATCAAGCGGCAGGCGGTATCCCATGGGGGAATCGCCCGGCACTAAAAACATATGCTCGGCCCGCAAAAACCAAGGACCGCTGCGCCAAACACGTTGTGAGCCAGCTTCAACGCGCGTAATCGGCAGCACGTAACCGGTCACTTTATCCAAGCCCTGTTCGAACAGCTTGGAAAGGCGCGCGCGTTCCAAGGGATCGCTCACTTTGCTCTTCAAGGGATCGACGTTCACCGGCAAGCGACGCTCGCGCCACATGTAATACCAGACGTCTTCGTGCGCCGGGATGCTGAGGGCTGGGTCGATTTGCAAGCGAATGGCAAGATCGCGCGCGAAGCGCTCGGCATGTGTCGCGCCAACCGTCGTGTCTTTATCTTCATCCGACGCCAGGAGGCGCTTTTCCCGCCAAACCGGTTCGCCGTCTTTGCGCCATAAGCAGGTGAGCGCCCATCGCGGTAACTGTTCGCCGGGGTACCATTTGCCTTGCCCATAGTGGAGCAGGTAGCCGGTGCCGAAACGGTCGGCGAGTTTACGGATCAACGTGCCGGCATAACGTCGTTTCGTGGGGCCTAAAGCGGCAGTATTCCACTCTTCGCCGTCGGGATCGTCCGCGGCGACGAACGTGGGTTCACCGCCCATGGTCAGGCGCACATCGCGCGCGCCAAGATCGCTGTCGATCCGTTTGCCCAGCGCGACCACATCTTTCCAGGCGTCGTCGCTGTAGGGCTGTGTCACGCGCGGCGCTTCGGGCAACCGCGTGACCGACATCTCGAAGCTGAATTTCGTTTCAACCTTCTCGACCATGCCTGAAATCGGCGCGGCGCTTTGCGGTTCCGGCGAGCAAGCGAGGGGGATGTGGCCTTCGCCCGTCAAAAGACCCGACGTGGGATCAAGACCGACCCATCCAGCGCCGGGAAGATAAACTTCACACCACGCATGCAAATCGGTGAAATCGGTCGTGACACCCTCAGGTCCATCCAGCGGCTTTTGATCGGCGACCAATTGAATGAGATAGCCCGACACAAAGCGCGCGGCTAAGCCCAAATGCCGTAGAAGATGAACCAGCAGCCAGCTCGTATCGCGGCACGAGCCTTTGCGCAGACGCAGGGTGTCATCCGGCGTTTGCACGCCTGGCTCCATACGCACGACGTAGCTGATGTCTTCTTTAAGTTTTTGGTTGAGCGCCACCAGCGTATCGATGGTGCGGCCGGGCTCGGGGCGTAAAAGGTCGATGTATTTTCGCAAGAGCGGCCCCGGCGGCGTCAATTTGCGAAAGGGCGCCAGCTCTTCGTGCAGGGTGTCATCGTAGGAAAAAGGAAATGTTTCGGCTGCTGGTTCGAGAAAGAAATCGAAAGGATTGATCACCGCCATATCGGCGATCAGATCGACAGTCACGGAAAAGACATTGGTTTTCTCCGGGAATACGACGCGGGCGAGAAAGTTGCCCTGCGGATCTTGCTGCCAATTCAGGAAGTGGGCGGCGGGCTCGATTTTGAGCGAGTAAGCCAAAATTGGTGTGCGGCAGTGGGGCGCAGGACGCAGCCGGATGGTTTGCGGATCGACCGATGCCGCCCGGACGTAGCGATATTTTGTGTGGTGCCGCAGAGCTACCTGAACGCTCAAGGGAGAATCCTTCCAAAAAGGAAGGCTAAGTGCGTCTCTTCCCCCGCCTTATCCTTCGCCATGGAACTTTAGCCTCGGGCATTCCCGGAATGATTACAAGTGTGCAGCGCAAGATAGCTGGTATGCAGCGCGGTGAAACGCAAAATCAAGCCCAAGAAACTTTGTAGTATGCTGTAAAATAATCTCTTTTAGTCAGTATTGGCCGACGTGCCGTCATAGCCCATGAAATAGGATTATGTTGCGTCGCAGCATGATCGGGTCAGGACAAATTACGGGCATCACTCGAGGAGATCGCGACCCTCACCATGGAGCGAGGTGGGCGCGCCGTTAACTTTTTACCGGCGGCCCAGGGATGTCAAACGCCGACGTATAATATCATTTATAATCAATATATTAGGATACTTTTCGCATTTCCCGCTCCGGGGCGCAAAAAGCCATTTGTTAATGCTCGCTTAAGCCGGTCTTGCGACCATCACGCGCTTGAAGTCGGCCCCGGCAGTCGGGGCTGCTTCGCAATGCGTTTCGCAGCCCAAGGCAAGACCGTTTTATGAGCCTCACGCAGACTCAGATCCAGGCGTTGACCACGACGCAGATGGCGTCGTTCACGTCGACTCAGATTGCGGGCTTCGGCGCCACTGAGATTGGCTACATGCTTGCGGCGCAACTCAATGCGCTGACCACGGCTAATTTCGGTGGTCTGACGGCGACCCAACTCAATGGCGTGTCATCGACTCAGTTGGGCGGCTTGGGTGCTGGCGTATTCGCCGGACTTTCGACCACGCAGATTAGCAGTCTGACCTCCACGCAAATCAAAGGATTTAACACCGTCAATCTCGGTGGCCTTACCACCACACAACTGACCGCAATCAGCGGTGTAAATATCAAGGCGTTTTCGGGCACGCAACTGAGCTACCTCTCCACGACGGCTATCAAGTCCCTGTCGACGACGCAGTTGGACGGCGTCACGGTGACGCAGTTGGGCGGGCTGACGACAACCGCATTCGGTGCGTTGACGTCATCCCAGATCGGCACGCTAACAACGACCCAAATCCGCGCCTTCAGCACGACCAGCTTTTCCGGTCTCACCACCACGCAGCTCGCCGGCTTCACTGCAGTACAAATTGCCGGCGTTACCCAAACCCAACTCAATGTGATGTCGGCCACGGCGCTGGGCGGATTCTCGACGGCCCAGGTTGCCGGCTTAACGGCTACACAGCTTGGCGGACTCACGACCACGGCGTTCGGTGGGCTAAAGCCTTCCGAGTTCGCACTGCTATCGGTCGCGCAGGTTCGGGGCTTAAGCACAACCGATCTACTGCTGCTTACAAGCGCACAGCTGGGTGGATTCAGCACCACTCAGGTTGGCGCGCTGACGGCTGCCCAACTCGGCGGGCTCAGTACAGCAACGGTCACGAGTTTCACAACAACGCAATTGGGGGGATTAACCTCAGGGCAAGTGGGCGCGCTCAACGGCACGCAACTGAATGCGCTTCCAAGTATCGGGCTACTTTCGACGACTCAGATCTCCGGTCTTAAGTCTGCGCAACTGGGCACACTCAGCACGCAACAGTTGGGTGCCCTAAGCTCCACGCAGCTGGGGAAAATGACGGCGACGCAGCTGAAAGGCTTAACGACCGCGCAAGCATCAGAGCTCTCGACAACGCAATTTTCTGGACTCACAGCCAATCAAGTCGACGATCTGGCTTCGACCCAAGTAAACGCGCTCTCCGCGAACGTTCTCAACTCCATGAGCACGGCGCAGATTCAAGGCCTGAGCACCGCGCAAATCCAAGGACTTACGACAACGGCTTTCGGCGCGTTGAATTCGACGCAACTTGCCAACCTGGACATCGCGATTCACTGGGTTAGCAGCACAAATATTGTTGCCCTAACGACTTTGCAGCTGACAGGCCTGAGTTCAACACAACTCCGTTCTCTAACCCGAACAGACGTAGCCGCGCTAACGACGACAGTCATCAATTCGCTGAGTCCCACACAAGCCGTAGGCATCATTCAGCTCTCGTACTTTTCCACCACGCAGCTCAATGCATTCACGACTACCGATTTCAATGTGCTCACACCGGAGCAGTTGAATGGCGTGACGTCCACACAAGTCGGCGCCATCAGCGCGGTGAATTTTGCCGTCATGACGTCGACGCAGATCGCGAGCTTGTCGACCACGCAAATTAAAGGCATGAGCACCACCAACTTGGCGGCGCTGAGCACGGCTCAAGTGGCGGGGCTGACGTCGGCGGATCTGGCGGTTATGAGTGCCGCGCAGCTCAATGCGCTTCCGGCGGCGGCGCTGTCGTCTTTCAGCACCACGTTCCTCGCGGGCCTCACGTCGGCGCAAATCGGCGCTTTGTCGACCACAGTTTTCGGCGCGCTCACATCAACACAACTCGGTACCCTGACCTCGACGCAAATCAAGGGCATCAACACCACAAATATTGCGTTTCTAAGCACCAATCAAATTGGGGGCTTTGCATCGACCCAAGTCGGCGCGCTTACCACGACGCAAATCAAAAGCCTGAGTTCGGACGATGCCGGCGCTTTGACGACCTTGCAGTTGATCGGCCTAACAACAAGCCAAGTGTCGGCGCTTACAACGACGACCGTTACCGGCCTGACGTCCACACAGCTTGAAAATCTGACGACGGCGCAACTCGCGGCGCTGAATACCACCAATATCGCGACGCTGGTGACAACGCAGGTCAACGGACTGACGTCGACGCAAGTCGGCACACTTACGTCGGCGCAAATCAACGCTCTCAATGCGGTGGTCGTCGCTGGGCTGTCGACAACGCAAGCTCATGGCCTGACCACGACGCAACTGGGCGCGATTTCGAGCACGAATCTCAATGCGCTATCGCTCACCAATATCAGCGAGCTTTCGGCCGGCCAGCTGGCGGGACTCTTAGCTGGGCAGATGCTGGCACTCGACACAGCGTTCGCCGGATTGACGTCGACTCAGATGGGTCAACTCTCGTCAACTCAGTTCTCCTATTTAACAACCTCGGCGCTTGCGACACTGTCGACCCAGCAGCTGACCGGAGTTACCTCCACAGAGCTTGGGGCGTTAACCACAAATCAAATTAACGCACTCGCGACGGAAGCCGTCGCGAACCTGAGCACGCTTCAACTCAGCGGAATAACCGCGCCGCAGTTCGGTGGCCTGAACACCACCAATTTCTCCGCTCTCGGTTCCGGTGCGCTGGCGAACCTCGCTGCGACCCAGATAGCCGCCTTCAATACGGCTGACCTTGCCGTGCTGTCCGCGCCGCAGGTGAGCGGTATCAGCGCTGCGCAGCTCGGCAATCTACTGTCGACGCAGATTACGGCCATTAGCACAACGGCCTTAGGTGCATTGTCGACAAATCAGATTGCGGGTTTTGCTTCCACCCAGATTGCGGCCCTTACGACCTCACAAATCAACGTGATGCCGACCGAGGTCATTGGCACGTTGACAACGACGCAACTCGCTGGATTGACGACAACGCAGATCTCAGGGCTCACCACGGTTTCGTTTAGCGGGATCACGGCGAGTCAGTTGCGCGATCTTACGGCGACTCAGTTTGGTGCGCTCAACACCACGATTATTAGCTCGTTCACGACGACACAGTTCGCGGGACTGACGTCAACGCAAATCGGCAATCTCGTGCCCACGCAACTCAACGCGCTGAGCACCACGATTATCGCGGATTTGAATACGGCACAGATTGCAGGTCTGACGACCATGCAGTTGAGCGGACTCAATACCACCCAATTTGGCGCCCTTACGTCATCCGAGTTGGCCAATCTTAGCACCGGGCAATTTGCCGTGCTGAATACGACAGACATCGCCGCGCTCGGTACAGATCAGTTGGCAGGTATCAGCGCCGCGCAAATCGGCGGGCTTACCAATGTGCAAATCAATGCTCTAAGTGCGTCGGTGGTTGCGTCTCTATCGACCATCCAGCTCGGTGGATTCACCTCAACCCAGATTGGGCTGTTGTCGGCCGCTCAGGTAGGTGCGCTCACCACGGAAGAAATCGGACTGCTCACGACAAATCAGCTCAGTGGTTTAACTACGACACAGATGAGCGGGTTGAGCACCGGCAGTATATCGGGCTTTACATCGGGGGAATTCAGTGTCCTCACCACGACCCAATTTGGTGCTTTAAGCACAACGGCGCTCTCCGCAATTTCGACGTCACAGCTTCAGGGTGTTACGTCTACCCAGATCGGCAATCTCGCACCCGCGCAGATTAATGCCCTCAGCACAACGGTCGTTGCCGACTTGAACACGGCGCAAATTGCCGGCCTAACCACAGTTCAGCTGAGTGGCCTGAACACCACTCAGTTCAGCGCCCTGACGTCGTCCGAATTCGCGAATTTAAGCGTGGCGCAGTTCACGGCTCTGAACACAACGGATATCGCTATACTCAGCACGCAGCAGATGGGCGGCGTTAGCGCGGCCCAAATCGGGGGGCTCAATAACGCGCAAGTTAATGCACTCAGCACATCCGTGGTTGCATCTTTGTCGACCATCCAGCTGAGCGGGTTTACATCGACTCAGATTGGAGTGCTGTCGCCTGCTCAGGTGGGTGCGCTCACAACGACAGAGGTCGGCTCGCTCACCACAAGCCAGCTCGGGGGTCTAACGACGACCCAGTTGGCTGGATTAAGCACCGGCAGCATGTCCGGCTTTACGTCGGGCGAACTAAACCTCCTGACCACTACACAATTCAGCGCCCTGAGTACGACGGCGCTCACCGCAATTTCGACGCTCCAACTTCAGGGCGTTACATCGACCCAGATCGGCAGCCTTGCGCCCGGGCAGATGAATGCCTTTAGCACGTCGGTCATTGCGGATTTAAATACCGCGCAAATTTCCGGCCTAACCACAGTGCAAGTGAGCGGTCTAAGCACCACTCAGTTCAGCGCTCTGACGTCCTCCGAATTCGCGAATTTAAGCGTGGCGCAGTTTGGGGCTTTGAACGCAACAGACATCGCAATACTTACGACTCAGCAGTTGGGTGGTGTCAGCGCGGCTCAAATCGGCGAACTGAACAACGCGCAAGTCAACGCGCTCAGCGCGTCTGTTGTGGCATCTTTGTCGACCGTCCAACTAAGTGGGTTCACGTCCATTCAGATTGGAGTGTTGTCGGCCGCCCAAGTGGGCGCACTCACAACGACAGAAGTCGGATCGCTCACCACAAATCAGCTTGCTGGGCTAACGACAACGCAATTGTCAGGATTGAGCGCCGGGAGCGTGGCTGGCTTCACATCAGGCGAGCTCAATCTTCTCACCACGACGCAGTTTAGCGCCCTCAGCACGACGGCGCTTGCGACCTTGTCGACCTTGCAACTCGGCGGGGTCACGTCCACGCAACTGGGCAACATCGACACAACGCACCTCAATGCTCTCAGCACGTCGGCTATCAATAGCCTTAATACTCTGCAGTTGAGCGGAATCACCACGACGCAGCTTACCGGCCTAAATACAACGCAGTTCGGATCGCTGTCGTCCGGCCAGCTCGCGACGCTCACCGCCGCCCAGGTCAACGCTTTTAATACGACCGACTTTGCAAATCTCACCACATTCCAGGTCGCGGGCTTAACGTCGGCCCAATTGGGCGCGTTGACGACGGCTCAGTTGGATATCCTCGCCACAACCGTGATTCAAACACTGTCGTCGTTGCAAGTCTCCGGACTGACATCGACGCAGCTTGGCAGCTTGCTGACAAGCCAGGTGAATGCGTTCAGCGCCGCCGTGATCGCGAGCCTTCTGACAACGCAAGTGACGGGATTAACGGCCACACAACTGACCGCCCTGACAACCACGACGTTCGGCGCATTCTCGTCAACAGCGCTCAATGCGCTGACGACAACTCAAGTGACGAGCCTGAGTACGACAGATATTGCAGCCATGACGACGACGCAATTTTCGGGAATTACGACGCCGCAGCTCGATGCCTTTAGCACCACTCAGATCAGCGGATTAAGCACCTCAATCGTCGTCGATCTTAGTACAACTCAAATCACGAGTTTGACGTCCAGTCAGATTGGCGCGTTCACGACGTCGCAAATCAACGCGCTGTCCTCGACGAACTTCGCCGCTCTTACGACCATGCAATTGAGCGGGCTCACGACCACCCAGCTTGGCGACCTGCCGGTGGCGGATTTCGCGGTTCTTACGCCGACGCAGATGGGCCTCTTTACAACAGCGCAGGTGGGCGGCTTTAGCACCACCGATATCGGTGCCATGACGACAACACAACTTACGGGCCTCTCGTCGACGCAATTGTCGGGTCTGACGACGACGCAAATCCCCTTCCTCGGCGTTTCGCTGATTGCGGACTTCACCACCAGTCAGTTCAATGGCTTTACGACCAGCCAAGTGAATGCATTCAATACAACCCAGTTTGCAGTGTTATCGTCCACGCAGCTGACAAATTTAACGACCCGCCAGATATCGGGCTTCACCGCTACGGCCATCGGCACGCTTACGACCACGCAATTGAGCGGACTGAGCACCAGTCAGATCTCGGCGCTGACGGCGCCTCAGGTCATGAGCCTCAGCACCACCGTTATCGCCGATCTCGCCACCACGCAGTTCACGGCCTTCACACCGCAGCAAATCGGCTCCTTGACGGTGGCGCAGATCGTCACTCTTACGGATACTGCAGTGGCGGAGCTTCTCACCACGCAAATGCCCGGCCTGACATCGCTGGAAATCGCCGCGTTCACGAACGGACAAATCGCTGTGATTACGACCACGGCGCTCGGGGCGCTCAATCCCACGCAGGCCAGCGCCTTTACGTTCTCTCAGCTATCCGCGATGACGGTCGCGCAGAAGAACGCAATCGGAATGTAAAGTTCGCTACGATCGGACCTCGGACGACCGTCAGGTCGCCGAGGCCCAATCATGGCGGCTGCTAGAACGCGACGCCGACGCCAACACGTACAATATGGTTGGTTCGATCGCCGGACGCGATTTGCGCAGAGTATCCAACGCTCCACAGGGCGGGACCGGCGTAGCCTTGAAGACCGGCGCCGACATCAACAAAGTTGTGGTTAGTGGTCGGAACCGAGACGGTTGCGGCGCCCATCGCACTTTGCGCCGTGGCTAACGCCAAGGAGACCGTGCGCGCGTCTTTCTCAAGCTGCCAGTTGTAGGTGAGGTGGCCGAAAGGCATCACAGCACCCCAGGGGGTGTAAGCTTCGCCGCCAACTTTCACGATCTGAGAATCGATCGTGTGGTTGGGCACGGCGATATTGCCTCCGGCGGCGCCCATTTCCGTATAGCCCTGAATGTTCACGTGATCGGACGCGTAGCCAACGACTGGTCCCGCCTTAACCGTGCCAACATCGAACGTGTAGCCGCCTTCAACGAAGGCGCTGACGAAGCTGCCGTACGCGTTGGCCGTTGCCGTCAAACCATACGCCGCGGGACGGGTGATCTTGTCGAGATCCACATGCCCGACGGACAGGCCGACCGCGACGTGCGGACCGTCCCCGGTGTAGTGCAAATATCCGCCGATGCTGTACGCGCTGCCGTCGAGCGAGAAGCCGGTTTTGGTGCTCGCATCCTGCGAACCATAACCGACGGCAAGACCGGCGACGAAATTCGGGCTCAGGGCGTAGTCCAATCCCACTGTGCCTTGGAAGCCGTCGTGACTGCCTTTCGTTCCGATGGCACCGAAGTTATCGATATTGTCGCGACGATAGGTACCCGAAACCCAGGCGTTAAGGTGCTTGCTGTTGGCGCCCGATCTGCGTTGGGCATCCAGTTGCGACAAGATGTTGCCCGTGTTCATGCCAGCGAGCGACAAGGCGTCCTGACCCATCATCTCCAAGGCGACGGGGCTGGTTTGCAGCATCGACGCCAGATATTCGGCATCGACGTAGGTCGGTAGCGTTAGGCGATAAACCAAGATATGCGCGTCGCTGTCGGTCGTTGTTGCGCAAGCCGTTGATCCACCGACATTGCAACTCGCCGTTAGAAAATCGTTGTCGTTGCCGACAAATAAGAAGAAGTCCTGTGGTTTAGCAGGGTCTAATACCGGAACCAGCGCCATACCTTCCCACTTTTCACCCAAAGTCAGACGGGTGGGGGTGATGTTGTTTAGGTTTTCGCCGAATTTTCCGAGCTGTGTGGAGTTCAGGATGTTCACGAGTTCGACTTGCTGAACCGGCGTAATGCTTGTGGTCAGGGTGCCATTAGGCGAGATCGGCGTCGTGCTTTGCTCATACGGTGTGCCGACGATATTTGTCGCACCGGCCGTGTCGATCAGCAGGATGGACTTAAAAACCGGATTAAGGTTGGCAACACCGAGGCCGTTGCCGTCGCGCGAAAGAACGAGGAACTGGGTTCCGTTAAGCGCCAGAATTTCCGATTGCGCAGCAGAGGCATTCGGCGCCGTGCCGTTGCCTGTCGTTGTGTAAATGGGAAGCTGAAACACGTAGTCGGCAATGGGATTTGTCGGGGTCTTGGACTGCGTGATGTCATAGACCATGAGGCGCGTATTGGTACGCGTCTGCGCCGCACTTGTACTGTCTTGGATCGTCGCGCTTTGTAAGAGCGTGACCAATCTTTTACCGTCGGGCGTAATGGTAACGCCCTCGAGGCCCTGGTTTGGGCGACGGCCCGTGATCGGGTTGACCAACGAACTATAGCTGACACCCGTGGCATCTAACGGGATTAAGGCCGGCGGCGGCTTCACAACGCCCTGCATTTTTCCGGTGGCGTCGAAATAGTAGACGTTCGCGCCGTATTCATCCGAAACGTAAAAGGAGCCGTCGCGCAGGAAACGCAGTCCTTCCGAGTCCATCGTTATTTTTCCGGCGGCGGGGCCGCTGGTCATACCAGGCAAAACAATTCCATTCTGCGTGACGAGGCTGCCGGCGCCCGTGCCCGGGTCAAAGCCGGTCGTGACCGCGCCATTGAAGTCCTTGAACAAAAGCCCACCCGTTTGGGTGAACTGCACTTGATTTTGCGATGACGTGGTGACCGGTAGGGCAGCCGCATCCGTGTAAGGCGTGAACGTGATGCTGAATGAACTGTATCGCGCCGGGTAATTACTTCCCGAGGTGGACACGCCGCCGACGCCGTTAGGGCCGCGGTCAGGCAAGGCAAAGAGCGAACCGCTATAGGACCCGTTCGCGTTTCGCGTCCATGTGGACAGCTTGATGTCCATGCCGGAGAAGGCGCCAAATGTATCGCCGTTGAAATCCTTAGTGCCGGCGGTGATGCGGCCCATGCCTTGCAAACCTTGGTTCACAAAGGTTTGTCCCCCAAAGGTGACCGACGTCGCGCCCGCGGTTGTGTCGATATGCGGCGTAGTGATGGAGACCGGCGCGGCGATCGCTGGTGCGGCGCTAAGGGCGCAGAGCGCAACGCTTGTTGCGAGGATGGTGCGATAACTGAATTTCGACGGATGCATACTTTAAAATTCCCCTGAATGTTGGTCTCCCGGGGAGGTTTTAAAGAGCGCGCGTGAACCTATTGTGTGAGCGCTGTGACGCTGGTGTGACAGCGCCTGCGTGAACGGGCCTTTACTTTCGCAAGCGCCAACAACGCGCAAACTCCTCAAGGTAACAGGTCACGTTAAGGACTGAGCCGACGAAGAAAGCGCCGAAATACCATAACGGCAGCGTTTCTTCTTTAAAGCGCACGCTAAAATCACCTTCGGCGGAACCCAAGCCGAGCAACGCCAAGCTTTGTTCCCAATACGCAACGAGCGTCAAGAACAGCAGCGCGAACGGAATCGCCGTGAGGTAGTCGTGGAAACGCTGCTCTGTGATGGAGATCACGCGATATTTCGAAGCGTAGGTAAAATCCCACGTTGCGACGATTTCGTGAGCAACATAGAGACCTAACGCTGCAGCGAGAAATAACGCATTGATCTGAAAAACGAGGCCGGCCAGGAGCAGGCTTCCGGCGCTGAAAATCATAAAAAGATGAAAAGCGGACTCTTTCCACCCCGCCGTATGCTCGATATCCGCGCGGCGGTGCTGCCACCAGTCGCCGATGCCCGCGACGATCCAGGCAGGAACCAGAAAACCCAGAACGATGGCGGCATAGACGGCGTGCATGATTTTCGGGGGTAAAGGTGTAGGGCGTGAGTCAACGGCGCTCCAAAGTCAAAAGTTCCGTCCTAAGCAGGCCCCGCTGACCCCAAAGATACGGGGCAGGGCGGGTTACCCTATAGGCCGGATAGGCCGGCCGCCGCGCAAGCATTGGCCCACGGCAATTAGTGGGCTATTTTCCGGGTTCCCGCGCTGTCCGGCGCCCAAAATAAAGCGAGCGCGCCCTGATGCGACGCAAGCGGCTGCTGATTCTCATTACGGAATACTATTATTTCGAATCTCATAAGCAGGACCTCACCGTGGCGGCGGCAGAGGAGGGCTACGACGTGTTTGTCGCTGCGCGCCGTGGAACATCCGCTGTTCCTGCCAACGCTCCATTCATGTTCGTCGACCTCGCGTGGAAGCGCTCACCGTCCTTATTTGGGTCTTTGGTGAGATTTTTCCCCGAATTGCTCCGCGTGCGCCGGGTCATCGAAGATATAAAGCCTGATGTTTTGCATAATATCGCATTGAAGCCGACGATTATGGGCGCGCTTGTTGCCGCTAGTCGCGATATGTCGGTCATTCATTCGATCAACGGGCTTGGGTTTGTTTTCTATGCCAGGTCGGTGTTTGCACGCTGTGTGCAAATGTTCTGCGGATGGGTACTCCGCTTGTCGGCGCGCCGGAATAAAGCGCAGGTCGTTTTGCAGAACCGCGACGACGCGGCGTACGTTCGCGACCGGCTCGGGCTTCCTGCCACGCACATTCAACTCATCCGCGGCTCCGGGATCGACCTTGAGCGGTTCAAGATGCTGCCCGAGCCGGAAAATACGCCCGTTCGATTTTTGGTCATCGGAAGATTGCTGTTCATGAAGGGCGTCGACGTAGCGGTTGCGGCGCACCAGATTCTGCGCACACGCGGCGTGATGTCCGAAATCGCCTTCGCGGGCGGCCGAGATGATGGAAACCCTTCGTCCATTCCCGAGGCCACCATTTCAGCCTGGGCCAAATTGCCGGGGGTTTTGTTCCTCGGTCATGTAGCGAATATCGAGCCCATTATAGCGAATGCGCACGTTGTTTTGCAGCCGGCCGTCGCCGGCGAGGGGTTGCCAAGATCGTTGCTTGAAGCGGCTGCTTGCGGCCGCGCACTAATTGCGACCGATGTCTCGGGCAATCGCGAAATCGTCGATAGCGATACGGGGCTGCTCGTGCCGCCGAGCAATCCGCTAGCGCTGGCCGATGCTATGATGCGCATGGCAGAGGATTCCGCGTTGCGTGCGCGTCTGGCGCAGGCCGCGCGCTCGAAGGCCGAACGAGAATTCAGTGCCGCGTTGATTCATCAGCAGCATCGCCAACTGTATGGCACCATCCAAGAAAGCGAGAGCGGTGCGTGAACGATTTTGACGTCGTCATCGTAAATTATAGATCCGCCACGCACACGTTTGCGTGCGTGGAATCCGTGCATCGCGTTGCCATGCGTGATGGAATCTCCGCGCGCGTAATCGTCGTAAATAACGCCGACGATGCGGGTCTGATTGAAGCAGGCGTAGAAAAAGCTGGCGGCGCGACGATTATTCACAGTTCAACGAACGTGGGTTTCGGGGTGGCGTCGAATTTGGGAGCACAGCGCGGCGATGCGCCGCTCGTCTTTTTTCTGAATCCTGATGCCCGCCTTGAAGCCGGTTCGCTGCGTGCCATAAAGGATTTTTTGACCAACACGGCACACGCGCATGTTGGTATCGTTGGTCCCGCGATCCATGATGATCGGGGTCAATTGACGCGCTCCAGTTCGCGCATCCCTTCGGCATTTGATCTCATGCTGCGTTCCATGGGTGCCCATGTGCTCTTTCCGCGCCGGGGCTATCCATACCTGCCGCTCGCCGATCACAAAAAAAGCGTGGCGGTAGGCCAGGTTATGGGTGCCGCTCTGGTCATTCGCCGTTCGCTTTTCACAGCCTTGGGCGGCTTTGATCCCGCGTTCTTTCTCTACTATGAAGACGTCGATTTGTGCGCGCGGGCGGCCACGGCGGGGTTTTCTTGCTATTATTTGGCGGAGGCTCACGCAATTCATATTGGGCGCGCTTCAAGCGCACAGGATCCAGGCGCCACCTTGGCGTTACATCTGCGTAGCCGCATACTCTATGCCCGCAAACACTTTGGCGGTGGCGGTGCGATAATCCTTTCGGCCGTGTGCCGATTCATCGAACTTCCTTTGCGGTTTTTGCGCGGAAACCTCCGCAGCGTTATCGCCGCCTATCGGCAACTGCCATGGGCCTGAACATTCTGGCCTTCACGCGCTACGAACGCATGGGCGCCAGCAGCCGTGTGCGCTTTCTCCAATACATTCCGCATTTGGAAAGCAAAGGCGCGCGTATCACCGTGCATTCGCTGTTTTCGGAGGACTATCTCGTACGTCTGTATGAGTCCGGCACGCGCTCTGTTTCCGGGGTTATGAGCGCTATGACGCGCCGCCTCGGTCAGGCGCTCACGGCGAATAATGCCGACGTTATCTGGCTGCAGCGCGAAGTCTTGCCGTTCTTGCCGTTCGTAGCCGAAAACCTGCTGCTTGCGGGTAAGCCGCTTGTCATCGACTTCGACGACGCGCATCACCTCTATTATCGAAACTCCGGTTCCCACGTTGTCCGTCGCATGTTCGGCGACAAGATCGATCGCCTCATGCGCCGTGCATCGGTTGTAACCGTTGGGAACCAAACATTGTTCGATTATGCGCAGGCCGCAGGCGCACGAGACGTGCGATTGATTCCGAGTGCTGTCGATGTGCAGCGCTTTCTCGATCGTCCCCTGCCGAAGGTTTTTACTGTTGGATGGATCGGAACACCCGTGACGGCGGAAGAGGCGTTTCCTCCCGTCCTTGCGTCCCTCACACGCTTTCTCGCCGAAACCGGAGCGAAATGTATTCTCGTCGGCGCGCGCCCCAATCAATTTCCAGGCTTGAATGCGGAGTATGTTCCGTGGAGCGAAGCGGTCGAGGCCGACGCGCTTGGAAGGATGTCCGCTGGACTATGCCCACTTGCGGATACGTCCTGGAACCGCGGCAAAAGCGGTTACAAAATCATTCAATACATGGCGGCGGGCCGTGCCACGCTCACATCGCCGGTTGGAATCGCCGCGAGTATTGTCACGCCAGGCGCAACAGGGTTTCCCTGCGTTTCGCCGGAAGACTGGTACGGCAATTTGATGCAGCTTTACCGTAACCCTACGTTATGCGCATCGCTCGGAGCGCGCGCGCAAGAGACGGCACTGCGTGAATATGATACCGCTGTTGCGGCCGCTAAGCTTTACGATCTCCTCTCAGCAGCAGCACGATAGCGCAGTGACTTTACAAGATCGCTCTCATCGCATTCTCGCCGTCGCCGCGCTGGTGTTCTTGCCGTTTACGGCATGGAGCCGCGATATTTCCGTCGCCGTCCTCACGCTGGCGGCGTTGGCGGTTCTCTGCGATGCGCACGTTCGCCGAACACTCCAGCACCATGATTTCGTTCGCGTGCGAGGAGCACAGATCGGGTTGGCGCTTGTGGTCTGGGCGACCGCCGCGACGCTTTGGGCTCCGCATCATCCCTGGAGCGCTTGGCTAAAAGCTTTCCTGCTTGTCGTATTCACCGGTGTTGTTGTCCTGGGTCTTGGCATAATCCCAACTGAACGCTTGCGGCGATTTGCGCCGCTCGTCACGTCAGCTTGCGGTGGGTTGTTTTTACTTTTGTTGATTGAGCGCGCGACCGGCGGATTTTTCATTCACCTTGAACGCGCCACGAGCGAATCCCCCACGCTCTATAATGTTCTGTCGGGTGGACTTGCTTTGCTGTGCAGTCTGGCATTTTGCGCGGCGTATTTTTTGTGGCGCAAAACTAAACGGCGCGCGCTTGCAGTCGGATTTGTCGCGGCGTGCTTCGTGCTTTCGCTCGCCTACCGTATGGATGCAGCGCCGTTCGCGCTTGCGATCGGCGCGATCTGTTTCCTGCTCGTGCGGCAATTTGGCCGCAGGATGTTTGCCTTATTGGGTCTTGCGCTGGTGCTGGTCACGCTTGGCTGGGGCGCGGCGGCATCGCTGGCTTGGAGCATGGATGCTCAGGCGTGGCTTCTCGAACACGGCCTGAACAACTGGGCTGCGCGCATTGTGATTTGGCACGGCGTCGCGGAACTCATCGTCGATAATCCGATCGTTGGATATGGATTTGATTCCGCCCGTATCGTCGGCCAGGGCGCAGTCGAATTTCTACATCCCCACAACGGCCTGCTTCAGGTGTGGCTCGAGCTTGGCCTCGTGGGTGTTGCGCTGCTGTATTCAGCCGGAGGGGCGGCGGCGAAGGCCGCGATGCGCGCCCCGCCGAACCCCACCGTGCTCGCAACCGTCGCGGCGACCGTTGTGACCTATTCGGTCTTCTGGTCCATCAGCTTCGGGATTTGGCAAGGTTGGTATGTGGCGGTGGCCGGCCTCACGATTTGCGCGATGGTGCTTGTCTACCGGATTGAAGATCAGTCGGTGGCGTAAACGCCGTCGGCGAGCTTTTGCAGATATTCGCCATAACCGCTTTTCTTCAGCTTCGCCGCGCGCGCGGCCAAATGTTCGCGATCAATCCAGCCGTTGATGTAGGCGATTTCTTCCGGGATGCAGATGCGCTGGCTCTGGCGTTTCTCGATGGTTTGAACAAACGCGCTGGCTTCTAGAAGACTGTCATAGGTGCCCGTATCGAACCAAGCAAAACCGCGGCCTAAACGCTCCACAAAGAGTTGATTGCGCGTGAGGTAAACGGCGTTCACGTCGGTGATCTCAAGCTCACCGCGCGGGCTCGGCTTTAAGTTCTTCGCAATATCGATGACATCGTTGTCGTAGAAATATAATCCCGTCACGGCCCAGGTGGATTTTGGTTGTGCCGGCTTCTCCTCGATCGCGATGGGGCGTTTATCGGCGTCCAGCGTCACAATTCCATAGCGCTCGGGATCACGGACTTGATAGCCAAAGATCGATGCGCCTTTTGTGCGCGCGGTGGCGCTGCGCAGCTTCTCGGTCAGGCCATGACCGAAGAACATGTTGTCGCCCAGAACGAGCGCACATGGATCTTTGCCGACAAAATCTTTTCCGATGACGAACGCCTGCGCAAGTCCGTCGGGGCTGGGTTGCTGGGCGTATTGGATGTTGATGGCCCACTGGCTGCCGTCGCCGAGTAGGTGTTGAAAGGCGGCGGCGTCTTGCGGCGTCGTGATGATAAGGATATCGCGCACGCCCGCGAGCATCAGGGTGCTCAGCGGATAATAGATCATCGGTTTGTCGTAAACCGGCAGGAGCTGTTTCGAGACGGCGTGGGTGATGGGATAGAGTCTCGTCCCCGAACCACCCGCCAGAATAATACCCTTCATCTAATCCCTCGTTTCAGCATTTTAGAATGGCGCCTAAGGCGTCTTCGAGCGCGGACGGCCAAGGCCGCAGCGTAATGCCATGAATGCGTTTTATCTTGCTGCAATCAAGCACCGAATTGGCTGGTCGGCGTGCGGGCGTCGGATAATCGGCTGTGGTGATGGCGTCAACGTGCGGTGTTTTGCCGCGTTTGGGCGCCGCAATCTCGAAAATCCGACGGGCGAAGGTGTGCCATGTGGTGGGCTCGCCATTCACGCAATGAAAGGTACCCCAAGCCTCTGCCGTCGGCTGCGTGGTGACGTGACGCGCCAGGGTCAAGATTGCGTCGGCTAGGTCGCCAGCAAATGTGGGACAGCCGTGTTGATCGGCAACAACGCGTAAAGTGTCGCGTTCGCGCCCCAGCCGCAGCATGGTTTTGACGAAGTTGTTGCCCTCGATACCGTAGACCCACGCCGTACGCAGAATGATGTGTCGCGCACCGGAGGCGCGCACGGCTTCTTCGCCGGCCAGTTTGCTCGCCCCATACACACCAAGTGGGGCCACGGAATCGTCCTCCATGTAAGCGCCAGCTTTGGAGCCATCAAATACATAGTCAGTTGAAATATGAATGAGCGGAATATCGGCGTTCGCACAGGCGCGCGCTAGGTAAGCAGGGCCATCCCGGTTCACCGCAAAAGCCGCGTCTCGATCGGACTCCGCTTTGTCGACAGCTGTGTACGCCGCAGCGTTCACGACGACTTTGGGCGTGGCCGCATCCACCGCGCGCTGCACACTCTCGCGATCCGTAATATCAAGGTCGGCATGCGCATAGGATTGAACAGAAAGTGCTGCGGCCTTCGCGCGGCGCGCGACCTCCCAACCCACCTGACCACGGGCGCCGGTCAGAAGAATGTCGACGGTCACGCCGTTTTTCTCGGCGTCAGGCCCAACCGCTCTCCAGCATAGTGGCCTTCGCGAATCTTCGTCCACCAAGGGCGGTTATCGAGATACCACTTCACCGTCTTTCGCAAACCCGACTCAAAGGTTTCGTTCGGTTCCCATCCCAGCTCTCGGGCAACCTTGGTGGCGTCGATGGCATAACGGGCGTCGTGTCCGGGGCGGTCGGTGACGAAGGTGATCAACTCGCGACGCGGTTTTGCGGCCGGCGAGAACTCATCGAGTAAATCGCAAATGCCACGAACCACATCAATATTCGTGCGCTCGGCATTTCCGCCGATGTTATAGACCTCACCAACGCGGCCTTTCGTGACAACGGCCCATAACGCGCGCGCGTGATCTTCAACATAAAGCCAATCGCGGATGTTCTCGCCCGTACCGTATACCGGCAAAGGCTTGCCTTCCAATCCGTTCAAGATCACGAGGGGAATCAATTTCTCGGGAAAGTGAAATGGTCCGTAATTGTTCGAGCAATTGGTGACGACCGTCGGCAGGCCATAAGTGTGATGCCACGCGCGCACCAGATGATCCGACGAGGCTTTAGACGCTGAGTAAGGCGAATTGGGCGCGTACGGCGTGGTCTCCGTGAATTTGCCCTCAGGACCGAGCGAACCGAAGACCTCGTCTGTGGAAATATGGTGAAACCGGAACGCTTCTTTGCGCGCGCCGGGCAACGACAACCAGTAAGCCCGCGCCGCTTCCAGCAAGGTGTAAGTGCCGACGACATTGGTGGTGATGAAAGCCGCCGGTCCATCGATGGACCGGTCAACATGGCTTTCAGCCGCCAAATGCATAACGGCATCGGGCTGCTCTGCCGCGAACAACTCCGTCATCAGCTTTGCGTCGCAAATGTTGCCGTGAACGAAACGATATCCCGGCTTGTCGGAAATGGATGCGATGGAGTCTAAATTTCCGGCATATGTAAGCGCGTCGACATTCACGACGCTGTGCCCCAGTTCACCGGCCAACAACCGCACGACCGCAGAGCCGATAAATCCGGCGCCGCCTGTGACAAGAATTTTCATCGGGCCGGTACCTTCTCGGAAACAAAATATGCGGGAAGGTCAGCCAAGCGCGGCTGCACCTTATCCTTGGCGGATAATATCGGGTCCATGCCGTTCAACGGCCACGAAATACCCAGCGCCGGATCATTCCACAACACACCGAGATCATGCTGCGGCGCGTAAAAATTCGACACCTTGTAAATAACTTCGGTATCGGGCTCCAGCGTCAGCAAGCCATGAGCGAAGCCAACGGGGACAAGGATTTGATTCCAGTCCTTCGCCGATATGATCGCCGAGACGCATTTGCCAAAAGTGGGTGAGCCCTTTCGCAAATCCACGGCCACATCGAAGATCGACCCACGAATAACGCGCACGAGCTTGTCTTGCGCGAATGGCGGCGATTGAAAATGCAGTCCACGCAACGTTCCGGCCGCAGCCGAGAACGCGTGGTTGTCCTGGACGAACGGAATATGAATTCCGATTTCGGCAAAAGCGTTCTGACTATAGGTTTCGGAAAAAAAACCGCGATCATCCCCGTGTTTTTTCGGGCGGATGACTTTGACGTCGGGGATCGCAAGGGTTTCGCAGGTAAGGGGCATGGACCGCCGTTTTACAGGAAGTAGACCGTAACGCCAGGCATAACCATTTGGTCGCGGGCCATTTCCTTAATGGCGGCCACGTAATCGGCGGCCCAAACGTCGAAACGCGACCGATCCGTACCGTTGATAGCCCAGTCCATAATAATAATGACGGGAGGCCGGGCCTCACGGGTCCGAGTAATGGCGTTTTCGATCCAACCGGGCTCGCGCAAGGGTGTGCCATCGTCGGCAAAAAAATTATGCAGCAGGAGTCGCCGGCCGGCCATGAAAGCCACACCCGGGCAATAGGGGTAGCAAATGATACTGTCGCCAGGCTGTGAGTGGCTGGCAATGGCGTCTTGCAACGCGGCGAGATGATTTTTCTCGTTCAGGGTAACGCGGGCGTCGACGCTCGCTGATACAAATTGCTCTGTGCGGTCCCCGGCTACTCCAATCGCGCCTGTGCTGTCTGAATTCAACCCAACGCCGAGATAGATCCCAAGGTGTCCCATCAAAGCGCCGGCGACGACAACGCCGGCCGTTCGCACGAGCCGGTTTTGGTTGGCGCCGAGGCGGTTCATTTGCACCATAATAACGGCAGCGAGAACGACGTAGCCCGGCATGAAGTTGGCGATATGCGCTAAATCGGGGCGAAAGAAAAAATAGTGCGGCAGAGTCGCGGCCGCCGCAAAAGTCGCCACCAGGAAAATCGGAAACAATTCGCGCCGACCTTTGAACCAAGTCGCTGCCGCCGCGAGCGCAAAGGCAAGCACGACGAGGGCCGGGAAATAAATCAAAAGCGCGAGTGCTGCGGTGTCGCTGTGTAAAAGCGCGTGGCGGCCAGGACGTCCCAATACGGTCGCAGCTACGGAGACCGATTCATGCCCGGTGAGTCGTTCGATACCGCCAATGAGATAACCCATAATTAGGGCCGGATATTCCAAGTATTGGCTCACGAGCACATCAGCGTACCCGCCCGCCAACGCGACCAAAAGCGCCAAAGCCTGCACGCCGAGAAAACCGGAAAGCGCATTGAGGAATAACATTCGCCAGTTTGCACGCGGCGCGAGCAAGATCAGTCCAAAGAGTGAGGCCGTGAAAGCGTAACCAAAATCCGGACGCAGTAAGAAGGACGCCGACAGCGCAGCGCCCGCGAGCGCCGCGTCGAGCCGCGAGGCAAGCCGCAATCGCGTCGCGAGGCGCATCTGAGCCGCCACGTTCATCATCACGCCAAGCCCATAAAACGCCGTGGCCGGGAAGGGCGGCACCAACAAAATAATAGCCGTCATGAGAAGCGATAACCCGCGGCTTCCGGTGGCGGTCGATACGGCGGCGTACACCAGAAGGCTGGTAATCGTGATGCACGTAAAAAACAAAATGCGCACGATCAGAAAGTGAACGCCAAAGAGATGAAAGAGGCCTTCACCGATCTTGAACCATGTCACGCCATAGCTCAGGACGATGTCGTGAATATCCCGCCCGAGCAGCAGCTCATAGCAAACCTGCGCATAGTTGCCATCGTCGGCATAATTGAACCCGCTCCCGACATAGGCGGAATAATAGATGGCCGACAGCACCACCATTGCTGCAACATAAAGCGCGTTAGCGCGCGAGGATTGGTGATTTAGCATACGTCTAGGTGAGTGTTGTCGGCGAAGCGATGCGATAAACCGGTTTGTATTCGCCCGACAATTTCATGCGCTTTTCCGCGATAAATTGTGTAATCAGCGCATCCATCGGATTCATCAACTGCGGATCGCCGTGAATTTCAAACGGACCGCGCTCCTGAATTTGGCGGACACCCGACTCTTTGACGTTGGCCGTCACAAGCGCAGAAAAAATCCGCCGCAAATTGATAACGCGGTCATAGACCGGCTGATCCATATGAACGCGCAACGCCGCGACACTCTCATGGCTCACGGCAAAGGGTCGCTGGAATGCATCTGGAATATGCAGCGTCCAATTGAAATTATAGGCGTCGCCGGTGTCTTTGCGGTGCAAACGCACCTGCTCCAACCCGGCGTTCATGGCGCGTGCAACCTCGGCAGGGTTGTCAATAATGGTGCGGTAGCGGGCGCGCGCTTGCTTGCCCAGCGTCAGTTCAACGAAGGCGTCAATGTTCTTGAAGTAATCGACGGCAGTTGCCGGTCCCGTCAAAATTAACGGCACGGGCTGATTGGCATTTTCCGGCGCCAATAGCACACCAAGCACGTAGAGGATTTCCTCCATCGTGCCGACCCCGCCGGGGAAAATGATGATGCCGTGGCCGAGGCGAACGAAAGCCTCCAGGCGCTTTTCGATATCCGGCAAGATCACAAGCTGATTGACGATCGGATTTGGCGGCTCCGCGGCCACGATGCCGGGTTCCGTCAGTCCGACATATCGTCCCGTTGTGATGCGTTGCTTCGCGTGCGCGATGGTGGCGCCTTTCATAGGCCCTTTCATGGCACCAGGACCGCAGCCGGTGCAGACGTTCAATCCGCGCAAGCCCAGCTCATATCCCACGCGCTTGGAGTAGTCGTACTCTTCGCGTGAAATGGCGTGTCCGCCCCAACAAACCACCAGATCCGGTCGGCCCTTGCTGTCGAGCACGCGCGCGTTTCGCAGAATGCAAAAGACGGCGTTGGTGATGTCGTCGGGCTTCGCCAGGTCGAAGCGTCCACTGTCGATCACTTCGTTGGCGATATAAACGATGTCGCGCAGCACCGCGAAAAGATGTTCTTTCACGCCTTGAATCATCTGGCCGTCGACGAAGGCGATGGCTGGCGCGTGGCTCAGCTCGAGTTTGATTCCATAGGCCTCGCGCACAATGCGAAGATCGAAGTCGGCATATTTTTCGAACAGCAGTGCCGCATCGTCGCTATAGCTTCCGGAATTCAGCACCGCCAACGCACACCGCTTCAGGAGCGGATAGAGACCGCCTTGGCCGCGATCCAAAAGTTTGGCGACCTCTTCGTGCGATAAATTCTCCAGGCTGCCGCGTGGCGCGACTTGTGCATCGACAAATTCCCGCGCATCGATGACCGCAGCGACGCCGGCTTTTTCAGATTGTGTTTGCATCGTATCCGCCAAGTATCCGTCAAATTTGATTAACCTGCGGGCGCTGCCCCGTCCCGACACCATAACTATGAAAATCACCGCGGCTGTCACCAATATTTTGTAGAGCCGGCAGTGCGCTACCCCCAAGAATGGCAAAAGCGGGGTGCATGGGAGTGTGGACGGTCGCGCGTTAAAACCGGTGCGCCGCAGCATCGTTTAGCTGCGCACGCGACGGTCGCCAGATTGCAAATCGGGCAAAAACGGCTATATTAAGGGATATCGAGTTCTGCGCCTGCCTTGCTGCAGCCCGTTCGCGGGCCCTCCCCAAGACAACGCTGGAATCGAGGAAAGGCAGCGCGATGGTCGCGCGGCTGAGCAATACGCGAGATGCGTTTCTAAGGAGGTCCATATGGCCAGTGGTACAGTGAAGTGGTTCAATTCTCAAAAAGGCTTCGGCTTTATTCAGCCCAGCGACGGCGGCAAAGACGTGTTCGTGCACATCAGCGCTGTTGAACGCGCCGGCCTGAGCGGTCTGAACGAAGGACAAAAAGTGAGCTACGACGTGGTGACTGAGCGCGGCAAGAGCGCCGCCGGTAACCTCAAAGCGACCTAATTCACAAAGCTTTTGAAACAAAAAACCCGGCGCAAGACGCCGGGTTTTTTTATGGCCGATTTTTAAGCACGATCGGTACGGCTACATCGTTGAAAGCATAAGATTGCGAACGTTGGGATAAATTTGGTTTTCCCATTTCTGTCCGCTGAAAACGCCGTAATGACCGACGCCCGCCTGAAGATGGTGGCGCTTCATATACGGTTTCAAGTTCGAACAGAGATCATGGGCGGCCACCGTTTGCCCAGGCGCGCAGATATCGTCACGTTCACCTTCAACGGTGAGAAGGGCTGTCTTGCGAATCGCCTTCGGATCAACAGGTTTACCACGATAGGTGAGTTTGCCTTGCGGCAGCAAAGCGTCTTGGAAAACTTTTTGCACTGTCTCGAGATAAAACTCAGCCGGCAAATCGAGCACCGAGAAATACTCATCGTAAAAATTTTTGATGACGTCGGCTTTTTCATTCTCGCCCGATGCGAGATAATGAAATAAATCGCGATGAGCGCGCTGATGTCGCGCGCTGTTCATCGCCATGAACGATGTTGTCTGCAAGAAACCAGGATAAACGCGCCGTCCTGCGCCCTCGATGCCGCAGGGAACGGTGGAAATCAGGTTTTCTTCAAACCAAGCGATCGGATGACTCTCGGCGAGCTTGTTTACATTCGTCGGATTGATGCGCGTGTCCACGGGGCCCGCCATCAGAGTCATACTCGCGGGTGTTGCCGGGTTGCCGGCCTCGGCCATCACGGCCGTGGCGGCTAACGCCTGAACGCATGGCTGACAAACCGCGATGATGTGGCTGTTGGGCCCCATGGTTTCCAGGAAGCGGATGAGGTGCTCGGTATAATCATCAAAGCCGAATGTGCCGGCGCCGGGTGGGATATAGCGCGCGTTATGCCAATCGGTGATGTAGACGTCGTGTTCGCGCAAAAGGGTTTTTACCGTGCCCCGCAAAAGGGTCGCGAAGTGGCCCGAGAGAGGCGCCACCACGAGAACCTTGGGCAAAGGCGCATCGCTCTCTTTGCGAAAATGGAGGAGGGTGGCGAACGGCGTGGCGAGCGCGGCTTCCTCTCGCACTGCAACCTGCTTGTCACCGATGTCTATTGTGTCGATGCCATACCCTGGCCGGCGGTGATGAAAGCGGGACCGGACGACCATTTCCAGGCCTGCCGACACGCGCCGCGCCCAGTCCCCACCCGGGAGTCCTGCAAGCGGATCAATGAATTGCTTGGCGGCGCGAGCAACCATGCGCACAGGCCGCATCATATCGGCGTGCTTTTGGTACCAGAAATATAGCATTCGGCCGCGTTTCACCTTGTTTGGCTCCTAGGCTTAAAAGGCTAGTGCAATTTATGCTGCGTTGCGAGATGATCTTTCGAATACACACTTCTGGGTCCGGGCCATTATGGCCAGGGCTGGAAGGCGTAATTGGGGAGGTACGGCCCTGACAACGTTAACGATTTCGAGCCGCAATTACTCGTCCTGGTCGCTACGCGGCTGGTTGCTATGCAAGATTGCGGGGATCGAGTTCACGGTTAAGACCGTTTCCCTGGATGATCCATCGGCACGGGCGGAACTCCTGTTACTCTCGCCGTCATGCCTCGTCCCGTGTTTGGATCACAAGGGGGCCAAAATCTGGGACACCCTAGCGATCGCAGAATACTTAGATGAAGAGTTTCCAAAAGCCGGCATGTTACCCAGTGACCGCGTAAAACGGGCGCGTTGCCGCTCGGTGTCCGGTGAGATGCACTCCGGATTTTACAATCTCCGCTCTGCACTGCCGATGAACCTCAAGGCACGCTTTCCCAACTTCAAAACCTGGGCCGGCGCAAAGCCCGATATCGCGCGGGTTAAGGCCATCTGGCAGGAATGCTTGGATGAAAGCGGGGGTCCCTATCTCTTTGGCAAATTATCTATGGCAGATGCCATGTATGCTCCCGTCTGCACGCGCTTTAATACCTATGACGTCGAAATGGACGACGTTTCGGCGGCGTATTGCAAAACGATTCTGAAATGGCCGGCGCTCAATGAATGGATTGAAGCGGCAAAATCCGAGCCCGACGAAATGGCAGAATTAGATGCCGAGTTTTAGGCCCAACTCCTAAGGGCGCCTGCCTGCCCAGCCCACTACTAATTGTGGTGTTTCGGCTCCAATTGAAAAATTGTGCGCGCGAACAACCGCTACGGAACATTTCGCATCACAGGGCGTTGGTAACCCTCAGGAGGGTTGCGGCTAGAGGCAAGCTGCGGGCGCGGTGGTAACCACTCATGACGAAGAACGCACCGATGATGGCGGTGCATCGTTTCTTCTGTGGCCATTTCGTGACGCATCAGCACCTACCGTGACCGGCGCGAAGCGACTCGTAAGAGCGTCCGCGTAGTTCGCACAGACAAGGGGCGCAGCCATGAACAAAGTCGCAATGGTTTCCACGCAGCTGGACAACAATCATCTCCTGTCCGCTTTGCGCGCATTCCGAAAGGGCGACTTCTCGGTTCGCTTGCCCACAGGCCTCAGTGGCGTTGACGGCGATATCGCCGACGCCTTCAACGAAGCCGTGGAAATGAGCGAGCGCATGACGCGCGAGTTCGAGCGCCTCGGCGATTTCGTCGGCAAAGACGGCAAGATCGGACACCGCGCCAAGCTCCCCACGGCACAAGGCTCCTGGGCTGAGAACATCGACACCATCAACACCCTGATCGCGGACATGGTGCAGCCCACCGCCGAAATGGCCCGCGTGATCGGCGCCGTCGCGCGCGGTGACTTGTCGCAAACCATGAATCTCGAAATCGATGGCCGTCCTCTGCGTGGTGAATTTCTGCGCATTGGTAAGGTCGTGAATACGATGGTGGGGCAGTTGTCGTCCTTCGCCTCGGAAGTGACGCGCGTCGCGCGCGAAGTGGGTACCGAAGGACGACTGGGCGGTCAGGCGCAGGTGCGCGGCGTCGCCGGTACGTGGAAAGACTTGACCGATAACGTGAACCTCATGGCCGCGAACTTGACTGGCCAGGTGCGTAACATCGCCGAAGTGACGACCGCGGTGGCCAAAGGCGACTTGTCCAAGAAAATCGCCGTCGACGTCAAAGGCGAAATCTTGGAGCTGAAGAACACCATTAACACCATGGTGGATCAGCTAAACGGCTTCGCCTCGGAAGTGACGCGCGTCGCGCGCGAAGTGGGTACCGAAGGAAAGCTCGGCGGTCAGGCGCAGGTGCCCGGCGTCGCGGGGCTCTGGCGCGATCTAACCGATAACGTGAACGCCATGGCCGCCAACTTGACGGGCCAAGTGCGTAACATCGCCGAAGTGACGGCCGCCGTGGCCACGGGGGACTTGTCCAAGAAAATCACCGTCGACGTGCGCGGCGAAATTCTCGAACTGAAATCCACCATCAACACCATGGTGGACCAGCTGAACTCCTTCGCCTCGGAAGTGACGCGTGTCGCGCGCGAAGTCGGTACCGAAGGAAAGCTGGGTGGTCAGGCCAACGTGCGCGGCGTCGCCGGTACGTGGAAAGATTTGACCGATAACGTGAACATGATGGCCGCCAATTTGACCGGCCAGGTGCGTAACATCGCCGAAGTGACGACCGCCATCGCGCGCGGCGACTTGTCCAGAAAGATCACCGTCGACGTGAAGGGCGAAATTCTCGAACTGAAGTCCACGATTAATACGCTCGTCGATCAGCTGAACTCGTTCGCTTCCGAAGTGACGCGCGTCGCGCGCGAAGTCGGCACCGAAGGAAAGCTGGGTGGTCAGGCCCAAGTGCCAGGCGTCGCCGGTACGTGGAAAGATTTGACCGATAACGTGAACATGATGGCCGCCAACCTGACGTCTCAGGTGCGTGGTATCGCCGACGTCGTGACCGCGGTGGCGCAAGGTAACCTGCGCCGCAAACTGACCGTCGACGCGAAGGGCGAAATCGCCTCGCTGGCCGACACCATCAACGGGATGATCGAGACGCTGGCGACCTTCGCCGATCAGGTAACCAACGTGGCCCGCGAAGTGGGTATCGAAGGAAAACTGGGCGGTCAGGCCCGCGTGCCTGGCGCCGCCGGTCTGTGGCGCGACTTGACCGACAACGTGAATCAGCTGGCCGCAAATCTGACCACACAGGTCCGCGCCATCGCCGAAGTGTCCACGGCCGTGACGAAGGGTGACTTGACCCGGTCCATCGCCGTCGAAGCGTCAGGCGAAGTGGCCGCACTGAAAGATAACATCAACGAGATGATCCGAAATCTGAAGGATCAGACGTTGAAAAACACCGAGCAGGACTGGCTGAAAACCAACCTCGCGCGCTTCACGCGCATGTTGCAGGGCGAACGCGATCTGGCCACCGTGTCGAACATGGTGTTGTCGGAACTGGCACCGCTGGTCAACGCGCAGCACGGCTTATTCTACGTCACCGACAAAGACGAGGAAGGCAGTGTCACACTCAATCTCGCCGCCTCATACGCATTCACACATCGCAAGCACCTCTCGAACAAGTTCGCGCTGCGCGAAGGATTGGTCGGACAGTGCGCCTACGAAAAATCGCGCATTCTGTTGACCAACGTTCCGATGGACTACGTCAAGGTCGCCTCGGGTCTTGGTGAAGCCGCACCCTTGAACGTGATCGTGCTGCCGGCCGTGTTCGAAGGCGAAGTGAACGCGGTCATCGAACTCGCGTCCTTCAGCGAGTTCTCCGAAACCCACCAATCGTTCCTCGATCAGTTGATGGAATCGATCGGGATCGTGTTGAATACAATCGCTGCCAACATGCGTACCGAAGGCCTGTTGAAGCAGTCGCAGCTCCTGACGTCGGAACTGCAAGCCCAGCAGGAGGAGTTGAAAAAGACCAACGACCGTCTTGAGCAACAAGCCAACTCGCTGCGTCAATCGGAAGAACTTCTGCGCACGAAGCAGGACGAATTGCAGCGCACCAACGTCGAACTGGAAGACAAAGCGCAACTGCTGTCCACGCAGAATGCGCAGGTGGAAGCCAAGAACCGCGAAGTGGAACAAGCCAAGCACGACCTGGAAGAAAAAGCCGAACAGCTGGCGCTCACGTCCAAGTACAAATCGGAATTCTTGGCCAACATGAGCCACGAGTTGCGCACGCCGCTGAACAGCTTGCTCATTCTCTCGAAGTTGCTGTCTGCGAACACACAAGGCAACCTGACCGAAAAGCAGGTGGAATTCTCGCACTCCATCCACCACGCAGGTTCCGATCTGCTGGCACTCATCAACGACATTCTCGATCTGTCCAAGATCGAGTCCGGTACGGTCTCGCTCGATGTCGGCGAAACCTTCTTCGCCAGCCTGCGCGACCACATGGATCGCACCTTCGCCCAGATGGCGCAGGACAAGAAACTGGCCTTCAATATCGAATTCGACCCCGAATTGCCGCGTTCGATCTTCACCGACGACAAGCGCCTGCAACAGGTCATCAAAAATCTGCTGTCCAACGCGTTCAAGTTCACCGAGAACGGGCACGTCAAACTCAAGATCGCACGTGCCGTCGGCGGTTGGTCGCCCTTGAGCGAGCATCTCAACAACAGCAATCAGGTCCTGGCGTTCACCGTCGAGGATACCGGCATCGGCATCCCCGAAGAAAAGCAGCGCATCATCTTTGAAGCCTTCCAGCAGGCTGACGGAACCACCAGCCGCAAGTATGGCGGAACGGGTCTCGGCCTCTCCATCAGCCGCGAAATCACGCGTCTGTTGGGCGGCGAGCTTAACGTCGTCAGTTCCGTGGGCCGCGGCAGCACGTTCACTCTGTATCTGCCGCTCAATTTCACGCCGCCGGCCAAGCAGCCCGGCCGTATCGTCAACACCAGCATGCGAGCTGTCGCTGCGATGGATGCTGAAGTAGCAGCACAGGAATCCGCCGTTCAAGATGATCGCGATTCCATCAACCGCGGAGATCCGACCGTGCTCATCGTCGAAGACGACCCGCGCTTTGCCGGCATTATGTTGAATATGGCCCGTGAGGCCGGGTTCAAAGGCGTCGTTACGGGTGAGGGAATGGCCGTCATTCCGCTCGCAAAACGCTTCCGCCCCGATGCCATCACGCTCGACATCGGGCTGCCCGATATCGATGGCTTCGCGCTTCTCGATCTCCTGAAACGCAACCCGGAAACGCGCCACATCCCCGTGCACATTATTTCGGGCGATGAGGAAAACCGTATCGGTCTCGGCATTGGCGCTTATGGGTTTAGCGGCAAGCCCGTCGAGCCCGACACGATCCTCGCCACCTTCAAAGGTGTGAAGGACTTCAACGCGCGCACCAAACGTGTGCTTGCCATCGAATCCGAATCCAGCAGCGGCGGCCTGCAAGCGCTGATGGGCAGCGCTGATCTTGATGTTGAAAGCGTCGGCGCCTTACCTGAAGCTTTCGGTGACGAAACCTATGACTGCGTGGTCATTGACTGCCGCGAGGAATGGGATCGGCCCTTGGCGGAAATCATCGAAGCTCTACGAGGCGCCGAGGTTTCATTCGTCGCCTTTGTGCCGCGCGAATTGACCGAGCAAGAGCAGAATTATCTCACCGACCTGTCCCTGACGGAGCGCCAGCGTGTCGCGAAATCGGAAGCGCAGCTCCAAGATGACGTTGCATTCATTCTGCACCGGTCGGTCGATACGCTGCCGGCGAATGCGTAGGACCTCGTGAAGCAAATTCGCCAGTGCGATCCCATGCTCGCGGGGCGCAAGGTGGCGGTCATAGACGACGACATCCGCAACATCTTCTCGCTCACCAGCGCGCTCGAAGAACACGGTGTCGAACTGCACTATGCGGAAAGCGGTCGCGCCGGGATCGAGTTGCTGCAACGCATCCCCGATGTAGACGCGGCCCTAATCGACATCATGATGCCCGGCATGGACGGCTACCAAACCATGCAGGAAATTCGCACCATGCCGCAGTTCTCGTCACTTCCCATCATCGCCGTCACGGCGAAAGCCATGAAGGGCGACCGCCAGAAATGTATCGAAGCCGGTGCCTCGGACTATGTGGCCAAGCCGGTGGACATCGAGCAGTTGGTATCGGTGCTGCGTGTATGGTTCCACCGCACGGAGCGTCCTCGACTTTTGAAGCGCACCGGCACGGACAACGTCGTCAACTTCCCGGCGCAGTAATGACATTTAAGCGCAATTTATGCCGGGTACGGGACATCTAATGGACGCGGAACAGTTGGCTCTCGATGTGGGCGCGATAAAAGCCCGGATCCTGATCGTCGATGACGATCGGGTTACGGCGCTTGCGTTGCGGGCCGCATTGGAGCGACTTGAGCAGACGGTCGTGGTCGTTCACTCCGGCGAGGAGGCGCTCTACCAACTGCTGCATGAAGATTTCGCCGTCATCCTGCTCGATTTGCAGATGCCCGGCATGGACGGGTATGAAACGGCAGCCCTCATTCGTGCGCGCAAGCGCACACGCCATATTCCAATCCTGTTCCTCACAGCTGTCTTCCGCGACGATTCGCACTTGCTGCAAGCTTATTCAGCCGGCGCTGTGGATATGGTCTTTAAACCCGTCGATCCCTTCGTTTTGGCATCGAAGGTTCAGATCTTCGTCGACCTCTACATGAAGCAGATGGAGATTCAGCGCGAAGCTGAAATGCGCCATCGCCTGCAGGAAGAAAACTTCCGCGTCCGCGCCGAGAAGTTATCGGCCGAGCAAGCGCTTCTGCGCAGCCAGCAACATCAAGAAGAGATGCGCCGTGCGGAAGCCCATCAGCGCATCTTGATCGAGGAGCTAAGCCACCGCGTCAAAAACATGCTGGCCGTGGTCAATGCGATGGCGCGCCAAACGCTCGCGAGCACGACTGATCCTAAACTGTTCGTCGATAAATTCCTGCGCCGCATCGAGGCGCTCGGACGCACCCACGGACTTCTCTCGCGGGAAAATTGGGGCGATATCCAGCTGCGTGAAATCGCGCGCGAAAGCCTAGAGCCTTACATGATGGAAGACCGCAATCGCGTTGTGTTCAGCGGCCCCGCCGTGCCGTTAAAACCCAAAGCAGCGCTCGGCTTAGGCATGGTGTTCCATGAGCTTGCGACCAACGCCATCAAGCACGGCGCGTTGTCGAATAATGATGGTCGCGTAAAAGTTGATTGGGATTTTGACGCCGACGACGCCACGCGCATTAAGCTCAATTGGGGCGAGGAACACGGTCCCGAGGTCACGCCGCCGTCGCGCAATGGTTTCGGCAGCCGCCTTATTAAACTTGAACTTACGCATGAATTAAACGGAGCCGTCGATTTGGCCTGTGAGAAAGAAGGATTCCGTGCGGTGATGTCGTTCCCCACGGAACGCGAGTCATCCGCCATCGCCAATCAGGTCAGGAACGCATCATGAGCACAGACAAATGCAATAGCGTGCTGATCGTCGAGGACGAGACTCTGATTGCCATGGATCTGCAGGACATGCTGCAGGATGCGGGTTACCGCGTCCTTGGGCCGGTCGGTTCCGTCGCGGCGGCCATGCGTCTGCTGGATGGTGAAAAGCCTGATCTCGCCTTGCTCGATGTCAATCTCGGCGGCGAGAACGTTTTTAAGGTTGCGACTGAACTTGCGTCCGGCCAATCGCGCATTGTGTTCCTCACAGGCCATAGCGAGCAGCATTTGCCGGAAGAGCACCGCCATCGTCCGCTGGTCACCAAGCCCTACCTGCCGCACACGGTGTTGGCAGCCATTGAACGCACATTGATGTAATTGTCGCGATGTAATCGCCGTCAGCGCGTCTGATGCGGGCACTTCATGAAGTGAGGCGGGCAGATGCGCGCGCCCACGGCCGAGCAAGGTGACGTACAGCTCTTAAGCACGCGATCCAAGCTTGCAAGCAGCGCGACAAAGCGCGGCTCCGTACGGACGGCCGGCGTGCGTACATAAAACGGTACACCGGCTCCCTCCGCATACTCACGCATGGTGTCGTCAAGTTCGACGAGCGTTTCAACGTGCTCCGAAACGAATGCAATCGGCGCCACCACTAACGGCACGCCGTCTTTTCCCGCGCGGTCGATTTCGCTTTCGATCGAAGGGCCGATCCACGCCACGGGACCCACGCGGCTTTGGTAGCAGATGCTCCAATCCAGATCGGGAATACCCAGGCGCGTGACAACGGCTGCTGCCGTTTGTTCGACCTGCCACTGATAAGGATCGCCGGCGTCGATGATCTTTTGCGGCAACCCATGGGCCGATAACAGCACGCGCGGTTTTCCGTGCTCGGCGGCCGCGGCGTAATCGCGCGCGATCATTTCCGTCACGGGCTCGATGAAGCCGTTCTCGGTGGGATAGCAGCACACGCTTTCCAACGGCACAGTAAAACCCTGGCTCGCGGCGGCACGCTTCAACGCTACCAACGACGTCTCCGTCGTGGTCGTCGAAAACTGCGGATAGAGCGGCAGCACAACAACACGCGTCGGGGCGTAGGCTTTTAATTGCGCGATGACCTCGGGCGCCATGGGATGCCAATAGCGCATGAACACGAAGACCTTGGCGTCATCGCCGCGCGCGCGGACGACGGCTTCAAGCGCTGCGGCTTGCGCGCGGGTTTCGGCCGGCAAAACCGACTTGCCGCCCAGCTTGGCGTAATAGCCTTGCGACTTCTTGGCGCGCGTTGTCGAAATCAGCGTTGCGATCAGCCAGCGCAACGGCGTCGGCAGATCGATGATGTAGGGGTCGAAAAACAAATTGAACAGGAAGGGCCGCACCGCCGCAGGGCTGTCGGGGCCACCCAGACTGAACACAACAATGGCGAGTTTTTCGGCCATGGACAGGCCTTACCGCAGCACGTATCTCATTGCCAGTGCTCAATTCTCCACAGCCGTGACATGGCTGTGACATAACCCTAGGGCCGCTATGGTAACTCACCGGCCATGAACCGATTCGCCCTCATTGGCGCTTCTTATAAGACCGCCGGCGTCGACCGCCTGGGGCGTCTTGCCGTACCTAAGGCCGAGGTTGAGCAGCGCTTGCCCGCATTGGCTAAAGCGCTCGGTGTGGCCGAGCTGGCTTATGTAGGCACCTGCAACCGGATCGAGTTCATCGTCGCCCATAGCGACGATCTGGAACCCCAGGCCTGCCGCGACAAAATTGGTAAGCTCCTGGGTCCTCCGGGCGACGAGGACGAAACCCGCAAAGTTTTTAGGGCTTGGTCGGGCGAGGGCGCCATCGAACATCTGTTCCTGGTGGCCGCCGGATTGGACTCCGCCCAAGCCGGTGAGCGCGAGATTTACGCCCAGGTGCGTCTTGCCTGGCAAACGGCGCGCGCGGCCGGCACCTGTGGCCCGCAACTCGACTACCTTTTCGCCGAAGCCTTGCGCGCGGCCCAGGACGTGCACGCCCAGGCGGCCCGTCCCGCGAACGCGGATTCGCTGGCCATGTTCGCCGTGCGTCACGCGCTCGCGCATTTGGACGGCAAGCGCGGACGGATCGCGCTGGTAGGCATCTCGCCCATGACGCGCTTTTGCGCGCGGACTTTGGCCACGCACGATGTCGCGCTGCACCTCGTCAACCGCACGCTGGAGACGGCAGCGGAGTTGGCAGCGGAAGTCGGTGCGCAAACGCAGAGCCTCGAAGACTTCAAACGCGATCCGGGATTGGTGGACGTTGTTATCACGGCAGTCGGCGGCACTGAGCCCGTGCTCGACCGCGCCGCCGTATCGAAAATGGCGGCACACGCGCCCCTCATGATTATCGATTTGGGCGTGCCGCCGAACGTTGATCCCAGCGTCACCGCGATTGATGGCGTTACACGCGTCGGTATGGACCAGGTGATCGCCGAGGCCTCCGAAGGCCGCAACGCAAAGCTTGGCGAGCTCGCATCCGCGCGCATTATTATCGACGATCATCTCGATCGCATCCGGCGCGATTATGCCATCCGTGAGGCCGCGCCTCTGATTCAGCATATGGGCAAGCACTACCAACACTTGGCGGCGGAAAGTCTTAAGCGTCTGTCGAAGATCAACGGCGACGATAAAGACGGCCTCAAGAATTGGGCCGAGGCATTCGCGCGGAAACTCGCGCATGCCCCGATCAAAGGCTTGCGCACATTGGCCGCCGAATCCGGCCCCGCTGCCGTGCAGGCTTATTTGCGCGGCGTCGAGGAAGCCCTCGGCGACGACGATCAACCCCAGGAGAAGCGTTCGTGACGTCCAATACGAATTTGTTTGAACGGGCCCAAAAGGTTATTCCCGGCGGTGTCAATTCGCCTGTGCGCGCCTTTCGCGCCGTTGGCGGTACACCAAAATTCATCGCGAAAGGCGAAGGCGCCTATGTCGTCGATGAAGAGGGCAAACGGTATCTCGATTTCGTGGGTTCGTGGGGTCCGCTCATTCTGGGCCACGCACACGCCGAAATCGTCGCAGCTATTGGCCAGGCGGCAGCACTGGGCACGACCTACGGCGCACCGTGTCATGCGGAAGTGGAGTTGGCTGAAGAAGTCGTCGGCGCATACCCTGGTCTTGAACAAGTGCGCTTCGTGTCCTCCGGCACGGAAGCCACCATGAGCGCAATCCGTTTGGCGCGCGGCGCAACGGGCCGCGATCTCATTGTGAAATTCTCCGGCTGCTATCACGGCCATGCCGATCATCTTTTGGTGGCGGCAGGCTCGGGCCTTGTGACATTTGGCCAGCCATCGTCGGCCGGCGTACCGAAAGAGTTCGCGGCGCTCACGCGCGTGCTTCCTCTCGACGATGACGCCAAATTGAAAGCGCTGTTTGACGCGGAAGGCGACAAGATTGCTTGCGTCATTATCGAGCCGATTCCGGCCAACAACGGGCTTCTTCTTCAGCGCAAAGAATTCCTGCAGCTCCTGCGCGACCTCACAAAGAAGCACGGCGCTTTGTTGATTTTCGATGAAGTCATTTCGGGCTTCCGCATCGGTTTCGGCGGTGCCGCGGCGCATTACGGCATTACGCCCGATCTCGCCACCTTCGGCAAAGTCATCGGCGGCGGCCTGCCCGTCGGCGCTTACGGCGGATCGCGCGCGCTCATGTCGAATGTCGCGCCCTTGGGTCCGGTCTATCAGGCCGGCACCTTGTCCGGAAATCCGGTCGCCATGGCAGCGGGCCTTGCTATGCTGAAGGTCATCAAGCGCGATAACGTTTACGCTAGGCTTGAAGCCCTTGGCGCGCAGCTTGAAAAAGAACTGACACCGGCCCTGGAAGGCACCGCCTGGTCTTTCGTGCGCGTGGGTTCCATTGGCTGGCTCTCGTATGGCCCGGCCGCGCGGTCGGCCGAAGCCCTCGATTCCAAATCGGGCGATCAGTATCGCCCCATTTTCCAGGCGCTCATGGACCGCGGCATTTATCTCGCCCCGTCGGCCTACGAAGTGTTGTTCCTATCGGCGGTGCATACGCCAGAAGATGTCACACGCCTGGCGACCGCGCTGCGCGAGGTCATTGGGAGGTAGCCATGCACGCTCTTCGCATCGACACCAACCGCGTCTTGCACCTCACCATCATTTTCTTGTTGGTGTTCTCGGTTGTGCAGGTGGTGTGGTGGCTGATCGATCACCGCGCCTATACCAATTCCGTCACCCAGGAAATCAAAACGCTTTACGGCTACGAGATGCTGGCCGCGCAAAAGATGGCCGCGGCGGGAATCCCAGCTGCTGAAATCGTGAAAGTGTTTCCTCACGCTGAAGTCGGCGAAGCGGGCGTCGCGTTATCGCCGGGCGCTTTGATGGAGCTTGAGGACATACAAGAACGCAAAGACAACCAATACACCTGGGAAAGCGGATTCTTTCTCCTGGTCCAAGCGCTGGCCATTGCGGTGCTTTGGCGCGGGCTTCGCGGCGAGGCTGAAATCCGCCGCAAGCAAGATAGCTTTCTCGCGATGGTGTCCCACCAGTTCAAGACGCCCATCGCCAGTCTACAGCTGTCTTTGGAGACCATGGTGATGCGCCAGCTTTCGCCGGAACGTTTCCAACAGTTGTCGCGCCGGATGCTCGATGATTTGCAGCGCATGCAAAGCATGGTGTCAAAGATTCTCGACAGCGCGCGCCTGGATCGCGGCCGCATGACTCTCAACCGTGAGCGCTTATTTTTGGCTGAAGCGGTGCGCCATGTGACCAGCAGCCTCGAAGAAACCGCCAAGCGCGACAATATTCATTTTGAAGTGGCGGTGCCGGCCGACCTCGAAATCATGGCCGATCCCATGGCCGTGGATGGTGTGCTTCGGAATTTGATCGAGAACGCCCTGGCGGCCATGGTACCCACGAAGGGCGGTACGCTGTCGATTGACGCCGCGCGCAAGGGCGGCGAAATGACGCTTCATGTACGGGACACGGGCGTTGGCTTCGCGCCAAATGCCGGACCAAAGCTTTTTGAACGTTTCTATCGCCTTGATGCCGGTGGGGGGAATGCGGCCGGCACGGGTCTTGGTCTTTATATCGTCCAGCGATTCATGCATTTTGAGAACGGTGACGTCACGGCCCATAGCGATGGCCCGGGGAAGGGCGCCACGTTCACCGTCACTTGGCCTGCCACGGAGTCCGCTGCTTAATGGATACAGCTGCTAACAAGATTCTGGTGGTGGAAGACGACCTGCACTTGGCGGAAGGCATGGCCGAGAACATGCGCGCCGAGGGCTACGTCACCGACACTGCTTACGACGGTAAGCAAGGTTTCGAGCGCGCGGTCGAGAACGATTACGACCTCGTCGTTCTCGACGTGATGTTGCCGCATATGGACGGCTTTGCCGTCTGCCGCGCTTTGCGCGAAAAGGGCAAGAATACGCCGGTCCTGTTTCTGACGGCGCGCGGCGATCCGCAGGACCGAGTGCGGGGGCTCGAAGCGGGCGGCGACGACTACCTCACCAAACCGTTTCACTTGGACGAATTCCTTTTGCGCGTGCGCGCGATTTTGCGGCGGTGGGAATGGTATAAGCGCTCGGTTGCGCAGCCCGCGTCCGGCGACGCTTTACGTTTTGCGGGCAATGAAGTGAACTTCCGGACCTTCCAAGCGCAGTCCTGGGATGGTTCAGTCCATACGCTGACAGAGAAAGAAGCGATGATTTTGAAAGTGCTGTCCGAACACGCCGACGCGGTCGTGACGCGGGACGATCTGCTCGAAAAAGCTTGGGGCTACGAAGTGTACCCGTCGACCCGCACGGTCGACAATTTCATTCTACGCCTGCGCAAGATTTTCGAACGCGATCCGCATAATCCCGTGCATTTTCTCACGGTGCGCGGTGTCGGCTATCGGTTTATTCCAGAAGGCGGCGCGGCATGAGCACGCTTCGCATCGGTACGCGCGGTTCCGCGCTCGCACTTTGGCAGGCGGAAGAAGTGAAGAAGCGCATTCGCGCCCTTCCCGCTGCCCCCGATGTCGAGCTCGTCATCATCAAAACGCGCGGCGACCTTGATACGCAAAGCCCGCTTTGGGCATCCGAGGGCAAAGGTTTCTTCACCGCCGAACTCGACAAGGCCTTGCTCGAAAACGACGTGGATCTCGTTGTGCACAGTCTCAAAGACCTCACGACGATTCTGTCGTCGGGCTTGGCGCTCACGGCGGTGCTCGAACGCGAAGACCCCCGCGATGCTCTACTGACGCGTGACGGCGGCGATCTCCTGTCGCTGCCCCGTGGCGCGCGTGTCGGAACCAGCAGTTTGCGCCGCCGTGCGTTCATTGCCCGACTGCGGCCCGATTTGCAGCACGAAGAGCTGCGCGGTAACGTTCCCACGCGCGTGCGTAAGCTGGACGAGGGCGCTTACGAAGCCATTGTCCTCGCATCGGCGGGCTTAAAGCGCCTCGGCATGGGTGCGCGTATTTCTGCTGCGCTATCGACGGAAGATTTTCCGCCGGCCATTGCGCAAGGCGCGATCGGCGTCTGCACGCGCGAAGACGATACCGGCACGGCGCGCTGGGTCGCCGCGCTCGAACACACACCAACCCGCGTGGCCGTTACGGCCGAACGCGCATTGTTGCGCGAACTCGAGGGCGGTTGCCAAGTTCCCGCCGGTGGCCTTGCCGTCTCGGACAACAATACCGTGTCGCTCGCCGCCGCCGTCTGCAGTCTCGACGGTAAAGATTTTATTCGCGCTCAGGCAACAGCCTCATCGTCCGCTGCCGCCGAACTCGGCCAAAAGGTCGCGGCCGAGCTATTGGAGAAGGGCGCTTGGCGCATTCTCGAAGCCGTGCGCGAGCGCCGCCGCGCCGCCGCCGGCAACAATTCATAAGGAAATTCATATGGCGACAGCTGCCGCTGCTAAAGCTCCCGCATCCTTGCCGCCGTTTCTGGCCGCCTGTGCGCGCCAACCCGTGCCGCACACGCCCATCTGGATCATGCGTCAAGCTGGGCGTTATCTGCCTGAGTACCGCAAGGTACGCGCGGCGACCACTTTTGCTGGCCTTACGCGCGACCCCGCGCTGGCCTGCGAAGTGACGCTGCAGCCCATCCGCCGCTTTGCCCTCGATGCCTCGATCATTTTCAGCGACATCATGGTGCCGCTCGAAGGCATGGGCGTGAAACTCGATTACGCACCGGGCCCTGTGATCGAAACACCCATCCAAACACGCGCGCAAATCGAAGCCTTGCGGCCGCTGGTGCCCGAGCAAGACGTTCCGTTTGTTATGGAATCCATTCGCCTGACGCGCGCTGGACTACCCGCCCATGTACCGTTGATCGGATTCTGCGGCTCGCCTTTCACGTTATTTTGCTATCTCGTGGCCGGGAAGCCGTCCAAGGAATTCGCGTTGCCGCGTCAGTTCCTGCATGCGGAGCCGGTGCTTGCGACCATGCTGTTGGAGCGTTTGGCTGACGCCATGATCGTTTATCTGCGCGCGCAAGCGGGCGCGGGCGCACAAGCGTTGATGATGTTTGAATCCTGGGGCGGACTTCTTGGCCCGGCGGATTACGCTGCTTTTGCACTGCCGGCTGTGAAGCGCATCATCGCCGGTTTGAAAGACGTTGGCGTGCCGGTGATCTATTTCGCCAATAACTGCATGGGCAATCTACCGTCCATCGCTCAGCTCGACGTGGACGTCGTCGGCGTCGACTGGCGCACGCCACTCAGCTACGCGCGCGGCGTGCTCAAAGGCAAAGCGATTCAAGGCAACCTCGACCCGGCGACTTTGTTCGCGCCGAAAGAAACGCTGCTTTCGCGCATCGATGGCGTACTCGCCGATGCAGGCCCAGCGCCCGGGCATATCTTTAATCTCGGCCACGGCATCTGGCCGGAAACAGACCCCGACGCTGTCGCGCGTCTGGTCGACTATGTGCACGAGAAAACATCCCATGGGTGATGCGCTCCGCAAGCCCGAGGATCTGCACGACGGTATGACGTCGCAGGCCATCCGGGCCTTCCACGATATTCAAGATCGTATCTGCGCGGCATTCGAAGCGCTCGATCCCGGCTGCGCGTTCGAGCGCAACGATTGGCAGCGCCCGCCGGAGCATCGCCTCAAAGGCGGCGGCCGCATGCGCATTATGCGCGGCAAGGTCTTCGAGAAGGTCGGCGTCAACTTCAGCCACGTTTGGGGTACGCTCACCGATCAGGGCAAGGCGCAAATGCCCGGCGCTAAAGAGTCAGAAGGGCAGTTCTCGGCGACCGGCGTCTCGCTGGTCACGCATATGTCGAACCCTTTCGTGCCCACCGTGCATATGAATGTGCGCTGCATGGCCACAAGCAAGCTGTGGTTCGGCGGCGGCGCGGATTTGACGCCGACATTTCCCTTCCCGGAAGACACCGAACAATTCCACGCGGCCCTTAAAGGTGCTTGCGATCAGTACCGACCCGACGCTTACAAAGAATATAGCGAGTGGTGCGATCAGTATTTCTACCTGCCGCACCGTCAGGAGCCGCGCGGCGTCGGCGGCATTTTCCTCGACGATCTCAACAGCGGCGATGTGCACAAAGATTTCGCGTTCATCCGCAGCATCGCCGAGGCGTTCTTGAACATCTACCCGCAGATTGTCGCGCGCCGGAAAGAGATGCCGTTCACCGAAGCCGATCGCGACAAGCAGCTCATCAAGCGCGGTCGATACGTCGAGTTTAATTTAGTCTATGACCGCGGTACGAAATTCGGCTTTACCACCGACGCCAATCCCGATGCTTACCTCATGAGCATGCCGCCCGTGGTAAAATGGCCCTAGTATTGGCGAGGATCTGAACCATGCATGAATTCATGTCGACCGCTTATCCGTGGATCAAATCGCTGCACATCATCGCGGTCATCGCGTGGATGGCGGGCCTTTTGTATCTGCCGCGCCTGTTTGTGAATCACGCCGGGGTTGATCGGGGCACGCAGGCTTCGGAAATGTTGAAGGGCATGGAAGGGCGGTTGATGCGCATCATCATGCGGCCCGCTGCAGTCGCCACGTTGTTGTTCGGCGGCATGCTATTGTCGACGCCGGGCATCGTCGATTGGTCCATGGGGTGGATCTATCTTAAGCTCGCCTTTGTGCTCGGCCTTTTCATGATACACGGCATGATGGAGGGTTGGCGCAGCCGCTTTGCGCGCGATGCCAACACGAAATCAGCGTCGTTCTTCCGCAAAATCAACGAAGTTCCGACTTTGTTGATGATCCTCATTGTGTTGCTGGTGGTTGCAAAGCCTTTCTAACGACCGCCGGCTGAAAGTCTCATTTTGTCCCTACCCATTCGCCATCCTCGTCTGATGATGAAGCGCGGCATGCATCGCCGTCTTCAAGCCGGCCACCCGTGGGTTTTTTCTAACGAAGTGGAAATGGATCCGGCGACGAAGTCACTGGCGCCGGGTTCTGTCGTGACCGTGACCGACGCGGGCGGCGCTGGGTTGGCTACGGCTTATTTCAATCCGCGGACGCTGATTGCCGCGCGCGTTCTCTCGACCACACCCGATATGGCCATCGATGCCGATTTCATCGCCACCCGTTTGCGCACGGCGCTGACATTGCGCGAACGCCTGTATTCCAAACCATTTTATCGCCTCGTTCATGCCGAGGCTGACGGGTTGCCGGGGTTGATCGTCGATCGGTTCGGGGACGTGTGCGTCATGCAGCCGAATACGGCGGGCATGGAAGCGCTGATGGAATTGATCGCGGCCGGCTTGCGCGACGTTGTCGGCGCGAAGGCCGTCATCTTGCGCGGCGATAGCGGTTCCCGAACACTTGAAGGACTCTCCAACGACGTGCGATTGCTGTCCGGCTCCACGGAAAACGAGATTGCGCTAGAAGAAAGTGGCGCAACGTTTTTTGCCGACGTGCTTTCGGGCCAGAAGACCGGCTGGTACTTCGATCAACGCGACAATCATGCTTTCTTGGCGTCATTAAGCAAGGATCGCAGCGTTCTCGATCTCTATACCCACACAGGCGGTTTTGGCATTGCGGCAGCACGCGCCGGGGCGTCGCATGTGACGTTGGTGGATAGCTCGGCGTCCTCTCTAGAACTGGCTGCAAAAGCGGCGAAAGCCAACGCCGTCGCCGATCGCTGCATGCTCACGCGCGCCGACGTCTTTGAATTTCTGGAAGCAAACAAAGCGCAGTGGGACGTGGTCATCGCCGATCCGCCGGCGTTCGTGAAATCGCGCAAGGATTTGAAAGCCGGCCTTCAAGGCTATCGCAAACTTGCACGCTTGTGCGCCCGTGCGATCAACCCCGGTGGATTCCTGTTCATCGCGTCTTGCAGTCACAATGCGCCGCTGGATGAATTCACCGCTGCCGTCGCGCGCGGTATCGACGACGCAAACCGTAACGCCAAGATCATTCGCACGTCTGGTGCCGGGTCCGATCACCCCGTGCATCCGTTGCTGCCGGAAAGCAGCTATCTCAAAGCGTTGACTTTGGCTTTGGACTAAGCACGGCCAGGAGGCCAGGCACATCGACGCCTTTTTCTTGGCGGCAGACGGCATTCTGGATTTTCTGAACGATGAATCCGCAGTCCGCCGCCACGCGAACCACGTAGGCGAGGCTGTGGCTGAATCGGTGTTCCGGTCCCAGTACGAAGTCCTCGGTATCGTTCCGTTGCAGCGTGAAAGCAAATAAGCCGGTCGCCAAAACCTTCTCGCGCACGGCCGTAAAAATGGGCGCCAAGTCACCGCAATAAACCAGCACGTCTCCCGCAACCATCAGGTCGCACGCGTCGATGGTCTTTAGCGCCGCCAACATGTCGGCGGTCTCCAGGTGGTCATAGATTGCCTTGCGCGCTGCGGCCTGCGTCATGGCTGGCGACAAATCTACGCCGCCCAGCCATGTGCAAATGTCGCGAATGGCCTCTCCCACCAGCCCCGTACCGCATCCCAAATCAAGCGCGCGATTGAACGTCCGCTCCCCCAAAGCCGCGCGCAGGATCTGCGGCGCGCGGTATTGAAGGCGTCCCACCAAAGCCTGATCGAAGCGATCTGCGTATTCGTCAAACAACCGGCGCACATAGGCGCCCGATAATGTTCGGGGCCGTTCGGCGGCGCCCAAAAGATGCAGCCGCGCACCCGCACCCATGGAGTCGGCGGCGTCCAGCGCCAGGTATGTCCGGTAGGCGTCGATGGCGTCGTCGCGCCGGCCCGCGTCGGCCAGCGCTTCCCCAAGGGCGAAGTGGCCCTCGGGCCAGCCGGGCGTTAATTCCAGGGCTTGGGCGATCACTTCGGCGGCGGCGGCGGGGTCGCCTTCCTGGCGCAGACCTTGGGCGTAGGTAAAGCGGCGGTCGGCCGCGAGGTTCCCCGAACTCATGCTCCCTTATACACGCCATCATTGCGTGATGCCCGATCTTCATGATTCCGCCGTTGCGCAAGCGGTGGCCAGCCATTAAGTGAACCCGCCGTACTTGGAATTCGACATGACAAACGCTCTCGCCCTTCAGCCCGCCGAGTGGGCCGCTCATTCCGCCGTCTGGTCCGCGTGGCCCAGCGCTGCCGATCTGTGGCTTGAAGATTTGGAACCGGCGCGCGCCGAAGTCGCCGCGTTGTTCAAAGCCATCGCGGACGGCGGCAAGGGCGAGCAGCTGCGCATTCTGGCCTGTGGCCCGGAGGCCGTAGCCTCAGCAAAAGCGGCACTCGGAAGTTTTGGCGCGGAGATCATCCCCGCCGAATTTGGCGACATCTGGCTACGCGACACCGCACCCATTTTCGTCGCCCGCGACGGCGCGCTCCAGGCCGCGTGCTTCCAGTTCAACGGCTGGGGCGGAAAGTACGTCCTTGAAGGCGACGACAAAGTCGCGCCGTTCGTGGCCGACAAAGCCGGCATCGCCGCCGCGCCTTATCACTGGGTTCTGGAGGGCGGCTCTATCGACGTGGACGGCCAGGGCACGGCCCTGACCACACGCCAGTGCCTGCTGAACGCCAACCGCAATCCGACGCTGTCGCAGCAAGACATCGAGAAAAACTTGCGCGAATCCCTCGGCATTCAGAAACTCATCTGGCTCGGCGACGGTCTCGCCAACGACCATACCGACGGCCATATCGACAACATCGCGCGCTTCGTGGCGCCGGGCGTGGTGGTGTGCATGGAGCCGAGCGGCTCCGACGACCCGAACCGCGACGCCTTGAAGGCCATTATCGCCGACCTGAAAGCCGCGACCGACGTCAACGGCCGCAAGCTCGAAGTCATGACCGTGCCGTCGCCAGGGCGCATCGAAGACGAAGAGGGCGAGATCATCCCCGCCAGTTCCATGAACTTCTATATCGGCAATTCCGCCGTGGTGGTGCCGCTCTACAGCGCGGCCACCGACGACAAGGCCGTCGAAGCCATCGCCAAGCTGTTTCCCACACGCCGTACCGTGGGCTTGCCCGCGAACCATGTTATAACCGGCGGCGGTTCGTTCCACTGCATCACGCAGCAAGTTCCGAAGGTCTGACATGAGCAAGATCACGGTTGCCGCCATCCAATGCGCGTTCTCGGAAGACATGAACGAGAACATCACGCGCACCGAAGGATTCATTGAGCAGGCCGCCAAGCAAGGCGCGCAAGTCGTGCTGCCGCCCGAATTGCTGCAAGGCCCGTACTTCTGCCGCGAAGAAAAAGATCATCACTTCGACACAGCCTTTCCCGCCGCCACGCATCCCGTGGTGACGCGGCTTTCGGCTCTGGCGAAAAAACTTGGCGTTGCGATTCCTGCGTCGATTTTTGAGCGCGACGGCCAGCATTTCTATAACAGCCTCGCCATGATCGATGCCGACGGCGAAGTCATGGGCGTCTATCGCAAAAGCCACATCCCCGACGGCCCTGGCTACGAAGAGAAGTTCTACTTCCGCCCCGGCAACACCGGTTTCAAGGTGTGGGACACGAAGTTCGGCAAGCTCGGCGTCGGCATTTGTTGGGACCAATGGTTCCCGGAAACCGCGCGCGCCATGATGCTTATGGGTGCGGACATTTTGTTCTACCCCACCGCCATCGGCACCGAACCCGACAATCCGGGTTTGGACACCAAAGACTTGTGGCAGCGCGCCATGATCGGCCACGCGGTGTCGAACGTCGTGCCAATCGTTGCGGCCAACCGCATCGGCACGGAACACAATCAAACGTTCTATGGGGCGTCGTTCATCTCGGATCAACGCGGCGAGAAGGTGGCCGAATTCGGCCGTACCGATACGGGCGTGCTGACAGCTTCATTCGATCTGGCTGAAGTGCGTCGTAACCGCGCCTCGTTTGGATTTTTTCGCGATCGCCGTCCCGAGCTTTACGGCATCATCTCGCAGCACTAGGGCCGTAAGCGACCGAAATACTAATGGCAAGCTTCAAAAGTTTGCGTTTTCTCGTTCCAACAATGCAGTTCTGATTGCAGTGCGTGAATGGTCATGGGGGCCCAGTGATGTTCTTCGTCTGGAATTGAACCGACCTTTCGTTGGCCTGTTACAGAGATCGTTTTTTTATCCGCAGACATAGTCCAGCGATATTGATCTTCGTACTCACTGCCGGGTGCGCCCGCCATCTCATAGATAACGTGATCCCAAAGAACCTTGATCGCTCCTTCTTTATACGTCGCGAGAGCAACCGCATGTACGCGAACGCCGGTCCCGGTACCCGCGACGTATTCTATTTCGGTTGTCTCTCCGATAGGGAGGCGCGGCCCCGGATGAAGGTCCATCACGCCGCCGAACTGCCGCAAGGCGAGCTTGTTGCCGTTGCAATCGAGGACAAAAGCAGCGCCTCCAATTGGCCCCTCCCAATACGTTCCCAACCACTGAACAAACTGCGGACCACTCGGGGCAACCAAGTACATGCCGTCAAGTGTCGGATAGTAACCGGGCGGGTCCGGCAGCGACGCCATTTCGCGTTCCATAAATTCTTTAAGATCAGGCTGCGTGCAAGCCGGTAAGTCGGCTGCGAGAGAGGAAGCGCTCGCGAAAAATCCAGCGAAGCAAAAAGACAGGAAAAAAGCGCTACTTCTCATTTTATACTTTCCAAGAAAACACAGCCGTCGCTTTGTGAATTTTCTCACCTCATCCCAAGGTTTTCAAGGAACGCGACGATATCCCGCTGCACGCCCGACTTATCGGCGCCGTCCGGGAAATTGAAAAAGCCGTGGTTGGAATCCGGATATAATTTCAACGTTACAGCGTGACCTTCGCTTTGAAGGCGTGCGGCATAAACTTCCGTCGAAGCCAAAATCACGTCACGCCCGCCGCACACCAGCAGACACGGCGGATGGCGCGCAAACGTCACATCCATCGGCGTGATGGCATGTGCCGCATCGACGTCCTGCTTCAGCGCGTCCTTTCCGCCATAAGCTTCCACGATGGTTATGCCCGCAGGAACGTTGGGCTGAAACATGGTTTTGCGATCGAGCACGCCATAAAGCGACGTGGCGCTGAGAATCGCCGGTAGCTTCTTAATTTCACACAGCGGATCGACGGCCGCGATCAATTCGGCGTTGCTGCACAACAGCGCGGCCATAACCGCCAAGTTTCCGCCGGCAGAATCCCCCAGCAAATGCACAGCCCGCGCTTTCGGAAACGAGGTGCGGATGTACAGCAGCGCTTTCAAAACCGAGCGCAGCATATGCGGGTGCGGGTGTTCGGGCGCTTTGGGATATTCCACGTTGAAGACTGGATGCCCAGCTTCCGCCAAGAACAGCAGGTCGTGACTGTAGAAATCCTTGGTTCCCATCATCCAGCCGCCGCCGTGCAAAAACACGACCGCCTCGCGCTCGACCGTGCCGGGCATGGGCGCGTGGTAGTCCAGCACTTCTTCGCGGTGGATGCCGTAGCGCAAGGTACGCCAACTCTTCGGGTGTGAGCCGCGAAAGGCGCGAATGACGCCGGTTAACGCGCCAAAGAACATGCGCGAACCCGCAATCGTCGCGTGTTGACCAAAGGTCAGCAGCGGCGCTTCTTTGTGCGAACGCTGACTCATGTGGGAAAGCCGAAGGCCGTCAGGATTTTTTCCGCCGCCAGCGACGCTGTAACCTTGCCGTCGGAAATGTCGCGTTCCAACGTTGCTGTAAGCGATTTCACCTTAGGGTCTGCGCGCAAGGTGCTCATCAAGCGGTCATCGACCATGGCCCACATCCAGCGAATCAATTGTGCGCGCCGCCGCGTACCCCATTCGCCGCTCTCTTGCATCAGGCGCTTAAAGAGCCCGATTTTTTCCCACAGCGCGTCGAGGCCAGTATTTTGAAGCGCGCTGATGGTGACTACCGGCGGCGTCCAGGTCGGGCTGTTGGGCGTGACGATACGCAGTGCGTGTTGATAGTCGGCAGCGGTCAACGCTGCGCGATTGACGTTGTCGGCATCGGCCTTCGTGATCGCGATCATATCCGCGAGTTCCAACACGCCTTTTTTTATGCCCTGCAACTCGTCGCCGCCACCGGCGATCATGAGCACCAAAAAGAAGTCGACCATTTCGGCGACGGACGTTTCGCTCTGTCCGACACCCACGGTCTCCACCAAAATCACATCGAAGCCCGCAGCCTCGCACACCAAAATCGTTTCACGGGTCGCGCGCGTGACACCGCCCAAGGTGCCGCCTGTGGGCGAGGGGCGGATAAAGGCATTCTCATCAATGGACAGCCGCGCCATACGCGTCTTGTCGCCCAAGATGCTGCCGCCTGTGCGCGACGACGTAGGGTCTACGGCCAGCACGGCAACCTTGTGGCCAGTCGCTGTCAACATGGTGCCGAAGGCATCGATGAAGGTGCTTTTCCCGGCACCCGGCAATCCGCTCACGCCGATGCGCAAGCTCTTGCCGGTTTTGGGCAGCAGCGCCACCAACATGTCTTGGGCGGTTTTGAAATGATCGGGGTTGCGCGACTCAACCAACGTGATCGCGCGCGCGAGTTTCGCGCGGTCGCCCGAGAGGACGCCGTCGATGTGATCCGTTGCGGTAGTGGGGGTGTTCGGTCCCAAGTGGCGTCCTAGTAACCGCGTGCGGCGTTCAATTTGTCGAGAAGGCCCACGGCCGCCTCGCTGATAACGGTGCCCGGCGGGAAGATCGCCGACGCTCCGGCTTTATAAAGCTCGTCGAAGTCCTGCGGCGGAATGACGCCGCCCACGACCACCATAATGTCGTCGCGGCCCAATTTCTTCAGTTCGGCTTTGAGCGTCGGCACAAGGGTCAGGTGACCGGCGGCCAGAGACGAAGCGCCGATAATGTGAACGTCGTTTTCCACGGCTTGTTTGGCGGCTTCCCCGGGCGTCTGGAACAGCGGCCCGATATCCACGTCGAAACCCAGATCCGCAAAGGCCGACGCAATGACCTTCTGGCCGCGGTCATGGCCGTCCTGGCCCATTTTGGCGATGAGAATACGTGGCCGGCGGCCTTCCTTCTCGGCGAAGGCTTCCACCATGCTCAATACGTTCTGAACCGCTTCCGAACCCGCGCCCATTTCTTTCTTATAGACCCCCGAGATGGAACGCGTCTCGGCCACATGGCGGCCGTAGACCTTTTCGATGGCGCTGGTGATTTCGCCCACCGTCGCTTTGGCGCGGGCGGCGTCTACCGCCAACGCCAACAAGTTACCATCACCGCTGGCGGCGGCTTTGGTCAAGACTTCCAATGCGGTCTTGCAAGCCGCTTCATTGCGCCCGGCCTTCAGCTTTTTCAATTTTTCCAACTGCGCGGTGCGCACGGCGCTGTTGTCGACTTTCAGGACGGCGATGTCCTCTTTCTCGTCTAAGCGGAATTTGTTCACGCCCACGACGGTCTGGCGGCCGGAATCGATGCGCGCCTGCGTGCGCGCGGCGGCTTCTTCAATCCGCAACTTCGGGATACCGGCCTCGATGGCTTTCGCCATGCCGCCCAGTTTCTCGACTTCCTCGATATGGGCCCACGCTTTTGCGGCAAGCTCGTAGGTCAGACGTTCCACATAATAGCTGCCGCCCCAGGGGTCGATGCTGCGCGTCGTGCCGGTTTCCTGCTGAATGAAAAGCTGCGTGTTGCGGGCGATGCGCGCCGAAAAGTCCGTCGGCAACGCTAACGCTTCGTCAAAGGCATTGGTGTGCAGCGACTGCGTATGTCCTTGCGTCGCCGCCATGGCTTCCACGCACGTACGCACCACGTTGTTGTAAACATCCTGCGCGGTGAGGGACCACCCCGACGTCTGGCAGTGTGTGCGCAGCGCCAACGACTTGTCGCTTTTGGGATCGAACCCCTTCATCAGCTTCGCCCAGATCAAGCGCGCCGCGCGCATCTTGGCGACTTCCATGAAGAAGTTCATGCCGACGGCCCAGAAGAACGACAGCCGCGGTGCGAAGGCATCAATTGTCAATCCAGCCTTCAAGCCCGCGCGTGCGTACTCCACGCCGTCGGCCAAGGTGTACGCCAACTCCAGGTCGGCGGTCGCACCGGCTTCCTGCATGTGATAGCCGGAGATCGAAATAGAATTGAACTTCGGCATCTTCTGCGAGGTATACGAAAAGATGTCCGAGATAATGCGCATGCTGGGCGTTGGCGGGAAGATGTAGGTGTTGCGCACCATGAACTCTTTCAGAATGTCGTTCTGAATGGTGCCCGTCAGTTTATCGGGCGCAACGCCTTGCTCTTCCGCTGCAACGATATAGAGCGCGAGGATCGGCAGCACCGCGCCGTTCATGGTCATGGACACGCTCATTTGATCGAGCGGAATGCCGTCGAACAGCGTGCGCATATCCAAGATGGAATCAATCGCGACCCCCGCCATGCCCACGTCACCGATCACGCGCGGATGATCGCTGTCATAGCCACGGTGTGTCGCCAGATCGAACGCCACCGACAGACCCTTTTGTCCAGCTGCCAGATTGCGGCGGTAAAAGGCGTTTGAGTCTTCGGCCGTCGAAAACCCGGCGTACTGGCGCACGGTCCACGGCTGATTGACGTACATGGTCGGATAAGGCCCACGCACAAAAGGCGCGATGCCCGGGCGGCCGTCGAGAAAATCGATGCCGACAAGGTCACTCGCGGTGAACAGCGGCTTCAAGGCAATACCTTCGGGTGTCTCCCAGGTCAGGTTCTTCAACGCATCGCCGGCTTCCGCTTCGGCTTTGCGCGCCCAGGCGGCTTCATTCAACCGCCCCTCGTTTGGCGACGACAGCCCGACGGTCGAAAAGTTGGGGATGGCTTGCTTGTTCATAGCCTATTTCCCCGCCTTCAGGCGCTGATGCGCTTGGTCGAGAACCGCACGCACATCGCAGCCGACGAAAATGAAAGCGTCCACGCCAGCCGCGCGCAGGGCCGCTTCGGTATCGCCGCCGCGCCCCGCGAGATAAACCACGGCCGCGCCCGCGTCTTTCAAGGCCGAAACGATTTTCGCACCGACATCCGTATACGCCGCATCGGTCCCGCAGACGGCCGCGAAGCTTGCGCCACTCGCACGAAAGTCGCGCACAATGTCTGTGACAGCCTCGCCGCCCGTGCCGGCCACCGCTTCAATCCCGCCGGCTTCAAAGAAGTTCTTGGCGTACGACGCACGCGCCGTGAAGGCGGCCGCCGTACCGATATTCGCCAGGAAGATTTTGGCGTTCTGGCCGTACTGCGCTTTGAACGCGTCGCCCGCATCGCGTAAATGCTCGAAGCCTTCCGTCAAGCGCACGCTCGGTAATGGCCTGATGGATGTCTTGGTTTCACTCGCGAGCGCAGCGGCCATCGCCGCGACATTCGCGCCACTCTTCGCTGCTTCCACCAACACTTTCGTGAGCGCACCGTTCGATGGGGCAGGCAGCGGCGCGACTGTCCCGCCCGGTTTTGTCGGCACCTTTGGCGCGAATGGTTGAGCGGGCGCTAGTGGCGCTTCGCGAATATCGGGAAACTCGCTCACCCCGGTCAGCGCGTCTTTGCGCTTGTCGACATTCTTCTGGCGCTCGGCGTGGACAGCGGCGATTTTCTCGGCCACGAACCCAGCCTCAAGCGCTTTGCGCATACCGCCCTGACGTTCGATGTCTTGGAAGAAGGCCCACGCTTTTTCCGACAGCGCGTCCGTGAGGTGCTCAAACAGATATGCGCCGCCTGCCGGATCAATCACCTTCGCGAGGTGAGATTCTTCCTGCAAAATGATTTGCGTGTTGCGCGCGAGGCGTCGACCAAGCTCGCTCGGCGCGCCCAACATATAATCGAACGGCAACACCGTGATGGCGTCGGCGCCCGCGATGCCGGCCGCAAAACATCCCACGGTCGTGCGCAGCACGTTCACCCAAGGGTCGCGCTGGCTCATCATACGCGAGGCCGTCGTCGCGGTGATGTGCGTCGTGCGCACGTTGGCACCGCACACTTCGGCAACGCGGCTCCAGAGTTTGCGCAAGGATCGCATCTTCGCGATGGTCAGGAAAAAATCCGCATCGGCCGCAAGGGTAAAGGCGATTTGCGGGCTCGCCGTATCGGGATCGAGCCCGGCAGCGGTCATGGCGCGCATATATTCAACGCCCACCGCCAGCGCGCATCCCAGCTCCTGCGCGTCCGAAGCGCCCGCCCGGTGATAAACATAGCCGCGCACATTGAAGGTGCGCGCCAACGGATAGGCCGCCGCCGCGTAAGCCGCCATATCGGCCATGCGCGCGAGCGATGTTTTGAGATCGGTCGGCAGCACGCCTGAGGTGGCCAGTGCCGCAAAAGCATCCAGTCCGAAATTTCCAGCGAAGCTTTTCCCAACGCCGCGCGCATCAAGTACGGCCATCAACAGCGCGGCCATGGTCGGTCCGCCCGCGCTCAAAGACACCGGCGCAATGTCGAGATAAACGTCCTGCAACACCGTCTCGAGATCCGCGACCGTTTCGACCGGCGCGCCGCCCGTGACGGGATTGGTGTTCAGCAAAACCGACGAAGCGCCTTTTTCCAACTCCTCAAGGATCAGGCGATTGGTCGTGTTCAGATCGGGATGCCCCACAGGCTGGCGCACATCCCAGCCGCGCGCGGTGCCCAGGGCGGTGCCGCCGCGTGTGAAAGGTGCCGCCCCCGGAAAGCCCGAAGGGTCGCCCTCGGCCTTCCAGTCGGCGTGCGTATAAAGCGGTTGAAGGGCGATGCCGTCATAGGTCCGGCTCACGAGCTTCTTATCGAAGTCAGCGCCCGCCAAAACCTTGTCGACCAGCTTCAGCCACGCGTCGTGGCTGGGGGCCGGGAAATCTGCAGCGAGGCTTAAGGGCTTGGCCAAGGAACCGCCGGCTTTCTCTCAATAATTCGGGTAATTTTCTTAGTGGCGAACGGCGGGCCCGTCAAACGCCCTCAGGTGTCTTATACTGCCGACATGTCGAGTTTTGACCGCCCCCAGGAGCCTAACATCGCGCCTTCTCCGTGGGTTATGCGCTGGGCTCATCTCATCCATGCCGGCGGCGGCGTCCTGGATCTGGCGGCCGGTCACGGGCGTCATACCCGCGCTTTGCGGGCTTTGGGGCATCGTATTGTTGCGGCGGATCTCGATGTCACGGGCCTCACCGACCTGGCCGGCGATCCGGGCATTGAAGTGCGCGCGGTCGATCTGGAGGCTGGATCGTGGCCCTTCGAGCGCACCTTCGATGCCATTGTCGTCGCCAATTATCTTCATCGTCCCCATGCGCCGCATATCGTGAAAGCGTTAGCGCCGCATGGCGTGCTGTTGTTCGACACCTTCGGCGTCGGCAATGAAAAACTGGGCCGGCCACGCAATCCCGCGTTTCTTCTCAAGCCGGGCGAACTCTTGCAGGCCTTTTCCGCTCTAAAAATCGTGGCCTACGAGTGCGGCGAGGAAAGCCTGCCCCGCCCTGCCATACGCCAGCGGTTGTGCGCGGTGAACGGCGCTGGCCCCCACCGGTTGGAACCCTAAGAACAAGCAACCCCTTATCGGTGCGGTGCGTTCTTAATTGGGCGGCGGACGCATCAGGGGAAGTGGGTACCTCGCCGGATGGCGCGAGTACGGAAGTTGCTCGCCACAGCCTCTCCGGGTTCAGTAGAACCCACGCATCCGTCGCCCACGTTTTTCACCTGCGTTTTAAACAGCAGGTCATTTCCCGATCATCACATCCGACGCTTTGATGATCGCCACGGCGGAATCGCCCACCTTCAGGCTCAGATCGTCCACGGCATCGTTGGTGACCGACGACGTCACGATAACGCCGCCGCCGATGTCAATTTGCACATGGGCCGTGGTCTGCCCCTTTTGAATGGCAACGACCTTTCCGCGAATCTGATTGCGCGCGCTCAGCTTCATGTGATGGCTCCCTTTCGAAAATGCTGGACAACGATATATCCATCCGGATACTTGGGCGATATGTTTGATACGATAGTTCGAAAAAGGGCTAGGTCATGCAGCAGGCGTCACGCTTTCGCACCTTCATCATTTCGCTATTCGCGGCGGCTCTGGCCTTCGCGCCGCTCGCACGCGCGGCCGACGCCGATCAAACGCTTGTGTTCGCGGCCTCAAGTCTGACGGACGCGCTGAACGAAATCGGCGAAGCCTACGCGAAATCGGGCAAACCCAAGCCCGTGTTTTCCTATGCCGCCAGTTCAGCGCTCGCGAAGCAAATCGAAAACGGCGCGCCCGCGCATGTGTTCATCTCCGCCGATGAGCAATGGATGGATTACGTCGCCGAGAAAAAAATGATCGTCGCCGACACGCGTGCGTCGTTTCTCGGCAATACCTTGGTGTTGGTCACGCCGATGGATAAACCCATCAAGACCACCATCGCGCCAGGCTTCCCACTTTTGAAACTTCTGAACGGCGGCAAGCTCGCCATGGGCGATCCGGATAGCGTGCCGGTCGGCAAGTACGGCAAAGCGGCGCTGGAAAATCTCAAAGTCTGGAGCGACGTCGAAGCCAGCGTTGTGCGCGCCGACAACGTGCGCGCGGCGCTTAATTTTGTCGAACGCGGCGAAGCGGCGGCGGGCATCGTGTATGCCACTGACGCGGCCGTGAGCAAGAAGGTGGCGGTTGCCGCCACGTTCCCAGAGAGCAGCTATCCGCCGGTCTCTTATCCCATTGCCGTCGTGGCCGGCCACGACACACCCGACGCCAAAGCGTTTCACGACTTCGTGCTGGGTGTGCAAGCCAAAGCGATCTTTGTGAAATACGGCTTTAAACCGAAATAGCGCGGGTATACTGGGACTTACCAGTAGTCATGGCAGGTCCTTATGTTCGAATTTACCCTGGCCGAGTGGGATGCGGTTCGCCTCAGTCTGAAGATCGGACTGTGGGCCACGATCCTCAGTTTGCCGCCGGGATTTTTCCTCGCCTACATTTTAGCGCGCTTCGAGTTCCCCTTTAAAAGCGTGCTGAATGGCTTGGTGTATCTCACGCTGGTCTTGCCGCCGGTGGTCACAGGCATGATCCTGCTCATTCTCTTTGGCGCGCGCGGCCCCCTCGGCATTTTTCTGCATGACGTTTTCGGCGTGACCATTGCCTTTCGTTGGACGGGTGCTGCATTGGCGGCTGCGGTCATGGGTTTGCCGTTGATGGTACGCGCCATGCGCTTGTCGATCGCCGCCGTCGATCAGCGCCTTGAGCTTGCCGCGCGTACGCTGGGGGCTGGCTGGTGGCGCACCTTCTTCACCATCACGCTGCCGTTGTCGCTGCCGGGAATACTTGCCGGCGCGGTTTTATCGTTCGCGCGCAGCTTCGGCGAATTTGGCGCGACCATTACCTTTGTCTCGAATATCCCCGGCGAAACGCGCACCATTCCTATTGCGATTTACAGCATGCTGCAAACCACAGACGGCGACGCACCCGCCTTGCGCCTCGCGATCTTGTCGGTTGTTGTCTCCATGGCGGCGCTCATGGCGGCCGAGTGGATGGAAAAACGCTTTGCCGCGCGCAGCAGCGCACAGGCCCGCGGATGAGCTTCGATATCGACGTTGAAAAGAAACTCGGCGATTTTACCGTCGCCGTCGCGTTCCAAGCGGGCCCGGGACTCACCGCGTTGTTCGGCCCGTCGGGTGCCGGCAAAACCTCGATCCTCAACATGATCGCCGGCGGCCTGAAACCTGCGCGCGGACGCATCGCGGTGGACGGTCACGTGTTGTTCGATTCCGCTCAGAAGGTTGATCTCAAGCCCAACCATCGGCGTGTCGGTTATATCTTTCAGGACGCCCGGTTGTTTCCGCACCTCAGCGTGCGCGGCAATCTCGTGTACGGCTACAAGCGCCCGCCCGCCGAACAGCGTTACGCCGAGCTCGACCACTTGACCGACGTGCTGGGCATCGGCCACATTTTGGAGCGCCGCCCCGCGTCGCTTTCAGGGGGCGAGCAGCAGCGTGTGGCCATCGGCCGGGCCATCCTGGCCAGTCCGCGACTGCTGCTTATGGACGAGCCCCTGGCCTCCCTGGACGATGCCCGAAAGCAGGAAATCCTGCCCTATATCGAGCGCCTGCGGGACGAGATGCGCATCCCGATGCTTTACGTCACCCACGACCGGGCCGAGGTGGACCGCCTGGCGGCGGCCGTTGTTAAAATCGGCCAGGGTCGGGTCGTAAAAGGTTAATATCGTTCAATATATCGTTACATCGCATGTATGAGCCTTCTCAATGCGGCTCTATCGATATATCACCGGGTTCTTAACCAAGGGTGCTTCCCATGGATATGGACCAAGTCCGCACGTTTCTTGAAGTCGTCGAGTCCGGAAGTTTCGTCCGGGCCGCCGAAGCGTTGAAGGTCACCCAGTCCACCGTCAGCGCCCGCATCAAGGAACTGGAACTGCGCCTCGGTCAGCCGTTGTTTGTGCGCCGTAAATCCGGCGCCACGCTGACCACGGCCGGCAAACGATTCCAGCCCCACGCCGCGACACTACTCCATGTGTTGCAGCAAGCACGCCAGGACATCGCACTTCCCGCCGAAATGCGGGCTGTGCTCAACATCGGCGGCCAATTTAGTTTGTGGGAACGCATTCTGCTGTCGTGGATGGGGCGCTTTCGCGCCGCGCGTCCCGACGTGGCCGTGCGCGCCGAAGTCGGCACGCCGGAATCGCTCATGCGCCATCTTGCCGACGGATTGCTCGATCTTGTTGTGATGTACGCGCCCGAAGCGCGGCCCGGCTTCAAAATCGAAAAGCTGATGGACGACACGCTCATCATGGTCGCAACGCGGCCCGATCACGTGGGCCCAGGCGATCCAGATTATGTCTTCGTGGACTGGGGCCCTGATTTCGAGGCGTGGCATTCGGATCAGTTTCCGCAATACGGCGCACCGGCGCTGCACGTTAGTCTCGGTACGTTGGGGCTGCGGCATCTCTTGGCCCACGGCGGCGCAGGTTATTTCCTGGCGCGCGTCGTTGCGGACGACATTGCCAATAACAGGCTGTTCCTCGTCAAAGGCGCGCCGCAATTCGTGCGTCCCGCCCATCTGATTTATCCGGCGGAAGGCGAAAATGAAGCGCGGCTTTCGGCGCTTGAGAGTTTGCGTGCGGCCGCCGCCGTCGACAACGCAGCGCTCCGCTAAAAGAAAAACGCCCGGTCTATGACCGGGCGTTTTGGCTTCGCACAGGTTGCGAAATTATTTGCGGCTTTTTTCCAAAGCTTTCGCTTCGTCTTCGGTGATGGTCACGATCTGTTTGATCATGCAAAAGCCGCCCGGTTCTTGAAGAACTTTAAGCGAGTCCGTTTTACACAACTCGTTGGTCGACGTGTTGTGCGCGAACGACTTGGTGCTATCGAGGCCGCAGGGTGCAGCGATGTCGATGCGCTTATAGCCCTTGGGCGCGTTCATCTTGATCAGGATCGTTTTGGAATCGATCACGGGCGACGATTCAATCTGCTTCAGGTTAAGGCAGGTTTGCGTATCGCCAATCGCATCGCCTTGCACGGCCGAGGCCGTTCCCGCAGCTAAACCAATGGCCATAAAGCCCACGGCTGCGACGGATACTTTGAAAAAGGATTTCATGAAAAAGGCTCCTCCTGTGAACGCGCGATTCCGGATGGCGCAAGCATAGACGGGAATTGGGGCAATATTTTGACCTATCTTAAGTAGGTCCAGGCAGCCTTGTACCTATTGATTCGGGCGGGATTTTAGCCAGCTACACCCCGGTGGAGGGCTGCTTTCGGCCAATCCCAAGGCCATTAAGCTCAAAACCCGCTCATTGTCTTCGTAGGCTGTGTGGGCCACTTCCGGTGACGCAAACGACACGCCGGGAATGGAGACGGTGTTGGCAACTGCGATGGACACATTGGTGGCTTCCGCGCACAGCCGCGAATCCAGGTTATCCCGCACGAACGTTTCCGGAATCCGATAGCTCAGCACGTCGTTCGGGTCGCTAAAGGCTATAATCGACAAATGCCGGAACAGCCGCTCGCGCACGCGCGCGGCACCCGGTCCGCAGTATTGCGCGCTCTTGCCGACAATGGCCGGCGGCGCTTGTCCCACCTGCAGCAATGGTAATTGATTGGCGAGCATGAAAAAGGTGATCTGCTTGTCGCGCAAAAGCTCCATGGCTTCGAATCCCGCGCGGGATTTCGGATCGCGCGCATAAGCATCGCGCGTGTTTCCCAATGCCATCAGTCCGTCGATGGCCATGCGGCTGCCGAGGCTGTGCGTCGAGATCGCAAACGTATCGCGCTCGATGACCGCTTTTTGCGTGTCGCGCGGATTGCACGATAATTTGCCGTCGGCGGGATAATCATTCCACGTCCCGCGCGCACTCCAGCACAGCGCCTGAATGACGCTGTTGCGTGCAAGCTCGCCCTTCGGGCCATGATAGGCGAGGGGCTCGGTAAAGCTGTTGATGAGCTTCTTCAGCGATTGATTAATGTCGGCCCGCGCGCCCGAGTGCAGGCCGTAGTCGTCGAAGGCCACGGCTTTGCGATCCGCGTCGAACAGGGCCGACCACGTCACTTCGAAGGTCAGCAGTTCGTTGCCCTTGTCGTTGGTGTAGCGCGAGATTCGCAGCGTTCCGACGTCCGCGCCCGGCAGCGCCTTGCTGTCAGTGGGCGTCTGCATCGCGATGGTTTTCGGCACGGGTTCGACAATATTCAAACCCAAACGCGCGGCGACGTTCTCTTGCAGGCGCAGCGAATAGCCAGGTTGATGCTCGCCAATGCCGTGAACGATGATAAGGCGCAAAGTTTTCGGCTTTTCACTCGCCGTTTCGAAGCCTGCCGACAGTCCGGCAAATTCCGGTCCGGTGATCTCGCACAGACTCTTTTCCGGCGCGGGCTTCTCTTCGGCTTTCGCCATCACCGCCTTGGCCATGCCCTTGCCAATGCTCGAGCACCCCGCGAGCGTAAACACAGCGGCGCACGCGCAAAGTATGGTCACGACGGATTGAGAGAACAGGCGCATAAGGCTTTCGCGTCCAGAAGTTGCAGATGCAGTAGCTATAACGCCGCAACACGTGAATTAGTATGCATGTGTTTAATGTGAAGCCCGATTGCGTGGGTACATACGCTCGGGCATCTTGCATGCGGTGAACCTGTTGGGGGCAATCCACATGCGAAAAATGATCCGCGCGCTGGTCCTTGGGGCCATCGCGAGCCAGATGATCGTACCGGCCTTCGCGGCCGATAATCTCAATCTCATCTCGTCGGCGTCAGGCTGGCGTCGTCAGGGCGACGGCGCTGTGATGGCGTATGTGCGCATGCCATTCGGCGGTACGGCGAAGAGCGAGGCTCAGCCGCGTGCGGGTCTCAAGCTCGTCGCGGGCCGCTCTTATGAGCGGGGCGAAGTCACCACACACATAAACAACCCGACGCTCATCGACATCGGTTTTACCGGACGCTCGCTGCGCAGCCCTTGGGCGCCGACACTGAATGCCGGGCGCACTGTCATGTGGACCAGCAACCCGAATGTTTTGCCGCCCTCTCAGCGTCAGAAATTCTTGGGCAACGGCGATTTGACCTGGCCCATTGTCGGCATCGCAACTGTAGCCGTCGGAATTTTCCTCGCCACGGAACTCGATTAGTCGTCTCGGAACTCAGATGCGAAAACCCCGCCTCGGATTTTCCGGAGCGGGGTTTCATGCGTCGATTATTGGCCCGACAGGCCATCGCTTAAAAGCGAATATTTCAGCGCTTCAAAGAAGCGTTCATCTCGTATTGAATTTTTAAAGCGTCGTACCCGGTGGAGTCATGCGTGGCACCCTCCTGGTTATATGCTTCCGACGACATCGCCCGAAGCGGTGTGCCGAGCGGGTTTCCGTACTGCGGTTCCGGACCGCACGTTTGGCAACGGACCTCGCTGGCAAGAAAAAGCATGCGCCTCGATCGGTGGTCCGTCAAATACCATAGCAAAATATGGTGATAACAGCCGCTTAGCAGGTTGAGGTTTTCAACAGGTTCGCCTCTGGCGAAACGACTCGTTAGATGTCTTCAGCACCCTGACGGCGCGCGACGATTTCGTCGAAGCGGGGCATGGTTGCATAGCCTTCGGCGCTTACGCCTTTGCCGGCAATGACCACCCAAATCGTTTTCAAAATGATCTTGAAGTCCAACCACAGGCCGACGTTGTCGACGTACCAAAGATCGGAGGCAAAGCGCTCATCCCAGCTCTGTGCATTGCGCCCGTTCACCTGCGACCATCCGGTGATTCCGGGGCGCAAGTCGTGGCGGCGGCGCTGCTCGGGTGAATAATAGGGCAAGTATTCCGGCAGAAGCGGGCGCGGTCCCACCAAGCTCATATGCCCGAACAACACATTCACCAACTCCGGCAATTCATCCAGCGACGTGCGCCGTAAAAAGCGCCCCAGCGGCGTGAGGCGATGCTCGTCACCCAGAATTTCGCTGCGCGTGTTTGTCATTGTCCGAAATTTGTAGATACGAAACAGGCGCGTTTTCAAACCGGGGCGTTGCTGCGTGAAGAAAATCGGCCAGCCCATTTTCCAAACAATGGCGATGGCAATCACGACAAACACCGGCGAAAGGATAATCAACCCCGCCAGCGACGCGACAATATCGATGAAGCGCTTGGCGCGTAGCGTGCGCCGGCGCATGACCGCCGTGCGCGGATCGGCCGCGACAGCTTCTTCCACGGCGTTGCGATACTCGGCGCACACGCGCTCCAAGTTGAAACGTCCGGCGGCTAAGGCCGCCGCTTGTTGGCCGGCGCGGCGCAAGCCATCCGTATCGGCGATAAAATCCGCGATGTCGCGCACGGCTGCCGCCGGATCGCTGGGCGAAACGCCGATGCCCGCGCCGCGGCTCTCCACCAGTTCACGCTCCGCGCCGTCATCGACAACGATCAACGGTTTCGCCGCAGCAAGGCCATCGTAGAAATGTGCGGCCGGACCCGTCGCGACGATTGCCGCGGCCCGCGCTAACAGTGCCGGCAAACGCGCCTGCGAAATGGGATCGAGAAAGAACACGTGCGTATTCAGGATGCCGTGTTCTTGCGCGCGCGCTTCCAATGCGGCACGGGCCGGCCCGTCGCCGCAAATCACGAAGGGCGTCGTGGAAAGCGCCGCCGTCACATCGATAATGAAGGCAAGTTTCGGATCGAGCGTGCCAGCGTAAAGCAGAAAAGGCCGATGATCCAATTGGGGAAGAACACTTAAGCTCGCATCGTCCTCAGTCGCGCTGGCAAACAAGCCCGTGTCGCATCCTGGTGTGCTGACGATCACCTTGCCCGATTGCTGGAGCGTCTCCGCGACGCGCCGCGATACTGCGACGATCGCGTCGGCGCAACGCACGCCAAAGCGAAACGCCGTGCGTCCAAACCACGCGGCGATCTTGCGGCCGGCGGGTTCCTGCCTAGATGCTGCTTCGGGAAGTCCTTTGCGCGCGTCCAAAATCAGCGGAATTCCGCGCACAAAGCAAAAGAAGGTCGCCCAGGGCAGCAGACTCACGGGCCGGTCGAGGGCTACCACAGCGTCCACGTCGGAAATCGTCCACATGCGCCAAACCGCGCCGCGCGCGAACCGGCTGAAAACCTCGGGCGCCACCTCATAGCCAAAGCGTTCCGTCTGACGGGTACGAATGACGCGCAGGGTTACGTCGGGCGGCGCAACGATGTCGGTCGCGCCAGCGGACGTCGTCAAAACCGTGACACGATGGCCGGCTTCGGCCATGCGGCGGGCCATGCCGAAAGAGCGGGTTTCGCCGGCGACCGTCGGCGGACGAAAAACGGGGTCGAGGAAAAGGATATGAAGGCCTGCGCCGGGCGAGGCGTGGGACGAGGTGGGCGCGGCGGATGAATCCATAACCCTTTATACGCGCGTCGCCTGCTGCTGTGAATCCCGCCTAACGCGTCGCCGCGATCAAAACTTGGCGCGTCGTTTCGGCCATGAAGTCCACATTGCCCTCGGTCAGGGTCGGATGCACCGGCAGCATCACGGTTTCGCCTGCGATGCGCGCGGCATTGGGATGCGGCGGGTGTTGTGTGATGCCTGCATCCGCAAATGCCAATTCCTTTGCGATATCGGGGCAAGAACCTATGCGCGCCGGCACGCCGCGCGCATCCAGTTCGGTGCACACGCGGTCGCGCGTCCATCCACTCTTCAGGCCGTCGGCCCGCAGGCGGAAATAATATTTATAGTAGCTGTGAAACGCATGTGCGGGCGGGCGCGTCAACGTCACGCCGTTCAGGTCCGACAACGCGGCGTCAAAGGCCACGGCAACCGCGCGGCGACGCTCCACCCATTGCGGCAATTTCCTCAGTTGCATGCGGCCGATGGCTGACTGCGGCTCGGTCAGGCGCCAGTTGGTGCCGAATGTGGTCACCAGCCACCGATAGCCGCTCGCAGTATTGGGCGCCAACGTCAGGTCCATGTCCTTGCCGTGATCGCGGTGCGCCCACATCTTTTTGTGCGCGAGTGCGTCGTTGGTCACCACCATCCCGCCTTCGCCGCCGGTGGTGATGATCTTATCCTGACAAAATGAGAAGCAGCCGACGTCGCCGATGCTGCCCACAGGGCGGCCACGATCCGTTGCCCCGTGCGCCTGGGCGCAGTCTTCAATCACCTTCAGCCCGTATTTGCGCGCGAGCGCCAGGATTGGATCCATATCGGCGGGCCAACCGGCAAGGTGAACGACGATGATGGCCTTGGTCTTGGGCGTCAAAGCCGCTGCCACCGTTTCTGCCGTTAGGTTTTGCGAAAGCGGATCGATGTCCGCCACGATCGGGCGTCCCCCACGCGCAACCACGGCCGACGCCGTGGCGACGAACGTGCGCGCAGGCACGATCACGTCATCGCCCGTGCCGATGCCTAACCCATAAAGTGCGAGCTCCAGCGCCAGCGTGCCGTTCGCGACCGCAAGGCCGTGCTTCACGCAGCAATAAGTCGCGTACTCAGCTTCAAAGGCGCGGCCTTCGTTTCCTGTCCAGTAATTGACGTTGCCGGATTTTAAAACGCGGGCGACAGCCGCGACTTCGTCGTCGGCAAAAAACGGCCACGGCGCCAGAACGGAATCGCTCACTGCGCCGGCTTGCGTTTGAACATGAGCAACGACGCGCCGCGGAACGTGGTGGCGCCAGCTTGGTCGAAGCGGGCGGCAATCTCGCCCAACAGCGCGGTTTGCGCGGGCGTCTTGTCGTCCTGGATGATGACGAGATCATATTCACGCTCAATCCAGCGCTTCATGGTCTCATCGCTCCACAGCGATTCTTCTTCGATGGCCGCCTGCACGGCTTCTTTTTGCGCCGCCGGGAGCTTCGCGTTGATCACGCGGTGCGTGCGCGCCAAATCAAAACTTTGCGGCGGTATCAGGTGACCGGCCAGGAATGCCGCATAGGGCAATTCCATCGCGCGTTGATCGCTGCGGCTCGGAATAAGAAGAATGGGTTCACGCTGCGGCGCGTTCGCGGCAACCCAGCGCGCGAGCGCATCGCTTTCGCCCGCGTCCATAGCCGTCGCGCGCATATCCACCACGCGCGCCAGCGGGAACAATTTGTTGGCGGGATCGAAGGCGCCGGCGGGCGCGAATGTGTTGAATGTCACCACCAGAACCGAGACCGCAATCACGGCAAGCGCCGGCGACGTTCCGCGTTGCCGCGCCCAACGCGCCAGCATCGCCAGGGTCAGCGCGCACGCCACAGCGCCGACGCCTACGAAATACGGCGTGTAGCTCACCATGCAGCCGCGGCAAAAACCCAGCGAACCGATCAGGTGCGTGACGATCATCCAAACAAAGTACAGCGTCGCCGCCCACAGAATGCGCAAAGGTCCGCTCACCACGGCCAGCAAAGCGAGCGCTAGGATCACTGTGCCGCCGTAAGGCAGCAGGAAGAAATCATAGACGTCCTTCGCCGCGAACCGGTTGAACGCGAGGTCGAGCGAGACTGGCGCTGTCGCGCCGCGATCGATCAGCACGAAGTTCGGCGACAACAGGTGCGCGTCCGCCAGCCACCCGTAAATCAGCGGCAAGCGCACGGCATATTCCGCAAGCTTGTGCGGGAACGCATACAACAGCGCGGCGGTCGCCAGCGCCATCACGACGATCAAGACGGCGGCATGCAACGCGCGTTTGCGGCCAATGCCGGCGATATACAGCGGTCCAAGCACGACCGCCGCGAGGATCATGTTCTGGCGATAAAAGTACAACGCCACCAACAGCAGCCCGAGCAAAACCGTGGCCCAGGGGCGCGGACGGCCCAATCCCGTGACGATCAGCCAGATCGCGCCCAAGTGCAGAAGCGAAACCGTGGCCGCCGGCGTGGCACTCGCAAAAATGAAGCTTGTGGCCGGTGTCGCCAGGAACACAAACACGGCCCCGGCGGACGCGAGGCTGTTGGCGGTCAGGCGGTTGCAAATGGCGAACAGCAATACGCCGTTCAGCACGCCGATGCCGATGGACATGGCCCGGCCCCAGAACTGGCCGACGCCCACCAGGTGTTGCCACCATCCCAGCTGGAAGAAATACAGCGGCATGGACCAGGTGGCGTCCGTGGCCGTGTAAGGCTTCACGACGCCGCTGGTGTACCACCAGGCGCGAATCAGATTGGCGACCTCGTCCGGGCTTGTGGGTCCGTGGAGAAGGGCCTGATATGCCATGGCGCCATAGGCGGCGACGGCCGCAATCAATAAAATTGCCGCCGGAAAGCCGCGCCGGAACCCCTTGTGATCGATGAGCGCCATGAGCTCCCTCGGAACCAGGGGCGAAAATAGCACCCAGGGCCTTGAAATGAAATGATTTCTTAAATCTTACTGGCGAGGGTGGCCATAACCCGTATTAGCGTCAGCGGAGTAGACGTGCGAACCTCGACCCGTCATAATGCGCCCCGATCACACGGCGGCCCGGCAACGACCGGACATTGGTTTCGACAGGTTGAGCGCGCAACGGATACGCAGTTGCGCGCATTTGTGTTAGTAAGCCAAACCGCCCATGTCCGTTAACAGCACCCAACCTATGAACCGCTTCGTCCGCTGGCTTTTCGCCGGCGCTTTCATCTGCCTTGTCGCTGCGCCGGCTTATGCCGACGTCACCGATGCCATGCGCGAAGTTCAGCGCACCGGTCAGGCGCGGGTGATTGTGCGTATGAGGTCACAGGCCGGGGCTGAGATGTGGTCGGCGGCCCAGTCGGTAAATCGTCAACGCGCGGCCGTGTCCGCAGCGGTCGATAACTTGGCGCCACGGTTACGGGCCGCAAAGATCGAGGGCGTTCGCACGTTCCGCACGTTGCCGTACGTCGCCGCCACGGTGAACCGCGAGCAGTTGTTGGATCTGGCGCAATCCGCCGACGTCGAATCCATCTCCGTGGTTCAGATCGAGCGTAAGCTCGATGTCGAGCGCGGGCAGCTCGCCAGTTCGCTCGCCTCCATCGACGTCTTGGATGCCTGGGCGGCGGGTTACGACGGAACGGGCTATGCGGTCGCGGTGATCGACGGCGGTTTCAACACAGCCCATCCCATGCTCGCGGGCAAAGTGGTCGGTGCGGCGTGCTTCGGCCACGATTTCGGTACGATTCAAAAAACCCAATGTCCGTCCGGCCACACGCCGGAAATCGGCGTGGGTGCTGCGTCCAACTGTCCGGCCAATTCAACACGCTGCGATCACGGTACGCACGTGGCTTCCATCGCCGTCGGCAACGACGGCAAAAATTACGGCGTTGCCCGCGGCGCGAAGTTGGTGCCCATCGATGTGTTCTCGAGCGATACCGATGCGGCCGACTGCAGCCCGGACCCGGCGCCGTGCGAAGTCACCGACTCTTTGGCGGTGCTCGATGCACTCGATTACATCAACGAAAACGCGGCGGCGCTGAAGATCGCTGCCGTCAACATCAGCATCGGCGGCGCGTTGCGCAGCGGTTATTGTGACGACGACATCCGCAAAGGCGCTATCGATATGCTGCGCGCGAAAGGCATCGCCGTTGCGATCGCCTCCGGCAACAGCGGCGCGAACGGCCAGATCGCGACCCCGTCTTGCATCTCTTCGGCCGAAGGCGTCGCCGCCACCAGCGACGGCACCGACATCGCGTCCTTCTCCAACTTTGCCAATACGCTCGATTTCGCGGCCCCTGGGGTCAGCATCACGGCGGCTGCGGGAACCGGAACCGGCTTCGCGACCAAAAGCGGCACCTCCATGGCCGCACCCTTTGTCGCCGGCGGCTGGGCGGTCATGCGCCAGGCGCTGCCGACCGTTCCGTTCGATGCCCTTGAGACAGCCTTAAAACAAACGGGCCTTGGAACGACGCGCGCCGATACCGGCGTTTCAATTCCGAAAATTCAGATGATGCCCGCCATCAATCGTGCGCAGGGCCGCGACCGCAGAATTTTCAACAGCGTCTTCAATTCCACATACCGCGCATTGGGCGACTCATACGTCCGCCTTGCCAATTCATCCAATGCCGACGGCACCGTCACGGTCACGTTGCGTGATGTGAGCACAGGCGGCACGCTCGGAACGTGGCGCAGCCCGAATATTCCGGCACATTCGTCGCAGCAATTCGATATCGCGCGCATTCAGCGCGAAATGACGCCGACGACATCGTCGCCAACCCCGGCTTCGGTCTATTTCAATCTTGAATTGACCAGCACGTTCACCGGCTATCTGCAGCATGTGGTGTGGGAGCAAAACAGCGGTGTTCTCACGAACCTCACCAGCTGCGCGGCCGGCTATTCGACGGACACGTCATTCCTCATGCAGCTCTTTTCGTCGCGCATCAAAGATTACACGTCGCGGCTGCGGATTGTGAATACCAGTGCCGGCATGGACCACGCGATCCTCGTGTTCTACGACCAGGCGAGTGGTGCCGAGATCATGCGTTGGCAAAGTCCGGACGTCGTGGGCGGAGCAACGCTCGAACTCAGCGTTCCGGCGATTGAAGCCGCGACCACCTCGCTTGGAGGCCGCCCCGATACCTTGTCGCCCCTGTACAACGTCAAAGTCCTGCCGTTCAACGGCTATGTTCAGCACGTTCTTCAAGGGCGCGTGGCGAACGGGCTGTTTGATATGACGGCGAAGTGCGATTTGGTGGCGGCGAAATAAAGTCCGCCGAAAGCGTTTATCCGCGGCGGCGGAATTTGCGCCGGCTGGGGCCGCGCGCGATCAAGACCACCGGCACTTTGACGATTTCATAAAGCAGAAATCCAAGCACCATTCCCACAATGACGTAGACCGCACTTTCCGACGTCATCGGCAGCGCCGGCACAAAATCGCGCCACGTTCCCTGCAGCATGGTCGGATCAGCATGACGAATCAGGGCGACAGGTTTGGCGAAGGAATTGGCCTTGGCGATGGAATCATACGCCGCCTGCAATTCGCTCGCGCGATGCTTGGCGTCGGTCTCAAGCTCGCCGCGCACGGTGTCGCTCATAAGCCGGTAACGCAGTCCGGTCTGAACCGTCGAAAGGTGCGCGCGCGCTTCCTCGAGGTGGCCGCCGAGGCGCTGCGTATACTGAATGATGAAAGCCTGACTCTGCGATGCCGCCACAGCGGCAGCCGCGATGACAATCGCGGCCAGGAACGCATCTAGCTTCCGTGCAAACCACTCCAAACCGTAGACCCCTTACCCCGAATGCCGCGACCGAACCCCGCGACCAAGCCCGCGAAATGCAAGGCTTTCCGTTTACATTCCGCTTTTTATGACTATAAGCCCGGGACCTCGGCCCACAAGCCCGTTCCCTTTCCAGCGCGCGAGACCGTTATGCGGGTAGATCTATTTGATTTCGACCTGCCGGAGGGACTCATTGCCGCGCGCCCGGTCAGTCCCCGCGATTCCGCGCGTCTGCTTCATGTACAGGCTGATCACCTCACGGATCGTCTCATTCCAGCGCTTCCGACGCTTTTGCGCCGGGGCGACGTCATGGTTTTCAACGATACGCGTGTCATTCCGGCCCGATTGTTTGGAAAGCGCGGCCAGGTCGCTGTGGAGATTCTTCTTCATAAACAACAAACGCACGACACCTGGCAGGGGTTGAGTCGTCCCGCAAAAAGATTGAAACCCGGTCAAGTTGTTGAATTTGCTGAAGAATTGTCGGCCGAGGTGATCGGGCGCGATGGTGGAACTGTCACATACCGCTTCAATCGGTCGGGGGCCGACCTTGCCGCCACCATCGCCCGCATCGGCCATATTCCCCTGCCGCCCTATATGCACCGTGACGACGACGCCCGCGACCGCACCGACTATCAAACGGTTTATGCCGCCCGCGATGGCGCTGTTGCGGCACCCACGGCTGGGCTCCATTTCACGCCCGAACTCCTCGCGAATCTGGATGCCGCTGGCATCGGTCGCGTCCACGTCACCTTGCATGTGGGGGCGGGCACGTTCCTGCCGGTGAATGTTGACGACACCACCGATCACGTCATGCATGCCGAGTGGGGCGAGGTCTCGCCCGAAAACGCCGCCGTTCTGAATACCGCCAAGACTGCCGGCGGGCGGATTATCGCGGTGGGAACCACATCGTTGCGCCTTCTGGAAAGTGCTGCCGGCGACGACGGCGTGATTCGGCCCTTCACCGGCGATACAAGCATCTTCATAACGCCGGGCTACCGCTTTAAAACGGCCGATATGCTCATGACCAATTTCCATCTGCCGCGCTCGACGCTCTTCATGCTGGTGTGCGCCTTCGCCGGATACGACCGCATGCGCAGCGCGTACACACACGCCATCGCAAAAGGTTATCGTTTCTACTCCTACGGCGACGCCTCGCTGTTGGAGCGAACGTCATGAGTGAATTCAAATACGAACTTCTGACCACCGACGGCAACGCGCGCCTGGGCCGTGTCCACACCGCGCACGGCATCGTCGATACGCCGGCGTTCATGCCGGTCGGCACTGCCGCCACGGTGAAAGGCATGTTCCCCGATATGGTCGCCGCCAGCGGCGCGCAGATCATTCTCGCCAACACCTATCACCTGATGCTGCGCCCCGGCGCCGAGTTGATCGCCAAGTTCGGCGGCGTGCGGCCCTTCATGAACTGGCATGGTCCTTTGCTGACGGACTCCGGCGGCTATCAGGTCATGTCGCTGGCGAAGCTGCGCAAAATGAGCGAGGACGGCGTCACCTTTCAGTCGCATGTGGACGGCTCGCGCCATCATCTAACGCCCGAGCGCTCGGTCCAATTGCAGCACCTTCTCGGCGCTACCATCACCATGGCCTTCGACGAATGCACGCCGTTTCCCGCCGACAAGGATACGGTTGCGGACAGCATGCGTTTGTCCATGCGGTGGGCGAAGCGTTCGCAGAATGCTTACGTCCCGCGTCCCGGCTACGGCTTGTTCGGCATCGTGCAAGGCGGTGTTCACGCCGATCTACGTGCCGAATCCGCCGACGCGTTGAAAGCACTCAACTTCGAAGGCTACGCCATCGGCGGTCTGGCGGTGGGCGAGGGGCAAGAGCTGATGTTCGGCACCCTCGATCACACCGTGCAACATCTCCCGGCCGAGAAGCCGCGCTACCTCATGGGCGTCGGCAAACCCGGCGATATCGTTGGCGCCGTCGTGCGCGGCTGCGACATGTTCGATTGCGTGCTGCCCACGCGCTCAGGCCGCACGGCACAAGCGTTCACCCGCTACGGCACATTGAATCTGCGCAACGCGCGTCACACCAGCGATCCGACGCCGCTCGATGAATCCGTCGACTGCCCCGCCAGCCGCCAATACAGCCGCGCTTACTATCATCACCTCATCCGCAGCGGTGAGTTGCTCGGGCTCATGCTGCTGTCGCAACACAATATCGCCTTCTACCAGACGATCATGAAAGAGCTGCGCGAAGCCATCCGCACGCACACGCTCACCGAATACGTCCGTAAATTTTATGCGGACCAAGAGCGCGGTCCTGACGCTGATGGCCCCGATACCGACTCTAATGAAGACGCCGCCTGACCGCGAGGCGATCCGCGAACACGCCCGATCGCTCGGGTTCGATGTGGTGCGTTTTGCGCGCGCGGAATCCTCAGAACAAACCCGCGCGGCCTTCGTCGATTTTCTCGCGCGTGGATATGACGGCGACATGGGCTGGATGCGCGCCAACGCCGACCGCCGCGCCGACCCCAAAGTTCTGTGGCCCGAAGCCCGCAGCGTCGTCATGGTGGGCATGAACTACGGCCCCGACCACGATCCGCGCGCGGCGCTGCAGGAAACCAGCAACGCCGTCATCAGCGTCTACGCGCGTAACAAGGATTATCACGACGTTCTCAAAAAACGCCTGAAGCAACTGGCGCGGTGGCTCGCTGAAAGTGCCGCCACCGACGTGAAGATCTTTGTCGATACCGCGCCGGTCCTCGAAAAACCCTTAGCGCAACAAGCCGGACTGGGCTGGCAAGGCAAGCACACCAATCTGGTCTCACGCCAATTCGGCTCGTGGCTTTTCCTCGGCGAGGTGTTCACGGCGCTGGAGATTGAACCTGATTCGCCCGAAGATAACCACTGCGGCGCCTGTCGTGCGTGTCTCGACGTTTGCCCGACCAAGGCCTTCACCGGTCCCTATCAGTTGGACGCGCGCCGCTGCATTTCCTATCTGACGATCGAGCATAAGGGACACATCGACCGCGATCTCCGCCCGCTCATGGGTAATCGCATCTACGGCTGCGACGATTGCCTTAGCGTCTGTCCCTGGAACAAGTTCGCGCAAACCGCCACCGAGCCCGGCTTTCTGCCGCGCGACGCGTTATCGGCACCAAAGCTCGCCGATTTTGCTGCACTCGATGATGCAGCATTTCGCACACTCTTCTCCGGCTCACCGGTCAAGCGAATCGGGCGCGACCGGTTTGTGCGCAATGTGCTGATCGCAGTGGGAAACAGTGGCGATGGAGCGCTGCTGGACGTTGCAGCACAACGGCTCAGTGATGAATCGGCCGTGGTGCGTGCGGCGGCGATATGGGCCGTGAAACGGCTTGCAGGCTCTGAGGATGAGGCGCGGCTGCGCGCAACGCACTGCGACGGCGAAGCCGATGCAGACGTCCGTGCTGAGTGGACGGCCGAGGTCTCGAACGCCTCGACCGTCGCTGTGTCGCGCGGATAACGAAAAGACTCAATTTACTGCTGAGCGGCGAGGGCGCGGGCCAGTTGGCTCAAGGCTTCCTGGTGGCGCTGATTCGAAATGCTGGCGAAGTTACGCGCGAGTTCCAGGCACATGCGCTGGCGCGGGTTCATCGTCTCATCTTCGGTCGAATCGAGGCCCTCGAAGAAATAGGTAATCGGCACATTCAACACGCGGGTGATTTCGAACAGGCGCCCGGCCGAAATGCGGTTGATGCCGCGTTCGTATTTGTGGGCCTGTTGATAGGTCACGCCGATCATGTCCGCCATTTGCTGCTGGCTAAGGCCGAGCATGATGCGGCGCTCGCGGATGCGGGCTCCCACATGGCGATCAATCGAGCTGGCGCGATTCGCCGGCGGTAGTTTGACAGTTCCCCCGTCCATCGTCATTTTCCCAACCTGAGGTGAAGTGGTTGCAGATGGTTTTCCATCCTGCATGTTCTGTTGAGCCGGCTCCCATGCCGTTTCAACACCTCGGATTGTATGGACGAAACTTCCCGAATACCCGCAGTTTCTTGTGAAAAATTGTTACCCAACGTTATGCGATTGTTAAATCGCACCCCGTGTACATCTCCGGTTATCTCGGAATGTTAAGACGCGGGCCGCCCTAGGTCTTATCTTTAACGAGCTTCTCGACCTGGGCCTGCATGGCGTTGAGCTGCGCCTTCAGAGTGTCGATGTCCTCCGGGGCGCTCGGTGTCGCTCCGGCCGACGGCGTTTCCGCGCGGCCACCGACGGCACGGCCGAACGGATTGAACAGCTTCATGGCGTTTTCGAACAACACCATGTTTTGTTTGCCCATCTCTTCGAAGCGCTGAACCGGAAACAGACCTTTGAAGGTCTCTTGCAGCGCGTGGCGCATGTGCGATTCGTTTTGGTGGAACGTATCCATGCTTTGTTCAAGGTAACGCGGCACGAGGCCGCCGAGCGAATCACCATAAAAACCGATGATTTGTCGCAAGAACTTGATCGGCAACAGGTTCTGCCCTTTGCCTTCTTGCTCGACGATGATTTGTGTCAGCACAGAGCGCGTGATGTCTTCGCCGGTCTTGGCGTCCATCACGACAAACTCTTGGCCCTCTTTGACTATTTCGGCCAAGTAGTCGAGTGTTACGTACCTCGATGTTGCCGTATTATAAAGCCGCCGATTGGCGTACTTCTTGATGGCAATAGGCGCTACGCCGCCTTTATCTTCTTTTGCGTCTTCGGCCATTTTTTTATGGGCCCCTTGATCCCCGACAGTCTTTATTGTGCTATGCACAATGGCACTGTGTCAAAGCTCAAGACTCGTGCAGCAAAACCGTTGTTTCCACCACCCGCCTGGGGACATAATTTGCGCCAATGACGACCGATCCGCCGCCAGATTATTCAATGTTAGCCAAGCGTTACATGGATCTGTGGCAAGAACAGATCGGTGGTATGGCCAAAGACCCCAACCAGCTATCCGGGGCCATGGCGGCCTGGACCAAGTTGGCCGAGGGCATGTTGCGCAGCACAGGGGGCCAAAATGAGCAGCAATCCGGCGCCAAAACCGCCCCCCCTTCCGCCGCTTCCCGCCCCGCTCCGCCTGGGACCACGACCGCTTCCGCTCCATCTGGCCATGGAGGGGTGGATCTTACAGATGTCCTTAAACGGCTTGATGCCATCGACCGACGCCTTGCCGCTTTGGAAGCAGTTCAAGGACGCGTGGATGCCGGCAGCGTTTCCGACGGCGCAGGGGATGAACGACCCGCTGCACCGCGTCGCAGCCGAAGCCCTCGGAAAAAACCCGGAGACATTTAGCGGCTCCTGGCAATCGGCTCTCGATGCCTCGCGGTTTTTGACCGCGGTCACCGACGAGGCGCATGCCCGCATGGAACGATTCATGTGCGGCATCATGACGTACCAATATCATTCGCACCGCCGCACGCTCGAATCGGCACCCGCGGTTTGGAACCATGGTGTCGCGACCTTGCGCGACTACGGCGGTCCCGCCGATGCGTCGCCGACGCTGTTCGTGCCGTCGCTTATCAACCGCGCCTACGTCCTCGATTTGTCCCTCAACAACAGTCTGTTGCGCACAGCCGCAAAAGATTTGCGCGCGTACTTGCTCGATTGGGGCGAGCCCGGCGACGGCGAAAAACAATTCACCATGGAAGACTACGTCGACGCTGTGCTGATTCCAGCGCTCGCCGAAGTAAAGGCGCGCACGGGGCAGACGCCGCGTCTCGTTGGTTACTGCATGGGTGGCACTTTAAGTGTCGCACCTGCTGTGCTGCGTCCCGATCTCATTTCGAAGTTGGCGCTCCTCGCAACGCCGTGGGATTTTCATGTGGGCAGTGAGCCCTCGCGTTTGATGCTCGCCGGCTTTCGCCCTGTGATCGAAAGCATTCTGGGCGCCAACGGCTGCGCGCCCGTCGATTTGCTGCAAACGCTGTTCGCGTCGCTCGATCCCACATTGGTCGGACGCAAATTCCGAAACTTCGCGGCACTCGATTCTCGCTCTGATGCCGCGCGGCGTTTCATCGAGCTCGAGGATTGGCTCAACGACGGCATCGTGCTCGCCGAACCCGTCGCGCGCGAATGTCTCTTCGGCTGGTACACCGCCAACGAGACAGCAAGCAACACATGGCGCATGAACGGCACGGTGATCGACCCCGCAAAAATCACCGCGCCGACACTCGCGGTTCTACCGACCAACGATCGCATCGTGCCGCCTGAGTCCGCACGTAAACTTGCGGCGTCCATCCCGCGCGCCGAAATGCATACGGTTAATCTCGGTCACATCGGCATGGTCGCGGGAAGCGAAGCGCCGAAGGCGGTTTATGCGCCGCTGATCGCGTGGCTCAAGGCGCCTTGATTTGACGCGCTAATATGCCGGTCCATCAACCGCCAGAAACGTACGTTTAACACCAACGCCGCCGCCATAAGACCGAATGCGAGGCCCCACCAAATTCCTTCGGCACCGAGTCCAAAGTGAAAACCCAACACCCACGCCACCGGAAATCCTACAACCCAATAGCAAAATCCGGCCAGCACCATTGGCACGCGCGTATCTTTCAAGCCGCGCAAAGCGCCCACGGCAATCGTCTGCGCGCCGTCGAACACTTGGAAGATCGCGCAAATCCACAACAGGCGCACCACCAGCGAAATCACGTCGGCGTCGCCGGGGACATTCGGATCCAAATTGAACAGGTATGCGATCTGGCGCGGCGCGATGAACATCACCGCCGCTGCAATCGCCATGAAGCCGACGCCCAGCAGAAACGATGCCTTCGCCGCACGCTTGGCCGAGCGCGGATTTTTCGCGCCCATGTGAAAACCGATCCGCACATTTGCTGCCTGGGCCGTCGCGAGCGGAACCATGAACGTGAGTGACGCGACGTTGATCGTCACCTGATGGGCGGCCAGGACCGTATTCCCCATCAGGCCCATCATGAGCGCCGCCACCATGAACAGAATAATTTCCACTCCGATGGTGACGGCGATGGGCCAACCCAGGCTCGCCAGTTCTCGCACCACCGCCCAATCGATCGGGCCATTCAGGCGGCCGGGAATTTTCACGCGGTGCACCACGGCGGCCGTCGCCAGCATCGCGATCCACAAGGTGATCACCGTCGCGGTCGCCGAGCCCAGATAACCCATCTCGGGCAATCCCACGCTGCCGTGAATCAATCCATAGTTCAGGCAGCCGTTGCTGATCAGCGCGCAGATCGAGATCACCATCACCGGCCGCGCGCGTCCCATCGCCGCCAAGTAGGAACGCTGGAGTGCCAGGATCAGCGACGCGGGGGCTGCCAACAGCAGAATGTGATTATATTGCGCGACGTCGTGCGCCAGCGCCACCGGTTCGCCGAACAGCAATAGCACGTCTTCCAGATCGAGCATGATCAGCATCAGCGGCACAGCGGCCGCAAGGGCTAGCAGCAGGCCAGCGCGCAAAATGGGCGCGATGCGTTCTAGCGTTTCCGCACCGCGCGCGTGCGCCACAAGAACGCCGACGCCCATGACTAAACCCTGAAGCACAGCGCCGAGTGTGAAAAACGTACCGGCGCCTAATCCTCCGGCAGCGATGGCATCGTGGCCGATGGTGCCCAGAATCACGGTGTCGGTGACACCCATGCCGATTTGGGCCAACTGGGCCAAAGCCAACGGGGCGGCTAGATGCAAGGTCGCGCCGAGTTCCTTTCCGAAGGAAGCGTCAGCAGGATTCGTGTGCAGTGCGGTAGAGGAAACTTGGGTCGTCATAGCGAAGTCTTTCTTTTCGGGCCACTGGCGGTGGCTTTCAAAGAAAGTCCACGCCGACTAGGCAATACGGAGTGCGGTGAGGGTGCTCGCCGGCCACGTGAGGCCAGCGCACGCGGCCATTCGCAGGCCGACAGAGAGTGCGGTGCATCGTTTTGATCGTGACATCATGAAGTCGCCTCCCTGTTTTAATGGTGGTCCGAAGGGCCGGGGTGATAGGCCCGCCCGCGCATTCTGTCAACCATCGCGACTTTGCGATTGGCCGTGACCTGACGGCTTTTTTTGTACCGGTCGATTTGAGAGAATTGACCCTGACAGAAGGAGCTGAAGATGGGGAAACGTGGATTTGGTGCCGAGCAGATTGTTTCCAAGTTAAGGCAGATCGAGGTGCTGATGGCGCAGGGCAAGACTGC